>JBHJHM010000065.1:0-49158 GCA_050330865.1 Leptolyngbyaceae cyanobacterium
AGCCAGCAGATAGCGCACATAGAGATCGATCGTGCAGCGAGCCGTTGACGGTTTAGTCGTGATACGCAAAGGATTGCCCGGTAGACACCTTTTATCTTCAGCTCATAATTTGACTCAACTGTCAATGCGTAAGTCCTGGTATCATCAAACTGCTCAAACGACTCAATCTTGACCCAGACCATCCGCCGGAAGACTTTGGGGGCGTCTATCAATATGCGCTGGTGGAATATGGCGTAGGCAAACCGCGACCTGTGCTAGAGATCTTTCGCCAGAATGAAATTCAGCAGCTCTTTCGCGAGGCCCTGGAGCACAACACCCCTTCCAGACTGCTCAAGCATGGCGAAGCCTTTCTAGCCGGACAGGCATTGCAAGCGGAACTCCAAGCCAACCAGATCGATGTCCGTCGCGAATTCTATGAGTTTGCGGCGGTCTTTATCGAAATCGCCAAACGCACCCGGACTCCGGCAGAGATTCTCACCAACCAGAAGCTGGAATCGCTCCATCGGCAAATTGGCACTCTGCAAGAACGCCTCAATCGTCTGCCAACGTTGGAAGGGATGCGCACGGAGATGGCCCGACTCGCTGCTCAAGATTCTCTGGCGTTACCGGGAGCCACGTCCTTTAGCGCGGAACGCTGTCAAGCCTTTGCTCTAGCTCAGCAGATGCGCGGTTGGTTTGAGACCCTGGGCTATCGTTTTGAAACCCATGAGGTCTGGGAAGCAGACTATTTCGAGTGGATTATCAATGTCTCAGTGTGGCGGAGTCGCTACATCCGGATTTTGGTGCGGGGTGTCGATGGCGAAGTAGGGCTGGCAGATGTGAATACCCTGAAGCAGTCCATTGAGAGTCACAAGGTGGATGAAGGATGGTTGGTGAGCGATCGCCGCATCGCCCGCGCGGCTCGTGATGAAGTCGCCAAACCTGAAAATGACCATTTGGGCTGTTATACCCTGGATGAACTGCTGGATCAAGATGCCAACTTCAGCAGCTACTTGACCTGGTTAGAGTCCGAGATTCAGAAACGAGGCATTGACCAGAAATATGTGCCCCTGGCCTGCCTTAAAGAGGAAGTAGATCCAGACACTCAGCAAAGAATTGGCGTCAGTCGTTACGACGATCGCGATGGTTGGATTGAGGGGTACATTGACCGCTGGCTAGACGATCCGGCCAAAGAGCACATTTCCGTTCTGGGTGAGTTCGGCACCGGCAAAACCTGGTTCGCCCTGCACTATGCCTGGCAAGCCCTCCAACGCTACCGCGAGGCGCAACGGCGGGGACTGGATCGTCCGCGACTTCCCCTAGTGGTGCCCCTGCGGGATTATGCCAAAGCCGTCAGCGTGGAGTCGCTATTTTCCGAATTCTTTTTCCGCAAGCATGAGATCCCGATCCCTGGCTACTCCGCCTTTGAGCAGCTCAATCGCATGGGGAAGCTACTCCTAATTTTTGATGGCTTCGATGAAATGGCCGCCCGCGTGGATCGCCAGCAGATGATCAATAATTTCTGGGAACTGGCGAAGGTGGTAGTGCCTGGGGCGAAGGTCATCCTCACCTGCCGCACAGAGCATTTCCCCGAAGCGAAGGAAGGTCGTGCCCTGTTGAATGCGGAACTACAAGCCTCCACCAAAGACTTGACCGGCGAAACGCCTCAGTTTGAAGTACTGGAGTTGGAGAAGTTCAACGATGAGCAGATTCGGCAGGTCCTGTCTCACCAGGCGCAACCAACCACAGTAGAGCAAATCATGGGCAATCCTGAGCTGCTTGACCTGGCGCGTCGCCCGGTACTGACAGAACTAATTTTGGAGGCTCTGCCGGATATTGAAGCAGGGAAGCCGGTGGATATGTCGCGGGTCTATCTCTATGCCGTGCGCCACAAGATGGAGCGGGATATCAAGGCGGAACGCACGTTTACGTCGATGGCGGACAAGCTGTATTTCATGTGTGAGTTGTCGTGGGAGATGCTTTCGAGCGATCGCATGAGTATTAACTATCGGGAGTTCCCTGATCGCATTCGGAAGTTGTTTGGACCAGCAGTAGAGGAGCAAAAAGATCTGGATCATTGGCATTACGACATGATGGGCCAAACAATTTTAATTAGAGATTCTGAGGGAGATTATACTCCTGCTCATCGTTCACTTTTAGAGTTCTTTGTAGCTTATAAACTGGTAGCTTCTTTAGGAGTATTGGCCGAAGATTTCACTGAAATAGCTCAACGCCAAACTTTTATCGATATGACTATTGAGTCTGAGAGCTACACCTGGTCAAACTATTTTTGTCGCCAATACAATGTAGCGGGTGAAATCCAAAAAATCGCCCCTTTGCGAGAGTTTTCCAGCGGCTCCTTCGAGTCTCTTTCAAACTTGAATTTGATGCATCAGTCAAAACTACCCAAAGCAGTTTTAGACCTGGCAGCCCCAATGATCAATCATCATATAATGAATAAGAGATTACTAAAACTACTAGAAAAAACAAGAGATAAACAGTTGGCAGACTTGGAATATTTCGGCAGTAATTTAATCCAACTGTTGCTATCCAAGGATCTTCGTTCATTAGAAGGGAAAAATTTGAGTGGAATTATTATTCCGGAAACTGATTTTTCAAACGCCTATTTGAGACAAACAAATCTTTCTCAAACTGATTTAAGGAATTGTTTATTCACCAAGGTAATAGGTAGCATTATATCTCTAAGTTTTAGCCCTGACGGTCGATTTCTAGCATTATCTGACAGTAATAGGACTATCCAGATTTGGGATGCCTCTACGATGAGGATCATTATGCTTTTCCGGGGACATACAGATTGGGTTCGTTCAATAGACTTTAGTCCTAATGGTCAAATTCTTGCATCTGGCAGCGATGATCGGACCGTTAAGTTATGGTCGGTCAGCAATGGTCAATATATGGTTACTCTACAAGGTCATAAAGACCGTGTTCGTTCGGTATCATTCAGCCCTGATGGCACTATGATTGCATCAGGTAGTCATGACCAAACCATTAAAATTTGGTCAGCCAGTGATGGTCTATGCATATACACTTTGAAAAAACATAGTGATAAGGTCGAGACATTATCATTCAGCCCTGATGGCACCATGCTCGCCTCAGGCAGTCATGACCAAACCATTAAAATTTGGTCAGCCAGTGATGGTCGATGCATAAACACTTTGAAAAAACATAGTGATAAGGTCGAGACAATATCATTCAGCCCTGATGGCACCATGCTCGCCTCAGGCAGTCATGACCAAACCATTAAAATTTGGTCAGTCAATAATGGTCAATGTGAAAACACGTTATTAGGTCATCGTAATAAAGTTGAGACAATATCATTTAGTCCTGACGGGACTATGCTCGCCTCGGGTAGTCATGACCAAACCATTAAAATTTGGTCAGTCAATAATGGTCAATGCATAACCACATTACTGGGTCACGATAATTGGGTTCGTTCAGTAACGTTCAATCCTAGTGGTAAAACTCTTGCTTCTGCTAGCCAGAATCAAACCATCAAACTTTGGTCAGTCAATGATGGTCAATGCATAGACACAATACAAGGCTACAACAATGGAATTCAATCAATAATATTTAGTCCTGATGGCAAACTTATTGCTTCTGGTAGTGAAAATCAAACTGTTAAGCTTTGGTCTTCAAGTAATGGGCAGTGCATCGCCACATTGCAAGGCCACATTAACTGGATCCGCTCATTATCCTTCAATTCTGACGGCACGGTTTTGGCCTCCAGTGGTCAAGATCGCACTATTAAGCTTTGGTCTATCAACGGTGGCCAATGCGTTAATACACTGCAGGGCCATGATAAGGTTGTACGCTCAGTAAGATTTAGTCCTGATGGAAAAATCCTTGCCTCTGGCAGCGAAGATTGCACTATTAAACTTTGGTCTGTCAATGATGGTCAATGCATATATACGTTAAGAGGCCATCATGATGGTGTTCGTTCAGTAAGATTTCATCCTGATGGTCAGATACTTGCCTCTAGTGGAAACGATCAAACCATTAAGCTTTGGTCTATCAGTAGTGGTCAATATATAGACACTTTGAGAAGCCACAAGGGTGATGTGTGGTCACTAGCATTTAGTCCTGATGGAAAAATGCTTGCTTCTTGTGGCGAAGATCAAACCATTAAACTTTGGTCTACTAGCACTCGAGAATGTATAGCTACATTGCGGGGCCATAGCGGCAATATTCGTTCAATAGCATTTAACGGTGATGGTAAGATTCTTGCTTCTGGCGGTGATGATCAAACAATTAGGCTTTGGTCAGTCAAAAATGGCCAATGTCTGCACAAGCTAAGATCACATAATAACCGTGTAAACTCATTAGGGTTTAGTCCTAATGAAAAGATACTTGCATCTGCTAGCAACGACCAAACAATTCGCTTGTGGGATATGGAATCAGGCGATTGTCTTTTAGTCATATCTGACCAGCTATGTGTGGGAATGAACATTTCTGGTGCATTAAATTTGTCAGAAGCACAGCAAACTACCCTGAAATTAATGGGAGCGATAAGCAAGCCCATTACGTATCAATGATTTAGTACATGTAGGTTGCACAGACATCAGGCAAATGTCTCACCCTGTCTATTTCTGAACTAGCATTATGGCTGCCAAGGATATTTTCCACGATGCCGTCAAGCGTGCCCTCGAAAAAGACGCTTGGACAATTATTCATGCTCCCCTAATTTTTCAGCTGCGGTGGGGTCAATATGTACGTCGATTTGGGGGCCGAAAGAATCCTAGCTGCCATCTCGGTGATGAAAAAATCGCAGTCGAGATACAAGCTTCATTGGCCCTTCCGCAACAACTGAATTCAATGCCGTTCTGAGCCAGTTCTTGAAGTACCAATTTGCCCTAGAAGAAGAACAGTCTGATCGCATCCTGTTTTTGGCAATCCCAGTAGACGTCGAACGCGATTTCTTCAGGTTGGAACTCCCTCGAAGATTGGTCGAGCGCTACCAGGTCCGGTTACTGATCTACGATCCAGAAGAGGAGGTAATCGTGAAATGGCAGACATAAACCACTACCGTCAACTAGTCCAAACACTGCTGGAGGACTACAGCAGCGTTGACTTCAACAATCCCGATCTGGAGACCGAGATAGTCTTCGACACCCAACGCGACCATTACCAGGTTGTCCATGTCGGCTGGTCAAACAAACGTCGTGTCTACGGCTGCGTCCTTCATCTTGATATCAAAGACGGCAAAATCTGGATTCAACACTACGGCACCGAAGGCGGCATCGCCCTGGAACTCGTCAAACAGGGCGTCCCCAAACACGACATCGTCCTCGGCTTCCACTCCCCCTTCAAACGCCAGTTCACCGAATTCGCCGTAGGTTAGATTCCTTACCTGTATCATCACTGGATGGCCACTATGAGTATCACCCCTAACCCACCTAACGAACCATCGGAAGCAGAGATTGCTCGCATCGTTGCATTGGGGCCAAAGCTAAGAGAAAAAATAATGACACCCACATCCGTTGATATTGGCACATTGGTTACCCGTACACCTGGCCTGCATGGAGGAAGTCCCCACATTGCAGGTAAAGGAATCACCGTTCGTCGCATTGTCACCTGGTACAAACGAGGATTAAATGCCGAAGAAATCAGCGATCGCATTGGGAATGTAACCCTTGCAGAAGTTTATGCCGCTCTGACTGATTACCACGCCAATAAAACCGCGATCGAGATTGATTTGGCGATGCAAGCTGCTGAAGCCAAACGTCTAGAAGCACTTCACAGTGGCATCCCTCAAACTAACCATGAGTGAAATTCGGCGTCTATAAACCCGACCTCGTTGACCAGCTCTCTGACAGGAAATCACAGCTATTTGGGAGAATATGAATACTCCTTAACACACATCCCCCCTCTCGCGTTGATCGAGCTTAGCTTCGAGGAATCGGTTGCTTTTTATCAGATTCAGGGGCATGCGCCATTGATTATCTCTCAAGCTGATTCAGCAGACTGCAACTTTTCAACTACTAAATCTTTCGTGTGGTTTTGCAATTCAGTCGCGATCGCATCAATTGCCTCAGCATCCAGCAACGTACTCAAACCTTCCTGCAACAGAAGCAATAGCTTTTCGCGATCAATATAGTTTTGAGCACTCACGAGATAAGCACCCGCACTGCGACCCCAGTCAAAGCCAGCCTCCACATCACAACCAGCTTCCTCCTCAATCCGAGCCATCTCCAGTAACTCATCGCGGCTAATTTCAAATACCATACCCTTCTCCTTAGCGTTCACTCGAACTGCTCAACCAATTCCGTCACAGGAGGACGCTGACGGTACCACTCAAAATAAGTCAAATTTTGCTTTTCGGGATCCTCGCCACAATCGATCATCCCCATTTTGTCGTAAAACTTCTTGGCCCTGGGCAAAGCGTGAAGTCCTACTAACCCTCCGTAACCTAACTCCTCACTGCGATGACGAGCAAACTTCAGCAAAATTCCCCCAACCGACCGATACTCCGGCGGATTTTGAATACTCGGACGATTCCAGGGAGCGGTTGCCAAGTAATCGACATAAACCAATCGCCGATTGGGTTCAAACCAAGAACGGTGCCCACGCGCCTCAAGCATCATTAAACCTTGCGTAATCTGCTGACAAGTAATTGCATACTTTTCATAATTGGCATCTGAAGCATACAGCCGATTCTTCTTATTCCAGTCCCAGTAAGCGTCCTCCTCATCCGAGGAAAGCAACCGATTCTTCCAGAACGTTTCAAAGTCAGACAAGTGTTGATCATTCAACGGCAATAAGGAAGCGTCTATGGTCTGTCCATCTCTGACTCTCAACAACTGGATTTCCATATGGTCAAGGTACCCTCCAAGGTGCATCCTCATAGAGCAATTGTACTATTTCCTCCATATTGGTTTGCGAAGAAGGTTCGCTACTAAGGACTCCGTCCTCAAGCCTTTAGACAAGCAAATACCAAAACGGCGATCCCGTGGCACTGCACCAACCCTGAGGCAATTTTGAGTACCACCAGTACCAGAGACCGCATCTATGCCCAGGTCCTTAAGCAACCACTCGTCACTGTTAAAAGCCAGCATTCCTAGCTGTCAGCGATCGCAGGCAAGCGCCTCAAAGCTAACGCTGGAGTCTCTGCAGCCAGTCAAGGGCTTCCCCCATTAAGATGGGATCACCCGATGCCAGATATTGCTCCATGCGCTCAGCATAAGCCTTCTGTGCGGCTTCAGCCTGTCGTCGTCGGTGCTCAGCTTGGCTTGCCTGTCGCTCAGCCTGCATCCGTTGCCTGTTAGTACGGGCCGTTGCGATCGCTGCCTTCACACTAAGGAAGCAGAGTTGTCCATCGGCCTCCGCTGCGATGTCATTACACAACCCTGGCTCCCTATGGACGGGCAATGATTCTTCGAAAGCCAGGGCAGGCGTACTATTACCGGGTTTTGCCTCCAATAAGCTTGAGGGACTCTCAGAGGTGGGCGATCCTTCATAGCGCCCCACCTCTGAAGTCTCTCTAAAAGTAGGGGGGGCTGGGGGGTTTTCCACAGGGGCCGCATCCATCAGGTGGTCGGGATGCCACAAGTCCTTGTGCTTATACAAAGTTGATCCCCCAATATGAAATCGACCGGTCAGCAGTTTGAAACGAGCACTCACCGTAACGGGTAGCGTGCCTTCCTCCAGCAAGGTAACAATCGCTAGCCGAACCTTCTCGCGGGCTGTAGTTGCCAGTTGGTCATGGTAAGACGGTGGACTGATGCCATCGACATCGACTGAGTTTATGCCTTTCCCAGCACCGTAGGGAAAATACCGTTCTGTTCGCTCGATTGCTCTGGCCCAATCCTGGGCTCGTTTCTCAATCTCATGAACATGATTGCTCCATTCATAGAAGCCAGGGAGATTGCGAGCTGTTTGCACAATATCTTGAACCAAGGCATCGCCTGTAAGGGGCTGCTTGGCATAGAGAATGTGCCCGAAGATATAACTCCGCATCGTAATTCGACCCAGCAGTCGGTTGGTCATCCCTGGTCCTGTCCAACCCAGTTCAATTTCGGCATTGAGGTCATTGAGGAATTTTTCAGCTTTAGTGGTGACTCGATATGATCGCCGCCGCGCTATCTTCAAGACCCGCTTGAGCATTGCCGCATCCAAATCATTCTTGAACTGACACTGATACCAGCGCTGGACGAACAATTCCCTGGAAGCAGAGATGGGTGTGTAATCCTCATCCAGAATGTAGGAGCCCAGCTGTAACGGCAAACGGTGAGCATGGTAGAGTGTCGGCTCTCCCTGAGCTGCAAAATTGCGAGGATTCGGATACAGCTCTAAGTGACCTGCAGCCTGCTTAAAGCCCTGATTTTCCAGAAGCGTAGCAACTGCCAAAGCAATCTCCCAGGTCTTCTGGGCCTCTATAAACGGGAAGTAGAGATGTAGGCCCCCACTGTAACTAGAGGTGCAGATAAGGCTGGATACCAGACCCAAATCTTCCAGAGCTGCCTGCATCCGAGGAATCGCCAAGGAATCATGACTAGGGTGGTATAGACTGCCTCGGTCGATGTCGAGCATGATATAGCTCGTTGTCGAGTCAAACCGGACCCCGTAGAGATAAGAGCCTTGGAGGATTAAGCGATCGCTCAAGGGATACCGTGACTCGGTATGCCACTGGGGCTTATTCCGAGCCTCAGAGTGCTCAGCCCAAATAAAATCGAAGCGGTGGGGCCAAAGCCCCAGAAATGGAGTATTTCCGTCCACAACAAAAGTGGACGGTGCAGTCAATAATCGCACGTCCTTCTGTCCCATTGAATGACAACAAGGGGACAACCAGGCTTTAAACCCAAAAAAAACACCTGGTAATCCCACAAAAAAGTGCTGGGATCAACAGGCTGTGCTGTACTACAAAACCACCACTCTGTCGGCAAACAGTTGCCACAAAAGCAGATTCTCTAGTACTATATAGACACAGGTACTCTGTGATGAACTAAACCTTGCCCGCCAAAGCAATATCGTTAGTCCATCCGGATCCCAGTTCGTTAGATCGAATTTGATTGAAGGCCTAGTTGTTCCAGCAACTGGGTCTTCAGCAATTTAAGGGGCTACAGCAATAAGGTTCCTCCGTTAAATGACAGAAGCTTTTCTACGCTGTCAGTGCGTCATCTTGTTGACGGTTACCGTCTAAGGCCAACAACTGTGGTGTCATTGCAATAGGGATTAGCCCACGACCGATACGCTCAACAAATTCACTCCGTGAAAGGTTGAGACTTTCAGCCAGAATGTCCAGGCCATCGATCCCAGACCGAGTAAGTGACATATTCACTCTGGTCTTAGGCTCGCTATATCCTGTGGGACGCCCTTCTGGATTGCGTGATCCTTTGTATCTGCCCATGACACTTCATATAACGGACGACAGTTGCCATACATCCTACACAAAGATCTTAAAAAAAGATCACGGCAAGGGATACAAGTTTTCTACACACAAGAGGCGAACACCTGAACTGCTTACTATCAGAGAAGTGGAAGCACTTGTTAAGACAGCCGCCTGCAAGAGAATATATGTAACGATTTATAAACTTCTCCAGGTGATTGAGACGCATCAAGACATTGCGAATCTCCTGCAGAACATTTCTTACCCTGTCATCGTTGCAAGGTGCAACTATTAGCGACTGCTTCAAGAAAATCCGATGACCCAAACCAGCTAATGTTCAATCTGATTCCGGTTCTGCTGCAGCTGTGTAACGGTACTGTGGTTTTGCTGTCGTAGTTGTCTCAACCCCATCTGAGTCAATTGCTGGCAATACTCAAGTACAGCAGGTTGTCCTCTCTCTTGCCGGAGTCGTTGAGCGGTTTCTCCTTGCCTCAAAATATTCGTCGTTTCCTGCTCGGTATGCCCTGCGGCCATGGCCGCAGTTGCGACAACTAAATCAATCGGTCCCTTGCCCTCATTGACCTTTCTCATATACCGGACATACAGTTCGCTCAGATTACGCTGTAGCGCTGCATAGTCTTCCAGGGCTTGAACGCATTCTGCGGGACTCTGGTTAAGGATCCGAGCAAGGGCTGAATTCTGAGTGGTTGCGTCGTAGTAGACCCCTTGATGTCGCTGAAGTCCACCGAAGGAGTAGGCTGGCCCGAGTCGTCGCCCCGCAAACACCGCACCTTCTAAACCAAAACTAATGCCACTATATTGATCGCTTTTGCGCCACAGATGGACGTCAATCCCCTGTGCCTTGAGGCGAGTGATAAGCAGGGGCAAGGTCGGTTTATCCTGAGCGGCTGTGTCGATCGCACTCCATAGTTTCTCTTTGGGTAAAAACTCACCAGTGCGTTCCTTCCGCCAGTGTTCACCAGTCGTCAAGTTCTGTCGTTCGATGGCAGAGCGGGGTGGACAAGGGATGAGTCCAAATTGGATCTCCAGATCTCTAGCGATCTGTTGTAAGCGCCACTGACTGAAGCGGTCATTAACCCATCGATTGTTGTAGTCCAGGGTGGAGGTCACAACATGCCAGTGGTGAACCCCATTCTTATGCTCCTGATCATGGTGCTGCACCACAAAATAGGGACAGTGTTGATGACCCATCTGTCGGAGTAATTCTCGGGAGATAGCTCCAATTGCGGGTCGCTCTAACACTTCTCCCGGTGGCAGACTGACGGAATAATGCGCCATCGTTTGTTTCACCGCCCAGCGCCGGGGACGATTCACGATCGCCTCCAACTCCCGCGCCAGGGTTGCACTCGCTTGCCCGCCCATATTGGTGGCGATCACTGGCTTCACGCCCGCTCTTTGTTTAGCGGGATCCAATACATAGTCGCAGAGCGCTTGGGGGTTACTGCCCTTGGTGATTTTGATTCGCATGACGCACCTGGGTGATCGCGTGAGCAAAGTTGGCGTTGATGAGATGTGGCGGTAGCTTGTCCAGCAAAGCTTCTTGTTGGAGAACTCTCAATGCCTTGATGGTGAGCTGCATTGCATCTGTCAACGTATGAGGGAGCACAATCAGCTGTTCGACCCAGCTGTGGAGCAAGTCGTGTAGGGTTCCTGCTAGCCAATACAATTGCCGCTGAACTAAGTCCTCGGCACTATCTGGCTCCGCTGCGCTGATGCCCAGCTCGCGCAAGTACGTTGCCGATTCCTGACCCAACGAAGTGGCCTTAGCCTGAATCGTTTTGAGTTCATCCAGATGACATTTGACAACAATGCGGTGTGTTCTTCTAGCCATGGTTCAACACTCAAAAACAGCAACGCGATCGCGATGGGATGAGTTGGTGCAACCGCTAGGCCGGTATTGTGCTGAATGATGTGTGCTGGATAAATCTTTTATAGCGCGATCGCGTATCCCGGTGGCAAAACCTCTGCGATTTAGTGCAACACAAATTCTCCTTGAAGCAAATCTTCCACTTGCTATCGAAAAAGCAACATTTGTGTAACAATCGGTCGCTACTTTCAAAGGTGAAGGCTAGGTGTTCGTGCTGGATGCCGCTTTGCTGGAAATAAATCGATGGCAGGACTTGCTAAGGAGGATCGTGGTGAAGATGTTCGCAATCGAATGGTGGGGGAGGAACCGCTGCTATCCGCCACCTACCATAACGCAATTTAGGGGAGTGCTATCTACTGAATTGCGATCGTGGGTATTACGTTTGCCACATCTTGCTGTAGTCGAAAGTAGAGGAGGGTGGGGACAATGTGGAGCTACAGAAGGGCCAAGCCAGAGCCTAGCTGGGGCCTGTGCTGAGACCCGCCAGAAGCATCTTGGGGCCGAGATAGGGACATGCGAGAGATGCTTCAGGGAGAAGAATTGCCGCGTCAGTGTAACGTTTGGGGACGATAGGAGCCAAATGGGTTGGTTGCAGTGGATAGGCAGTGCCATGAAAGTGCTCATACAGGGTTCAGCAGAGGTGCTTTGGGGGATATCCAGGGACTTGGAAGAGCCCATGAGGAGGATTCACTGTGCATTGCTAGTGCCGATACAGTGACCCGTTAGTGGCAATGGAGTTGCGAGTGGATGAATACACCGGGCTTTTGCAGAGCCTCTAAGGAGCCAGGTCAAAGCTGATAGCGGTCATAAAAAGTGCTTATCCTGTGCGGTTTGAGTGCCTGCAAACGACAGCGCGAGTCATCAGGAGGGGGGGCAATGTAGAGTCTGTCAGGGGATGCCAAAGAGCCAGGTTAGGGATCCGTCTGGTGCAGGAAGTGAGAAGGAATCGTGGCAAAGGAAGGCAGTTTTGGGGCTTTATTTACGACTCAGCTCGAAGCCGTTGGGGACGCGGGCAAGGCGCACAAGTTGACGGCGTGTGAACTGGTGCGACGATGTCTACCCGAAATTCGCCGAGCCCGCAAGAACCATTACACCTGGGACGCGATCGCTCGCACCTTGCAAGGAGTCGCTGAGCAGACCTATGGAGAGCCGATAAAAATCGCCCCCAGCACGGCTAAGCGGACTTACTACAAATTGCTCCGCCAGCCTAAATCACGTCGGCCTACGGATCCCCGTCAGTCAGTTCAGCGAACCACCAGTCCTCAATCAAAGCCACAAGCAGAATTACAGGCTTCTAATGAGGCGGTGAATGTAGCACCAGAGACACCCCAAGTTCTAGCCTTACTGACCGAGATCCCTGAAACATTAAGCCGAACAGTGGAGGAGAAGCCAGCCAAAGAGGGGGACGCTGCTCAGGGACACTCATCCAAGCGGCAGCCGCAGAAAACCCGTTTTAATCTGTCCAGTCGACCAGGCGCTAAGCCCATCAATATTTTGTGAGGGAAAATCCATGACAACTCAAACACAGAAACGGATCAATCTCATCCTGGGGGGGAAGGGTGGTACGGGGAAGACGCTCTTCGCCCGGTTGCTTTACTATGCGTTGTCGGAAGCCGGGGTTAAAGTGATTGGCCTGGATTCGGATATTGAGAATCCTGAATTTGCGGCCTATCACGCCGATGGTGAGCGGTTTAGTGTGAGTGCCCTGGATTTCCTGAGTCTGAGTCAGGGCAAAAAATTGTTCTCATTATTGACGGGAAGCCTGCCGGAAGGAGCCAACAAGCTGATGCCTCGATTGGCGACCTGCTGTCCACCGGATGCAGTGGTAATTGATATGCCGGGTGCCTCGGGACACCAGTGTCGAGAGCAGATGGATCTGTTTGGCTTTATTCCTGTGTGTAAAGAGCTGGGGTACGCAGTCACCATCGTGACAGTGCTCAACAATGGCTACTCGCCCATCGATTCGCTCGGAGCCATGATGGAGTTCTGCAAGGACACCGTCGATTATCTGGCGGTCAAGAGTCTGTTCTGGAAGTTCGATGACCAGGGCTTTGTGCGGTGGCAGACTTCCAAGCCCCATAAGCAATTCAAGAAGTATGGGGGTAAAGAGATTGAAATGCCGGTGCTCCCGACAACCACGTTTGATGCCCTGCAGGATAAAAGTACCTCCTTCTTTGAGGTGAACTCTCTGGATCTGGGCGACAAGCTGTTGGCCCTATCCTTCCTCCGGCGCAGCCTGACTCAACTGGAAATCGTGGCTGATATCTTGGGGCTTCCCGTTAAGGTTCCGGCTGGGGAGGCTGCCTGATGTCGCTGGAGACTGCTGTTGAAAAAGTGCTGCCTGAGATTGTCCAGCGGATGGATGACCTCAAGGCAGCTCAGGACAGAGAGATTGGCGAGCTGAGGAGGTCATTAGACACATGGGGGGCCGTCACACACCAGCTAACGGAACTGCTGAGTGCCAGAACGAAGGAAACGGAGGGTGTCGCCTCCAGCTACGCGACACTCGCCGAATACTTGATGAAATTCGCTGTTCACTTGAGTGCATCCGAGGGCATCATGCGCGCGGTCGAAACGCAGTTGAAGCATTCCTCAACTATGGACGACAGCTCGGCATTGACTTCGACGGCGACCCTGAAGCTCTTAGCCGAGACCCAGGACAATCAAGCACAGTTGAAAGCCCTGCTGCACCAAATGATGGTCCCGCTTCAGAAGCTGGCTCAGGGCAACCCCCCCCAAAAAGATCTTTCGATCTGGACTGAAGTGTTTGCCTGGCGACCCGCGATCGCCTGGTTTGCCATTGGTGGTATGGGCGTGGCGGTCTTTCTCTGGCTGACGCTCCGGATGTCCGGGTTTGACCTGGCTGTTCGGTCATTGCTGTCAGTAGATAGTCGGCTGCAACGGATTGAGCAGTTTATTGGCCTAGAGGAGGTTCCCCATGAAGCCGCCGAACCAGCCTTTGAAGAAGAAGCGATGCCTGCTGAGTAAGCTCTGGCAGTTGAGGCATGGGCCGCTCAATGTCATCAAGATTGTGGAGCTTTTGATCGAACTGCCGCTGGCGGTGCCGCATTGCCTGCTGTGTGCGATCGCGGAGGGACTGAAGAAATCCAGCCCCTCTATACATGAAGGAATTAGATGAATATCTCAAGCAAATAATGTCTATTTCAGACTCCCAAGAGTCTAAATAATTAGTTGTCATTTTCCAAATTTAGGCAACAGTTTTTGAGGAAACCATCTTGGATGAGATTCTCTTTTGCTTAGGATAATAGACCTGTTGTGAAATACCCTTTAAAATCGCTGAACCCCAATCCCGAAGGGACTTCCGGGGATTCTTACATAAAACGACTGAAAGCCTTTCCTGGAGGGCATTTCAAGGATTTTTGAGCTTAATTCACAACAACTCTAATGAGATCATCACAGTTTAAAGTTAAAAATATAGGCATGTAGCTCCTCGAACTCTGCCTTAGCCCCTATGACAAATAGAATCTTTATCAGCTACCGCACTAAAGAGCCCGATTTGGGCTTGGCGCGTGAATTTCATAGTGAGTTGGAAGCGTCCGGACACTCTGTGTTCATGGCAGCCGAGGATATCAAGTGGGGAGAGAAGTGGGTAGACTGTATTGATCGCGAACTCAGGGCTTGTGATTACTTTTTGCTACTGCTGTCGAAACAGTCAGCAGTAAGTGACATGGTGGCGGGAGAGGTCCGAACCGTCTGGCACCGGCAAAATCAGCTGGGGCGGCCAGTAATTTTGCCGGTGCGGGTCAACTTGCCCCCAGATTACCCCCTTAATTACGAGATAGCGTGTTTCTTGCAGACGATCCAGCAGAAATCTTGGCAGGGACCTGAAGACACTGCAACCTTGGTGCAGGATTTCCTAGCCCTGATTAATGCGGGCAACAGCCCAGAACAGACAGAAGAGCACAGTAAGCCTGAGGCAAAATCTCCCCCTAATCCACAGCCGCCCTTGCCGGTGGCCGATTTGAGGTTTCCGAGCGGCACCCTGCCCCTGGATTCAACGTTCTATATCCAACGTGACTGGGATACTCGTTGTCTTCAAGAAATTGAGATGCGCGGCGGACTAGTGCGGCTCAAAGCCCCTCGCCAAATGGGAAAATCCTCACTGTTAGCCCGCATCCGAGACCGAGCGGACGAGCTGGGCTACCAAACAGTGACGCTGGACTTTCTGGGGATGGATGAGCACACATTCACCAATTCCAGCCTATTTCTAAAGCGCCTATGTACTTTGGTGAGTCGTGAGTTAGGGCTTTCTTCCCCACGAGTAACAGAATTTTGGGATGAGGAAATTCTTGGCCCACAAGAGAACTGTACTGAATACTTTGAAGATCACATCCTCGCAAAGATTGACACGTCCTTATTTCTAGGACTGGATGAGCTAGATCTGCTTTTCCCGTACGGAGCGGTTTCTAGTGCGTTTTTGACCTTGCTACGGTCCTGGAATGAAAGGGCCAGAGTAGATGAGACTTGGGCCAAGCTAAAGCTAGCGATCGCCCATTCAACCGAATCTTATGTGGTTCTAAAAAGTAATGTTTCCCCTTTTAACGTGGGCCTAGCGGTGGATTTACCGGAGTTTACCCTAGCCCAGGTGTTAGAACTAGCGAGCAAGCACGGTTTGCCCTGGAGCGAAGATGAGGTGAAAGCCCTGATGGTGATCGTAGGAGGACATCCCTATCTCACTCGTTTAGCTGTGTACCACGTTGCTCAACAGGACTTGACCCTGGCTCAGCTGCTCAAAGAAGCTCCTACAGATGCCGGAATCTTTAGAGATCACCTGCGACGACATCTCTGGAATCTGCGGCAATACCCTGATTTAGCTAAAGCCTTTGAACAGGTGATTATGTCTGAAAACCCAGTCATGCTTGAATCAACGCTGGCGTTTAAGCTAAACGGTATGGGGTTGGTCAACCTGCAGGGCAATAATGTAGTGCTGCGCTATGAAAACCTGTATCGGCCTTACTTTCACTCGCAGTTAAGGGTGTGACACGATGTACGAAGCCCTCAATGCCTCTTCTTTCTATAAGGTAGGTGGTTCTCTGCCTCAGGACGTGCCCTCCTATGTAACGAGGAATAGCGATCGCGAACTCTACGAAGCGCTTAAAGCTGGGGAATTTTGCTATGTCCTAAACTCCCGCCAGATGGGCAAAACCAGTCTAATAGTACGGACCCTGGCCAAATTACAAGCCGATGGTTGGGTCGGAACCATCCTCGATTTTTCGGCAAAGGATAGTCAGGTTGACCGGCCTGATCACTGGTATGACGGCATTACTAACGAGCTCAATCGTCAGCTTGGGGATCGCCAAGCCTTTCGGAGCTGGCTAAAGGAGCGGGATTTTCTTGCCCCAGTCGAGCGATTAGCTGAATTTATCGAGACAGTTTTGCTGCCGAATAGTGAGAGCCCCATCGTCATTTTCATCGACGAAATCGACAGCACCCTCGGTCTACCCTTTACCGATGACTTTTTTGCCCTGATTCGCGCCTGCTACAACAAACGGGCAGAGAATCCCAATTATCGACGGCTGACCTTTGCTCTGTTAGGCGTTGCCGCTCCCTCTGAGCTGATTGGAGATGTCAAACGCACTCCCTTTAACATTGGCAAAAGCATTGACTTGAAGGGATTTGAGTTTAAAGAATCTCTACCCCTCGCCATTGGTTTGGTAGGGAAGGCAGAACAGCCAAAAGTAGTTTTACGGGAGATTTTGTATTCGACAGGTGGACAACCGTTTCTAACCCAGCTGTTATGTCAACTGGCGGTGGATTCAGATGCTTCAATTCCTTCAGGAAACGAAGCGGCGCAGGTTCAACAGCTAGTGGAATCTCGCTTGATTGAAAACTGGGAGGCTCAAGACCACCAAGAACATCTGAAAACAATCCAGAAGCGACTGCTGGATGATGAGCAGAAAACGGGGTATTTGCTAGAACTGTATCGCCAAATTAGGCAAGTAGGTGAACTACCAGCAGATAATCGACCGGAGGAACGAAAGCTACAGCTTTCGGGACTAGTGGTCAAGCGTGATAACCAACTGCGTGTGTATAACCCCATATATGTCGATGTTTTTGACGAAGACTGGATTAATGCCGAACTTCAGAAGCTGCGCCCCTACTCAGAAAGTTTCCGTGCTTGGGTTGCTTCTGGTAAGACAGATAGCTCTCGATTACTGAGAGGGGAAGCATTAGCTGAAGCTGAGCAGTGGGCCAAGAATAAAACTATCTTGAGGCCTGATGATCGAAATTTTTTAGACGCTAGCCGGGTTCAGCAGCGGGAAGAGGAAGCTGCAAAGAAGGAACAGGAAGCCGCAGAGGCGGTGAAGAAGCAGTTGCAGCAGGCACGACGGGTAGCCGCAGGGTTGGGGACGTTGGCAGCCGTTGTGCTCGGGGCTGGAGTGGTGGTGTGGGGACAGCGGCAGAGGGCTCTTAGGGACGAAATCAATACTGAGTTGCTGGCTCAAAGTTTGAGGATACAAGCTCATTTGGCAGCAGGTTGGGAAAAAGAGGCTGTGCTCCAAGCGATGAAAACAGCAAAGTTCATACAAGGAAATTCCCAAAAACTAGAAGAAGGTCCCTATTTACGTGCCTTAGCAGTTATCCGCGCAGCTGTAGACATCGGTGAACTGAGAACGCTTAATCATAACGCTCCAGTTTTAAGTGTGGCATTCAGCTCGGATGGGGAAACTATTGCCACTGCTAGCGCAGACAAAGACAACACAGTAAAACTGTGGAGTGTAGACGGTCAGCTGCTGCAGACATTGCCGGAGGAAGGCGAGAAAGGTCATGACGCTCCAGTCTTAAGTGTGGTATTCAGCCCGGATGGAGAAAATATTGCCACTGCCAGAAATGACAACACAGTAAAACTGTGGAGTGTAGACGGTCAGCTGATGCAGACATTGCCGGAGGAAGGCGAGGAAGGTCATGACGCTCCAGTCTTAAGTGTGGCATTCAGTCTGGATGGGGAAACCATTGCCACTGGCAGTGATGACAACACAGTGAAGCTGTGGAATATGGACGGTGAGGCATTGCAGACACTGGACGGTCATGGCGATCGGGTCTTGAGTGTAGCGTTTTGGCCGGATGACAAAAACGTTGCTGTTGCCAATGAGGATAACGTTGCTGTTGTCAGTGAGGATAATGCGGTGAAGCTATGGAGCTTAGACGGTAAGGAGTCGGAGACTCTAACAGGTCCTGGGGCTCCAGTCTTGACTGTGAGGTTTAGTCCGGATAGAGAAACCATTGCAAGTACTAGTGATGACAACACAGTGAAGCTGTGGAGCTTAGACGGTAAAGTACTGCGGACATTAGCAGGTCATAGTGACTTGATCACAGATATCGCGCTCAGCAGCCCCGATGGTTCCACACTTGCAACTGCTAGCGAGGACAACACGGTGAAGCTGTGGAGCAAAGACGGCGAGTTGTTGCAGACGCTGGCAGATAACGGCAATTGGATTAAGAATGTGGCGTTCAGTCCGGATGGTTCTATTTTTGCCAGTGCCAGTAAGGGCGACACGGTGAAGCTATGGAACAAAGATGGTGAAGAATGGCAGACCCTCCACGGTCATAGCGGGAGGGTTCGGAGTGTAGCATTCAGTCCAGATGGCTCGATGCTTGCCAGTGCCAGTGATGACAGCACGATAATTCTGTGGAGAAAATCTGGTAGTAAATTTAAGAAGTCACAAACCCTTGAAGAAGAGCATAGCCTCAGTGTTCGAAGTGTAGCATTCAGTCCGGATGGCTCGATGCTTGCCAGTGCTAGTGAAGATAAAACGATAATTCTCTGGAAAAAATCAGGGGACGAGTTTGAAGAATTACAAATCCTTAAAAGTACTGACCAAGAAGAAAGTGGCGACGAGCCGTTCTGGAGTGTGTCGTTCAGCCCAGATAATTCTATCCTTGCCAGTGCTAGTGAGAACAAAATAATAAAGCTATGGAAGAAATCTAATGAAAAATTTGAAGAATGGCAGACTCTTCCAGGCCATGACGATTCAGTCTTGAGTGTCGCGTTTAGCCCTGAGGGCTCTACATTTGCCAGTGCTAGTACAGATAATACAATTATTCTCTGGAACAAATCTGGGGACGAATTTGAAAAATGGCAGATCCTTCAAAGTCATAGCGATTGGGTCTTGAGCGTTGCATTCAGTCCCGATGGCGAAACCCTTGCGAGCACTAGTGCAGATAGCACAGTAAAGCTGTGGAGTTTTCAAACTAATCACTTGATATCACTGGGCTGTGACTGGCTCAGCCCTTACTTTGGTCAGCAGTCGCCCGAGTTACCGGAAAAGCTAGAAATGTGGTGCCAAGAGCATAGATCTTAGCTGACTTTGTATTTTTACTCATCACAGTGAAAAAAACTATCAAATGCTAGTTCGTTGTACCAATTCCACTGAAAGATTTTCTGTTGGAATGCTTTCCAGTTATTATATATACTCTTGAAATATGGATCTTCATCAGCCATCTCTTTCAACAATGCGAGTGTTTCATTATAAGCGCACTTTAAAATTTCGTCACTGAATGGTTTTGGTTCAATCTCATATTCTTGTTTGAATCTGTTCAACGCCTCACCATTTCGGGCGTCATATTCAGCTAGCATTATCAAATTAGTGGTGGCAGCAGCTGTCTTTAAAGTCATCTGATATTCGCATGAAAGATCATTCCAATAGTCTAGATTAATGATGATTTCATAGGTGGTTCCTGGCTCCCAAAAGCCTGGGTAATAGTAATGTTTGGCAAAAGAATACAGTTTGGGTTTTTCATCATTCCCAATTCCAAGTTGCTCATCATCATATGGATTTTGCCACTCGATAGCATCGAGATTACCCTTATTGATGACTTCAGTTTTACCGTCCCTACAATATTCGATGTCATAGCCGTCAAGAATTTTTTCGACCTTATCGCCGCCTAGAGGAAACGCTTCAGCCCCCATGCGCTCAATGACCTTAGCTCCAAAACCAGGAATCCGTATCCTAAGGCCCTTGAAATCAGAAGGGGTGTTGACTTCGTCCTTAAACCATCCCCCCATCTGACATCCTGGACTCCCGGCTAGAAAAGTGACAAGCTTATGCTTTTCACGAAAAGCTTTCGTGCTCTCGCTATCGTTGTATTTGTTAAACCAGGCATACTGCTGATAGGGATTAAGACCAAACGGGATACCGGTTCTGAAAGCCAGGGAAATGTCTTTATCCAGGTAGTAATAGCTGGCTGTATGACCGCATTGAACAACTCCGTCTTGCACATTAGAAAAAACTTCTAGAGCTTCAATAACTTTGCCATCTAAGTTGTGGATTTCATCACTAGCTATGTAGGGCTTAATTTCGAAGTTCCCATCTGTCATATCGTAAACTTGTTGGCAAAAGTACTCGGCTGATTTAAAGGTGATGTCGTCTTTTGTTGGCCAGCTAGTAGCCATATTCCAATTAATCTTTCCCTTGACATCTGAATCATACTCACACGCTTGCCGATCCTCCTGTGCGTGGGCTACGTTACGCAGAGATAACGTCCCGGCTGTTCCTAATGTGATATCTCGAAAGAAATTTCGTCGTTTCATATTGTCTGTTTATCTATCGCGTTTTCTTCAGGTAGACACATATCTGTTGTTTCATCTTGTCCCTTGACCTCTAAAGACTCTCTCACTTTCTCATAAGTAAATTTGCTAAAACTAAAAGAGCTGATTTCGTACCAATCGAAAAGATTATTGCGGAATTCCTTCCAGTTTCTATAAACAGAACCGAATTCAGGGAATTCATCATTATCTTCAGCCATTTCTTCGTAAAAATTCAAGACTTCTTGTCTACATTCTTTTAGAAAACTTTCGCTAAAACGCTGAATATTGATTCCTCTCGATATAAAGTCCTGTAAAGCTTCACCATTATCAACATTGTATTGGGCGATCATCTTCAAATTTGCCTCCATTGCTGCTGCTTCAAAAATAGCCTGGTACTTTGGGTCAATGCTCTTAAGATGCTCCCACTCACCTTGATTAACCAGTATGGCAAAGCTGGTTCCTGGTTCCCACCAGCCTGGATAGTAATAATAGCGAGCAACTTTGTGCAGCCCTAGTTCTTGATCTTCGCTTGGACCAATCCATTCCGCAGCATCAATCCTGCGCTCAAGCAAAGCCTGCACAACATCCTGTGCGGGTAACGTTACTGCCTCCACGCCAAGACGAGTAAGGACTCGCTGTCCAAGTCCTGGAATTCGCATTTTTAATCCCTTTAAATCATTAATACTTTCGATTGGCTTACTGAACCACCCCCCCATCTGTCCTGTTGTATTTCCAGCCGGAAACCACACTATGTTGTGTTTATCCAATATCTTTTGCAATGCGTCTTTTCCACTATCCCCTGTGTCTTCTTTACTATCCCCATAGATACCTCTATAGAGCCAGGCGTGTTGCTGTTGAGTGTTAAAACCAAACGGAACAGTAGTGCCGAAAGCTAGCGCTGGATGTATGTCCGTAAAGTAGTAGAGAGCAGTGTGTCCACAATGCACTTTTTCACCTATATCGGATTCACCGTTTTTGACCGCATCAAAAAATGATTTTCCTAAGGGTTCAACTATCTTCCCACCTTCGTAGGGCGTGATAACGAAGCGCCCAGCAGTCATGTATTCTACACGTTTACATAGCTCAACCAGCCTTTGGTACACACTGAGGTGGCTGGGCCAACTCGTGATCATGCGCCAGTTGATCACGGGTGGCTCTTTATGAGGACTGTCTTCACGAGGATTGCTTGTCCCAGAGGGAAGGCTAGAGCAGCCAACTGCTGCAGCTCCAGTCATCCCGAGTGCTTGGTTTATGACATGCCTACGTTTCATAGAGCTGTTTAGTCAAAGAGACACTGACTACGAGGTTGTAATTAAAGTATGCGTAGAATTCATCGAATGATGTAAGCTGCAAGCTGGCGAAAGATACCTATTCCTACTCGCTAGCATAGGCTAGTAGTACTATATCGTTACATAATTAAACTGATTTTGTTGGGACAAGCAAAATCTCGAGATGACTGAAAGGAGTTTCAGCTTCCCAAGCGCCTAAGATTCTTGAGCCAGACATAGACACTCATTCCTTGAAACTGGGAAAAATGACTGGAATTTTCTCCGTAGTGGCTCAAACCCGCATTACCTTAGTGGTGCAGAAAACTTTTTTGAGTCTCAAGATGAACAGCTTGAAGGTTCAAATCGTCGGCTGAAACCCATTGCTTTCGTTGATTTTCTGGAAATATCCTAGAATCGCTGTCTCGGCAAGAATCCCCTATTCATAAGGGTTTCAGGACTTTTCTGCACCACCAAGCCCCGCATTACTTCCCTGAAATGGACATTATTTCCTTAAAATAGACAAATAACCTCTTGAAATACAACAAGAAGGACTAAACGTAAAATCCCTCCTTCTCCAGGATCGTTTTGACGTGATTGACATACCTTTCGAGCTTTTCGCCCTTATTGAAGTGGATATCGCCATCGTTGAGACCGAGCTGTTGATTCTCGGCCTGGATGTCAGTGGCAAAATCAGTCCAGAACTGTTTGATGGCCTTGGCATGAATCCCAAAGCTTCGGGTCAAGAGACTTTTCGAGAGCTGGATGGCGGTGTCTGGCCGATAGTCATGCTCCCGATTCCAGTGTTGGGTGAGTTCCCAAGTTCGGATAGCGCGGCGATAGACAATCGACTGCTGTGGATCCGCTGCCGGTCTGCCGGGTCCGCGCTGCTTCTGGGTCGCTGATTGGATTATTGGTGGTGGCGGCGGCTCGGTGGCGGCCAGTAGTGGGTTTCCCTCTTGAATATCAGAGGGGGCAGGAAGGCTAGCAACCGTGTGGATCTGCGTTAAACGCTGCGAGGTTTCTCGCCATTTGGCGCGATAGTTTTCGGATAGGGCGTGAAGCCGTTCCTGTTCAGCACGAGCTGCGGCCAAGGATTGCTCCAACGTCTGGATCGTTGAATGATTGGCTGGATGGGTGGGTTGACCTTGCAGGGCCGTGGCGAGGTCTGCCCGCAAGTGAGCAATGGTCTCTGAAAGTATCGTGATGGTTTGGGACTGCTGTTTCACGATCCCCAGAAGCGATTCAATCAATGCCTGATCCGGTTGGCTATGCGCGGTGTTGGGCTGGGGATCAGGCGCTTTGGTGGGACTCGTTCCGGCTGACTCCACATCATCGGTGACACCAGCTAGTTCCTCTAGCGACAAAGCATCCAATTCTTGAGCAATCTCATCGTCTGCTGAGAGTTCCTTACGGGGGGTAGATGGCTCTGCGTCTGGATACATGGGGAGTTGCCCTGTGCTGGAAAGCGTGACACCTCGGGTCGTGAGAGGGATCTGGTTACGAGTGAGACGGTAGCGGGAGAAACGATCAGCGGTCCAATCTTCGACCTGTTCATCTTCGCTGACAAGGTGTCCCAAATAGCGGTGTAGAAATTGGTGTTCGCCTGATTGAGGACAGAAAAAGTGGACAGCAATGGTTCCGTACAATTCTCTCAGAGGATAGAGGGAAGCGGTTTTGGGTAACGTCGAGACGATGTCGGTCTTCCCAAACGAGACGTAGACTGCGTGGTCGATCTGGGTGATGAGGACCTGAGTTTCCGGAGCTTCGAAAGGCTTCCCCTCTAGCTCTGCGATCGCGGTTTGACCGCGCAGTTTATTGAGGGCTGCCAGGATATCAACCGCAGGCAAGATAGCCAGGATGTCGGTGTCGCTAGGTATTTCTTGGCCGGATGCCGCAAATCGCAGAAGGTAAGGGTGCTCCTGGAGCGTGATGCGATTGAAGCCGCCTGCTTCGGTGGTCCCGAAATAGCTGAAAGCCAGGACTTCGGCATAGGCGCGTCCTGTGGTGGCGGTGATACCCGCGATGAGTTCCGCAGGCTCATTGGAGGCAATCAGTGCTTGACAGGCGGTCAGGTACCGATCCAGTTCAACCGAGACAGGGGGCTCGGCTGGAGAAGTCCCATTCTCGCGCTTCAGCGTGGAGCTTTGGCGGTGGTGCTGAGCAGTGAGACTGTAAGTTAAAAAGTCCAGGGCGTAGTGACGGCGTGCCTCGTGATTGCCCTGGTAGGAGTTTTGCTCGGTGAGCGGTAATGCTCCACGGGCGATCGCGTCTTTGAGAAGCCGAGTGTATTCCGGCAGATAGGAAGACTTAAGTGTATTCCTGGGATAGCCTTCGGCCAGCAGGTTGATTTCCTCCTGACAAAGCGTTTGAATGGCCTCGGGCGTATCGGTCCCTGCTGCGGCCAGATGAATAAGCCGGTCGCGCAAGATGAGGGCCAGGGTTTGCCGTTCGTCGAGATTAAGTTTGGTGCGGCGCTGTCCCTGAATCCGCTGCCGAAACGCCTGAATGATGTCGTCGCGTCGCGCCAGGTCAGGGGACTGGGAAAGGAGGACAGCTGTCATGGTTCCGAGGGAGTACTAGCCACAGATAGCCGCATCATAAATTAATTGCCATAACAACAACTATTTATGTTGCGAAGGGGCGCATACGGTACCTTGCAAAGAGAGTGTCTGCGCTGGTGTAGTCTTCGCAAATCGCTCTGCCAATTTCCCGTGTCACTTTCTCTGCATTTTAGAAGTTAGTGACACGGGAAATTGGCTCTCATGACGCGGCGCTTCTAAAGTCATCTCACGAGAACGCTTACATGACTCGTGATCGTTTCACGCCTTTGGACCAAAAGCAAAGGTGATTAAAGCGGGAATTGCGATGTCTACCCCTGCGATCGCGATCGTGCCTTCAGTCGGCGTTGTTTCAACGTAGCTGTCGTTGTCCAGCGTGTAAACGTGAAAGGTCTGGCTAGACACGTCAAATATCCAGTATTGGGGGATTCTGGCCCTGGCATAAACCCCTGGCTTCAAGCCGAAATCGCTGCGTCGGTTGCTGCGGCAGACTTTGCCGACGACCAAAACGTCAGCCGGGGACATTTTGTGTTCGGTGTAATCGTGCGGTTGGGCGATAACCAAATCGCATTTGGGGGCAGAGTCTTCGCTGATGTAGAGGGGTTTTTCTTCTCGCACTACCACTGGGGCTGCGGCCAGGAGCGATCGCAGGTAGCCCACTAACTTCTCGACCAAGCCATCGTGTTCGGGGCTACTGGGAGGCACGAGGTAGAGTCCTCCATCCATTAGCTCATATTCAGCCCAGAGGGGAAACAGGCCCGCATCGTAGGCTCGCTCCAGGTCGCCAATGTCCACTTGACCGCACCGCTACGAGGGTCTGTCTTAAAGGTGGGTTCTGTTGCGATGGTGGTTGTGTTCATGACGTGGAAGCGCTCTTGGCAAGCGACCTGGAAAACGTCCTGACTCCTATCCTAACTCGTCTGATAGTGGCCATCTCATTAGTATTCCAGAGTAAAATGAGTTCAATCACTTAACCCCTAACTCTCACGACAAGCCAATAGTGCTTCTACCGCAGAACGCAATCATTGCAGAAGAAAAACTGACCCAGTATCTGCTTGTCCGATTGCCTAAAGATGACAAGTCCAAATTTCTGGCTCAGGCTGGGTATACGTTGGACAATTGGCAGCAACTTGAACAAGACTTACGGACTCAAGTCTTAACTCAAACTGCGGAATTCGTTGAAACCACTCGTTATGGGAAGAAGTATGCTATCGCTGCGTGTCTTCGGGGACCCAATGGCGTTGAAATCAGTGTCTTGACGATCTGGATGGTGACAAATGGTACCACCAGATTTGTGACCCTAGTACCCGATAAAGGAGTGAACCGATGAAGGTGCAGTATCCCCTATTTTCTCAGGTTGCTCTGGCTGAGGATTTGCCGGAACATCACCTCAAGCGAGGCGATATTGCCACAATTGTGGAGCATTATCCTATGTCTGATGGGGAAGAGGATGGGTACAGTTTGGAAGGATTTGATGTGCCTCATGTGACGGTTGAAGTGGCCGCTTCACAAATTATTCCTGTCAGCCAGTGGCAGCAAGAGGAAGCGATTTTAGGGAAACTACGTCAGCTGTCTCAAACCAGGCTACTGCAATTGGAGGATTATCTGGACTTTTTACTACAGAAGGATAAATCAGAACAGCAAAGTGCTTGAGAACTCGCGTTGTACTTAGCATCGAAGCAGATGAGGCCACGCACAGAGGTGTTGGGAAGTTGCTCGGCAATGGCAGCGGCTTTCCTGGAGAGGATCAGGGTGCGGAGTTGGAGATTGAAGCGTGTCATGGTGTTGTGCTGGCGGTGATGGTTGCTAGGAGATCAAAGGACAGTGAGGATGGCAGGATAAGCGGCGAGTGCGGCTCTGATGTTGGCATTGGTCAGGTGCTTGCCTTCACCTCGGGCGTTGCGCCAGCGGATGCCGTAGAAAGTCGCGATATTCCTGAGTTTTTGGGTAGTTGTCCACTCGCAGTTAAGGATAGTTTGCACCCGTTTGGGGAGAGTTGTGTCGGTGTGGTTGGTGGAAGTTTGGGTGTTTTCGAGTGTGACTGAGATTTCGTCTGCAGTGGAAGGCTCAAGGGGTTCAAGACTGCTGGCGAGGTTGTCGGAGGGTTCTTCTGAGGCAAGGCAACGGTCGGGGTAGGTGATGACCCAATGAATGAGGCGATTGACGTCTGAGGCCCATTTGAGGGTGTAGATTGCAGCCAGCACAGAGAGCCAGAAGATGACCTGAATCAGAATCCAGATGATTTTGTAGAGGTCTTTCGCGGTGTCGGATGTGAGGGCGTCATAGGTGGCGATTTCGTATGTGTGGAGTTGGTGAGCAGCCTCTATGTAGGGAGCATAGAGGGGCTCGAAGGTGGTTTGAAGTGTCATGGGGTTTCTCCTTGTGAAGTGTTGGAGTAATGTGGGAATTGTGTTGCGGTGGTGAGGCGATCGCGGTGGAAATGTGTGCTGCGTTTGAGGCGGAACCGCATTGGCGTGGCCTCACTGGAAGTGAATCGTTCTGCAGTGTGGTGTAGTGAAGTACTGCAATTCATCGCCGCGTTAGCGCATCGAAATGTAACAGTACGAACGGTTACCCTTCTGTGAATTCCGAAAGTGTGGCCAGAGTAATTGATGTGGACAACAACGCCTACTCTTTTTCCTTAGTTATCCAACGGACTCCTGACACCACGGCCACCTCGATTGAGTACGTGGGTATAAATCATGGTGGTCTTCACATCTTGATGCGCAAACCAAGCCCTTCATTGAGACGCAAGCCACTGCCATATAAAATGTTGATTACTAAGCCAGGGACACCCTACACATTTTGCAGCATTGACCGCACTTCTGCTTTCGTTAAAACCGTCGGCAAATACTTTGAGCGTTTAGCCCTGACAGTGTCTAATTGATCCAATTCCTGGTGAAGGACATTCCGGTATAAAAATAACAGAGCATTTAGAGCCTGATTTTGAGTTGAAGCCGCAACTTGACCGTCTACCGCC
Source organism: Leptolyngbyaceae cyanobacterium (assembly GCA_050330865.1). Taxonomy (GTDB): domain Bacteria; phylum Cyanobacteriota; class Cyanobacteriia; order Phormidesmidales; family Phormidesmidaceae; genus SIO1E4. Next base: position 27,567 of record JBHJHM010000065.1, read on the forward strand.
AGATAAGTCAAAAAAGCTTCGACCTCAGCGTCGCCCATGTCTTTTGGATGTTTTCTGTCATGAAAGATGATGTAGCGACGAATCTAACTCACGTAGGTTTGTTCTGTTCGGGAAGAGTAATGTTTCAGCCGGATAGCATCACGAACGTGGCCAAGCAGTTTTCGAGGTCGAGAGTCCATCATTCAGTAGGAAGATGCAAGTAGAACTAATGTATTAAATGCTACCTCTATAGTTTCCGTGCTGACGGTGAAGATTTGCTGAAGCTATCGGTATTAAGATCCTGTAGTGGGTGTATTATGTAGACCGTGATCTGGCTAAACACCCGCTTTGGGGGTGTTATCGAGACTTTGATCGGTATAACACCCTAATTGGGGTAGATAGCCTGATCGAGATCGGCATAAGACCCCAATTAGGGTAGATATGCAGACAATTTTCAGCCTAATCCCCCTCAGCAAAGGTGATATTCAACTCCAAGTCTGGCTAATCACCCTGAGAGGGGGTGTTATGCAGAGTAGAGGACAGAAAAGCAGGCTAAACAATAGTTAGACCATTGATGTGCAAAGTAAAAGATTACCCGCGGGGGTACTATCAGAAATCCATGTTATAGCCTACTGTTAGCTGAATATACTGAGCGAGCGCCTAGGGGGCATTGAGTTAGATAAAGGATTAGATATGTTCATACTACTTCATAGAGATAAGAAGATTTTCTTAGTCTAATAGTCATTAGGTTTCTAGCTGTTCACATTTTTTTAATTTAATGAGAGGTGTTCGTTGCAGCTTAAGTGCTTATTGTGTTGAGCAACTGTCTTTGTCTAGTGCAGTTTGAGAATTTAGGTGTTGATTGACTACTTTTGATCAATCCAAGGAAATATTATGCAAGTTACTGATCCTATTATCTTTGGTGTTGGACGTACTTGGCTGGGTGTCACCAGTAAATTATTTCATCGAAGCATTCGGAAATGTACTAACAGTACTATGTCTTACGCAAAAAAGTTTGAAAAATTGCGTGATCCGGAAATCGAAAAATATTTAGAAGAACTACGTTTTCGCATACCTAAACAATTTTCTAATAAACAAAATACTCAACCAAATCAAATCAACGTAATTCCTTTAGGATACCAATCGCAACATCTAAGCCTTCGAAAAAAATCTTTACTCCAAACCTCACAAGATTACAAACTAGCCTGTGAAGCGCTCGGTCTAGCAAGCGTTATCATGGAACGAACTCTGGGAATTCGACCACATCCAAACCAGATTACTGCAGCATTTGCGTTGGCTCAAGGATGGGTTATTCAGCTTGATACTGGTGAAGGCAAGACATTTGTTGGTGGTTTACGTGCATTTCTAGATCATCTTTGGGGATTACGAACTACGATCGTGACACCTAACACGTTTCTCGCAGCTCGTGATGCACAATGGTTGTCTCCTTTTTATGAACAAGTAACACTTAAAGGAGTTGGATGTGCCGATCAGGATCCTGATGCATATTATAAAGATGTGTGTTATGTCTCATTAAGTAATTTGATGTTTAATCATGTTAGTCATATTACTTGCTACAACATTGAAAACTGGGTAGATCCCGATCTCGAATCGGTAATTATTGATGAAATTGATGCAGTTCTATTAGATACTGGTTCCTTTGGCCATGCTGTAAAGTTAGATTCAAAGCTAGGGGTCTACAAAGAAGCACAGCTTCTAGCTCAACAATTACATTTTGAATCTCATTACCAAATCAACCAAACAAATCAAAAAACCAGCCTAACAACAGCTGGATACCAATTTTTGGAAGAAAAGCGTTCGGTATTTCCTAGCTTAATAGATATTTCACAACCAGCTTTTCAATTCCACATTCGCTGTGCCTTGCAGGCGCTCCATGTTTATCAGTGTGATAAGCATTATATTATTGCTGATGATAAGCGAATTGTAGTAATTGACCATAATACTGGGAGGCAGGTGCCAGGTCGTTCATTCGGTTTAGGTATACAACAAGCATTGGAGGTGAAAGAAGGTTTACCAATTTCATTAGCTGAAAAATGTATCTACTCTGTCTTTCCTGAAACAGTTATAGGGCAAGCAGTTTACACTTGTGGCATGTCTGGTTCAGCTGCTAGTGAACGAATTACATTTCGCTTGCTTTATGGTTTACCAGTGATAGTCATTCCTCCTAACCAGCCTAGTGGTCGTCGTGTCAGGAATGATGAGGTCTTTGTAAATCAGAAACAACAATTTCGACGAGTAATTGAATTAACTCGGAATTACAATACTGCTGGACAACCAGTTTTGATTGGAACCCAATCTATTCAAGATGCTGAAGAAATCTCACTACAACTTATACAGGCAGGTCTACCAACCAAAACAATTACAGCTAAAAATGACTTTGAAGAGGCCGAAATTTTAAAGCGAGCTGGCAAAGCAAGAGCTATAACTGTAGCAGCTCGTATGGCAGGTCGTGGTGTTGACATTGTAACAGATAGACAGGCTAATAAAGCTGGAGGGCTTGCTGTTATTGGTTTAGGCCGCTTTCTAATTCGCAGACTAGATGAGCAATTAGTTGGTCGCACAGGGCGTCAGGGTGAGGGAGGCGATGTTCACTTCATCTTGAGTTTTGAAGATGATCTCTTCAAAACAGTTCCTGCTTTAGGAGCCATACAGAATCTTGTCGCTTCTATTTCCAAGAATCAACCTATTGAGAGTTCTATGCTCTCCCGAAGTTTGAAGGGACAGCAATTAAAGATAAGCGATCACAACTTTATACGATTATCCAATCAGTTGAGATGTAATCGATTACTGACCCCAATTCGCATAAGTTATGAAAGGCGACGTCTCTTTTTACTTGCTTCTGAAAATCTAGATTCTTTTATAGAAGAAATCATAAACTCTGTATTAACAAAAAGCAGTACAGAGTTTATTAAATCATTAATGGGGAGCACGACAAGACAAGAAATATCAGTAAGTGCTCTTTGGTCAGAGTACCAGGAGCGAAAACTGGTGGCTGGGCCAGTTGGCTCCGAAAGAGAACGACAAATTCTTCTCAAATGCTTAGATTTCCAGTGGGCTATATTGTACTTAGATTGGATGCGCCATTTGGGAACAACATCCTTTAAACATAATCTATTGTTTCACAAAGCCAAATTTTTAACTGATCGCCAAGAATCATTTGAACGTGAATTTTTAGAACAGGCTATATATTATCTTCTTTATGTTAATTACGCAGACGTTCTTCAGCAGTGTTATTACTGGAAAGGCATATTGTTACCAGCAACCATTGCTAAAGGAAATGAACAATCACCAAGCCAGCTAGGTGGAATTTCTATCCCAAGAGATCAAACTTTTCCACAAGAATTTAAGCCTGTTTCCTCACGTAGTTCAAATTCTTTTATATGGGAAAAACTCCCTAACTGGTTAGCATCTCTGAAAGATTTGATGGGCCCTGAAAATGAGAGTTCATATAGAAGTGAATTTCGTGTTCAACGTTTAAGAGAGTCTTACATGGCTCTGATTTGGGCTATTTTAGGATTAACTATTATAGGGTTACCTCAAATATTAAATACTCAATCACAAGTCACTCCATACATATATACACCTTTTGAAACTCGACCCTTAATATTAAGTTTTGCTAATGAATTCAATCGAATGATTTTTATGCATGGATTGAATATCTCTTTAGGATTAGCTATATGTTTATTGATGATGGTACTTTATAAGTTTTTATCTTCTAAGATTTCAAACTTAGGATATCTAATTTTGATGTTGAGTATAGGCATAATCAGCTTACCGTTGGTTCAACAATCTCCATGGAGCCATATAGGAACTATTTTTAGTTATGCAATTAGTTATGCAATTTCAATATGGGCTCTTTCTGCTAGTGGGCTTAATTTTATAGAAGGATTAACTTTCATTAGTGGAGTGCTAAGTTTAACAGTATTTTGGCCTTATCCAAATGAGCTGGAAAATATTTTTCTCGTACTGGCTGTTATTTCTTGGTTTGCATTTGCTACATTCCTTACTGCCAAACAATTTAAGGTTCAATCATTCAGAGGATGGCACCATAGAGAAGGTAGTCAAAAAATATTGCATCACACATATGTAGTTGATATTCTAGATAATATTATGCCTCTTTTTTTGGCATGGTTATGGGTTGGCAGTATAAATTACTTCATAGATGCAGTAGTAAATTACTTGAAGCTGCCTGCGAATTCCATATATGAAGGATTTACCTTAGTTGCCGGATATAGCCTCATAGCTATTTTTGCAGCTATGAGGCTCTTAAAATGGCAATATGATCCACTCCTATATCAAAACTTAGAGTTTCAAAAGAATGGAAGTTTAAGTTTTAAATCGAAGAGTGTGGATAGTAGAACCTTAGCACAAAATCTTAAAAGATATATTCTTATAGGCTGGTGCATAACCATTATTTTACCGAGTGTGTTTTTGATCTATTTCTTAGGCGTTTCAGCCCCGCTTCGAATTCCATTTTTCCTAACCTTATCTGCGCTAATAGGTTTTCCTTTAGGTAGGCTTTTATACCAGATTTTAATTCGTTATTCTGGTTATCTTGATTTAAGGCAAACAGAAGCTGGCTCATCTAATAAATCAGGTAGAACACTTAAAGAAAAGTACATTAATAATTTATTTACTTATGTTGATAAATTAATCTGGCTTCCTATTCTCTTATTTACAATCTTTGACTTTCTTGCCTGGACTTTAAATTCTTGAGATAATTTGAGGTCTAGAATTTTTGTGATATTTCAAAAGTTGTTGCCATTTAAATAACTAGTTCCAGAATCTACTTTTGCCTTTTAGTCTATAAGACATAAATGTTTCTGATCTATCTATTAAGGAGTACTGCGAAATGATCGAGAAAAATACAAAGACAAAAACATATGAAGTTAACATTAGAGAGCTTGTTGATTTGCTCGGCAGCAGACTATATGAAGACCCCGATATTGTGTTGCGAGAACTTATCTCAAATGCTAGTGATGCTTGTCACTTTTCAGCAGCTAAGAATAAGGATAGTCAACCAAGAAAGTATCGTATAGAGATATTTCATGAACCTCCTAATCAACTTATAGTCCGGGACAATGGTCGTGGCATGACTGAAACTGAGCTGAAGATACATTTATCAACAGTAGCAACCCGAAACAAGCGCCAAGAATGTGAGAAACTGCGAAGAGAAGGCAAAGCTGATTATGCTAGCCGAATTATAGGAGAGTTTGGTCTTGGCTTTCTTTCTACATTTGCAATTTGTGAACAGGTTATTGTTGAAACAGTGTCCGAGCAAACAGGAGACTTTCAAGGATGGCGTTGGAAGTCAGATGGCGATACTGAGTATGAGCTCGCACCTTTTCAAGGTAATGAATCTGGCACTACAGTTCGATTGTTTCTTAACTTGAGAGAATATCGTCAGTTTAGCGGGTCTCTTTATGTACGTGATATAATTAAAAAATATAGTCGCTCTCTTCCAATACCAATTTATTACCTACAAGATGGTCAAGCCGAGCGTCTTAATGATAATAGTGCACCTTTTGAGATTCTAGATACAGACTCCAAAGGTCGATGGCAGAGCTTTTTAAGAGACATGGAATTATTCGAGGATGCAAAGAATTGGATAGATGCAATAGTTATTAACTATAAAAATGTACAAGGAATACTGTATTTCCCTTCTTATAACTCTACCGCTCACCGCCCTTTGGGCAGAGTAGATCTATACTCTAAGGGGGTGCTAATCCAGTCTGATAACAACGAAATCATACCTCAACATCTCAAATGTGTGCGAGGAATACTACAAAGTGAATACTTTAAACTCACATTAGACCGGAACTCCATTTTCATGGATGAAACAGTCAATGCAATTCAAACTTATCTTGATACGGAAATTATTAATTATCTAATCGGCTTATCTAAAAGCGATGATCAAGAAAGTGAGTGGCGACTCAAAAAAATCTTGCATATTCACGGTAGCACTCTGTTGGAAGGTTGTTTATCATTAAAAGATGATGAAACTTTTTGTAAGATAGCTGAAATGCTTCCACTTAGAACAAATCAGTTTTCCTCAACTTCAGTTATTGAATATCTAGAAAGGTCAAAGAGTAATCGTTCTGATCAAGTAGATCGAATTTTTTACTACACTAAACCACTTGGAAATAGACAAATATCAAACTTAGTTCGTAAACGGCAGTGGGAACTTGTAGACTGTAGTCATACGCTATATCTTCTTTTGCTAAAAAGATATACTAATTATCAAAATTCACATAATAGAAAATCTAATTTTATTTTTGAAGATATTATCCATTTAAGTGATATTAATGAATACTTAAGTTTACTTTTTGATGAAGTAGAGCCTGATAAAGGTTGGTTGAAGATCATAAATTACTATAATCAACTAACACATCCAACTCTTAAGCTCGACACTAGACTAGCTCATCATCCAAATAGTGAGGTTCCTTTGGTTTTATTACCTAAGGATAACTTCCCAATCAATGATAGCCATTCTGATGGTTTTAATGAATACTCTAGTGCTCCAAAAGAATCTCTTCAAGAGCAGGTTAGTAAACCTAAAAAAATAATTAATGCTAGTCCCTTAGGAATAATGCAGAAAGAATGCTTGCTCTACGTTAATAAGAGTAACGATTTAATGGCGCAATTGGCTCGGCAGGATAATAATATCGATCTTGAGATACTGGAACTGACATTACATGAAATATTTCACATAGTTGCCACTTTTTCTGATGAGTTTATAGATCCAGTTCACTTATTTGACTACCATCAGAAAACTCTAAAACAGATGGTCTATTTGTCTGGAGAAGTATTGAGACTAGAAAAACAAAAAATTGATGAACAAGAAAAAATGGTTGAGGCCGAAACTATTCATAGGTTGAATTTACAAGAACCTCAGCTTTCGATGGATAGAACAGTTTTTGTGAGTCTTCCATTTAAAGAACCGTTTTTGGAAGAAGTATATATGGATGGATTGAAACCGATCATTGAAGCTAATAATTTGAAGCCTACAATGCTAATGGAAAGTATGAATCTTGGTAATATTCCTCAAGAGATTGTGGATAGTGTTGCCAATGCCTGCTTTATAGTTGTCGATATTTCAGAACCTAGTGAAAATATTTATTATGAATTAGGGTTAGCTCATGGCTTTGACAAAATGAATCGAACTTTGCTAATTCGAGATACGTTCGCTACTGAGAAAGTTGCATTTTCAGCAATGCCTTATAGACGTTTAAATTACAGTCGAAATTATAGAGAATTCAAAACCTTCCTCTCAGAATTTGAAGAGATTCTAAAATCAGCTGTTTTCGGCTAGTGATTTAATTCCAATCTCCAAAAGTTCCAATTAAATGGGGGAATAGATTTTGAACCAAGATAAGCTTCACAAACAGGAGCAAAAAACGTTTACTCCAGAGCTATTATTAGAGCAATATAAGCTTTATACTGAAATGACTGATAGGGTCAGCAGTAGAAGGATAGAGGCAAATAAGTTTTATACATCTTTATTGACTGGACTCTTAGCCTTATTATCGATAGTTGGCACTTCTGGGAGATTTCAGCGAATAATTATATTTATGGCAGCGCTATCAGGTATTGCTTTATCTTTAGTGTGGATGATTAATATTCGCTCTTACAAAGAACTAAATTCACTAAAATTTAAAGTTATCCATGAAATGGAAGAATCATTACCATTTCCTGCTTATAGCCGAGAATGGCAGATATTGAAAAACAATAAAGAGATAAGTTACTTAAGACTAACAAAAATTGAGCAGTATGTACCTCTTCTACTTCTTATACCTTTTCTTATTTTGCTAGTTTATGTGCTGATCATTTAGCTTGTTTGACTCTTTGAAGACCTTCTACTGAGCCGAAACAGATCAGCTGATTTTTGCGCAGTTGGGTAGTATTGAGCTAATGCATTTAGTCAAGTCTACCATTCAGTGCAGCGGACGCATAGGCGAAAGGGTTAGGCTTTTCAAAAGGTTAGTTTCGCGCCGCTGACCTCAATCGTTAGGCAGAGAGACTTTCAAGCGAAACTATAGCTTTTTGCGCATATACTCTGCTGATCTCAATAGCTCTGCCTTACCGAGGAATATCCTTAGCCAATTTCTGTTTGAGCATGATGAAGACACTGCTGAGGACTAGCTATCGCTTGTAGTGCTTCCTGAGCCGCTACGATCGCCTCCTCCATCTCCCTCCGATCGCCCTCACTAATCACCACCGCTGGATGCCGATACCCCAACGGCGGTTTGCTGTCAGCCTTGCCAGTTTCAGCCGCATAGAGCACATTGAGTTGTTGCCCCTTGGCAATGATTTTGGCCGTGAGCGGTTTATCATCATTGGCGATCGCCACCGCACACCATTGCCGCAGTTCCTGGCGCGAGGGGGCATAAGTCGCCTCCGAGGCTGCAGAAGCTTCAACCCGATCAAGAACGCGCATGGTCGCTGACTTTCCGGAAGCATCAATCGCCAAGTGTGCCTTCACGGTCGTACCTGGCGGTAGATGCGTACACCGAGCCGAGATTGCCCCAAACTGCTTTTCACTGCCATCCGCCGCCACGATCGCAACAGACGCCGTCGTTTTAATTGCCCCCTGTTTCTCGTAGCTGTACTCACTGAACCGAACCGTGTATTCACCAGGAGCAATTTCTCCCACCTCGTTAATACTCTGCTGCATCCCCGTCAGGGTAATGTCGGGGACATGCTGGAGGTGATCGCAAATCTCAGAGGAGAAATACTTCAGGGCAAACCCCATCCCCTCACTGTGTCGCCAGAGTGCCGAGAGATATGCCGGTCGCTCCGCTTTAGGGATTTGAGTGATCGCGGCTTCAGCAGCAGTGGTGGCCCTGAGGAACATTTCATCCGCATCATTCTGCTGGGCGTAGGGCGCTTGAATCTGAGTGTGGGGGCTCCGAATCGTGAGCGTTTGATCGGGAAGCTGTCGGAGGCGCTGGGCCAGGTCATGCTCAGTTGCGGATGCGTGGGCCACATAACCCAGTGCTGCTGTGCGGCGATCGCCCGTGGCATCGACAAAGCTCAAAGACGCTGCCAACTGAGTTGCTTCTGATGTGGGGTGAGGGTTGCGCTGGATGGCGACTTCCCAATCCGGCTGCGGCCCGTGGGCTCTCCAGATGGGCAGGGTGCCTTCGGGGTCTTGTAAATTTTGAAGGATGAGTTGGCGGCCACCCGGTGAGGTGATCGCCAGCGTGGGTTGTTGGTCTTCGGGGCGATGCTCGCGAAGTCTGGCTTTGGCAGCCTGGTAGTGGGCGATGCGTTCGTTGTAGAGGCGGGCAATACCCAAGGCTGCTTGTGCCTGTTCTGGGGTGGCGATTTTCGGAAACAGGTCGCGGAAGGCTTCATTTCTGAGTTCGGGCAGTTGAGTGTCTTGGTAAGTCGCATTCACGGCTTCGACGCCCCAACCGATGGGCTCCTGCGTATTGGTGGGCAGGGTTTGCCCCTTCAAGTAATTGTTTGGGTCTTTTTGATGTTCACGCAGCGCATGTTGTTTGTAGGCAAGCGCCTTGACAAAGGTATGAATCGACTCGTCAATCCCTCGGGAACTTTTCGCGGTATCGACAGCCGTTTGGAGATTGACAGCGTTGGGGCCATTCACCGTGTCTGCGAAGAGCCTGGAGGCATAGTGCAGGTTACTGTGGATGAATTGTTGGCGCTTGTGTGGATCGCGGATCGCCGCGACATCCCGGCTGGCTCGGGCAACGTGCGCCATTCGTTCCCGAAAGTGATAGCAGGGGAACCCCTGCGATTGCAGCCAGTCGTCATCTGGAATTGTCAGTTTCCCAGCCTCCGCCTGCCTCAGTTGTTTGGCAAAATGCCCCGACACCTGGCGGAGAAGTGCCTCCTGTTGCTGCGATGGGGTATACGTCATCTCCAGCGCCAGGGATTGCAGCGTCATCCCAGCATTCGCAACTTTCCCGGTAGGGTTATCGGCGGTGATGGCCCATGCTCTCCAGGTGGCAGCTGCATGGGATTCGCTTGCCTTCCAGAGGTGCTTAACCTTCTTCTGTTTAAAAATATCGGGAGGTTTTCGCTCAGGCGCGTTGCGTTCGACGAATGCTTTTACAGCGAGGGGATACTCAGCTGGAGCAATTGGACTTGGTTGTCCCTGCTCCAACTGCTGTATGAGTTGCCCCATTGCAGCTCGTCCCGCCTCGTATTGTTGAGCGGGGGATAGGGTCTCCGTGTGAGCCAGCTGCTGCCGGAGCTGCTGAGGTAAGTCGGGAGTCGTGGCTTGATAGCCCACAAAATAGCCATTGGCATCCCGGTCGAAGTCAGTAATGGCAATCTGCTTGGCGGTCCAAGGCGACAGATACGCGACACCCTGTTTGGCGAAGGCTTCCCGGTCTTTTTGTTGGATAATGTCCGTGTTATTGAGCGCGATCGCGGCAGCTCCCACATTCGGAAAAGGCGAGCGATAGTAGGCGACAATCGCTCCGTGAGGCAGGTCTTGGTTGCAGACTTCCCAAGGCTTCAACTGGGAGTGATGTTGGGCCATCGCCGAAGGCACATGGATGCCCCTGAGTGCCGTGTCCTGCCATTGCCCTTTGAGATGACGGGCTAATCCCTTGTTGACCTTGCTGAAGCCAACAAACTGGTTGAACCGGTCGGCTTTGAGAATGTCATACAGCCACTCTGTTCGCTGTGTTTGCGGGGTGTCCAGATCGTTGTCTTCCCAATGAGGGTGCTCACGCTGACGCTCTTTTTGCTGGAGGTAGTGTTGTTTTAACTCGATAGGGTCGCTAGCAACCACAGCGAGTTCCTCGGCCTGTGCGATTATCCGTGGATTGAATTCCTGCAGTGTAGCCTCTGGAATGCAACCCTTTATCTGCGGCCCTACCGCTTGCAGACCATATTGCCCATCGGCTTTACGATTCACCCAAAACTGCGAGACGGTTTGGATGCCGGGAGCCGACAACCGGCCATCATCGCCCTTGATGTCGTTGCGGGAAATGATGGCATCAACCCCCAGTCGTTCGCACCACCGGCTTGTGGCCATCGTGCCCTTGATCATGCCAGGCAGATCAGGGGTTGCGGCTCGGAATTGGGTGACCGTTCGCTTCGCCAGGGCATCAACCTGTTGCTCCACCCTGGCCAGAGCTGAGTTCATCTGTGTGAGTTCGTGAGCGATCGCGGTGAGGTCTGGACTGATATCAGCGTGCTTGAAAGCTTGAGTTGTCAACGCTTCTCGCTCCTCCGGTGTGATGAGGGCTCGCATGGTTGTTTGAGACACCAGCATCGTGCCGTCGCCCATCTTGTCGTAGAGTGCTTCAAGCTGCGCTTGGGGGATGGGTTGCCCTTGTTGATCTAGTAGGGGCTCATCACCATGCGATCGCTGTTCGTCATCAATGACCAAAATCCGAGCGGCTGCCACCGTCGTTGAGGACAGACCATCGGACGCCAGTAAGCTGCCGTAGGCAACACAGTTATGAGGCGAGTTTGGGTCATCGGCGTAGAGGGGGGCAATCCCGCGATCAGCATCCCCTTGGGTGATCAGATGGGCTGTCTCGGGGTCGGTAAAGTAGCCGCTCTTCCCATTGGTGAAGACGAGAACTTTGCCGTCTGCTTCCAATCGCTGCCGGTCAGCATCATTCACCTGCTCGTAGAACTTGCCGATAAAGAACTGGGCGTTGAGCTGATGAGTGTGGAGCCAGTGTTCTAGATAAGAATGCTCAACTGGCTTGAACTGGCGCTGTGTTACACCGCCAACCGATTCGTAGAGGTCCGAACCGGTCTTGACATCAATGTGGCCGATCTGAAAGCTGACCATAACCTTTCTCGCTCCGCCAGGTGGGTGAGCAATGACCGTTCGCCACCAGCCAAGCGTGGTGGGCATCGTGTCGAGCCAACACGTCTGCTTCTGTCAGAGGTTCCGGGTGAGTCGGTCCCTCGTGAGTGTCGTCTGCAAGTTGCCAGCCCCATCCTTGGGTATCCGTTGAGAGGGCTCCTGAGGCAATCAAGTCATCAATATCAGCCCCTCCCGACAGGTGTGCTTCGGTGTCCTCGTTGCTGCAGTTGAGCTGAGCTAGGTAGACCTCACGTTCGGTGGGTTCTTGGGGTGTTGCCATGGAGGTACAGTCTTGATGAGGGGTTAAGTTCATGTTGCCTTTCCCTGATCGAATCGGAAGCTCTTTGCAAAGAACGGTAACGCTACGCTCAGTTCTCGCTGTTCTATCGGAAAAAGCAACGTACTGCAATCAAGCAGTGCGCTGGTGTAACAGTCAAACCGATATTGCTAAGTCCCGATTGTGATCAGTCACGCGAGGCTGAAGTTTACAAGCATAAGCAATGACCTGATGCCGGTGGTAGCCAGTGCTCAGGTCTTCATCGATGATGCCGTGAGCTGCTTTTGGTTCAGGTGCATTCCACTCGAAGTAGTTCAGCGTCGGACGTGTTGGCAGATTCTTTTGATGGGTGGTGTAAACAATTACCGTGAACCTGGCGTAACCATAGCGAGTATTCATCGTGCTTCCTGCGAAGGGCCATTTCCCCAGAGCGGAAGCTCATCGTTGATGTCGATAACTCAAAGAGTTCCCTTACCCTCAACCGTAGAGTCGAGAGTAAGGGGAACTGACTAGAACGCCTCGTCGTACTCGGGAGCCTCGATGTCCTTCTTCGGTGTCAGGTTTTCGATGCGGCTGGCTTTGATAATCACGCGGCTGTGATGTTGACCCTCCCCATCGGTCCAGGTGTTTTCAGCTAGCGAACCCTGGACGGCAACCCAACTACCTTTACGCAGGTAGTTGTTAATAAACTCGGCGGTCTTACCCCAAACCTCAACCGGAAAACGGTGAGTGCGTTCCTGGGTTTGACCGTCTTTGGTGTACCGCTCGTTGACTTAGAGTGTGAATCGAGAAACTTGGGAGCCAGACTCGAAGTATTTGGCTTCAGGGTCTGCGCCGAGATGTCCGATTTGCTGTGTTGAGTTAAACATACGGGATTCCTCTGGTGAGAATGTGCGTTATCTCCAGGCGTTAGCCATTGGTGGCTGGTGGTCAAAATTCGTCGTCGAAATTGAAATCAGAAGCGGCAGAACAGATGTTCTGTGCGATCGTACCGTCTGGATGGAGAGGGAGGGCTTTGATTGCCTGAACGTAACCGGATAAGTACGCATCGTTAGTAAAGCAGGGCTGTTCTCCAGAAGTCGCATCTTCAGCGCCCCAAGTTGCCCACTCGCAGTAGGCCGCTTCGGTCTGTTCAATGCGTTCCTGCTCAATACATGCAGCTTCAAAGGGTGCCATGACCGGATTCCTCATGAGGGCAATCCAGCCAGGCGCAAGCCGCAAACCGCTAGCGAATTTGGTGCATAGAGGTGACACCGAAAAATAAACCTGGGCTTCCTGACTCAGGAAGCCCAGGTTTACGGATGCCGCATCAGTCGATGCTAATGCCACCTTCGACATAGGTTGCCTGGGGACGGCTAGGAACTTGCTCACAAAGTGCTTCGCTACAGCGCTGAGTGAACCGATTGAGCAGATTGTTGTCAGTGATATGAGGCTGTTCGCTCCGAATCTCTCTGAGCAACTCATGAGCGATTTTAGGTGTCATGTGGTGACGAGTTTGCCCGAAGTCAGAGAGCAGTTGATCAATCAACTGCTGCATTTCCATCTCGTCGAGCTTGTCTGCAGTCTTTCCGGCTATTTGTTTGACTTCGGCCAGTGTGTGTCCCGTCTGTTGAATGATAAAGCGAATGCGATCGCGGTTGATCTCACCTGGGTCTACACCGTTGATGTCATCAATAACTTGAACCGGAATGCGTTCCAGGCTCGCTGCCGTATCGATATCCTCTTGAGGTTCCCAATCAGCATCAATCGTGTTGATTTCACTGTGTTCTACGGCAAAGAAGTTGGAGGCATTGGCGGCTAGAATCACGGCACCCACGTAGGCTCGCTTTTGCGCCATTTTATCGATAGTGTTGACCTGGTCATACACTCGCTCGTTAAGGACTTTGCCTTGTTCTTGAGTCGTGATCCGCTCATCCGTACTGTGAAACTTAGCATTACACCCACCGGACTTGCTGTGGCAATACCAGCCCTTGTCGCCAGTCTGCTTGTCAGGGTAGTTGCTGCGTTTAATGGCGGCGGCTCCGCACTGGGGGCAGGTACGCTGAGCGGTGCGGTAACGATACTTTTCCTCCCAGCTATTGCAGGAGCCAATACATTCAGCGATAACCGCGCCACTGCGATCCCGCAGAGTGCATTTGTATTCATAGCTGAAGAAGGGCTCACCAAAGTCTTTGCCTGTCCAGTCTTTGATGGCCTCTAGCCGCTCTAGAGATTCGCGCAGTCCGAATAAGGTTGCAATTTTCTCGGCACCCGGCTTAAACAAGATGGGTTTATCACCACATCCCTGAACCTTGCCGTAGTCCAAATTGACGCGCAAAGAACGTCGGACGAAGTGAACGAGTGTGTTGTAGTGGTCAATGGCAGTGTTAATTTGCTGGATTTGACCTTTAGAGAGTGGGGCGATCGCTGTTGTCATCGTTACGGTTCCTGAAATAAAACGTCGTAACGACTGGGCGCTAGCCAGATCAAAACCAAAGCTATTCAAGATCACAGGGGTGATCAAACTGCCTGCCGAGAGTCAATTCAGGCGAAAATGGAAGTGATTGTCTTGATGATTGCCGATGGGAAGAATGAACTCTTTAGCCTTGAAGTGGTGAAAACTAAAGATCCGAATCTTTAAACTTGGAGTGGTCGGCTTCTAGGAAAAAGGGCTGTGGCACGTTGCACTGCGCTTAGCGGAGCATACCCGGAGGGCTATGCAGCATCCTACATGCGATAAGTTCTTTTCTGGGGATCTCTTGAAAACTAAAGATCCGGATCTTTAGGTGGGAAATCAATGTTCTGTTCTTTCAGAAGTAGTACAAAATAAGTCTAAAGATCCGGATTTTTAGAGAGGCGTGATGAGTCAGAAACGGATTGCCATCATGAGTAATGCTGGAGGGACGGGAAAAACAACCCTGGCTGCGAACCTGGCTTATCAATTGGCTAGGGTGGGGAAGCGGGTTTGCCTGATGGGTTGTGACCCAAATGGCAGTCTAGCCCTTTTTACCGGACTAGAAGATCCCTTGGATAGGAAACAAACCCTCGATAAAGTCTTAGATATTGAATTCGATGGGAAGTGGCCTCTCTTTCCAGTTTGGAGAGAGCGAATTGAAGGGATTGATGCATGTTTGGGTGGATTACATCTCTTTGAGACGGCTAAAAGAATCGATCAAGAGACGCGAGGAGCTTATCTGTTAGCTGATGCGTTGGAAGATCATCCTCTGGCCCATGATGTTGTTATCTTGGACTGTCCAGGCACTATAGAGCGTTATCATGAGGTCGCTCTATGTGCGTGTACTCATATCTTGACTATAATGCAGCCGGAATATAAGGATGTCGATGCAGGTTTTAAGCTGTTGAACTGGATATTTGAGTGGCGTAAAAGATTGCGTCTCAAGCCAATCCCAGAAGTTATCGGGGTTGTTCCGAATGGATATGACCGACAAACAGCAATGCATCGAGAAATTATGGGAGATGACCCAGAGTACTCACTTCCCATCACACTCAAAAAAATGGGGGTACATCTGTTCCCAGCTATTAAAGCATCGCGACATTTAGCAAATGCAAGTGCAAATGGTTTGCCACTTGGAATTTGGCGTAGTGGCGAAGAAATCAACAAGGTATTTTTTGAAATTGCTCAGGTAGTTCTTAGGACGGGGGGTTAAATATGCCTAAAGGAGTTAAACGGTCAATGGCATTCATGTCTCAGGGAGCAATCTCTGCCCAGAAAGATGAGGAAATTGAGGCACTTAAACAGAAACTGGCTGAGGATACAAACGCCGATGGCGTGAGAGAAATTCGCGTTGACGAGATATATCCTCTGAGAATCGAAGTGAATGAATCGGGGAAAATGGTTTTGGTTCGTCAGCCCAGAACTTATTTTGATCCCGAAAAGATAGAAGAGCTAAAGGCATCAATTGGTGAGAAGGGACTTCAGGAACCTATTCATGTCAGACTGATGCCTGATGGCGGCTATGAAATTCTGGATGGCGAAAGACGATGGCGCAGCCATATTGCGCTGAAACTCCCTACTATACGAGCATTTGTTCATGAGGTTGATGATAGCGAAGCTCTAGAGTACAGCCTCACCAGTCATTGCTTGAAAGAAAAGGCTTCTCTCTTAGAAGAAACAATTTCTGTGATTAATTTACTTCGATTGCGCCTGAACATGGATGAGAGCAGCATCCGGTCTGTGATCCATGCAATGAACAATGCAGAGATTGGTAACACGGCTAGAAAACTTGAGCCTGAAACTACAGTTGTTGTAGAAAAGGTCTTGAATTCTCTTGGGATTAAATTAGGCGCATTGGTGGCTCGACTGCCATTACTCGATTTACCTGCAAATATTAGGCAAGCATTAGAAGAAGGGAAGCTAAGTCCGACTAATGCAAAGATGATTGCGCGTGTTCCAGAAGAATTGCACCAGCAGTTGTTGGAAGAAGGTGTCGATCTGAGTAAGCGAGATTTGAAAGCTCTAATTGACCAAAAGATAAGAGAATTGAACCCTGGACAAGAATCAGAGGAAATCCAGAATGGTTTTGCAGATAAAACCGTTTTGACGACTAAAACGATTGGCGAAAAACTCAAGAGAATTGGCCGTTCTAAGGTCATCAAGAATGCTCAAGATGAGACTGTTCAGGGTCTTTTGCAAGAGATATATAGAACTCTTGAGAGACTTGATGCATATGTTAAAACCCAGTCGTAGTTGATTGATTCATGCCCAGTAAGCTTTCCGCTCTGCCTCCAGATGATGAAAACTATGTTGCGCTGTTGGATGACCTGAAGACCCGGATCCGGTCAGCTCAGGTGAAGGCTGCGCTGGCCGTTAATCAGGAGCTGCTGAGGCTTTATTGGCATCTCGGTCGGGTGATTCTGGAACGGCAGCAAGCGCAAGGCTGGGGAAGCAAGGTACTTGATCGCTTGGCTCAGGACCTGAAGCGGGAGTTTCCTGACATGAAGGGCTTCTCACGCTCAAACCTAAAGTACATGCGGGCTTTTGCTGAAGCTTGGCCTGCCAAGCAAATTGGCCAAGCACCGCTTGGCCAAATTACCTGGTATCACAATATTGCTCTGTTGGAGAAGCTGAAAGACCCTGAGGCGAGACTTTGGTATGCTCGCGAGACCATTGAGAACGGCTGGAGTCGCAATGTTTTAGTGAACCAGATTAAAAGCGGTCTCTACCAGCGTGAGGGGGGCGTGGTTACGAACTTTGAGCGAACCTTACCACAACCTCAGTCAGACCTGGCCAAACAAATTGTCAAAGATCCCTATAACTTAGACTTTTTAACGCTTGAAAAGGGTGTCAAAGAGCAGGACTTGAAGCGTGCGTTAGTGAGGCATATGCGCGACTTCTTGCTAGAGCTTGGGGTGGGATTCTCTTTTGTCGGCCATAATTATCATTTGACAGTAGGAGATGAGGATTTCTATGTTGATCTGTTGTTTTATCACTTAGAATTACGCTGCTTTGTGGTGATTGAATTAGAAATGGGTGATTTTAGACCAGAGCAATCCGGCAGAATGAATTTTTATATCTCAGCTGTAGATGGTCAAAATCGGAAGGAATACGACCAGCCCACGATTGGGATTATTCTGTGTCAAACAAAGAAGAAGGCGATCGCGGAATATGCCTTAAATAATCTCCGTAACCCGATCGCTATTGCAGAGCATAGGCTACCAGAAGTTTTACCTAGTGCTGAAAGGTTGGAATCAGAATTGGAAAACGCGGTACGGTTGATTGAAGAAGAGGGCACAGACCTTCCTGAATCAGGTGTTTGATACGCTAGTCACGGAATTGATGGGTTAGTCAGTAGGTGTGGCATCTGGTCGCGCCAAGCTTTGAGTAAGATGTCTGTGTCACTAAATGGCGTAAATAAAAGCGGGTGACACGGAAAGCGATGGAGCACTAGCGAGTGTGACTTTCGAGGATTGCCACCACTGTTTCAACTGGGGATCAGGGATGTTTGGAGGCATGAGGTTCAGCGAATAGCAACTTGAGGTGTTGAGCGATCGCGAGACCTAATGGTTCTGCGTCTGGGCTTAGTTGGCGTGTCTTCGAGTGGAAGTTCGGGTTGGCTGGCTTCGATCGCAAAAATACGAACGCCATCAGTGGCACGTAGGAGAGTGAGGGCGCGGCAGTTGAGCCCCTGAGCGATAAGTTGCTGAACCAATTCATCCCGTGCTTGCCGAGCGAGTTGAGCCGAGTCGAAATCGGTTTCGATGAAATAGTGGGTAGTCATCAGTGCTTAGAGAGCGTGATCATCGTATTACTGGGCGATCGCAATTCTAGCGAGGAGGATACGATTTGGGAGGGTTGAGGCCGAATATCAGAGTATTGGCCTAACCAGCAGTTCCCTGATCAACACAAATGTTAGGAAATAGTTGAGCGCATTTGTAGTGTAAGGGGGTAGTGTAAATGCGACTATGGAGTGAAACGATCTGAGATTTGGTGTGAGCAATAATGCTATATCTGGCATCGACGTGACCTACGGGGCCATCCAGAAATGGTGCTGGAAATTTGCTCAAGTGCATGTGGACCAAATATGACATTGGATGCTTCCCAAGAAGATAGATTGGTTGAAAATGAAGGACATGCTATTCCAGGTTTCTGTGATTTTGGTAAAGTTAACCTACCTAATCAGAAGGTGAAAGTCATTGCAGGTAAAGCGCTTGGGACGATACCTAACATTGGAGGAGTTCTGTACTTGTACACAGACTTACCGCAAGTACGCTGACCAGATTGATCCGTTTCCAAAAAATCGGAATGAGACGATTCCGGCGTTGGAAGCGTTGTGTGAGTATATCATCGACCCAGTGATTGATGAATTTGGGCGAGAACGCTTTCAGCTGACCTACGGGTTTTGCTCAGCGGATTTGAAGCAATTGTTGGCGAAGAAGGATCCGGTGACGGGAGTGAAGAATGGCAGAGTGAGCCCGAATCTGGATCAGCATATGGCTCATGAGGTGAATCGGAATGGACGGTATTATTGCCCGCGCTTAGGGGCAGCGTGTGATTTCAGAATTGTGGATTTGCCGAGTGATGAGTTGGTGGAATGGATTTTAAGGCGGGGGCTACCATTTGATTCACTATACTTCTATAGCGTAGAGCGGTCTATTCACATCAGCTATGGCCCTCAGCGGAAGCAAGATGTTTGGGCGTTTACAGAGAAAGGAACACCGACTCGAAAATTTCCGAGACTTTCTCAGTAACATGGCAAACTTATCTTGATTATTGAATGAAGCAACACAGATACTCAAAAGTGAATTTGTCTCTGAGGCTATTACAACTTATTAGTTCATACTGCTTCACATCAATATTGTTCAATAGCTACGATGAGCTTACAAAGCAACTTTGTATGAATTATTAACTACGAGAGGTTTGTATCGGTGGAACAAGAGAATCAACAAGCAAAAAAGAAACCGTTTAATCCTTTGTTACAGGCAAAAGAGCTAAGAGAGCGTTTAGAGCAAAAGCAGAGAGAAATTCTGTCAATACTAAACGAGAATCAAGACAGACAAGAAGAGACCCAGGAAGAAATTTATCAGCTGCAGCTGCAGCAAAAACAAGTACCTTTTGTTCCATGGTATCGTAGACAGAAACTGCAAGAACTGAAAGCAAAACAAGATGAATTGCAGAATTTATATACAGAGTTGCAAAAATATGAAATGCATTATCTCGTTCAAAAAGAGGAAATTGAACGTATTCTGGATGGATATTCCACTCTTCTAGTTAAGTCTATTGATAATGGATTGCCAGACAATGAAATTTTATCCCTTCTGTCAGGAACTGATGGTAAGGATTTGTCAAACAAATTAAACGAATTCTTGAAAACTGTTGAATTGGCAGAAACTGATCATGAAAAAATATCAATTACCACTTTTGTCCCTGCTAGTATTTGTAATGATCTTCCCGAAGGCGAGGATTGTCTACAAATTAAAGATGAACTGACGGCTTTGGCAACCGTGTTAATGTTGAGAAAATTAGAACCTCCTTTGGCAGTAGGAATTCTTGGCAGCTGGGGCAGTGGAAAATCTTTTGCCATGCATCTTATTCGTCAGCAAATTAATAAAATTCGTGGTGGACAGTTAAGTGTTCAACAAGCCTGGGGTAATGAATCAGCAGATGACTATAAGAAGAAGCTTTCTCCCTATGTCGGACACATCTATCAGATTCAGTTCAATGCTTGGACTTACGCCCGCACTAATCTCTGGGCTAGCCTCATGCAGGAAATTTTCTATGAACTGAATCGCCAACTTACCCTGGAGCAGAATCTTAAAACAGCACTAAATAAAGCTAACCACAAACATGGATTGCTGGAAGGTGGAGATTATTGGCAGGCCCTCTATGAAATGCGACAGGAAGAGCAGCAGCTCCTTCTCAAAGAGGCGCTCGATGAAGAAGCTTGGGAAAAACTCAAACACTTACACAGTCAACCAGAAAGAACTGAAAATATTCTCTGGTCAGCTTTAGGAAAGTTACGCAAGGAAGAACGTGACCAACTCCAAGCAACCGAAATTCAAATAAAACAGGAACAAGCTGACTTAGAGGCTAAGCAACAGCAGATTGAGCAGGAGTTTCAATATAAGAAAAGCCGCCAAGCAAAAGTTGCCCGCTGGCGAGCTTTTGAGGCTCGCTTGGCTCTTCTCTTTTTAGAGCTTCTACAGGTTAGGGAACGAAGTGGCAAACTTCCCGAGAAGTCTTGGCAAGCTAATTTTGCTTTGCAAATTTTTCAACTCAACTCGAAAAAAGTAACAGATAATACAAATACTAATTCCAAGGACAAGGACGCTGAAGAGCAAACAAGAAATGAAGAAACACTTGAGATAGAAGAGTCGTCTACTGTTCAAAAAGACCTTGATGCCTTTCTTGGAGAGGTCAAGAAGCTCACAGGTGTAGAAAGAATCACACCTTTTAGCTTACGGAGATGGATTGCAGAAAATCTGGTATTCTGCGTTCTCTTCGTATCTAGTGCTGTTCTCCTTGGCTTAGCTATCCAAGACTTGCCCGGACTCCTTACACAGGAAAGTCCTGATTGGGCTAATCGATTTTGGAAGTTTTTAGGAAGTCTGGTAATTTTACTGCCCACTCTGTTCCAAATTTTTGGTCGTATCAGCCGATTAGTAAGAGACTATCAGACTAGCGTTCAGCATCAGCTTGAGCGCATTCAAAAACGACAGGAAATCGAGCGAGAAGATCGTTTAGCTGCTGAGGGGATTACCCAAAAGATTCAAACGATTAATCAACTCAAGCTTCAAGCTGAGCAACTTCGCCAGAAAGTAGGGCTGACTGCGAACTACGATTCGCTCATGTCTTTGGTTCAGGAACGAATTGATGGTAAAACCTACAGTGAACACCTAGGGCTGATGGAACAAGTTCGCCGCGATCTACTGGATTTGCAGGGTTGATTCATTGTAGGAGGCGAAAAATCGTCTCAACCTGATTGGCCAGCTCTCGTAGAGCGGCAGTGAGCGACTTGAACCCATTCAGTCGGAGCAAATTGATAGTAATCGAACGGAACAGTGAGGCATTGAGCAAG
>JBHJHM010000066.1:0-44186 GCA_050330865.1 Leptolyngbyaceae cyanobacterium
TTGTTTTGCTTTCTGGCTTCTGCGTTCTTTTCGCTTGCTGTTTTTACTTTTCACTATTCCTAATGCCGTATTCTGAATTCTCCATTCCGCATTAGCTATTACGTATTCCCCATTCCCCATTCCCCATTCCCCATTCCCCATTCCCCACTCAAACCTCATCCACCCATCCACCCATTCGTTCCTATGGTTCGCCCATTCTTCACCAACATCCGTCTCCTCATCCTCACCATTCTCCTTATTCTCGGTTGGGGGCTCTCTACCTACCAAGGCTTGCCTCGTCAGGAAGACCCCGAACTGGTCGCCCGTACCGCGATTGTCACCACGGCCTTGCCGGGAGCGAGTGCTGAGCGGGTTGAGGCGCTGGTTACAACGGTACTGGAAGAAGAAATCGCTGAAATCGAGGAAGTTGACGTGATTTCTTCGACCTCGCGAGTCGGTTTCTCCAGCGTGTCAGTTGAGCTGGTGGATGCGGTGGAAAACGCTCAACCCATTTGGTCAAAAGTGCGTGACGAGATGGACGACGCGGCATCGCAGTTTCCGGCAGGGGCGGCTGAGCCGGAGTTGGAAGAAACCAACATGAAGGCGTACACCCTTCTCACGTCGCTGACGTGGAACCTGCCGAATGAGCCCAACTACGCCGTGCTGCGCCGCTACGCTGAGGAGCTGGCGGTGATCATGCGAGGCGTGGAAGGCACGGAAGAAGTCGAGTTTTTCGGCAGTCCGGATGAAGAGATTTTGGTGGAAATCGACGCTGCCGAGCTGGTTGGTGTGGGGTTGACGCCGCAGCAGTTGGCCAATCAGGTCAGCCTCAGTGATGCCAAGGTCAGTGCCGGACAGCTCCGCAGCCCGGATCAAACCATTGCCATGGAGGTGGAGAGTGAGCTGGAGACCCTGGAGCAGATTCGCCAGATTCCGGTTCAGACGGGAGACGGGCAGTTCACCCGGCTGACCGACATTGCTAGCGTCGATCGCGGTGTGCGGTATCCGCTGACGGATCAGGCCATTGTCAGTGGCCAGCCAGCGGTCGTGGTCGGCGTCATGATGAAATCAGGTCTGCGCATTGACCAATGGGCTGCGACGATGCACGAGGAAATTGATGCCTTTCGCGATCGCGTTCCCGAGGGGGTCAGCCTCGACATCATTTTTGACCAAAGTGGCTATGTGGCCGACCGCATCAGCACCCTGCTGTTGAACCTGTTTATCGGGGTGGTGTTGGTGGTCGGTGTGACCCTCGTTTCAATGGGCTGGAAATCGGCGATCGCTGTCGGCGCTGCCCTGCCGCTGAGCATCTTTGCCGTGTTTGGCTGGATGAGCGTCTTTGGCGTGCCGATTCACCAGATGTCGGTGACGGGCTTGATCATTGCCTTGGGTCTGCTGATTGATAACGCGATCGTCGTGGTGGATGAGGTGCAGATGGAAATGCAGCACGGTGAAGCGCCGCTGCACGCTGTCACCAAGACGGTGAAGTACCTGCAGGTGCCGCTGTTTGCCTCAACGCTGACTACCGTGATGACGTTTTTGCCGATCTATTTATTACCCGGAGGCGCGGGCGAATTTGTCGGCTCGATCGCGCTGAGTGTGATTTTGTCGCTGATTTCTTCGCTGTTCATTTCGTTAACGGTGATTGCTGCCCTAGCGGGGCGCATGTTGGGCAACAGCCGTCATAAATATGAGCAGGTTGTTGCCCGTCAGCAGTCCGTAGAGGCGCGGAATTCTGCGCCTCCTACAGGCATTCGCGATGGCCTCGTGATGACACTGATGAAACCCGGTGTCTGGTGGAATGACGGCCTCACCTTACCGCGACTCGGGAAACCCTATCGCTGGTCGATTGGTCGGGTGGTGGCGCGACCTCGACTCGCGATCGCCCTTTCTCTCAGCATTCCGCTACTGGGTTTTATCCTGTCTCAAACATTGGCTAACCAGTTCTTCCCGCTGTTGGATCGGGACCAGTTCCATGTTGAGTTGGAGTTTTCCTCGCAGACTTCAATCGCGCAGACTGAGACCCAGGTGATGCAGGCGCGGGAGGCAATCCTGGCCCATGAAAATGTGGCCGATGTCCATTGGTCTTTGGGCGAGAGCATCCCTAAGTTCTACTACAACCTCACAGGCGGACGCGAAAGTCAGTCTTACTACGCCCAGGCGATGGTGCAGCTCAAGTCGGATGAGGGGGTCGGCGAGCTGGTGCAAGCACTGCAGGGCGAACTGGGCGCGCTGTTGCCCTCCGCCCGCGTGATTGTGCAGAAATTCCAGCAGGGACCCCCGTTTGATGCGCCCGTAGAAATGCGTATCTACGGTCCCGACCTGAATGAACTCCGCCGTTTAGGGATAGAAGTGCGGGAAATGTTGACCACGATTCCCGACGTGATTCAGGTGCGGGATGACCTCACCGAGGGCCGTCCCAAGCTGGGCCTGACGGTAGATAACGAGCAGGTGCAGCAGGCTGGGTTGAATAACACCGCGATCGCCCAGCAGCTCCAAGCCTATTCCGAAGGCGTCACGGGCGGTGCGATTTTGGAATCTACCGAGAACTTGCCCGTACGGGTGCGGCTGACAAATTCTGACCGCGCCAGCCTCCAAGCCCTTGCCTCGCTAGATTTGCGACCCGATCAGGCACAAGACCGGGCCTTTCGACCGACGTCTGCGCTCGGCGAATTTGACCTCGTGCCCCAGCTTGCCAGCATTGCTCGCCGCGAAGAACAGCGAGTGAATACAGTGCAGGCGTTTATCACCACTGGCGTACTGCCCGACACGGTACTCACGGCCCTGCAAGCAAAGCTAGAGGCCGAAAACTTTGAGCTGCCCCCCGGCTATCGCTATGAGTTTGGCGGTGAATTTGCCGAGCGCCAGACTGCTGTAGGCAACCTGCTGCTATACGTGCCGATTCTGGGTCTGATCATGCTGACGGCGCTGGTGCTGTCTTTGGGCTCCTTTCGGCAGGCGGGCATTATCGCAGCCGTCGCTGTGGCTTCCATTGGTATGGCCTTATTTGCGCTGAAAATCTTTGGTTCGCTGCTGGGCTTTATGGCGATTGTCGGCACGATGGGCCTCGTGGGCATCGCCATCAACGACTCGATTGTAGTGTTGAGTGCCTTTAACGAAGATCCAGAAGCAAGCACAGGCGACCCCAAAGCGGTGCAGCACGTACTGATCAAATGTACGCGCCACGTCGTGACCACCACCGTTACGACCATCACGGGCTTCATTCCCCTGCTGGCGGATGGCGATCCTTTCTGGCGTCCCTTGGCGATCGCGATCGCAGGCGGCATCGGTGGCTCTTCCATGTTGGCGCTGTACTTTGTCCCTGCCGCGTACATTCTGCTGTGTGGTCAGCGCAAAAAGTCGGATAGTTTGCCACCCAATTCCTCCGCTGAAGAACCCAAGCAGCTCTCGCTGGAAAATTTCCTCGTGTGAGGCAATTAAAAACGTCTACGCATTGGTGTGAGGCCATTAGAAGCGTCTACAAATCCTTTAAAAAATATCCACACCACTGAATTGGTTCCCGGCAATATTGTGCTGCGACAGTCAGGAGATACACAGACGTGAATTCTCAAAAACCGAATTCAAACAACTGTATGACTTAATCACTTTGCAAACCCCAAGCACATCGAATTACTGCAAATAAAAAAGAAATAACAATGCGTTTTCCATTCTGGCAATACCTGAATCAACCTCTATGGGACAGCGATCGCCCGTCCATACTCAACCCCATGGAATATTGGCACTGCTATCAACGACACCACCTTGAGCGCTGTTGGCACAACGCCTTTCTAGAAGACTGCTGGGCCACCAACTACCAAACCTTTGTGATGCATTATCATGCCTTTTGCGATCGCCATCCCCAAGAGGAAGATCCGCGCTGGCTGGCCGAGCGCTGCTGGCGTTCAGAAGTCCGCATGTGGGCTTACGAACACCCTGAAAACCGAATTCCTGAAACAGAATGCCCTTGAGTTCTAACACCTGGTTCCGTTTACGTTCCCTACGCCGCTGCCTGAGCCTGAGCGTTTTAACTTGTGTCCTTGTCTTGATACAGAGCGCTACGGCGCTAGGACAAGACTTTTCTGCCTTTGGTAACACCGTGACGGGCACACTTCCCCCTGATGGAGTCAGTCGGTACGGCAGTATTGAAACAACCCTGGTGCGATCGCCTCTGGATGGCGAAGAACTGTTTCAAATTGCCGCTCCAACAGTGATTGACCGCAGCAATCCCGATGCCGAGAATTTACCCGTCGAAATTAGAGCCAGAAATGTAGAAGCGTTGCTGCGCATAGAGCTTGAGCGATTTGGCAAGAATGTCTTCGAACGCATCGCCAATCAGTTAAGACTGTGGGATGCCGATTGGTCCCCGCCTCGATCCGCCCAGGTCATCATTTCAACCCTCAATAATCGACCCGTCATTCAAATCAGAAGTTCGGATCGATCGCGTCCACTTACCATTATCACCGTCACCCAAACGGACGTTGACTTTTATAGTGAAACGCCAGAAGTTCTCTCGCAGGAATGGCGCGACATTCTGCAGGAGGAGATCGATCAATTTGAGCAGCTTGCCTCTGTAGAAAGGGCACGTCAGGGGCTTTGGCGCTCTTGCTTAATTTTTATTGGTGTAGTAAGTACAACGGGAATTCTTGTCTTTTTGCATTGGTGGATGGGCCAAAAATACCGCCATCTGCTGCTGCAGAACCAATCTGAGACTACAGTTGAAGCCGACCAAGATGCAGCCCCCCAATTCGATGCAACACACTCTCCATCAGAAAATAAGGGGTCGTCAGTGAATGGTCCGCTGAGCCCTGATTCTCACCGCCCAGAGGAGTCTCATCCTCCAGACGCATCGCGGTCTTCAATCACGCCTTCAGGACTGCTCGCCGAGCGCTCCCGCTTCCTCAAGCTTCTGCAAAAGCGACCCACGCTGGAGCGCAAGCTCAATCTGCTTGAATTGTGTCAATGGCTGCTAATTTGGGCAGTTGTTTTTGCCGGGTACTGTGGCCTGATTGGCTTAACCTTCACGCTGCCTATGTTCATGTCATGGCGCAATGCACTGCTCAGCGAGCCTTTCAGAATTCTGCTGATTTGGTTCGTGGTCAATTTAGCACTGTGGCTTAATCGAACGCTGATTCACCGTTACACCAGCGCCCGTCAAAGTCTTGCGATACCCTACTCATCCAGCGAAGCACAGCGCAAATCGCTGCGAATTAATACCATTGGTGGTGTCTTAGAAGGATTTGTATCGGTTCTGATTATTTTGACCGGGCTGCTGCTAACGCTTTCAATCTTTGGCCTCGACACACGGTCAGTTTTGGCCTGGGGAGCGGTCCTGGGTCTAGCCATCTCTTTCGGGACCCAGAGCTTGATTAAGGATGTGGTGAATGGATGCTTGATTTTGCTGGAAGACCAGTTTGCCGTCGGTGATGTTATTAGCATTAAAAACATGGCTGGTCTGGTAGAAGAAATGAGTTTGCGGAGTACCCGGTTGCGGAATCCGGAGGGACAGCTGATTACGATTCCCAACGGCAACATTGCCGAGGTCAGCAATCTAACGCGCCTTTGGTCACGCGTTGATTTCACCATTGAAGTCGCCTACGACAATGATCCAGACAAGGTGTTGGCCGTATTGAACGAGGTTGCCCAGCGTCTGTACAGCACTCCAGACTGGTCGGCAAAAATGCCGGGTCCTCCAGAAGTGCTGGGAATTGACCACTTATCGCACTCAGGGATGCTGATCCGAGTCTGGCTGCAAACAGCCCCGCTGCAGCAGTGGTTAGTGGGGCGTGAATATCGTCTACGGGTGCGAAAAGCCTTTGCAGCCCACAACATCACAATTGGCAAGCCTCAATGGATTAGCCATACGGCTGCTTTGGAGCCGTCTTCAACTCACAACGGATTGATTAGCTGTCAACAGTTCTGACACCTAGATCTGCCGTGACTGGGAAGCAAAACTTTACGCTAGTGGTCCGTCAAGACTAAATTTTAGGGTTAGCCCTTTCCAGAAGCCTTGTGTGATAAGCATTGTAAAAACTGGCAACCCTCGATGCCCTGCTGATGGCGAGGCACACTGCTTTTCGACATCCCTGTCGCTCTCGCAATCGCTTCCAACCCCTGACATGACGTCTCTTTGACTGCTTGGAAGACTTTTTTCCCGCGCTCACGTATAGTTTGACTCATCGTTCCCTGATTTCATTTGCAAGGGTACGATACAAGGCTCTGGGCTTTGCCGCAGAGCTTTTTCTATGTGTCTATTGATACACGCTGATTCTCCGCCTCATTTCCCGCTTTATGGAATACTCCGCGTTTTGGCAGCAATAGTAGTAGTTACAGCATTGCCTACGCCCATTACACACGTAACCTGATGCAATCTGACAACTTGTTCAAGTATTTGATTTTCTGACAGATCCGATTGCCTTGTATGTGTACCTGTGCAACGACAGCAGCTACATCGGGAAGATCCATTAGTCAGCAACCTATTGGCTTAGGCAAGTGTGAAAAAGTGCTGTAGAGAAGGTGTGCAATTTAAGCACACTTTTTCGCACTGACATATCCGTCTGGATTAGACACATTGGAGCCACGGAACAAATTCAGAATTGTTGTTAATTGGAATAGAAAAATGGTTGATACAATCACAAGAGTTTCTAATTTTGAGCTTTTAGTTAGGCCAATTGTTGATTCCCCAGCTTCCCCAAACAGAACAATTATTCAGGGTTACTTCTTGACAATCGCAAATCCTTCATTGAGCAATTTAAGATTGAGTCTAAACTTTCTTAGCGCTACGCCTGACTTTAGCTCTGGCCCATTTTTGGCTTTCTGGGATTTTAATGGTAATAATCAAAATTTGAGCGGTTCGTTATCAAGTTCAAGTATTTCCGCCAATTTCGAAATCGATCTACCGGGTTTGGAAACAGGTTTATTTTTGCTGCAGCCAGATACCAATCCAGCAGTCCTCGGTATCCGTAATATAGAAGTTCGAGGTTTTGTTTCACTCTCTATTGTCTCAGCTACGCCTAGTGCTTTTGGTGGTGAAAGTGATGAGAGACCGTTACTACTATCTGCTCAGCAGCGGGGAACTTTCCTACCCGAGGCCGAGGGGGTTATTCTCTTCCCTCCTAATTCTGGCGACTATGATCAACTCGCTTACAGTTTACCAATCCCCAATCCAGAAGTAACCCTCAAAGCAGGCTCCATTGTAGAAAATTCCGCTTTTGCGCTACAGCAAACCAGTTTGCTTGAAACATTGCGAGAAAATCCTAATTTACTGAGCAGTTTCACACGCGATCCATTAGCACAGCAGATAGCCGCCATTACGGATCAACGAGAGCAGCGCCGCATGCTTGATATCTTGCTTGAGCGTTTTCAGGATTCCCTAGACGAGTCGCAAACGGTATTAGACTCAAGCAATCTTTAGGCAGATATTGCATATAGCGATTCTATTTGGATTGTGAAAGAGGGTTCCCTAGAAAACTCTCTTTCATAACACCTTATCACTCTACAAATCATCTGGAATAGCATAAGAAGTTACTTGGGCTTGATGAATTCACCAGACCAGTTTAGTTGGTAACAGCAGTCGGAAAGTAGTCGGCCAATTTATTGGGTAGTGATCGGCAAGTAGTGGTAGGGCGAAACCCTGGCCCTGTAAAGGCTATACGCGATATTAAATGATATAAAATATGTTATATAAGGACCAGTAAATTTAGCATCTGACATGATAACTTTTTGGAGCGTTTTGATTTTCTCCTTCACGGCATTGTTGTCTGATGTTACTCAAAAAACAGAAACTTCCACTCAAGACTCGTGCGAAAGAGCCTCTCCTTCTCCAAGAACTTGAACAACCATATTGGCGCTATCTGGTATTTCATACATGACTATAATGCTCAGCTGGCAAGGATTTGAGGCTCACCACTACTTGCAGATCACTACCAATGACTAGGAGCTTGTCGATGATTTGAGGGTTTTTGTCGCGAATGGTTTCCTGTGTCACTAGGTCGTTTCTTTTCTTTGTGGTGACACGAAAATCCTAATCCAAGTACAGCCGTCGAGGACACTGCGATCGCTCAAACTTGAGTGAGCCAAGCACGCACGGGCCGCATTCAGATCGCGCACACGCATGATATCCGTCACATCCTAGCGTCAGCGTGTGCCAGAGGATGAAATGGGGATGTTTTTTGGAAACCGCTTGTTCAACATTAAGAGGTGTCTGGTACATGGAAGAGGTCTCAAAGCTTATTCAACGACAAACGAGTTATGGCGAGCTGGTGGTTTGGATGCAGACCAAAGAGCAGTGTAACTATCTGGAGGCTTGTCTCAAGGTCAATGCAGCGCTGCAGCGATACCGCTCACGCTACGTGGCATCAGACGAAGCCATGTTTTACAATCGACGCTGAGGTCGGCTGCCAATGCTCTCATCAGGGTCAATGAACCTAGACCGAAACTGCCCGAACCCATAGCTTTGGTCTCGGGCTTGCGGACGTCAGCAGTGGCAGAGAATACGCTACGGTCAGCCCTGGAGCCTTAAAACATGTCAATAAAAGACGAATCGACCATGAAACTGAATCGTTTTTCCGTGGGCTGATAAAAACCGCAATTGGGGATGACGCAGGATGACACAATCGACCGATAACGGCAACGGCTCCAGCGATCGCTTAGACCAAATCGAAAGCATCTTGGTCCGCATTGCCGAACGTCAAGACCGCATCGCTGAACAGCAGGAAGCAAACATGTTCCAGCTTGGACAGCTGACGGAGACTGCCACCGACCACGATCGCCGACTTGCCCAAATCGAGTCCGGGTTGGCAAGGCTGATTCAAATTACAGAGTCGTGGACCGAAATTGCTCGGACGAATAGCGATCGCATCAGTGCCTTGGAATCGTAATAACGGAGTGGGTGTTTATGCAGCTACGCTTCATCGCGCCAACCCTCCATCAGTGCGAGCGCGGTATCGGCGTAAGCATCATCCCATAATGCCTGAATAGCCGCCTTTCCTAAAGACTGTAATGCACTTGCAGCCTGCTGTCGTAGCGTGAGGGGCATGGCAGCGGTGACGAAGGCTGACATCTTTTCCTGGGGTATGGCCACGATTCGAGCGAAAGATTACTCTGTATGCTCTCAAACCCCCTCATCTCAAGCAATACCCGGTGTTAGCTCGTCAGCAAGAACTGCTCACGAGCATTCCTGGCATCGGAGAGACGACGGCTGCCATCATCCTAGCGGAGATACAGGATTGGTAACGCTAAAATAACCCCTGAATCATCTCAGAGTAACGATCCATAACCACATTGCGGCGAATTTTGAGCGTTTGGGTGAGCAGACCATTTTCGATCGTCATTGGCTCCGGTAACAGCGTAAATGCAGCAATCTCATCCTGGGAACGGTAGCCGGGGCGATCGCGCACTTCTCGGTTGAGTTCCTGGCGCAGGAGATTGTGGATAATGAGGTTGTCGGGTGCGATCGCTTCATTCTCCCCAATCATCAGCGGAGGTGATTGCCCTAATCCCCAGGCTTGCAGGGCTTCCAGATTAGGCACAATCAATGCTCCCAGTGCTTTTCGATCTTGCCCAACCAGAACAAGTTGATCGATAAATGAACTGCGTAAGCAGGCATCTTCGATCGGTTGTGGCTCAATGTTTTCGCCATTGCTGAGGACGATCGTATCCTTGGCTCTGCCGGTCAGGATAATGCTGCCATCGTCTGCTAGCCAGCCAATATCGCCTGTATCAAACCAGCCTTCAGGATCAATGGCCTTGGTGGTGGCTTCGGGGTTGCGATAATAGCCCTGCATGATTTGGGGACCTCTTGCCAGGACTAAGCCGCGTTTTCCGGCGGGCAAGGCTTGTCGGGTTCCTAGATCGACAACCCGAAATTCGGTCTGGATTAAGGGTTGACCAGACGCCTTGCGCACGTTGTTCCAGTAGCGTCGCGCACTGAGTACGGGGGAGGTTTCAGTCAGACCGTAACCGACCAAAATTTCGATGCCAATCATTTCAAAAAAGTCTTCTAAATGCTGAGCCAGGGAACCGCCGCCACAGATGAGTTGCTTGACGTTGCCACCCAGGGCTTGCTGCATTCGCTTGTAGAGCAACAGTTCCCCCAAGTAATGTAGCGGAGCCAGCAACAGCGTGGTCGCCCAGGCTCGCAGGACTGCCGATCGCGTCGGGTGTAAATTGCGCAAATCGCGGTGCTTCCAGGTACGTACCGCTTGAATGTAGCGACTGCTGACCGCCAGAAACGATTGAATGAATGCTTGCATGCGAGGTGGGCGATCGCGAAAAGACTTTTGAATACCTTCGTAGATGGACTCCCACAATCGCGGCACTCCCACCACATAGGCGGGCTGATAGGTTTGCAGATCTTGCTTGAGATAACGACGATTGGTATATACCTGGGTGCAGCCCTGGGAGAGCGTGAAGTATTCGCCTACCCGCCCAAAACTGTGCCAGGTGGGTAAGATGCTGAGGGTGCGATCGCCCACCAGGGGTTGAATAATCGCCGTTAAAGCGACCAGTTGATAGATAAAGTTGGCGTGGCTCAGCATGACCCCTTTGGGCTGGCCAGTGGTACCAGAGGTATAAATCAGCGTGGCGAGGGTGTCTGGAGTTGTGTTGACGGATTGTAGCGGTTGCTGGTTGCCCAGTTCCAGCAGTTGGTCAAACGTGAGTAGTCTGACGTGGGAGGGGCGACCGGGTAAGTCGGGCTGTTCGTTCGACAGAAGCACAACCCACGCCACTGGCAATGTCCAGATGCGATCACCCAACCGGTCTAACGTTTTGGCGTTTTCCACCACTAGCCCACTGCTCTGACTATGCTCCAGAATGTAGAGCAGTTCATCTTGATCTGCAGTCGCCGATCGCACCGCATCCGCTGCCCCCGCCAGCATGATGCCCTGATCTGCCACCAGCCACTGCCAGCTATTGTCGGCAAAGAGCGCCACGATGGGTGGATTTTGAGGCGGGTTTTGAGATGGACCTGGTGAGAGATTTAGCGATAAATCTGGTGATGAAGTTTGTGATGAAGTTTGCAGGGGCGACGAAGGGGACAACAGCGTTTGCATCCCTGCCGCGAACTGTCGAATCTGCTGATATACCTGCCGATAAGTCAGCGATACTGCCGGACGACTATGGGGATCAATCAGCGCCTCCACATTGCCAAAGTATTGTTCTGTAATCTCCCACATCTGTGGGAGCGATCGCAGGTGGCTATAGTCGATTAACCCGGTATGCTTAAACCGTTCTTTGGTTGAAAAATAGCTGGCAGAATCATTTCCCAAACGATTATCAAAACGATGTATAGATGGAGTCGAACGCGGATTAGTTGCCATCCCCTTTTCCTGTGATTTCTTTTGGTTTTGCCACTGCCAGCCAACCCTCTACTAATGTCATGAGCAGAGGCGTAATCGGGCTAATCAAATAGCGAAATAGCCAATCCGCCAGCCGCGTTTTTCGGGGTGCGTTGAGGGTAAAGTAGGCCACCAAAATTGCCGCGATCGCCAGCGTCGCCGTGACATAGAAAAAAGGCGCAAAACTGCCTGTGATGCCGCGCAGGGCGATCGCCGTAAAAATTCCCGAAAGGCCACCGCCGCCAAAGGCAAGGAACAATAAACCATAGTTATTCGGGTAGTTGGGCAACCCAAAAAAGCTCAAGGTTGCCGCTGGTGCGACTGCCAGCCACGCCCCTAGACAAAACCAGAAAATGGAAAACGCCACCAGAAATTGACCGGGTTCATTGGGACTGGTGTGAATCATCAAAATTGAGGCAATCAAAATCAGACTGTTGAGGATGATAATCGTGAACTTGGGGCGCAGGCGATCGTTCAACCATCCAAACAGCGGTCGCCCCAGACCATTGAAGACTGCAAATAGCGGCACAGTCAGAGCAAGTTCCTCGGCCTCCAGGTTGACCAGTTCGCTGCCGACCTGGGCGGTTGTGGCGATCGCCGTTAGCCCAACAAAGGTGCCGACGGTGTAGCAAAACATCAGCCCATAAAAAGTCTGGGTTTGCATCATGGGCAGACTGGCGTCCGTTTCGACCGATTGATTGAGCGTCTGTGCAAAGTTGCTGGGAGTCCAGCGGGGCGGCGGCATTCGCAGGACAGAGGCGATCACCACAATTAGCACCGTAAACACAACGCCCAGCAAAACAAAGGTCTGGCGTATTCCCAGGGCGGGTAAATTCCAGGCGGAATTGCCATTGATCAGATTGAAGGCTAGCGGTGCAGTCACCAGCGGCGACAGGCCAAATCCCACGACCGTCAACCCCACGGCCAATCCTTTGCGATCGGGAAACCAGCGAGCTGCCACTGCCAGGGGCACGCCGTAGGTCATGCCCACCCCCAAACCGGCCACTACGCCATAGCTCAGCACCAGCCAGAGCAGGCTAGATGCTTGGCTGGCCAGCAGGTAGCCCAAACCCACTAGGATTCCCCCCAAACTGGTGAGAATGCGTGGGCTACAGCGATTCATGTACAGTCCGGTAATCGGCATCACCAGGGTAAAGGTGACTCCTAAAACCAAAAATGGCAGTAAAATCGTACCCGGACGACTTTTGAGTTCTGCCTCAAAGGGGCCGCTAAAAATGCTCCAGGAATAAACCGTACCTAAACAGAGCAACACCATTAAGCCGAGCGGAATGAACAGCCAGCGACCCTGGTCGGGCGGCAAGCCAAACAAACGAGCCTCGGCAGGGAAGGGGAAGGTGGGGAGCAATTTGCCTTCGGTTACAGTCGCTTTTCTCACGTCACAAGCACTGATAATTAACGATTTGGCTCTCACGCACGATAGCAGAATTTTGGGACATTATGATGAAATCGAGATTGAAGCTCCAAAAACAAGGTGTGAGAGTTTGGTGTTGGGATACGGCTGGAAAATCATTTTCAAATACCCGAGAAGAGCGACTTTAATATTGCAAATATTGGTGCTCAGCCAACGCTCCTAATTGTCAAAAACTATCTTAAGAATTCTGGCTCTGAGCGTCTTATGAGTCTGATCATGGGGCGTAACTGACCATTCGGGGAGTACGGACATTCAGGATTGGGGACGTGAGAAAACAGAGGCTCAAAATGCTGATTGACCCTAGAAGCAGAAGGTTCTCAAAACCGTCCTCACTCCAGCGCATTCCGACGCCCTTGAATCGTTTTTGAGCAGCCACTTGCAGGCGCTTTCAATCATCCCGGAGCCGAGTGGAATCTGTTGATACCGGTGGCGATAAAGGAGCCATTCACAGGGTCAGTGCGTGGGCCAGTCAAAATCGTTTGGTGCTGGGACAACGCAAGGTGGATGATAAGTCGAATTAAATTACCGCGATTCCGAAATTGCTCGCAGTGCT
The DNA here is from genome assembly GCA_050330865.1 of Leptolyngbyaceae cyanobacterium. Classification (GTDB taxonomy): domain Bacteria; phylum Cyanobacteriota; class Cyanobacteriia; order Phormidesmidales; family Phormidesmidaceae; genus SIO1E4. The sequence continues at coordinate 13,301 of JBHJHM010000066.1, forward strand.
CGATATCGATGGCTGCATCGTGACGCTGGATGCGTTGGCGTTAGCCTGCCGAAGGCTTAGGGGACGCAGATCGCCATTGCGCAACAGATTATTGCCCGGGGAGGGGACTATGTTTCAGCTCTCAAAGGCAACCAAGGCAATCTGTTCGAGGATGTTCAGCAGCTCTTTGAGTGGGCCTAATCGCAAGCCTTTGAGGGCATTGAGCATGACTTCTATGAAACCCTCGAAGGTAGCCATGGTCGGTTGGAAAAGCGGCGGTGTCAACTGCATATCGCGCAACGGTTCACCGTATATCTCTGTATCGGCGGGCTCTTGCATTTTTCAAGCTTTTTTTCCAAAGCTTTTTAACTGTGATATCAAGCCAATGGAGATACCAATCGGATGCCCAAGCAGCAATAGCTGCAAAGTGCAAAATTGCCGCTCTAAATGAGCGAAAACATTTTGTTTCAGACTATTGACAATAGTTCTGACTTTATCTAAATGTAGGAAAGAAAATCATGAAAGTAGGAGAGAGAATGATGGAAGTATGTATCATTGGCTTTGGATTTAGTGCAATTCCCTTGATTCGTGAATTGGAACGTACTAAGACCGAATACAAGATAATTAGCGAAAAGGATGATAGTGTATGGGACAAATTGGATAAAAGCGGAAACTTGGATTTCAATCTAGTATCTAGTTATCAAACAAGTTTTTATTCGTTTGATTTAGTGAAAGATTGTCAAAAGAATCACTATCCTACAGCGAAGCAGTTTTATGAGATGCAAAAACGATGGCGCGCTGTCTATGAAGACAAAGTCATAAGAGATTTGGTTATCAGAATAGATAACTTCAAAGATCATAGTTTGATTACAACATCTTCAGGGCAAACATTCCAAGCTCGATCGGTAGTTATTGCTACAGGCTTCGGTCGCTTCATGAACTCATTTCTGAATGAGTTTGACTACAACGTATCAAATAAGACTTTTGTTCTTGGAGGAATGGGGGATTCAATCAACTTAATCCTAGCCAAACTGATACCTAATAATAATAAAGTGATTATAAGAGGGAATGGCTTTTCACCACTGGATCAACAAAATACTGTTGCAGGAAAAAGATTTAGCTTAGATCAAATGGAATCTCATAATTTCAGATACTTTTCCCATGAAAAGTATAATGAGCTAATGCTTTCTTGCATAAACAACAAGGCTACAAATCCATCTCTACTAGGCAACCAATTTCCATTAATTAAGCGTGACTACAGCTGGGTTAAGGGTAATTCAGCTGCTGGTCATGGATCTATTTCTATCAAATATTGGCCAATTCATCAGTATTGTCAAAATTTTAGCACTGACTTAGAAGGATCTATTTCCAAGGGGTATTTGTTGAATGATATTGCGATGTGGTTACATATCGGAAAGGTTATACTTGTTCCGCCCGATACCCCCATCGATTTTGAGAAGAATACCATTACCTATGCAGGTATAGAGAGAAAATTTGAGCAATACATTAAGGGTGATGCTGAAAAACCTAGACTCCCGGAAATTCTGATTGATGGAGTAACTCCTTATGAGTATTCGTATAGAGATAGCTTTATGGGTGTTATTCCTCTAAAGCTAAACAACATTTATACGCTTGGGTATACTCGCCCATTCACCGGTGGTCTCGCAAATATTGTTGAAATGCAAAGTTTGTTTGTCCACAAACTTCTAACTCAATCTAAGTTTCATGACAAAATACATCAGAATTTGAGCGATCGTATTACCGCTTACAATAGGTACTATTATGGTACTAGTGAACCTCGCGAGACTGACCATACAACTTTTTACGGTTTTTACACCGAAGATATTGCAAGGTTGATTGGGATTGACCATAAGCTCAGTGAGTTTAGCTCTCTGAAAGATTTGATTTTCTACTATGCTTTTCCCAATAATGCTTTTAAGTATCGCCTCAAGGGAGAGTATGCTGTTGATGGGGTCAAGGAATTGATCCAGAAAGTGAATAGCGATTATGATGATTTTATCGTGGTCTTTGCTTTATTTATCAATGCTATATGCATTGAAACAGGTGAGGTTGCCGAGTACGTGCATAAATCTCAACATTTCTTATTCAATGATATGAGATATAAGGAGGAATACAAAGCATTTCTTGATGATTACATCAATGCTTATCGCCGAGTCAAAAATATATCTGTTGATGAGACGGTGGATGAAGAATGGGATTATATGGTGAGTGAGGCCTGTAAGATAAGAGATCGAGAAACTCATAAGATCGAGAGCCATACCGATTATTCATTCGATGATGAGATTTCCAATGTGGTAAATTTAGTTTCGTCTTTACTTCAGTCAACTGATAGTAGTGATTCTCAGAATATTAAGTCTGAGTTTAATTCTAAACGTATTAACTTGATCAAATCTCTGTGGAAACCTGTAGAGCACGATTTACCCTATCTTCGTGATTAGTACCCTTCCCAAAAAATCAAGGAAAGCGAGAGCTAACCCCCAGTCATCACAGACGGCTTCAAAAGCCTCCTGGTAGCCGTTGAGGTGGAAGAGCCAATGACCAGAGACATACCGGTTGCCGCCCCAGCGAACTTTACTGGAAGCCTCGTTATTGATGCTTGCTTGATGCTGTGAGCCTTGGGTAGACGGCTATCTGAGTGAGTAACATCGAGGGGGCGATCGCCTGTTTCCCAAAAGCGATCGCAATTGAGGGGAGAAAGCATCAGGGGACCGTGATCGCTCATCCTAAGGCAACGGCAATGAGAGCTTCGTTGCGAGCTCAGCAAGGCTAGCGATAGTCGGCTCGGTAGAGGGTGTTGGGTTGATAGTTATCGTGGGTGTCAGGGATGTCCCAGTGCTCCTGAGCGGTTTTCAGCCTCCATAGTTAGAGTAAAGGCTGTTCTGAGCAGGGTTCTATGGCAACTTTTCTGGTGACGGGTACTAATCGGGGCATTGGTTATGAGTACTGCAAACAGTTGCAGCAGCGTGGCGAAGATGTAATAGCGGTTTGCCGCACCCATTCGGACCCGTTACAAGCCTTGGGCGTGCGCGTCGAAACGGGTGTTGAGCTGACATCGGAAGCGGCCATTGTCGAACTGGCTAACAAGCTTCAAGGCGTCGTGATTGATGTGCTGATCAACAACGCCGCGATGGTCGAACGGATTAGTTTAGCGAGTCTGGATGTCGATAGCCTTCGTCGGCAGTTTGAAGTGAATGCTATTGCCCCCTTGCGACTCACTCAGGCTTTGTTGCCCAACCTGCAAAACGGCAGCAAAGTGATCATGATGACCAGTCGCATGGGATCGATTGATGACAACACATCGGGTGGTTCCTACGGCTACCGGATGTCAAAAGTTGCCTTGTCGATGGCTGGCAAGTCTTTGTCCCACGATCTCAAGCCGCGTGGGATTGCGGTCGCGATTTTGCATCCGGGTCTGGTCAGCACTCGCATGACGGGCTTCACTACCCAAGGCATCACGCCCGAAGCATCGGTTAAGGGACTGCTGGCGCGGATTGATGCCCTTACGCTAGACAATAGCGGCACCTTTTGGCACAGCAATGGGGAGGTATTACCCTGGTAACAGCGAAAGGCTGATGGCTCCCATTGACTGCCCCTGTCGGCAGTTGTCTCGCCATCACCATCGTCATCGCTCTATTCTCTTTAGAGGGCAGTTGGGGTTTCTACCTGTGTCTGCGAGCGTTGCCAAACTCGTTTCTCGATATCCTGAGCGGCGACCGTCGCCAGTGCCTGCCAATTTTCCTGCGTCAGGATTTCAGCGAGCCTTTCGCGAAGCTGAAGCTGTGCCTGAGGATGTTCTGCCCTAGTGCCTTGTTCGTGCGCTGCGATCAGGTCTTCAATCCAGCTTTCCTGAGCTGCCGATGCCTGCTGAATGTGCTGAAACAGTAAGCTTTGTGCTTCGATAGACACCGCTTCAAAGCTGGCTCCCAGTTCCCAGGATACGATCCAATCACGTAGCACCGGTAGCAACACAGACAATGCCCTGACCTGTCGTTTTGGTTCCCTAAAGGCTTCCGGTGTAACCGCTTTGAGCCGTTCCACATAGCCTTGTAAGCCATTGCCGGCTTCCACATAGCCATCGCCCTCGATCGCAGCATTCTGCTTGAGCCAGACCGGGTCATTGAGTTGCGCCATGAGTTCACGATGGCGTTTAACCGGCTGAGTCGATAGCTTTTCATCCATGTGTCTAACCGCTCACGGCGGCAAGATTCCATACCAACCCATCTTTATCCGGATCAGGCCCATAGTCAGGCATCCCCTGACGACGATAAAAGGCTTCCGCCTCCGGCAAAGAGTGGAGACCTACCCGTCCCTCAAAGCCCAACTCAGCGCTGCGGTCACGAACGAAAGCCCGGTATTTTTATTCCTGGAAATCCCCTAAGAGCTTTGAGAGAGTGAGCGAAAAGGGGCGTGGTGATCAGGGCTTAGCCTCCAACTACGAGTGCATTCAAACCTAAGGCAGATAAAGGTCTCAGAGAAAATAAAAGAACCCCTGACAATTGAATTCGATCTCCAAGAACTTGAACAACCATATTGGCGCTATCTGGTATTTCATACATGACTATAATGCTCAGCTGGCAGGGGTTTGAGGCTCACCACTCCTTGCAGATCACTACCTCCTGGCGATAAGATCAATAGACGGCTAGTGTGAGTAGGCAATTCAATCGTGATGTCTCCATCCTCAACATTGACATCCGCCACGATTTCATCTTTAGTTGCAGCCCCAAACTCCCTAATAGTCCCTCTTCCCTGATCAAACAAAGAGGAAACGTCGGCAACAATTTGGCGAGTCTCAGAATGATCATTAACCATTAGTAGATAAAGATTTTCCTCATTATCCCGAGTGGCCATAACCATGATGCCAGGAACAGAACTAGCGGTAGGTAATATCGGACGCCCTCCTTGCAAGGCACGGATGCCCATACGAAAGGCGTAGTAACTAAGACGGCGATCGCCCGTTGCATTGATCAATCCTTCAAACCCATCGCCTAGCCCCCAATCATAGAGGGAAAAAAGGTGGTTTCCATACACATAGGTCTCACCTGGCTGCGACATCCGCATCATGTTTTTGATCAGGTTGAGGGAGAAGTTTAAATCGTCATAGCCACCGGTATAAGTACCCCATTCTCCTAACCATAAAGGAGACTGTTCATGGATAGTTCCGTGCATCCAATTACGTACCTGTTTCACATAGTCAGCCACGTTCTGGCTGTAGTTATGAACATTGATGCTGTCAACATAGGTGGGTACAGCACTCAGAAGAGCCCTCGGCCAGTCACTTTCGCCCGTTGTTTTAGGTGCATGGATATGAAAAGTGCGATCCGGTAAATAGGTTGAATAAACATGAGCGATCGCATCCGCTGCCACCTGCACGACCCCAAAGTAATCGGCTTGACTCCCGCCCCATCCTGACTGCCGATTATCCGGTTCATTTTGAATTTCAAAATCATCGACCTGATAATCGTTGCGTACGTTCAACCAGTAAACAGTGGCAAACACATGCTCCCACCACTCATTCCAGTCCGCTTCGGTGCGGGGTGGATTGAGCTGCAGTGCCCAATCTGGTTGAAATCCATTATTCGTATTGCGGATGGTCACGACTGGCCGGATCTTGGCCTGCTTCAGGGTCTCAAAAATTGTGCGGGCACTTCCTGGCCATACTGTTTCAGGAAGTCCTGAAAACCCATAGTCACTCCCCGTCTCGGGTTGGGTCATAACGGCATCCCAGGTGTCCCATGGAACCACATGGGGATTCGCTTTGATCTGGGCAATCGTAGGGAACCCATACACGCCATCATCATCCTCAGTTTCCCAGCGCGGCATCCCGCCATAGATGCGATAAGTATTGATGCCTAGATCCGCCATATCAGCGAGGTCAAAGTCAACGTTGCCCTCACAGGCCCCGATATACCGGGTACTTACTCCAATCGGAGCACCATAGACTTTGATAAAGGTGGCATGCGGTTCTGCCGAAAGCGCTAAGTCGACAAAACTCCAACTCAACACCATACAGAATCCTAGCCAGAGAAGAACCACACGCTGTCCTTTTCTAGCAAGTAAGAGAAACAGGCGAGAACACAAGCATTTTAGAGAAAGACGCATGACGACAGATAACCTATCAACCAATCAGGTAGTCACTCTAATTGGGTTGGGGCTCAATCTTGTGCCCCAACCCAATTAGTCAATCGTTCCTAAATTCCCACTTTAGAGGAGGATTCAAAACTCCTTTTTTAGAAGAGCTTGTATCAATCGTTAAAGGATACATATGCCAATGATAATCATAGATGTTTTCCCAATTTTGGTCGTAAGCACCCACGTCCACAAAATATTCACCACCCGTCAGATCCAGGCGTTCTAGCCGCAATTTAATCGTTCCTCGATGTTGAATGTTTTGGCTAATCATTTCAGATTGGGTAGTGTCCGCCTTAAAGCAAATTTCACCGCTCCCCTTACGACTGATACCGACGCTAAAGATAGGCAGCAGCGTTTTAGTGGCAGACGTATAGGTAATATGAATATCAATCGAATCGCCACTATTGATCATAGAACTAGGAACAAGATTAACCGCTTGAATTTCTAACGCTCCAGTCCCAAAGCGCTTGGCGTCCTGCGGTAAAGCCTGACGGTCATCCTGAAGTATGGGTAATGCTTGAGTGTTTGGCGATCGCGCGGCTAATGAATCTTGGGAGTATTGTTGAACCACTGCCTGCGCCGAACCCTGCACCTTGATAGCGCCCTGAGATAACCAAATAGCGCTGTCACACAACGTTTGTACCTGATTGAGATTGTGGGAAACGAGCATTACCGCACATCCAGATTCCTTGAGAAACTTGATATGCCGGAGACACTTTTCTTGGAAGGGCGCGTCACCAACCGACAGAAATTCATCAATCAGGAGGGTTTCGGGATCTGTATGAACGGCAATGGCAAAAGCTAGCCGCATTTTCATCCCTGTACTATATGTTCGGAGGGGGGCATCAATAAAGGTTTCCAGTTCAGCAAATTCAACAATCTGGGCAAATCTTTTCTGGGTTTGACGCTGACCTAAACCCGCGATCGCCGCTGCAACGAAGACATTCTCCCTGCCGGTTAAATCAGGATGGAAACCGGCACCTAAATCCAGCAGGGCACCGATATGCCCGTTGACCTGAATGTTTCCTCGATCAGGACGACCTATACCACTGACCAGACGCAACAGCGTTGACTTACCCGCCCCATTGCGACCGATTACGCCCAGCATCTGCCCCGACTCAACTGTAAAGTTAATGTCCTTTAAGGCCCAAAACTTTTCATTTTTGGAGCGACGTTTTTTTCGCCAGCCAAATAGCACCTCCTCCATGAGTGTGGTTGAGGATCGCGGTGCAGTTTTTTGAAAACTTTTCCAGACATCGCTAACAGTAATTCCTATTGACATCCTACAGTTCCTCAACAAACCGCTCACTCTGAGATTGAAAAATCCGGTGGCTTAAGGGAAGGAGTAACAGGGAAACGAACAGAACCAGCAATATTGCCAACCAGTAAGGAGGCATACCATATATTAAAACATTTCGGTATGAGCCAATGATATGAACCATGGGATTCAAATTATATAAAACTTGAAATTGCTCAGGGACACTATCAACCTGGTAAAAGATACCGGTGACATAAAAAAGTAATTGTAAGATTACACCCAACGTGTGCTGTGTATCACGAAACCGAACATTTAAGGATGCCAATAAGTAAGACAGTACCAGGCTTAACAAAAACTGGATGATCATCAAAGCTGGCAGCGCAATCAGAGCCGAATAATGAATCTGAGCCCCCTCCAGAATCAGAAATAGAAAGAGTAGTGGCAATGCAAGTAATAAATGGACCCAACCCGTAACAATGACGGCAACAGGCAGTACTCCAACCGGAAGATTCGGTTGCCTAATCAATCCCCGGTTAGCAACAATTGAATTCGTGGCTTGAAATAAAGAAGACTGAAACCAATTCCAGATCAGGAGTCCCGTAAAAACAAAAGAGGCATACTGAGTAATATTGACCTTAATGACGTATTGGAAGACGAAGACTAGCGTCATCAACTGTAGGGTAGGGCTGATTAACGTCCAGGCAATGCCTAACATCGAACGCTTGTACATGATTTTCATATCGCGATCGACCAGCGTTCTGATGAGGTAAGCGCGTTGCCCCATAGTTCTCAAGTGATGAGCTTTTTTTTTCGCTCGTTTCGCTCGATATAGATTTCTCATCACCCAATTCTCTCTACCTAATACAAATAGGAATTCAATATTGCTGAGATTTACATTCCTAGGAGAACCAATTACTGAGATCGATATCAAATATCGCTTCTAACGCCTGATTTTGCGTGTAGAAAAACTCCGTCAATCGCTGATGGATAGCTTGGCTTTGGTCATAGCTGCCAGAATTATATTTGCCATATTCAGAAAGCTGATGATTTGGCAAGTCTAAAAACTGGAATACCTTGCTGAGCGTGATCTCAGGGGTTTGATAAAACTCGTCACTGGTTAAAACCAGAAACTGTTCTTTAGGGAAGCACAGCATCCATCGCTGAATATGACTGGCATAAAGACTCCCTAAAATATAGCTAGGTAAAGACGTTTCACCTTTTTTGGCTCTTTGATTAATTTTTAAGAGCCCTTCAATACCCTCCTGCTGAAACACCGATAGCTCATCGTCAAAAGCAGCTTCGATAGTACGAATTTCATACCCCCTAGTAATGCCCATGTAATAGTCTGAGATGGCTCGATCAGAGGGGTTGCGAAGCAACAAAATTAGCTTTGTCTGGGGAAAATGCTGGTAGAGGCGGCGATGGGCATTGGGGTCTTCGATATAGCGCGTTGAAACCTCACCTGTGACACAATTCAACGTGCTGGGAATGGGGGGAATTTGGGATAGGTACCACTCCAATCCTCGGTCGTAATGATTATTGAAAAACATGGGTTCTTTTTGAGCCACAGGCAGCACTTGTGGATGCTGAATGATGTACTCATATAGGGAGGTTGTGCCACTTTTGGCAAATCCAGGACAAATGAAGTCTGGGCCTCTCGGGTTATCGAAGTCCCAGTGCAGCTGGGCTGGGTCAACCCCTGAAGCTAAAGCCCCTTGTTTGGCCGATGCTTGATAGGCTGCGATCGCCTCTTCCGTATCGCCTTTAGTGGTGAGGGCATTCCCGAGTTGGCAATGAAACCAAATTCCAGACGGATCAACTTCCGTTGCTTGCCGAGCCGCCTCCACAGCTTCATCATGACGATGTAACTTGCTTAATATCTGCGATTTTTTGTGGTGAGCCCAAGGATAGTTGGGATCACAACGACTTGCTTGAGTATATGACTCAATGGCTTCTTCAAACCTGGCCAAACTCGTATAAACCTCGCCTATACCCAGATGGGGCCAGGGCAATTTAGCATCAAGCTTGAGTGCTAACCGATACTGCTGAATCGCCTCTTTGAAAGACCCTCGCTTTTTAGCTCGATTACCGGCTTCAAAACAGTTCCAATAGGTTCTGGGTTCACTGGCATTTAATTCGTTTCCTGAGACTTGTTGGCCTGCCTGCTCAACCGAGGGTAAGCCGTTGGCAGGCAAGCTCTGTGGGGCATCTAGTGGGTCATCCGACTGAGTCGAGGACTCTCCTGGTCGGAGGGGGGCTAAAAATGCATGAAGTTTTACCTGAGAACCACTCAGAAGAACTTCATGCAAGCTAGCTTCAGGGGTGTCATATCCACACTGCTGCAGTGTGTCCAAGACTTCGTTGTAGAGTCTGAGTAAATCCTGACACTTTTCTAACGTCGCTTGATATTGCGGGGACAGCACTTGCGGGGAGGTCATATTTACCTTGCTTGACCCGTCAACAGACAGGCTCGTTACCTATAGTGAATTCGGCAGTTCAGAGAGCGTTTGCGCGGTTGCATATTCTAAGTTCCTACCCTCTATAGGTGCTTCGCTAGCCAGCGTCGACTTGGGCCGAAAAGGTTCACTCCGCCCCTGTCGTTTAACTCTAAGCCTGGATTGCCAAAGCGACCACGGACCTGCCAAATTCCCTAGAATTTCCAAGCAAATGAGCGCGATCGGGTAATCACTCTGGCCTAGTAAACGCTGCCTGATCCGGTAGAAGTGGGCGTAGGGTAACCCCAACAAAACTTGAGCCAATCCGCGCCAATCACCGTCACGAAGCCAGGTTGTCAGGTTATGGGCCACATGCCCCTTGCTGTAGTTATAGATTTGCTTCCGTAGCGCTTCCTGAGTTCGACGGTGCCGGTGCCAGACAAAAGCCTTGGGCTCATAAACGATGGTGTAGCCAGCTTTGATGACTTTGTAGAACAGATAGCTGTCTTCTCCCACCCCAGAGGGCATCCCCGGTCCTAGGGCTTCATCCATCAGCCCGATCGCGGGATGACTAAACATACTGGCTCGGAATGCGGCATTAGCAGTGCCCCCCAGCTCCCAAATGGGAGAAGGTTTATGGGGAAACAGATCATACCAGTGACCATCTACCGCTAAGGACTCAAAACCCCGTCCCAGTCCACCATAGTGCTCGAATGATTGCTGCGATTGGGTCTCCAACTCAATTGGCAAGATGTTGCCGGTGACCATCATGACCCCTGGTTTGGTGAGAGGGGTGATCAACTTTTCCATCCAGTCGGGTGGGACTGTGACGTCGTCATCGATGGTAATGAGGATCTCACCACTGCTCGCGTTTAATCCAGCATTGCGAGCATAAGCTACACCCTGTCGGGGTTCTTCAACCCAGACTACCTCAGGAAACGCTTCCTTGACCGGCAGCGACAGACCGGATTGGGGGTGGTTATCGACTACAACAATTTCAAACGTGCGGTGGGTCTGCTGGGCTTGGAGGTGATGAATACAACTCCGCAAATCATCGGGGCGATCAAAGGTGCCAACAATCACCGAAACAGGAACAGTATCGGGAACCCGCTCCGGCACATCAGTTGCTACCAAGCCATAGCGATCCGTAATCGTATCAACGGCTCTAGCCCAAACTTTGCTCCAGGCGGTGTATCCAGGAGGATCGAGTAGCTTGCCTGCCATAGTTTCACTAATCTTGCGGGCCAGGGTGACTTTTGCCACATCTTGGGTCCGATTTTCGTAATCGAAACTGCCCAGGGGGCTATTTTGCCAACTCACGAATACGCGAACGCGGGCGTAGTCTGACAAATCTTGGAGAGGTTGGAGGGGTTGGTTGAGTTCCACCTGGCGAATGGCGATCGCTTTCGACTTGGCCTCAGTGGCTGGCTGATTTTTCGTCGGGCGATAGCGAAAGTTCAACGGCTCATCCGTTTGCCAGCCGTGCTCCTGCACAATCTCAGCGACCCGTTTAGTGGCCTTTGGATAAGCGGTCATCCCGGCAAAGGCCCCTTGAAACTCAGCCAAAATCAACGCCATCGGAAACTGAGTTTGATGCAAAAAGCCAAACAGGGTGCGGCGTACATTCCAAGCAAACATCCACCAGCTCGCGATCCTCAAGCATGTCCAAAAGAGTTCAGGATAGGCAAAGGCAATACTGCCCCACAGTGCATATAAACTACCGTTAAAGGAAATTTGCCGCTTCAGCTTGGCATATTCACGCCGATGCCGATGGCGAATCATGGCTTGAGGCTCATAGACCAGAGCATAGCCAGACTGCAGCACCCGAATAAACATTTCTAAATCCCCAGCACCATTAGTCGGGGTACCCACATCCAGGGCCGGGTCAAAGAACCCAATCGCTGCAAAGACCGATCGCCGATAGGCCATGTTAGCCCCGGTGCCGAATTGCCCTGCCCCCAACCACTGCCAGGGGAAAGACTGTCCCGGTTGACGCTGATACCACTTCTGCTCAAACCCTCGACCAAAGCCACCGTAATCTTCAAACAAGACTTGAGCTTCCGTTTCTAGCTCATAGGGCACCACTAACCCCGTAACCGCCATGACTTCAGGGCTGGCGGCAAAGGTTTGAGCGATCGCCCTCACCCAACCCGCATCCACGGCCACATCATCATCGGTGTAGGCAATGATTTCACCTTTAGCTTCTAAGATGGCGCGATTCCGAGCCCAGTCAAGGCCAGGGCGGGGTTCGCAGACATAGCGCACTTGGGGATAGTGCTCATCAATCAGCGTTTTGGTGCCCTCGGTAGTGGGGGCATTGTCGATCACCAAAATATCCAGGTAGGGATAGTCCAGCTTGCTGATGGCCTCCAGACACAGCTTCATATCCTCAGGGCGATCGCGGGTACAAACCGCCACCGTCACCAGGGGCATGTTCCCATCAAAATCCGCTGGGGGTAAGGTGACCAAATCCTCTAAACGCAGGTCTTCAGGGCGTTGTGATGAGGCCAATCCGTTCTTTAAAAGCTGACAAACAATGGCCCAACTATACTGTTCCAGAATCAGCTTCGAGAGCGTCTGAGCTGAGCATTTCCCTGATGTGACAGGCGCTTGCACATATCCTAGTGGTACGCCTTGCAGGCGTACGAGTCCTTTTAGCGCATAGTATTTGTCTAACCCTTCAAAAGACGAAACTGATTCACTTAGCTCGATATCGACAACTTTAATGGGATACAGCATGGATGAAATCCTGGACATTAAACTTTAGAGAGCAGTCGATGTAATACTGCGCTGACAAATACCTTCAACTGAACTTTCAGAGGATTAATTTGCGTTTTTGTCAGCGACATTTGAAAAGGGACGAGAGAGACTTGTAATGGACGAGCAGGATTGGATTGTGGGAGAACGGGCGTCATAATTCTTCTCGCAAATTGCTGCGTTTCTCTTGTTAGTGAAATTGAGTCACGAGGAGGAGGTGTTATGACATTGCCTGAGAGTTGCAAGGACTCATCAGCTAATACGACAGACCCGATGGACGAAGACATAGCCACGCCTCCAGCGAATTGCCGTAGCTCTTCGATAGCCAGCCAAGTGAGACTTTTGAGTAGCAGAACGTATAGCCCCAGTCGTCCAAAGGGGGTCACGGGGTCAACCCTAATGGCTTGCCATAGCCAGAATAAAGTACCTCGAGCATTACCGGAAGAGATATTATATTGAGAGGCTAAATGCAGGTAAAAACTACTGCGAGATAGGCGATAGAGAAAATTCGGAATTTCAGGATGTTGGCATTGAACAACCTGTAACATTTGTTGCTGAGAACGCGCCATCTGACTAAAATTGCCAGACATGCTGCTCATCATCTTGCGATAGCCCACCAAAAATTCCGGTACAACCTCGAATTTAAATCGCTCTGCCAGTCGTAGGTACAAGTCCCAATCTTCGCAACCTTGAGCATTTTGAGCCTTAAGCTGTGAATCATACCCACCGACGTAATCCAGACAAGTCTTACGGATTAGGGTAGAGCTGGCATTACCTAAGAAGTTATGGCAAATCAGTGTTTTGTAAACATTGCCGACGACCGTGGCTGCATGGAAACCACCAATTGGTTGCTCTTGCTCATCAATATCGATTGACCAGGCATATACCACGCCTACATCAGGGCAACTCTTTTGCAACCGGCTGACTAGCTTTTCAACAGTCTCAGGGCACCACAGATCATCGGCATCGATTGGCGCAATAAATTCCCCTTTGGCATTCTGAATACCGCAATTGCGAGCCGCAGCTACCCCAGCATTCGCTTGCTGAAACAATTGAATGCGGCTATCTAGCTGAGCAAATTCACGTACAATGTCGGGGGTGCGATCACTAGACCCATCATCGATAACCAAAATCTCTAAATCTGAGTAGGTCTGTGATTGGATTGAGGCCAGGGTCTTAGCCAAAAAGGTCTCGGCGTTATGAGCTGGAATAACGACCGAAACCAAAGGCATTGATTCTAAGAGCTGAGTCGCCACAGGCTGGGAGACCTCAGGAGCAAAGCCAATACCGTGACGTTTTTGATGCCAATGCCAAGCGTGCTTGATAATATCGGCCAACTCAGAGTATTGAGGTTGCCACCCCAGAACTCGCCGAGCCTTTTCACTACTCCCGACTAAAGCGGGGGGATCGCCTAGCCGTCGCGCCTTTTCGACAACTGGAATCGAACGACCCGTCACCGTTTTAACCGTTTCAACCACTTCTCTGACGGAGAATCCATTGCCATTGCTGAGATTAAAGATTTGGCTATCGCCACCCTCCAATAAATACTGCAATCCCAGAAAATGAGCCTGAGCTAGATCCGTTACATGAATGTAGTCTCTGATACAGGTACCATCTGGAGTTGGATAATCGGTTCCCAAGATAGACACAGACTTCCGCTGCCCCAATGCGACTTGTAACACCAGCGGGATCAGATGGGTTTCGGGGCTATGGTCTTCCCCTAGCTCTCCGTCTGGATCAGCGCCAGCGGCATTAAAATACCGAAAACAAACTGACTTTAGACCATAGGCAGCACCATACTCAGCCAGAACTTGTTCTACGATCCACTTACTCTGTCCATAAGGGTTGATCGGATTTTGGTGCTGATCTTCGAGGATAGGTATAACATCTGGAATCCCGTAAGTTGCACAAGTGGAAGAGAAGACAAATTTATTCACCCCAGCTTTGTGCATAGCCTGCAGGAGGGTAAGGGTACCAGTTACGTTATTCCAGTAGTACTTAGCTGGGTCTTTGACCGATTCACCTACGTAAGCAAAAGCCGCAAAATGCATCACAGCATCAATCGCGTAATTCTTGAAAACATAGTCCAGAAATGGGCGATCGCAAATGTCACCAATGACTAATTCAGCCTTCAGGGTGTTCTCAACAAGGTCTCGATGACCATACGTTAGATTATCAAGAACAACAACTCTGAATCCTTTCTGCTGTAACGTCTTAACCGCATGAGTGCCAACATAGCCAGCACCGCCTGTAACTAAGATTGTTTGATGAGTCTGCAACATTTCACTCCCAAGTTGTCTATAAACTTAAAGCTAGATGATCCTCAATGGAAGGAAAGATTAGTTGTTTAGGTAAATAGCTAATAGGAACTCCAATAAATTTGTCTCTGAAGCCTTATTCACATAACTGCTTCACTGATTTAAGTTTCATAAAGATAATTTATACTAATATCGAAGGATTAAGGATTGAAGATTAAAAATATAGATCCTATCAATCGAACTTTCCCATAATAAATACTTTGAGAAAATCTAAACTATTGCATCAGTGTTCTCTCTAAAACTCTGTAGAAAATTTTAGTACTTTAAGCGTGGAAAATATAGAGCCATCTCAGCAAGCACACAAAAAACATATAATGTCTTCATTATATATATATATTCCATAGCAAAAAAATGCCGACAAGCCTAATATCTGAACTTTCAGAGCTTTTGCAATTGACTTACGCACTGCTATTCGTCATTTTCTGCTAGCTCTAGCTGCTAAGACGGTATAATTGACCACTGCAAAGCGTCAGCAGAAGCCATCATGTTATTGATGTGGATTGTTCTCTACATGCACACTCTATTCATGATTCTTTGTATTCCATAGTAAAACTATTTTATACTGAAATGCTCGCCTGCTTTTTCGTACTGATGGGAGTGATTTTCTACTTAAGGAATCGGCATATCTTAGGTGGAATTTCGTTTATTCTGGCAATTTCAACACGACAATATAGCCGTCGCCAAGTCCGTCAGGACAAGACGGCGAAGCCGTCTGGCCATGCGCTGAGCACCTGACGCTACTCGGTGTCCTAGCCTAGATGGCTAAAGCTATATATGCTTGCTTTTCCAGTTGAAATAGCAGCCTTTGAGATGTTTTCTGCATTAAAAATGCGAACAAAACCAAATATAGAAATTGTGACTCCTATGATCGCTTCACTATCAATTCTTGGCTGGTTCGCTCTATTCGGTGGTTTAGCACCTGCAACCTCTAATTTCTCGATCTCAAGAGGCGCAGCATACAGACTAAATGGGAGTTTGAATAAATGACCCGAAATCTATTAGCGTATGACTACGCTTAACTTGTAGAAAAGCGATAGTTTTTCTTCAAAAGCCCACGATATCAACATGAATATCGTGGGCTTTAAGTTGGCAGGCAACGGTTGTTGATATAACCGTTGCCCGTTGGCTAAGTCAATGCCTAGACCTCGATGAAGTCATCCTCCATTAGCGGTAGAACGAAGTCATTCAGAACTGCTAGGACGACGTCCGTCCCATCGACAATGACGCGAGTCTCATCGTTATTGGTGGTCTCAAATCTGAGGTCACCAAAGCTGAGACCCGCACCGCTGATATCCAGCAAGTCTTCCCCTTGGACAAAGTCCTGAACTCTCAAGAATCCGGCATTCCCTTGATTCAGCGTGTAGGTTTCCCCATCATTGCCACCGGTAGCTACATCAAAGCCGCCGTTAGACTCGCCAATATTGGTGCCCAAGTCGATGTCGGCAGTGCCATTCCCGAGCTCGACAAAGTCATTGCCAGAGCCCGTGGTGATGGTTTTGTTCCCAATCGTGCCACCCGGGCTGATTTGGAAGATGATGTTATCGCCATCCCCCGCATCAACCGTATCGGTGCCGCTGCCCAGGTTGATTTCATCGTTGTCAGCACCGGTGGTGATGTCGTAGTTACCGTTGCGGACAAAGACAGTATTCTCGCCATCACCCAGATTGAGTTCGTCGTCACCACCGCCACCATCAACGCTATAGACAAAGTCATTACCGCTGCCAGTCGTGACTGTATCGTTGCCGGTGCCAACCCCGATGTTATTGTCGCCATTGCCCGCCGTAATCGTATTGTTACCACCTTGGAACCAAGCGGTATTGGTGCCGCCACCCAGGTTGATGGTGTTGGTGCCGCCACCCCCATCAACGCTGTAAACGAAGTCATCGCCATCCCCGACGGTCACGCTATCGTTACCGGTACCAATCCCGATGGTGTTGTTGCCATTACCTTCAATCGTGATGGTGTTGTTACCCGCCTGGAGCCAGGCTTCGTTATCGCCAGAGCCCAGGTTGATCTGGTTGGTGCCGCTGATGGCATTGTTGAGGCTGTAGACAAAGTCGTCTTCGCTGCCTGCGTCAACGGTGTTGTTGCCGTTACCCACACCGATTTCATCGGCACCAGCACCCCCGAAGATCGTGTCATCGTTGTCGCCACTGACGATGCTGTCAGCCCCGGCATCACCATTGATAGTTATGCCAACGTTGGTGGTGGTATCGGCAAAGAAGAGGATGTCATCATCGGTATTGCCCGATACGTCAATGCTGCCAGTGAGGGGGTCGCCAACCGTGATGGAGCCGTTGATGGCAATGCCGCCGCCGTCGCCAGCATCAGCGTTACCGCTATCCACCTCAATCGCAACATCACCACCGGCGCTAATGGTGGAATTGTTGGAGGCAACGAAGTTATCACCGACCAACAAGGTGACATCGCCAGCGGCGCTAATGGTGCCGTTATCCATCAGCAAGTCTTCACCGATCGCGGTGTCGCTACTGATGACGGCTGTGTCGGGCAGGGTCAGGGTGACGTCGCTGGCCGTCGACGTGAGGTCTTCCAGAAGGACAGTACCGCTGACTTCAGTGAGGTCAATCTCGCCATCGACGTTGACGGTGAGGGAACCGGTGCCGTCTTGGTCAGAGTCGGTATCAATGAAGCCGATAACATTGGTGAGGTCAGTGTCGGTTTCAGCGGCCAGGATGGTGATACTTTCACCGGCAGAGAGACCGGGTGCTGCCGTCGAGGTGCCCAACTGGTAGGTGGTATCAATCGGGGTAGAACCAGAGCCGAACACACCAACATCCAGATTTGCGGGTTGACTACCGGTATCTGGGAAGAAGAGCGCAAAGTACTCCTGCGAGAGCGTGGAGTTCTCCGTACCGTCTTGAATGAGGGAGACATCGACGCTGCCGATGGTGCCCTCAATCGTGGTTTGCGCCACACTGTCTTGCAGCTCTAGATCGATATCGCCGTTAGTGGCGGTAAGGCCATCCAGATTGATGGTGAGGTCGGTGGGCGTACCGGAGCTGTCGTCTCTGGATTGTCCCTGCAGGCTGAGATAGAGGTTCTCACCTGCATCCGCATCCACATCAATCGCGGTCCCATTCAACTCGACCAACTGAGCATTAATGCGAGTGCTGTCATCGGTCCCAATGCTGCCCGTCGCATCCAGGTCCAGACTGTTGGACTGAATGGCGTGAGTTGGGCTGTCAGCCAGAATGCTGCCACCGTTATTTGTGATAGCCGTGGAGCCAATGGGGTTCTGAATCTGGCCGTTGAGGAAGACATCAGACGTGCCTTCATTGGTAACGACAATGTTGGCAGCATTGGGGCTCGTCAGGTCGCCCGTCTCAATGTTGAACTTGAAGTTATCCGAGTTGGCGTTGTTCTCATCAATGATCACCTCAGGGTTCGGATCACCGGCCCCGAAGATGTTGTTGAGAATCAAGTTCTGATCCGAAAGGTTCGTG
This sequence comes from Leptolyngbyaceae cyanobacterium, assembly GCA_050330865.1. Taxonomy (GTDB): domain Bacteria; phylum Cyanobacteriota; class Cyanobacteriia; order Phormidesmidales; family Phormidesmidaceae; genus SIO1E4. The sequence goes on from JBHJHM010000066.1 coordinate 31,662, forward strand.
ATGGTGATGTCTTCGTTCGAGAAGTCATAGGTGAAGGTCGGCCTAGAGGCAGTATCAGGAGTAGTGGTAGAAACCTGATCATCCGCCTTGAAGACAATGTCGCCCGTGGGGCCAGAGATATCATCCACCGAGATATCACCGGTCACGATCCCATTGGTCTGGCCGCCGTTGACGCTAATGCCGATCGCATTGACAATGTCGCCGTTGGCATCGATTTCAAGTTCGCGGCTGGTACCGTCGAAAGCCTCAGGGCCAACATCCCCATCCCAGACGATATTGGCAGTGTCAGTCAGATTTTCATTGTCGTCGTTGTCCCCAACAAAGGGAATAGCGAGAACGCGAGAAGAGGCGCTCGTAGAGAGGGATGGCATACCATTGGTAGCTTCTACGAAGAGGCCGAGATTGTCCACGCGATCATCGGATTCCAGTGGCCCACCTTCGACTCGCGGACCGGCGGTCACATTGAGATCATCACCAGCATCCGCTGTCGCATCTAAAATCACATCGTTGTCGGCATCAGACTCGGCCAAACCAACGAAGGCCAGTAACTCGGCTCGTCCGGTGGAATTCGTGCTGATATTTTGGTTTTGAGCCTGAATATCCACGCCTTGAATGCCGCTGATGGTAAAGTTACCGCTATTTCCAAGGTAGGTGTCAACTTGGGAATTAATATCGAGATCAGAGCTAGCCTCAGCATCTACGCCAGCCGCTTCAGCCGTGGCCTTACCGCGGGAAGAGACATCCAGACCAGAAACCGACGATTCGATCGCAACGGTATTCCCTTTTAGAGAGACTTCGAAGCTGTCGAGATCGACCGTAGTATTGAGCACTCCACTTAACTCCGAGTTTGCTGTGGAATCGGCACCCCCACCATCGGCATCAGATTCGGCCAAACTCGAGGCATCTAAGGCCGTATTGGCCAGCACACTCAAGTCACCACCGGCATTGATGGTCGTGAAGCTTCCAATTGTAGTCAGCGTAGAGGTTTCAATCTCAGTGCCATCGGCAGAACGTACGTTGGCATTACCACTAGAGCCAATGCCCAATGCGTCAGCATTTACAGAGACATCGACATTGTCAGCGGTATTGGCCGCAATGGTGATGTCTCCATCTGCATTGATACTTCGTATTACTTCCGGAGCGCCAGGAATTATGACGCTATTGGAGTGGTCGATATTGTGATTGACCAGGGCGTCGCCCGAGGCGATCGCGCCCCCTGCTCCGTTCTGTCCGCGACCGGTGAGGCTGCTGGTGGAGTCAGACGTAATGGCGACGTCACCGCCTGCCGTGATTCCAGCATTACTGACTGTGGACACGGTGTAGTTACCATTAAGGTTGGCGGTAGTGACGACACTACTGCTAAACAAGGACCCCGCAGACCCACTGGCGGTAGAAGAGGACGTGCCATCACCGGAGGCCGGGTTCAGGACAGCCAGAGAAACACCCCCTTCGCCAAGGATTTGGTGGGTCTGAGTGGTCGAACCGCCAAGACCACTGGTGTCTAAGTCAATGCGCAGCTCGTAGGTGCCCGCAGCGGTGAGGTCAGCTAAGTCAATGCCCTCAATGCCGATTTGATGCTTACTGCTGTTGAGCCCACTTACATCGAGCGGGATTTCATCAGTGCTGTCTGGTGCTGCCGCTAGGGTAAAGCTGTTGGCATTGGCCTCAAAGACATAGTAAGTGACGCCATCTTCCAAACCGTCAATGGGCTCATCCTCGACGTTGAGAAGTGAGTGGGTGGTATCGCTGTCGTTATTCGCAACGTCGAGGGCAATCTCGTTACCGTTACTGTCGAGCAACGTAATCACACCGTCGACGTCGTTGGGATCGATGTTGACCTCATAGGTCATGCCGCTGTCCAAGCCATCGATCGCATCCGTGGGATCAGAACTGGTATACGTGACGATATCCCCATCTTCAAAGTCATTGTCTGGCAGATAGATGTTGTTCGCGTTCGGATCTACACCCAGAGTGACGTTGGCAGAGTTAGCATCGGGGGTCACCGTCACATCTACCACTGAGATGTTGAACTCTGTGGCTGCCGGTGCCCGGTAGGTAACAGCATCACCAGGGCTAAAGGTGTTAGTCAGGTTAATGGCGTTACCGCTCACATCAGTGGTGCTGAACGTTTGCAGCGGATCGGCGTCAAAGGCTCCACTGCTGCTGACTAGTTTGATGGTGGTGTCATCAATGACCCGAACCAAGAAGACGGTCTCTGTGGTTGCATTCTCGAAGATGTCAGTGCTGCCATCGACGATGCTGTAAACCACTTGGTCACCATCTTGGAGGTTATGGGGCGCAGCAAAGGAAATCGTATCGGTGCTGGCGTCAATAGCGCTGGCATCAAACTGTACTCCCAGCTTGATCGTGTCTTCGTCTACCCTGATAACGTTGTACTCACGCAAGCTGGTATCTGAGACATCGTTGCCATTTTCGTCCTGTCCGACAAAGGTGGTTGTGGTCTCTTGCAAGCCACCGATCGGCCCATTACCCTGATCTTCGTAGACGACTGTGTCGCCGGTATCCAGGTTGTGGTTGGCAAGCAGAGTGATCGCATCGGTGCCATCATCGACGCCATTATTCAGGGGTTCAAAGTTGCCAGCGGGTGCGCTGCCAGTCTCCACCGAGCCCGAGTCGGATGCAATAGTGACGTCTCCCCCTGCATTAATGAAGCTGTAATAGCCTGTACTGCTGCTGACTGTGGGCGCAACATTGGTGAACGATTGCGAGACACCCGCTGAATACACCACCGAAGCTGAGGTGCCCCGAGCATTGCTATCGGCTTCGGCGTTTGCTTTGGCGAGAATGTTAACATCACCAGTGACCACTGCAGTGGCCCCAGCACCCAGGGAGGCGTTAGTTGTGGGGTCTGCCGTAGCCGTGGCGCTGGCTCCAGTACCACTTGCAACACCCCCAGCCGTGGCCGTGGCTGTCGCGATCGCATCATTCTGGGAATCGGCGTAGATGGTGAGTCCGCCGCCGGTCAAGGATGAGCCATTACCCGCAAAGGCATCGGTATCACCCGTCGCGATCGACACAGCGGTGGCAACACCCTCTGCTACGAAGCCCCCAGACTGGCTGACGGTCGTTGCTGTCGAGGAATTACTAGAGTCTGCCTGGACGGTGATATCCGAACTGCTGCCGGAGGCCACTTGTGCCCCATTACCAACTGAAGCCTCCACATCGGTATTCACGGTTGAATTGGCAGTTGTGGTCGATTCGGAAAATCCCAGGGATAGAGACACAGAGGTCGCGACAGCATCCGCAACGCTCGTGGCAGAAGAGGTAGCCAGGACATCTACAGTACCGGCAGTTGAGGTGACGTTGGCACCCGATTTAATGCTGGCAGTGACGGCATTGGTAATCGTATTCGTCGCGTCAGAATTACCAAAAGACCCACCCAAGGCGGCAGCAGAGGCCGATAACGCCGTGACATCGACATCAATCTCGGAGGTATCGGTGGCTTCAACTGCGATCGCCCCTCCAGCTTCAACCGTTGTGCCCTGGCCGATAAAGGAACTAATGGTTTTGTTGATGGTGTTATCCACATCAGCGCCAGCACCCGATATCGCAGCGCTGAAGGGCGCAGCGCTAAAGGCACCGGCTGCAGCCGTGGCCTGAGCCGTAATAATGGCATCAGATAGGGTCTGGAGTGAAACCCCACCGGTCGCAACCACCTTCGTGGAGTCACTCGCATCGACAGTACCAATGTAGGTTCTGACCGTATTGCCGATAGTATTCGTGGCTGTAGCGATACCAGCGGCTCCAGAAGCAGCGAAGAAACCAGCGGCAGCAGCGGATACCGTCGCCCCCGTGCCTTCCGTATTGATCTTGGCACTATCCGTTGCCGTCAAGTTGACAGAGCCACCGGCTGTAATATCACTGGTTGCCTGCGTAATATAGGCTTCAGTAGTACCGCTGATGTTGTTGGTAGAAGAAACGCCAACCGCAGATAGGGCAATAGCTCCGCCGCCAGCGATCGCCACGGAAAACGCACCCGCAATGGCAAAGCTATCAATTTCAGCACTGAAATCGGCACTCAAATCGATGTCATCCCCAGCATTGACCTGAGAGCCGTTAATGTAGGCGCGGACGGTATTCGTTTCCCCAATGGTGTTGTTGGCAAACGCACCGCCTAGGGCTAAGGACCCAGCCGCGCCGCCCCCAGCCAGAGCAATACTGGCAGCCCCAGCATCCGCCAGAATGGTGGAGTCATCCTTGGCACTTAAGATGACATCACCCGTGGTTGCGTCTACGATCGCGCCGCCAGTGATGGAGGCTTCGACCGTATTGTTAATGGTGTTGGTCGCAAAGACACCCGCACCAGAGAGACCCACGGACAAGGTGGAAACGCTCGCAGCAAAGGAACCGGCGATCGCCAAGGCATCAATGTCAGACATGACATCGGTAGTTTGGGTGACATCGTTGGCAGCTGTGACGCTGGAATTATCGATGTTTGTGAGCACCGTGTTACCGATGGTGTTGCTGATATAAGAGCCCCCCAAAGATGCGGCCAGACCGCCACTGTACAGACTAAAGGTGGCCCCAATACCAACGGCCACAGCCCCTGCATTCCCGGAGATAGTGGAGGTTTGGGTCGCGGTGAGATTAACCAAATCACCCGCATCCACATCACTGCCATTCGTAATGCTGGCTTCTGTGTTGGTGTTAATGGTGTTTTGTGAGAAGGCTCCTGCAGCGGCGACGGCGATCGCCACATTTGTGCCGCCACTCAAGGCTGCGGATCCAGCCAAACTCAGGGTTTGGATTTCCGCATCCGAGGTCGCAGTGACATCCACATTGCCGTTGGTGGATGCCACTGTGGCATTGTCAATCAGGGCTTGGACAGAGTGACCGGTACCCCCAATGGCGTTACCGGCAAAGGACGCGCCGACGGAGAGAGCTGCGGCTCCACCTCCTCCAGTTGCCAGGGATGCGGCCACAGCAACACCGCCCGCATCCGCCACAATGCTGGAGTCATCCATGGCCTCGACGAGAATATCTTCGTCGGCATTCACCGTGGCCCCATTCTGAACCGCTGCCAGGATCGTGTTATCGATCACGTTGACGGCAGCGGCACCCGCACCAGACAAGGCAAAGCCAAAACCATCATCGGCAGCCGTGCCACTAAAGGACCCACCCATCGTCAGGACATCAATATCTGCCATTGAGGTCGCACTCACCTCAACGGTGTCACTGACATCAACGATGGAGTCATCAATCGTGGCGGCTAGGGTGGTGCCGATGGTGTTGGCTGCAACGGAGGCTCCGACGGCACCAGAGACATTGCCAGTGGTGAGAGACAGCGCGAAGCCGCCAGCATCAGCCTGGATTTTGCTAGCATCCGTGGCCGCCACTTTAAGCGCAGCGGCTCCTACGATATTGCTGTCATTGCGAATGTCGGCAGAGGTCGTGCCGGCAATTTCATTGAGGGTGATGCCAGCAGCACCCGCGATCGCAAATCGAGCACTGTCGTTAAAGGCAACCGCTCCCGCAGCACTTAAGGTCAGCGATTGAATATCGCGGGCTGAGGTGGCGGTAACATCAACATCGCCGCTGGACTCTAGAACCGTCCCATCCAGGTAAGCGAGGACGTCGCTGGTGATGTCATTTTGGCCAATCGCTGCACCAATGGATGCTGTCTGATTACCGAACGCTGCTGACAGCGCCCCACCAAAGGCAAAGATGCTGGAGCTATCTTCAGCGGCTACATCAACCGCTGCGGCCGTGGCCGTAAACTCGTCAGTATTGATCACTTCGCCGACGTCAACCATGAAGGCTTCGGTGGTACTGGTAATCTCATTGATTGAGACATTGCCCGCGATCGCAGCCGCATTCGCCCCTTGGGCGATGCTACCACTCGCACTTCCCGCAACGATTTGACCAGCACGCTGGGCTTTCACCGTCATCGCGCCATCGGTTTTGAGCGATAACTTCTGCGTTCCCGTATCACTCTTACCCTTCACATAGGCGCGTGTGGTGCCATTCAACGTATTTTGGCTATAAGACCCAGCTAAACCAGCGGATGTGCTACTTGAGCTGGTCGAAGCTGCCACAAACGCCGCAGCTCCGGAGAACGCGTAGAGGTCACTGAGGTTTTTGGCCGTCACGTTGAGATTGTCACTCGCGATCGTTCCTGTCCCTGGGTCATTGATGTAAGCGTTCACCGTATCCGTGACCGTGTTCAAACCAATATCAGCGGAAATGCCAATCCCAAATTGATTATTGCCACTGGCGACTGGATCAGAACCGGATAATGCAGTACCCGCCAAACCAAATGACCACATCACGCCGTCGACTTTACTTAAGACATCAATGTCCTCCGTGACATCAATGGTGGTCGCATCGGTGCCGGCTGTGGTGTCTTCGAGATTGCCAATGACCACATTGACATCGCGCGTAATGTTATTGATAGCAACCGACGCTCCGACTCCTACAGACTCGCCTCTGGCAATCCCACCAGCCCAATTCACATGAGTCGACAGACCGCCGCCGTAGAGGTTGATATTACGTCCAGTCACCAGCACTCCATCGGCGAGCTGAATCAACGTATCGCTGGTTTGCTCAAAGTAGGAGAAGGTACCACCGAGCGCAAAGTTTTCGCCCTTAGCCCCGGCCTGGGCCAAATTAGCATTAAGAATGGCCTCTTCAGCCTTCATATTGAAGCCACCATCAGCACCGCTGAAGATAGCCGCCCCTGATTCGACGATCGCGTGGGTTGTGTTGTCCAGCAGCATCATGAAGAAGGCACCACCAAGCCCCCCTTTAGTCCCCTGTGAACCAACAGGATTCAACGAACTGAAGTCGGCAAAGTCAAGGTCGAAGACGCCTGTCATGTTGAAGAGCTGCATGTAGTTGGTGGCTTCAACCGAGACGACTTGCTCATCCACGCGATCTTGAAAGTCCGGATCCGTAGCCGCTAGGAAGGTCGTATCCTGGTTAATCTGAGCGTCAGACTCAATGACGGCTTTAGAGGTATTGTCAAAATCCAGATAGTTGACAGATCCCGATACACCGTAGTTGTTGGCTTCTGAAGTACTTCTGGCCCAAGTATTAAAGAGCTTTGATTCAAGGTCTAGCGTCCCTTTCATAAACTCTTCAAAGGACCCAGGGGCATCATCGCCACGGATGAAATCTGAGAGTTCACCAAGGTTGGTGGGAACAAATTCGTCAAAGCGAGTCAAGATGGGATAAGTGACATCGGAAATCACTCGGGTTGCCCGATAGCCGTCCAGCTCGGCCCCTGATTCAACAACGGCTTGAGCGTCGTTATCAATTAACCCCACAATAACTGCTGCACTTAAGGCTTTGCTGGATCCTCCTTTCGGATTCTCGGCATCTACCTCACTGCTGGCATTGAGCTGTAGTTCATTGGTAATGGCCCCGACAACTTCGAGGTCTTCCTTAGAATTAACATCAGCAGTACTCCCAACGGTTGCCTTCACCGTATTGTTGACGTCAGCAAAGGCGAATGACCCTGCCGCATCCAGGGCAGCTGCTTGAGTCCCACTCTGGCTAGCGTTGTTGCTATATTCGCTGGCAAATTTGTTGAAGAACCCTTGGGCTGTGTTGGTGGCATCATCATCGGCATCATCGTCAATCGCGTCGTTGTCACCGATGCTGACGGAGGATGCGATGGATTGATTGCTTTCCAATTCAGCAATAATGCCAACACCCGTGGCAAGCCCCGAATCAATCACATGGAAGGCACTGAAGGAGTGTTCTGTGCCAGTAGTTCCACTGAGATCAATATCAATTGCGATGCCAGCTCGGGCCTCATTTTCCGTTTCGGCTAATTGAATAAGCTGGCGATCGACAAAGCGCTGATCACCTTCCAGATTGTTTTCATTAGTCGATGCAATGACGTAATAAACTTTGCCATCTTCTAAACCGCCAATCGCGGTACCGCCATCGCCAACTTTATATCTCACTGCCTGTCCTAACTCAAAGGTCGAGCCCAGCAGCGAGACATTGCCTAGGTCAGTGGTTGGCTCCAGGGTAACCCCGTTGTCTAAGATAATGGTGTCTTCATCAGCATCAATAATGTCAGGCTCGTTGGCCTCGTCACGATAGGTACCGTTGGGGTTGAAAGTCTTGCTGTTCAGGGCACCATAATCCTCACCAGTGGTTATGACACCCCCAATATCGATCGTGCCAGCTTGTCCATCCCCTAGATTAATGGCTCGCCCTTGGAGCGCTGCCAGCTCCGTTCTGGCCAGCTGAATCAGGTTGGGATTGTTGGGGTCAACAATAACGTAATAGTCCGCTCCATCTACGAGTCCGTCTCGGGAGAACGGATCATCGAGGTCTACCAGATCTTCGGTAAAGCCAATGGTATTGCCCCGGCGACTCCCGTAGCTGATTTTGTCGCCAGTAGCCAAAGCGTGGGGACCCACATTGATGGTGTCATTGGCAAAATCAATGAAACCCATTGCGTCCGGGTCGCCATCGGCTGTCACGGTGGGGTCAAACTCGATCTTGACGACGGAGCCTTCCCCTTGATTCGCCGTGATCGTGCCATTAAAGATGGTTTGAATATTGGCATCGGCAAACCCTAAGCCGACCCCGAAGCCAAGAATACCGTTGTCATCGTCCTCCGATTTGGCCTCAACACCATTGTCACTAGTCCCGGTGGCCACAACGTTCGCTGTCTTTCCTGCCGTGATCGTGGCACCTTCAGCCACTGTTGTTAGGGCGGTAGCATCAGTAACTGATACCCCAACTGCCAAGGCAAACGTATCCCCCGGAGTGTCATCGACTTCACTGTCGATTTCCGCAGTTGCTTCAGCATTAGACCCAATCACCACGGCCTCACCCGCATTCACTGTGACGTTAGTGCCGATATCAACCCCCGCATTGGCCGTGGCATCCCCATAGCCAATGCTAAAGGGCGAAATTGAGGTACCAAACAACTCATTTTGGGCACTACCAGAGCTATCCGAAATAGCTGAAGCCTCGATACTGACTCCAGCCAGACCTTGAATATTGGCCGCGCTACCTACATTCACAAACGCTTCAGAGGCTTTGAATAGCACCTTGACCGGTACTGTCGTCAGGTCATCAATCACACCAATGAGTGCCCCAATGGCACCATTGCCCAAACCGGGCGACAAATCGTTGAGGGGGTTGTCTGAAGCTAATGCATCGATCAGCAAATTGGTTAAATCTTCCGCCTGAGCTTTGATGATGACGTTATTGCCGCTAATGTCGCTCCCGCTGCCGATATTAATTTCGGCAGTTTTCGCAACTGCGCTCAACTCATCCCCGTCAAACAGAACAGGGGCGATGTTTTGTAGGGTTGTCGTGCTCAGATGGGCTGCATTGAGGCGAATATCCGACGTACCACTGGCTAGAGTGACGTTATCGGCCACATTAATCTGCTCACCCGTAACCGTGAAGGCTCCACCCGTGCCATCCGTTGCCACGGTAGAAACATTGTCGTTGAAATTGATCGTGTCATCGTATTCAAGGTTCGTGAAGTCAAAGAATTCACCAGGAGGCGCATTATCCGTTTCAAAGGCCAGACTGGCATCCGCAATGGTTTCATTAACTTTGAAAATCCCACCTTCGGTCTCGACGACGGCATCAATGTCGAACTGATCCGACCCGAGCCCCAGGTCAACGAAAATATCAGCCGCATCGCCAAACAAATTAAAGCCAGAGCTGAAGGTTACGGTATCGTCGCCTGCCCCTGCAATCAGGTCAATGCTTGTAATATCTGCAATTAAAGCGGTACCCAGGACAGTGCTGTTATCCGCTACCTGCAGTGAATCGCCATTGACCAGAGAGAAATCAAAGATATTGTCATCACCGTCAGCATCCTCGACGGTCAACGCCCCCCCGGTAAACGAGAAGGTGGCTAACGTGCCCTGGAAGACTGCACTCGTCAGAGTTGTTGCTTCGATCGCCCCCGTTGCCACTTCCAGATCCCAGTCAGCCCCTTGGGCGGCATTGCCCGTCAAGTCATCGGAGGCAGCTACATCAGCGCCCGTCAGCGTTGCCATCTGGTCAACCATCGTCAACCCGTCAGGGGTGCCTGCCAGATTACAGCCGTAAAACAGTACGTCGGCATCTTCGGCAAGAGAACTAGACCAGTCTTGTAGCGCGGCAGTATAGTTCCCAATCGTCCCTTGGCTGAGGGTTGTATCCCCCAACTGCAAGCTCCCTACATCCCCGTGGGAGAAAATATGAACCGAGTCTAGGTTGCTGTATTGAGTCAGTACTTGGCTGATCTGGTCAATGCCATCTTCCTCAGAGTTGAGGATATGAACCTGACTCCCCGGTTGAAAACCACTAATCAGATCTTGGTAGTCACTAATGCCAGAATCGACAAAAATAATTCCCTGACTACCATCAAATGTTGATGTGTTGCTAGAAGCAGACATGAACCTTACCTCTGTAATTGCTAAGTGCTTGAAGGGCTTAAACGGGAGATATGAAGAGTTGATGCACGCTAGATAGGGGCGATCGCATCCGCTACCCTCAAAAGGGCAAGTGGATGAGTCGCGATGACGCGATCGCGGCTTTAATAGAGCGAGCCAACGGGTGCGATCACGCGATCGCTGCCACCGCAAAATAGCTGCTCTACTAATTTGAAAAGGGCGCAGTAGACCAAATACGCAATTCGCTTGGAAAACGACTTAAAGCCGACTCAGAAGCTAGCAAGCCATCTCCCAGCTGGTCAGTTTTTTATTAGCAGTCTGTAGTGTTAGATCAAAACAAGAATCAGGGGATTCAGACGAAGTAACCTCGAATTAAAGCAGTCATTACGTCTTAGACTTCAGAATACGAATTCAGAAAGTGCTAAGAGGTTAAACGCAAAACATATTTACAGGAATGCATGATACAGATACAGAGCATTCGTGCAAAAGCGTTCAATGTTCCTTGACCTTATTGCCCATCACTGAGGCAATGTAGCAGTCTTCCCAGAATATACGCAAGGGCTTTGCATAAGCTTTACAGTGAAACCAGAAGAAACTTTACACGCTCTGACGACGGGATCCATGTCCCACAAGGTTTTCATACCTCTGTATGAATTCCTCAAACCAACATAAACACTGAAGTTGGAGGGGTACGGTTGTCGGGTAGCAAGTCAAAATTCCGAACCTTTGGAGTGTCAATTTACACACCGACTCTACTGAAAATATTTGCGAATTGTTACTCAAGATGTCATTAACTCTGTCCAAATAGTTGCCATAAATAATTCGCAAACTAGTCGCAGCTGCCCCTTCGGAACTGCGGGTAATGATTTGCAAGTAGTGATGAGGCTCAAACCTTTGCCAACTGAGCATTATAGTCATGTATGAAATACCCGATAGCGCCAATATGATTGTTCAGTTTCTTGGAGAAGGAGAGACTCTTTCGCACGAGCCTCGAAAGTCGTTGTCCCTTACTATGGCAGAGCCATCTGGCAGAAAAAATCCCGATAAGATCACATTTTGTCAGGTCTTAGGCTCACATTTTGTCAGGTTTTGAGTTCATCCCTGAGCACCCAAGCAGATAAGCTCTTGCCAGCAGGTACTGGGAAAAATCCTCGTTTGTGATGTTACCCAAGATTGTGCTCAAACCTGATCAGATAGAGGTTGCTTTTGGGGCAGGTCTATGGCTCGCAGGCTCGTTACAACCCTATCCACCATCCCTTAGCTCTATTTTGATAGCAACCATTACCCCGCATGATGGTTTTTCTGCCTTTCCTGCTCTTCCAGAACCTGAAACAAGATGTGACTAAACCTGAAATTTTATGGATTGTTTCGACCAGGAATATTCGCGATATTGACCACAGTTACCACTGAATTCTTTGGATTCGCTCTGGTTTCGTCAAGAAAGCTGAAAATTTCTGGAGAGAGCCAAATGTCAATGTCTCAAGATAGTCGAGAATGTTTTTTGCCATCTTCCTATACTCAAACAGGCAGTGTTCAAGGCAAAGGGAGTGTCTTTTCAACGGTTGAGAGGGTACAGCCACAGGCTGATAAAACTCAAACAATAGAGGGGCAACCATCAGATAGAAAGGGTACGCAACAATGGATACCGATTGAGCATATTGTGCCGGGTCAGTTTCAACCCCGCCAGTATTTTGATGAATCTGAAATCGAGAGTTTGGCCCAAGACTTCGAAGCGAATCGCTTTCGAGGCGCGCTCAATGTCAGACCTTTATTGTCTGGCCAATATGAGCTTGTTGCTGGGGAACGTCGCTGGCGAGCGGCCCAAAAAGCTGGTTTGAAAAAGGTTTTTTGCTTAATTGACCATTTCAGTGATGAAGAGGCTCTAGAATTTTCACTGGTTGAAAACCTCAAGCGATCCAATCTCAGTAAATTGGAAGAAACCATTGGCATCCTGAAGTTGATCGAACTGCGCTATGGCATCAGCCAGGAGCAGGCTTCTAAAATCAGGGTATCAACGTAAGGCGGGAAACCAAGATATTAGAGGGGGTGTATCGATAAGCATCCAGCTAAGAAGAGATAAAAGGCTCTGCGGCAGAGCCGAGAGCCCGGTATCGTTACCGGTACGAATTCAAAACGGGAACGA
>JBHJHM010000067.1:0-53227 GCA_050330865.1 Leptolyngbyaceae cyanobacterium
GGAGTAGGAGGAGTAGGAGGAGTAGGAGGAGTAGGAGGAGTAGGAGGAGTAGGAGGAGTAGGAGGAGTAGGAGAGTGAAGAAGTTCAAAGTTCTCAGTTTTGAGTTCTTAGTTCAACTCAAAACTCAAAACTCATCATTCAACTCTCACTTCTTCATCCCCCTATTACTCCCTTCCCCCATCCCGCTGTTCTCAAGCGATAGAATCGAATAGAAATTTTCTTCCAGGAGGCTGGTTTTGCCAACATTGGGCGTCAATATTGACCACATTGCAACGATTCGACAGGCTCGGCGAACAGTTGAGCCCGATCCGGTGGCTGCAGCCGTTCTCGCCGAACTCGCAGGGGCCGATGGCATTACGGTGCACCTGCGGGAAGACCGCCGTCACATTCAGGAACGAGATGTCCGGCTCCTACGGCAGACGGTTCGGACCCACTTGAATCTGGAAATGGCAGCGACCCCCGAGATGGTAGACATGGCGCTGGATATTAAACCCGATTACGTAACCCTGGTACCCGAGAAGCGGGAAGAAATCACCACCGAAGGCGGCTTAGATATTGCCGGGCAGCTTGATCGTATTACCCAGGTCGTCTCGACGCTGCAGGGAGCCGGTATTCCCGTCAGCTTGTTCATTGATGCGGAGACTGAACAGATTGATGCCTCGGCCCAAACCACGACCAAATTTGTAGAGTTGCACACAGGACGCTACGCTGAAGCCGATGGTGAAGCTGAACGAATCGAAGAGCTCAATTATCTGAAAATAGGTACTCAGCAAGCGATCGCAGCAGGACTGCGCGTGAATGCTGGTCATGGCCTTACCTACTGGAATACCTATCCTGTTGCCTGCATTGAAGGCATGGAAGAGCTCAACATCGGTCATACGATTGTTAGCCGCGCAGCACTGGTCGGCATGGAACGCGCTGTACGAGAAATGAAACAGGTGATTCAAGGTAGCGTTTGAGCCTATCGCACTGCTTCAAATCTCTTAGCGGCTGTGGTTAGGGTTTCTGTGGCACAATGCTCAATCTGGATTGCTTTTTACAAACACCCCATGCAAACCTACTACTACGTCCTCGCTAGTCAAAAATTTTTGCTGGAAGAAGAACCCCTGGACGAGGTTCTACGCGAAAGACGCCGTCACTACCAAGAACAAGAAAAAGCGATTGACTTTTGGCTGGTCAAGCAGCCAGCATTTCTGGAAGCTCCCGAGTTCCGGGATATCAAGGCTCGCTGCCCACAACCTGCTGTCGCCATTATCGCCACCGACAAAACCTTCATTACCTGGCTCAAGCTACGGCTAGAGTACATCATTACCGGCGAGTTCACAGCGCCCTCAGAGGATATACCAGAGCCATTGGCTTCGTTGGAGACGGCAGCATAAGGTGGAATAGGGAATAGGTAACAGGGAACGAGTTAGGTGGAAGGGAAAGGGGCTTTTTCCCTTTATCCTTAATTCATTCCCTCATCTTCATTACTCTTCTCACAGGACTCCACGGATACTCAGAGTCTTCCACGAAAATGTCAGTAATATAGGGAGCTAACAGTAAATCTGTTTGGCTATGGCTAGTCTGTCGTCTGTTCTGTCTGGTGTGCCAATGTCTTGGATGCAAGCGTTTCAACGCTGTGGGCTCTTATTAGTTGTGCTGGGAGGTGGGGCGATCACGCCCCGTGCAGTAGCAGATGAATTTCCTCCATGTGCGCCTCCAGCCAACAGTGAATATCTGCTTTTAGTGAAAGGTGAGACGGTAGAGTCGCGCGATCGCATTCAAAATCTCCTACCGACGACCACCGAGGTTACCGTCTGTAGCTACCTCAATGATGTTGTGGTGCGGGCTGGTGGATTTACCAGTCTGGAGAACGCTAATGCCTGGGCTCAGTATCTGACTGAAGTTGAGGGAGCTCAAGCGTTCGTCGCTCGCCCGGCGGCTCCCGGTGAAACCGCTGCGAATGAACCCATTGCAGCAGAACCCGTCGAACCGATCCCTGAACTACCGTCTGAAAATACTTCCGAACCTTCTAGCAATCCTGAGACACCCACTGCGACTCCCGTATCGACATCGGTAACGGAAGCGGTTGTCGGATATGCACCACAGTTGCTCGGTGAGGGATATGCCGTTTTGGTGGATTATGGTGATAACCCAGCAGTTGCCAAGCAACTACAACAGACTCTCAATCAACCGGTTGGATTAGCCGTCTACGAACAACAGCCCTTCCTGCTGGCTGCTCAAAGCGCCGATCCCCAAGCTGCTGCACAGATATTACAAACCCTCAGCAATGGCCGCTATGGAGCGTTTATTGTCGATAGCAGCGAAGTAGTTTTGATCTCTGAGGGAGTGGCAACGCCGCAGGAGATTGAGGGAGCTACGGAGGCAGGGGAAGTAGAGGAGGCAGAAGGAGTAGAAGAAGCAGAAGCAGGGGAGTAAGCGTAGGAGCAGGGAAAGGGTTGAAAGTTGGTATCCTTCCCCCCTAAATCCTTCCTATCCTTTCACCGATCCCGCTAGCAGGCCACGGACGAAATAGCGCTGGAGGCCGAAGAACACGCCTAAGGGTACGACCATGCTGATAAACGCTCCAGCAGTGAGTAGGTGCCAGTCCTGTCCGCGTGAGCCGATCAAATTGCTGAGCTTCATAGTGACAGGAGCTACGTCCGGAGTACCGCCGAGATAAACGAGAGCAACGAGAAGGTCATTCCAGACCCAGAGGAACTGAAACACAGCGAAAGAAGCGATCGCGGGCATCGACAGAGGCACGATCAAACGGGTGAAAATTTTTAGATGGGAAGCACCATCGACAGCCGCAGCTTCGATGAGATCGCGGGGCAGTTCGCCAATGTAGTTACGCAATAAGTAAATGCCTAAGGGCATGCCATAGCCTGTATGCGCCAACCATACTGCCCAGAAACTGCCAGCTAGCCCTAGAGCACTGTAAGCCCGTAAAACTGGGATAAAGGTCATCTGCAGCGGCACCACTAGCAGCGACACAATCACGATGAACAGAATCTGACGCCCTGGAAATGTCATCCAGGCCAAGGCATAGGCGGCAAAGGTCGCGATCGCAATCGGAATAATCGTGGCGGGGATCGCAATAGTCAGACTATTCAAAAAGGCTTGCCCCATCCCCTCAGCAGTCAAAACGCTTATGTAATTCGATAAAGTGAACTGAGTAAAGTTGAACGGATTCTGAAGTACCGTCCACCACCCCGTAGATAGCACGTTATCTTGCGATCGCAGCGAGCTGATCAGCAGTCCGAAACTGGGAAGTGTCCACACAATAGAGATAGCGGTCAAAGCAATGTGAACTGGCAATTTCGCCAAAAAGGTCTGTAGTCGGCGCGCGATAGGTTCTGGCTTGCGATAGCCTCTTTTTTCGGATCGAGTGGCCGTCATCGAGTCGCCTCTTGCTCGCGAAAACGAAGGATATTGATAATCATGACGGGGATTATGGCAATGAGTAAAATGACTGCGATCGCACTCCCTCGTCCATAGTCTCGAAAGTTAAACATTTCTTTGATCATGCGACTTGCAATCACTTCAGTGCCTTGATTGCCTCCCGTCATCACGAAAACAATGTCGAACACTTTCAGGACTAGAATCACGACCGTCGTTGACACCACCAATATAGTGGAGCGGATCATGGGAATCGTAACCCGCCAAAAAATTTGCACTTCACTGGCTCCATCCATCCGCGCTGCTTCCACAATCTCAGAAGGAATTCCTTTCACAGCTGCGGACAACAGCACCATGCAAAATCCCGTCTGCAGCCAGATCATGATGGCAATTAAGGCAAAGTTATTGACAGAGCGCTCTACCAGCCAGCCCACAGGTTCAAACCCAAGCCCTACTAGAACTGCATTCAAAAGACCAATCTGGGCAGCCTCTACAGAACGATAGTCGTATACAAATCGCCAAATTACGCTAGCTCCCACAAAGGAAATTGCCATGGGTAAAAAGATTAAGGTCTTGGAAACCTGCTCATAGCGGACCCGATCGGCCAACACAGCAATCAGCAGCCCCAAGCTGACGCTCACCCCCGTAACCAATACCAACCACAGAATATTGTTGCGAAAGGCTTCCCATATCACTTTGTCGGTTAATAGATCCCAATAGTTGCTCAAACCGACAAAGTTCTGCGAGCGCTGATCAAAAAAACTCACATATACAGTCAGTATTGTGGGCAGCACTAAATAAGCCGTCAGCACAATAATGGCAGGGCTCATGTAGATCCAGGGCAGAATGCGTCCCTTGGCTCGCCCCGGAAAAAACTTCTCAACTCCTAGATTGGCAATGTAAAACAGGCCGATGACGCCACCACAGCCAATAAGGATAGCGATCGCTGCATTCAGTACACTGGCGAAAAGAGACATAGGAAGCAACTGCAAACAGTCTTCGACCATTCAAACATAGACCACACAAAAAGCCTCCCCCGATGAGCAGGAGAGGCTTTCAGTTTAATAATCCAAGCAAGATTAGCTCAGCGACAACCTAACCTTCGAGAGTGATTTTGCCGACCATGCCAGCACCTCGGTGGGGTGCACAATAGTAGCCGTAGTCACCAGCAGGCATATCCGCAGTAAAGGTCGTAGAGTAGGACTCACCAGGCGCAAAGGTTAGCTGGTTGTGGGAAATCTTGTCAGCCAATTCCTTGTCACCAGGAATCTGATTGCCGTCAAAAATGACATTGTGGGGAGCCATTTTATTGTTAACCCAAGTCACAGTATCGCCGGCCTTGACGGTCAGGTTAGCCGGTTCAAACATTAGCAAACCGGAATCGGACCCCATTTTGACTTCGTAGTCGGTAGCAGATGCCGGGGCAGCAGCCGTCACCATGGTAACAGCTACAAGAGCCAGAGCTACGCAAGCCAGACCTAGCTTGCCAATAGCGTTTGCAATTCGTCGCATAGGAACCTCAAACAGCAGAATACTAAAGAGTCAACATTCATATCCTAACTTGAAACAGCCACATCAAATCCTCCCATCGATAGGAAATATTGATGGGCATCAAGATGCGGCCTATTCTTTTGAGTCCCTACACGTCGCTGTGTAAACAGCCCACGACCAACAGCACCCTGCTGGCCCTCAGAAGTGAATGAGTGAGAAGCTTGGATACTTAAACCTCCCCCAACAGTATAGTTCTTAAATATCTAGTAGGGGGAGATTTCTGAAAAAAGCTGAAAATAAAAATTCTCCCGAAGCGCCATAAACGCTCCGAGAGAATTTTACGCTAGAACGAGTGAGCTCAGCAGCTCTCGATCTAAACAGATCTAAATTTCACCCGTCCCTGGCGCTGAATAGGTACTCTTGCCGCCTCCCCAGAGAGGTCCAATGACCTTGGGCTGCAGCAAGATATGACCAGAAATCGCCACCAAATCTTCCTCCGTAAGGTTACGCATTTTAGGATAGATATCGCTGCTTTTCAGGCTAGGATGCAGCTGCGAAATTTCAGCCAAACCGTCATAGGTGGTTGGGTTCTCCATATAGTCCACCAAAGCCTCCAAATTATCGCGACGAGGCAAGGCCCCCGCCAAACTTGCAGGATCAAGACCTACGGTTGGATTAGTTTTTGTAACGCCGGCGTTATGGCAAGTAGCGCAGGCATAGTTAAATTGCCTCCGACCACGTGCTACCTGCTTCAGCGACAGGACATAGGTATCACCCTGTTCGTTAAGCTTGATCGTGCGCGTCGCCTCATCCAGCTCGGCTGCGATAGCGGGACTAGCCACGAATTGGCCGACTATCAAAACCGCGATCGCAACCAGCCAAATGCATCTCTTAAGCATGGTTCTCCTCAAAGTATCTAATGGCTAGCTATTTCACAACACAGCAGACTGCACACCACCAGCCTCCAAAATCCAAACCCCAGAGAGTTTAGTGAGGTTCGCTCCGTCCGATCACGAGTCCGGAGATAGTCTGAAGGTGTGAAGTCCTTCTCGTATTGAATATCATGCCACCGAATGGGGGGGAATTTCCAACGTGTTACGTTTGAGCAGGTACTGTTAGCCCTTTGAGCTGCCGTTGTGAGGGCGTTGTGAGCCCCTTTCCTTGCACCAACACATTGAATTTACCCAATCCCATCGGATTCACCAGCTGGTGCAAAGCCTCCCGTCGCCGAATAGCTGTAGTGAGGGTTGTTCCGTCCGTACCTTGCCATCGCGACAGTTCATTCAGGCGATCGCCCAATCCTAGCGCCATCAAAAAGAGAGCCTGAGGAAGGCTGCCGAGCGTTTCTAAGCCCTGTTGTTCGCCATGACGCTCTAGAGCAGTAAAATTCACGTGAGCAGTTATGTCCTGCTGCCCAACGTTTACCAATGGATCACTGTGATGTGCATGTCGGGAATAGCACTGTAGGGTTCCCTGCGATCGCGTCGGCATATAGTAGCGCTCCGCCGAGTAGCCATAGTCAATCGTCATCACGTATCCCCGATGGAAAATCCGTGCCACGCTTTCAAGCCAGCTCAGAGCGGCGAGGTTAACTTCCGTTGTGAAGCCCATAGGATAAGGCGGGCTCGACAGAGCAATGCCGCTTCTTTCAAAATATTGAGTTAGCGCTTCGGTCGATAACGGCCCATTTACTAGCTGAAAAGGTCGCGTTTTATGGTTTGAATTCGTGACGTAATCTTCCCGCAATCCTCGGTCAGTAAGCGTTACACGATGCACCGGGAAGGCATCTATCAGCTCATTTGAGAACAAACAACCCGTAATAGAATCAGGTGGAATATCAGATAATTCGCACCAGTCGAGGGGGACACCCTGATCGCACCAAGCTTGAAGATGCAACTGCTGTAAACGCTTGAGCGCAGGCGATTTTTCAATCAAAGCATAGCGAACAGCCCCTAAGCAGTCCGGGTAACAGGCTTGTAGGTGGGACAGAATAGTGTCTGCTAAAAGTCCTTGTCCCGGTCCCATCTCAACTAGTTGAAAGGGGTTAGGGTAGGCCAACTTACACCATATTTCAGCAAGCTGCTCCGCTATTAGCTCACCAAAATCATTGCCTAGGTGTACTGATGTGACAAAGTCGCCCCGAAAACCCAACTGCGAACGATTCCTTGCATAGTAGCCATACTGAGGATGATAGAGAGCCAACTCCATAAATTCAGCAAAGGAAATCCGCTGATCAGGTGATTCCGCAATGCGATCGCTGATCACCTGATGCAGTGCCACCAAACTAGAAGCATTTAATTGATTTTCCATACGCCCCGATCAAAGCTGCACAAGAATTGCCTGTACTTCGGGATGGTCAAAAAACGCCTGCGTATCGGCCAAAAGCTTGGGACCCCAAAGGTTTTGATCCAAGAACTCAATGTCAGCGTAACGGCTATCCCGCTCCAATGCCGGAATTCCCAACTCAATGGCCTCTGCTTCTTGACCCTGAGCAAACTTGGCGACCGCAATGGCCAGTTGGGGCTCTGATTCCATAGGCGAGATTTCTAGCGAAGCCTCCCAACTGCCAATGGCTGCGTCTATCTCATCTTGTTCGTACTGCACCAAGCCAACATTGTTAATCGAGGGCCAAAACTCCTCGTCAATTTCAACCGACTGCTGATATTGGGCGATCGCTTCCGAAAATCGGTTCAGCTTGAAGTATGCATTGCCCAAGTCAAATAGCGCTCCGGGATTCTCAGGCTCTAATTCAAGACCAGATTCCAAGAAGCTCGACGCTGCCTCATAATCATCGTTGCGAAAATGGGCCGTTCCTAATGCAAATAAGACCGCAGAATTGTCCGCTTCTAACTGCTGGGCTTGATTGAGCGCAGCGATCGCGGCATCCACTTCCTCTACCTGCAGGTACAAGCTACCCAGCAGGCCCCAAACGACCGCATCTTCCGGCGCCAACTGAGACGCCAGCTGAGCCTGCGCCAAAGCCAAATCAAATTGCTGGAGCTGAGCCAACTGGGCTGCATCCTGAGCCAACAGTAGGCCCTGCTCTTCGAGCTGTTCGTAGTCTAAGGGCAATACATAGGGCACCAGCGCTTGCCCCATAGCAGGTGCGCCAAAGCCCCACAACCCAACAGCCGCCAATGCCGAAAGCAGAGAGGTTCGTGTCAGCACAGAACAGTCCTTTACGTCTTTATCGTTATACCCGGACAGCTTAGCTCAATTTTCCAAGTAAGGAGTGGAGGGCTGGAAGGGTAAAAGGAAAGCTCCTCACGGACGCTACCGCTGTCTCCCCGAAAGGGAAAACCGCCGCCATCATCGGAGACCCAGAAGGGCTTGTTAGGCCAAGCCTGACAGGCGACTAACAGTCGCTGCACTTTCAATGGTGTCTTGCAACCTGCAGGATAGCTTGGTTCGGACAAGCAAACTGGGGCTATTGGTGAGGCATAAATCATCTCATTTAGGAAACTCAGACATTTCACTTAATAAATCGTCATAATATCGTAGAAACTCACAATAAACCCTATGACAACTGCACTCATTACTGGCGCGTCCTCTGGAATTGGCGCTGTTTTTGCGGAGCAGCTAGCCAGCCGCAAATATGATTTGGTCTTGGTAGCGCGATCGCAAGATAAACTCCGGACAATTGCCGATAAGCTCACCCAGCAGCACGGCATTCAAACCACAGTGATCGCTCAAGATCTGACAGCCCCGAATGCTGGAAAAACTGTCTTCACTCAGCTAGAAGAGCAAAGTATCGTGGTTGATCTTCTTATCAACAATGCTGGCTTTGGGACCTATGGCGAGTTTGCGGAGGGAGAACGCGACACCTACCTAAACATGATTCAGCTGAACGTGATGGCTTTGACCGAACTAACGCACCTTTATTTACCACAAATGCGATCGCGGCGATCGGGCAGTATTGTCAATATTGGTTCAACCGCCTCTTTCCAGCCCATTCCTTATTTCGCCGTCTACGCTGCTACCAAAGCGTTTGTACTCAGCTTTAGTGAGGCTCTCTGGCAAGAATGTAAACCCTACAATGTCAAAGTGCTGGCCGTTTGCCCAGGTCCTACTGAAACTGAATTCTTCAAAGTCGCGGACTTCCCCGATAGCCTAGGCGAACAGGTTGAACAGAACTATACCACTCCCGAAACCGTCGTCGAAGAAGCCCTTAAAGCACTCGAACAAGGCCATGCCAACGTCGTCCCTGGCGGCTTCCTCAATCAGCTACTCGTCAACAGTGCCCGGTTCTTGCCCCGTGAGTTGTTGGTTAATGGAGTTGGGCGGGTGTTTAAGGCGAAATGAGGAAGCGTGGGTGGGTGGATGGGTAGTGGGTTGAAGGGAAAGGACAAACAGGGAAAAGGGGAGACACGTAACCGATGACCAAATACCGATAATCCACTACCAAATACCAATGACCTCTCACCACCAACTACTAACCAAGAACCAAGAACCAAGAATCAAGAATCAAGAACGAATCAACCATCAACCATTAACGAACAACGTTCTGTTCCCTATTCCCCCTTCCCCTACGGTTACGATAGTCTGTAAACCAGTAAATGCACCGGAGGTTCGGGGCTTATCGAGACGATTCATGGCAACTTGCAGGGACTGAAATCCAACCAGCTCAAGCAACTTCAGCGGCTGTATCATCAACGGCTACCGGGCGATCGCTTCACTACGCCAGAGTTTGCTCAGCGGGTATCAGCTATCAGTACAGACTTGAACCAGCCCGTATGTGTCTACATCAATCGCCGAGGGCAGGTCATTCGCGTGGGGGTAGGGAATCCTCGGCAGACTCGGATTCCACCGCTGGAACTGCCGCGCTACGGCGCTGAGCGTTTGTGCGGTATTCGCTGCATCGCAACCCAGCTTAAGCAGGGCCCGCCTGGAAGCAGTGATCTAACCGCAATGGCGATGCAGCGGCTCGACTCGATGATTACGATTACTTTGTCTGGTGACGGTTTTGAGCGCCGTGGCGGCGGCGCCACTGGCTACGTCAAGGATGTGTATTTGTCTCATCTAGTTCCGCATCCAGAAGCTCGCTGGAGTATTTCCGATGCGCTGAGTCTGGAGAAGATTGCCCAGCAGGATTTCTTAGAACTCACAGATGCCTTAGAGGAAGAGTTTCGACGGGTCTTCATTGCTCAGCAGGTAGATGCGGATCACGATCGCGTCATCGTTGTAGGGCTGATGACTGGCAAGCTTAGCAAGGAGCAATTTCACTACAGCCTGATGGAGGTGCAGCGGCTAGTAGAAACTGCCGGGGGTGAGGTATTGGAGACTTTGCACCAGCGCCGCGATCGCCCGCATCCACAGACGGTTTTGGGCGCCGGTAAAGTCCAGGAGGTAGCCCTAGCTGCCCAGACCATGGGCGCGAGTCTCGTCGTCTTTGACCGTGATTTGTCGCCCGCACAGGTCCGTAACCTAGAAACCCAGATGGGAGTGCGGGTAGTAGACCGCACTGAGGTGATTTTGGACATTTTCGCTCAGCGTGCCAGAAGTGGCGCTGGCAAACTGCAGGTAGAACTGGCCCAGCTAGAATATCAGCTGCCGCGCTTGACCGGACGGGGACAAGCGATGTCACGGCTTGGCGGTGGTATTGGTACCCGCGGTCCAGGTGAGACCAAGTTAGAAACAGAACGGCGTGCCATTCAGAAACGTATTGCCCGTCTGCAGCGGGATGTGAACCAGCTCCAGGCTCACCGCGATCGCCTTCGTCAACGCCGTCAACAGACAGACGTACCTTCGATTGCGGTCGTGGGTTACACCAATGCTGGCAAGTCCACATTGCTTAATGCGCTGACCAATGCCGCGATTTACGCTGCCGATCAGCTCTTTGCAACCTTGGATCCCACGACCCGACGGATCACTGTCGTTGAACCAGAAACGCATGTCTCAACGACACTCGTCTTGACCGACACAGTAGGATTTATCCGCGATTTGCCGGATTCCCTGATGGATGCTTTTCGAGCCACGCTAGAGGAAGTCACCGAAGCTGACGCCTTGCTCCATGTGGTGGATTTATCTCATCCCGCTTGGCAGAGTCAAATTCGCTCAGTGATGACAATTCTATCCGCCATGCCAATTACCCCAGGTCCTATTCTTCTCGCTTTCAACAAGCTTGACCAGGCCAGTAGCAAAGCCTTAGAACTGGCGAAGGAGGAGTTCCCCACAGCGGTTTTCATCTCAGCCCAGGCCCGGATTGGACTGGAAACATTACGCCACAAGTTATCAGAACTGGCGAACTATGCAGCCTCTCTATAGAAAACTCTCAAATGTGAGACTTTCTCCGGAGGAGGCGGCAATCCTGAGATAGGGTAAGATGGCCCCTCTGAACGCGCTACCTCGGTCATAGTCATGGAACTACTCAAAATTGGCGATCGTACAGTTAAGGCAGATGCAATTATGCCCCTGCTCGGCAAATTTGGCTTACTACCTCGCCTGATTCAAGAGGTTGTCATTGATGGCGCGCTCGAACAGGTTGAGCTTTCCCCTGAAGAAGCCAAGATCGCCGAAGCAGAATTCTGCAAGCGCAACCAAATCAATTCAGCAGAGGAAGCCAAGGCTTGGGCCCAGCAGCGTTACAGCACCCCTGAGCTGATCCGTATTCTGGCAGCTCGCGAAAAGCGTCTGGCGAAGTTTAAACACGCGACGTTTGAGAATGAAATCGAATCTTATTTTCTGAAGCGCAAAAGCCGCCTGGACCGAGTCCTTTATTCGCTGATCCGGACGCAGCAGGCAGGACTGGCGCAAGAGCTGTATTTTCGGGTCAACGATGATGGTCAATCCTTTGCTGACCTAGCCCGACAGTACTCGGAGGGACAAGAGGCCAAAACGGGCGGACTCATTGGTCCCGTTGAACTCAGCGTCCCTCACCCTAACCTGGCAGGACTGCTATCTATCAGCCAACCCGGACAAATCTGGCCTCCCAAGCGCATTGGCGAATGGTATGTAGTCGTTCGCCTCGAAAAGTTCTTCCCGGCCAAAATGGACGACGCCATGCGTCAACGCCTCATGGATGAGCTGTTTCAACAGTGGCTGAAGGAGCAGTTCCAGCAAACACCCATCTCGCTGCCATCGGCCAACGCAGCCACTGCACCCAGCACACCGACTCCCATTGCAACAGCTCCGCAGCCTGCAACAGCAGATTCTCAGTCCACATCACCCCCGCCTCCTCCGTCAAAACCGCCCGTCGAGACAGCAGTTGCCGCCACTGAATCTTCTGACAGTACCGACCCGGATGCCGATCCTTGGTCATAAAGGGGAAAAGGGAGAAAGGGAGAAAGGGAAAGCTAAAGCTGTAGCGTTTGGAGTAGAACACTCCATGAATAGGGTTGAGGCTTTCGAGGATTTGAGGGTTTGGCAGCAAGGAATCGCTCTAGTAAAGCAAATTTATGCATTGACTAACACCGGATCGCTTAAGAAAGACTTTGGTTTACGAGATCAGCTTCAGAGAGCGTCGGTGTCAATACCTACCAACATTGCAGAAGGATTCGAACGTTCTTCAACCAAAGAGTATATTCGTTTTCTGGCTATCGCTAAAGGTTCATCGGGGGAAGTTCGGAGTCTCTTACGAGTTGCTTTCGAAATTGGATATCTCGAAGAAAGCACCTATAAGCATCTTCAAGATCACGTGATTCAGATCAGTCGAATGCTCGCCGGTCAAATTAAGTCTCTGCAGCAAAAAACTCGCTACTGTTAAACCATTTTCCTTTCCCGTTTGCTTGGGTACTCCCATCCAAGCCTTTCCCTCTCCTTGCAGACCATTCCCTCTTTTCCCTTTCCCCTTTTTCCCTTCCCCACTCGCTACCAAATTCTAGTCATCCTGAGTGCGAAACCGGGTAATTCAGGTCCGCAACTGACGGTGGTCGGATTTTCTAGAATCTCTGGAGCTTTACTCGGTCGGTAGATATGAACATTACGGTTCTTGCGATCAATTAGCAGACCTAACTTCGCGCCATTATCGATATATTCTTTCAGTTTGTCTTTCAGTTTGTCTTTCAAAGTTGTCAGGGCGTCACTTGCAGAGCGTAGTTCAACTACAAAGTCAGGACAAACTGGGGCAAAAGAAGACTTTTGATCGTCTGACAGAGCATTCCAGCGGTCTAGCTTGATCCAAGCTGCATCGGGCGATCGCGTGGCACCGTTTGGCAGCGTAAATCCAGCACTGGAATCGAACGCCTCGCCTGTTCCGTCCTCGTCAGCCCAGTTAGCCAACTGCTGCGAAATTTTGACATTCCGATTGCCTGTATCTGAAAAAGCTGGAGGTGCCACGATTACTTCGCCTTCTGCCGATCGCTCAATTCTTAAATCCCGATTAGCCAAACAAAACGCATAGAACTGCTCATCGGTCATGGTTGCCTGAGGCATCAGCGAGGACACATCGACGATGAGAGGCGTTAGGTTAGCTCTAATCAGCAGGTTGGTCATGAAGCTTTGATTTGCCAGAGATACCTGAGCTAATCCTACCAAACCTAATCAACGACACTGGAGAGCTGAGCGGCAGTGCTAACGAGCAGTTAATTAACCACCACCACCGCCACCGCTAGCACCGCTGTCGTCACTACCGCCACCAAAATCACTACCACTACAAGAGTCACGACGATCGCGGTCTCTACCAGAATTCCTATCTGGAGTATCAGTCATTACAACTACGGGAATAACTTTGGTAGAAACCCGACGATAGCTACAGTTTCTACATGTGTGCTCAATTTCACGGAGCCCTTCCTGTCTTTCAGTAGCCCGCCGCAGTACCCGACTTAGGTGACACAGCGTAATTTCACTACATTGGGGACACTTCGACTGTGGCGAAGTCGGGGGGATAACGAGGGTGAAGGTCTTGTGGTAGT
Source organism: Leptolyngbyaceae cyanobacterium (assembly GCA_050330865.1). Lineage (GTDB taxonomy): Bacteria > Cyanobacteriota > Cyanobacteriia > Phormidesmidales > Phormidesmidaceae > SIO1E4. The sequence goes on from JBHJHM010000067.1 coordinate 13,725, forward strand.
CACAGCGATCGCACGCATGTTCAATTTCACGTTTTCCTTCATGCTTTGCAGTAGCATGCTGCAGTATTCGACTCATACGACGCAACGTAAATTTACCGCACTGCGGACACCGTCTCTGGATAGCTGAGGCGAGAAAGAGGATGCCGATAGGAGTCCCTAAAATCCCCAATGCCAAAACATACTCAATGAGTTTTGAACGAAACGTTGAGTGAGTCGTGCCTTGTCCTTGCGATGAATTACCAAGTGGTTGGGGAGACTGATCATCTGAGCTGAGATTACTTTGCCACTCGGGTACTTCCAGATTGAGGATATCGCGAGGAAAGCTCACTTCGATATCAAAAAACGCCTGTGGCAGCAGCGGCTCATCAATTGTGAACTCAAAGGTGGTGGGGTCGATTTGGCGATCGCCGAACCCTGCCCCTTGCCCTTCGATGCTCGTAACTTCGTCAGACAGCGCCTCTGGTAACCGTACAGTAACCTGGCTTTGTTTAATCGCAGCATTCCGTTCTGGAAACAGCGCCCGCCAGTAGAGGCGGCTCGTGTCTCCCATCGCTTGCACGCCACCGACAACGCGGTATTCAATCACAAACTCATGCGACTCGGGCGGATTCAGGTCATGCTGCCAGCGAATCCAGTACTGCCCGTTTTCAATCCCCGTCTGAACTGGGAGGCTTTCTTCCCCCTCATAAACAGCTACATCCATAATCTGATCGAGGCGCTTAAGGGGAATGTAGCGGTAGCGCTGATTAGTGTGCTCGTCTGTGAATGTGTATTTCTGGGTCTCGGTGACCAGCAAATCGCCATTGGACTCTAGCGTGACATCGACATTGATGAAATCCCAATAGAAGGGAGCGTCCGTTTGGGCTAAAGCTGGACTCAGGCTCAGCAAGCAAGCACAGAAACTGATGATCAGATATTTGCTGATGCCAGGTACTTTCCTGAAAAAGCTGATCATGAATTTAGAACAACCTCCAATTGAGTTCATAGACCTAGTACCGCTACGCGGAATTCAAAATTCAAAACCATCTCATAGTCAGCCTTTCAAGACGCTTCATACCGCGATGGGTTCAAGACCCACCGCTCATGAGCGCAAGTCCTCCACAAGCGGACTGCCGGACTCAGCCCCCGATAGCACGAGCCTGTCTGACTGATCCAGGATGTAGTCCTGAAGGGACTTGAGCGACGGAGCCAGAGAATTTGATTCTTTGGCGGCGGTGTGGGTTAGACGAAGGCTTGTGTGTACACCGTAGGAATATCTCTCACATAGAACATTGCCTTCTGCCTTCGTTCGACTGAGCGCTCACGACGAAGTCTGCCTTCTGCCCTCTGCCTTCTGCCTTTCATGAGTGCCTTCTGAGCATGATGCTGTTCACATGGGCTTGGGCTTCTTCAAGCGTCTGGTACCAAAAGGGGTAATGCTCTACCAGAATCTGCGGTAGCTGGTCGCGATCGCGATTGGGATCAATATCAACGCCATCGGGCAGCTTAGCGGCGCAGAGATAGGGAGCCTGTTCGCCTTCTAACTGACGCATGTCCAGATCAATGACACAGGTCAAGTCAGTCGCGAGGAGAATCGCTCCTTTGAAGTTCACATTGGTAAGAACCGCTCCCTGGAAATTCGCCCAGCCCAAATAGGCACTCTGTAAGTCTGCCTGCCACAGGTCTGCCTCTTGAAAATTGGCCCTGCCGAGATACGTATTCTGCAGGTTGGCTTCCCACAAATGAGCCTCCCGGAAGTTAGCTTTGCCTAAATATGCGCCTCGGAAATTGGCCTCCAAAAGATAGGTATTTTGTAGATTGACCTCCCACAGATAGGCATCTTGGAAATTAGCTTCTCTCAAATAGGCATCTTCAAAATTGGCTTCCCACAGATAAGCCTCTTGGAGATTGGTTCTGCGAAAGGATCGGTCCTGAAGCGTGGGTTTATCTCCTTTTTGATTTGCACCCTGCGTTTGGTCATATTGGGCTTTTTCGCTGCTCGTTACGCTTGGTTGCTGAGAACGCAGGTTCATGGCGGTGTATCCTTACAAATCCTGTAGGGCGTCGAGCGGTGCTGCAGGCTTTGCCTCGACTTGATTCAACCCTAAGCAGTTTCCCGGTCAGTCATCGGGTGAGCCTAGTTATGAAGCTGGTTATGACTGCGGTATTTACAGAGAACCGTTGGCTAGAATTGGGCGTACAGTCGGTGTTCCTTTGCAGTCAAGAACAGGACACCTGGAAACAGTAAAAGCAGCTTTATCATTGAGCCCCCATGGATGCAGGACAGCTTTTTGAGCAGGCAGGCGAGCGATGGGACTTAGCGCGTCTTTATGGCGACCTAGCAACAGCCAAAGCTCAGGTGATGCCCCACAAGCGACCGGAGCTGACAGAGGTTGAGCAGGTGCGGTTACGAGGTTTGCTGTTGGGACACAGCCCTGCTGCGATCGCCGAGCAGCAGTATGCTACCCCTCGAACCGTGGAAGTCGCTCTGAGCCAAGGGTTATACCGCTATGTAGAGGTGCTGACAGGGCGCGATCGCAACACGCTAGAAAGTTGGCGCGATATCGCCGATTGGCTAGAAGCGGCGGGCTATCAGTGCAGTCGAGTCGCCATCAACTGGGCCCAAATGCCGGATGTCCCCGCTTTGTATGGGCGTGAAGTCGAGCTCGATCAGCTGAAAGGCTGGATGTTGGGCGAGTCTTCTTGTCGGCTGATTGCGATTAACGGGCCAGCCGGCATTGGCAAAACATCCTTAGCAATCACTTTGGCGAAAGCCGTACAGTCTTACTTTGACGGCGTCATTTGGCAATCGCTGCGACACAAACCCAGCTTAGAAAACGTTCTAGGCCATTGGCTCAAACAGCTTCCAGGCGAGTCTACCCAAGCAGGTGAATGGTACGACCAGCTCCGAGCCGTGATGACTTATCTGCGGGAACACCGCTGTTTGGTGGTGATTGACAACCTGGAATCGATTCTCTGCAGCGGCAGCCTGATTGGGGATTATGAACCCGGCTATGAACCCTACAGCGAACTGCTTAAGCGCATCAGTGAAGAGCCTCATCACAGTTGTGTAGTGGTGACCAGCCGTGAAAGCAATCGCGAAATTCGCGGTTCCGCAGCCACCAGTCGCCCGGTACGGCACTTGTCGCTGAGGGGGCTGAGTTACGAAGCTGCTGAACCGATCCTGGAAGAGGAAGCCTTGTCTACCCGGCAATACTGGAAACCTCTGGTTCAGCAGTATCGGGGCAATCCCCTCATGCTGCGAATTGTGGCCATGACGATTCAGGAAGTCTTTGACGGCGACGTACGCCACTTCTTGCAGCAGCGCATGACCCTCTTCGGTGATATCAAATACCTGATCGATCAACAGTACGAGCGCCTGTCCAACGTCGAACAAGATATCTTGTATCGGTTGGCAGAACAGGCTGAACCGATGGAGTTAGAGCAGGTGAATCACCCCCGGAGTCTGCAGGCAATCAGTGCCTTGCTGCGGCGATCGCTGATCGAAAAAAGTGCAGCTGGGTTTACCCTAAGACCGGTGGTAATGGAGTATGTGCGGCATCATTTGCCCTGAGGTTTGCCTGTGAGCTATTGCATTAACCCCTGGTGCCCGAACCGGGAAAACCCAGACACGTGCGATCGCTGCCAAACCTGCGAGACTCCCCTCGTACTGGAAGGGCGCTATCGCCTGATCCGGCCTCTGCGGGAACCGGACGAGTGGGAGCCATCCGAAATTTTTGAGGTAGATGACCAGGGACACACCAAAGTCCTTAAAGTGCTCAAAAAGCCCATCCTGCTGCCATTATTTGAACGAGAAGCTACGACTCTGCAACATCTCAAGCATCCCGGCATTCCCCAAGTTGAGCCAGACGGTTATTTCCCTTTTCAACTAGTCGACGGTCGGCAGTTGCACTGCTTGGTAATGGAAAATATTCAGGGGGTCAACCTGGATGTGTGGCTCCAAAAACACGGGTCGGTCGATCAGGCCACTGCGGTTGACTGGATGCGTCAGCTGGTTGATTTGCTGGCCCAGCTCCACAAAGCGGAGTTGTTTCACCGCGACATTAAACTCTCCAACATCATGCTGCGGTCTACCGGCCAGCTCGCTCTGATCGACTTCGGTACGGTACGCCCTATGACCAGTACCTATTTTGCTAAAGTCGCTAGCCAGCGCGACATCACCAGCGTGGTGTCGCCAGGTTATACACCGCTAGAGCAAATCAACGGTCGTGCCGTGCCGCAATCTGACTTTTATGCCTTGGGGCGATCGTTTGTCTATCTGCTAACGGGGCAACACCCCATTGACCTACCAGAAGATGAGACGACAGGACAGCTCAAGTGGCGCGATCGCACAGAGCATCCTGTAGCCGACTGGTTTGCTCAACTCTTAGACGATATGACCGCCCCCTTCCCAGGACAGCGGCCCCTCAACGCTGAGGTTTTACTAGATCGCTTGCAGAAGCAACAGTTCAAACGGTTTAACTGGAGCGAGAAGCAACAGCTCCGCCTACTGGCAATCGCCAATGTCGGCCTGCTTTTGCTGCAGCTATGGATTGGCTGGCAATGGATGAGTGCACGTCAGCAACTGAAAGAAAAGACGCGTCGCTTAGGGACAGCAGAGTTGCCTACCGAGCTTCTAATCACAAGTAGTCATCAATAGGCAATGCCAGCAGTACTCAACTCGCGCGACTGCTGAGTTCCAATAGCATTGTTTAACTTAGTGAGCATAAATCCATGCTCCTTCAGAAAGCTCAGTCCAAACTTTTGCACCATTCGATGCTCTGGAAGGCTAAGCTGCTCCACATGCTCAATGGCGTAATTGTGATGGTAATACTGGTCAATTTCAGCCGGGGTAATGCTAAAAGGAGGAGTCGGTCCAATAGAGGGAGCATATTCCAGCGTAATCACCAGGCACTGCACGCTAACAGGCATAAACTCATCCATCTTTTGGCGATAGCGTGCGCGCATATCTTCAGGAAGCGCAACTAATGCAGCACGATCATACACAAAATCAATAGGGCCAATATCAACAGGCGTAAGCTTGAAGATATCGCGATTAATAATTGTCAGACGCTCTGCCTCATATCGCCGTCCTGGAGTTTTAAGATAGGGCAAATTTTGCTCGCGAAAAAATTGATGAATTGCCTTTTCAGCGAACTCTATTCCTACAACATGAGCGGCATGTTCGCGAAACCACATTAAGGCATTATCTTTGCCGCATAGCGGAACCAAAACCCGCTTCCCCTTGAGGAATTCAGCCGATGCATATCTTGTCGCGTAGGGATGGATATCTTGGCGATGGAAACTAGTTTTTGAACCGCCTAAGTCCCAAGAATTCAGCCAAAACTCTGCACGCATAGGGCCTCCAATAGGCTAATCAAAAGGCGTTACATTCTGGTTTCAGTTACTTTTGGACACACAGATATTGCTACAGGCAGTGCAACACTTCAATCAGCATGCGCCTAAAACAGCAATTGCTTAAAGACTCGCTCAACTTTACAAATTATCGGGCTTCTAAAGTGCAAACCTGCTCGTAAAAATTATTTCGGATAAATTCCATCCTATTTATTCTTGCTAGAAAGTTAGCATAAACGATGGGTTTCACTCAAACAGTATCTGTTGATCCTTTTTTCTGACAATCATGAATTTTCAATGTTTTCATAAAGTATCAATCTTGTGTAAAATTCTACAGACTGCACAACTTATCTTACTGATCAAGTATGACAGTAAATCGAAATCGAGAAGAAATCGAGAAGAAACAGCAAGAAAGAGACTCTAAAGCACTCTCAATGCTTGTGTAACATCCCTAGAATTAAGTAGAACTGATTCAGTTTAGTGCTATATATTTGACTCAGACTACCTGAAAGAAACTGCTCACCAAAGCTTTCTGAAAGGCCACTAAGGCTCATAGCTTGACAGAAGTTTGCTTCAGAGAACGTACATTTTTACACACGAAACGAGCTCTTATTGAGCGTCTGCTCTAGCCACAGCAGTAGACTATTTACAGCAAATGCCAGTACTGCTACTGCAACAGAACCCACCCAAATTTTGTCTAGGCGATTAGTTTGAATGCCGTCGAATAGGAGCGTACCGAGTCCTCCAGCATTGAACTTAGCGCCGATCGTGGCGATCGCGATCGCAACAATTGCGGCAATCCTTACACCCGCAATAAACACGGGCAGCACTAATGGCACCTGTATCCACCACCATCGCTGCCACTGGCTCATACCCATACCACGCGCCGCTTCCAGTACAGATGGGTTAATGCCCGTCAGACCCACGGTCAAATTACGCACCAGGATAACCTGGGTGTATAGCACCATCGCCACAATGACAGACGTGGCACCCAAGCCAAACAAAGGCAGCAGAAAAATAATGAGTGCCAAACTTGGGATGGTGTAGAGAATCCCCAGAAGCCCAATAACAGGGATTTCTAGCCAGCCATAGCGGGTAATCAGTAGAGCTGTCGGGATGGCCACGATGACAGCAATCAGCAACGTAATTCCCGTCATCTGAAGGTGCTGCATCAACAGCATACCGACTTCTCCGGGATTATTGAGGAGGTAAGCCATTACAGATTTGCGCCCGCAGCAGACGCACGGATGTGGTCAAGAGTAAGGCGCCCAACCGGTTCACCATTTTCTGTGACTGAAATCTCAGGAGCGCCCGTTTTCAGAATAAGCGACAGAGCCTCGCGCAGATTGTTGTTACTCTCCAAGGTTGGCGAGTCACTGGCGTAGCCAGCAGGCAGCTTGTCCATAGCTGCAGTCACCCTCAGCAGCCCCAACTGACGGACCATATCGTCAGCACCCAGTAAATTGTGAACAAAGGAGTCGGTAGGTTGGGTAAGGAGATTGAAGGGCGTATCAAACTGTGCGACTTCGCCATCTCTCATAACTAAAATGCGATCGCCCAATCGCAGGGCTTCTTCGACATCATGCGATACAAACAGAATTGTTTTGTGTAGCTGTTGCTGAAGTCGAATAATTTCAGCCTGTAGGGCACTACGCGTAATCGCGTCGATAGCGCCAAAAGGTTCATCCATCAACATGTATTCAGGATTGCCTGCCAAAGCACGGGCAATGCCAACCCGCTGCTGCTGGCCTCCAGAAAGTTGGCTCGGATAGCGATCGCGATAGTTTTGCGGTGGCAGCTTAACCAGGTGAAGTAATTCATCCACCCGTGACTGAATCTGAGGCTTTGACCATTGCAGCAGTCGGGGAACCACTGCAACATTCTCCGCCACACTCATGTGCGGAAAAAGTCCCGATTGCTGAATGACATACCCAATCTTCTGGCGTAGCCTAGTCGGCTGCAGGCGCTGAATATCCTGCCCATCAATACAGATACGCCCAGAATTAGGCTCGTATAAGCGATTCACCATTTTTAGGAGTGTCGTCTTGCCGCAGCCAGAAGGCCCTAAGATCACCACCAGTTCCCCAGACTGGATCTGGCAGGTGACGCGATTAACGGCGGGACGGGGTGCTCCTGGAAATTGCAGCGTAACCTGGTCGAATTGGATACTGCCCATAGCCTCAGATTCAAAACCACACAAGGCATTCCCTGAAGAACCAGGAGCTGACCCTTGTCCTGATTTTAAAGATCCTCATTCCTAAACATCTTCTTCTAACAAACCAGACTCCACCAGAAACTCACGGGCGACATCCTCGGTTTCACGTCCCTCGCCAGAGACCTGGTAATTCAAAGTTTGCATCACTTCATCTGTAATCAGCGGCGATAGTTCGTTGAGGATGTCGGCAACTTCAGGATTCTCGTCTAGCAATTCTTGGCGAACGACCGGTGCAACCTGATATGGAGGAAAGAGCTGCTGATCGTCTTCGAGAACAACAAGCTCAAATGCACTAATCTCACCATCGGTCCCGAAAGCTACTGCGACATCGGCCTCACCATCAACCAATCCCTGATAGCGCAACCCAGGATCAACAGCCTTGTAGGATTTGAACTGAAAGTCACCATAGCCAACTTTCAAACCTGGCAGCCCGTCTTCGCGGGTCTCAAATTCAGGCGGACCAATCAAAATCAAATCGCTTGCCTGGGCTACGAGCTCCGAGATCGTCTCGATCCCTAGCGTTTCTGACTTTTCTTGGGTCATTGCAAGGGCTTGAGTATTATTCATGGGTGCTGGGTCTAACCAGACCAAGTTAAATTGATCTTTGTATTGAGTTGAGACCGTTTCATAAACTGCCTGAGGATCGCTACTCACAGGTTCCTTCAGCACTGTTAATAAGCCTGTTCCGGTGTACTCAGGATACACGTCGATTTCGTCGTTTTCTAATGCTGCCTGAGCGACTGGGGTTCCTCCCAAGTTCAGCTTACGCTCGACGGTATAACCAGCGTTCTCCAACGCTAGAGCGTAGGCCTCTCCCAATATCAGCTGCTCCGTGAAGTCTTTGGAGCCAACTCTGATAGCAGCTGTGTCAGAACTCTCGCCAATGTTACCGCCTGTGCAAGCCACGAGCGCGATCGCGCTGAAGAGACACAAAGCAACTGGAGACCACCATCGGCGCCATCGATTCATGGAATTACCTGCTCAGATATGCATATAGATAGCAAAATGCACGTACTAGGATAACACCCTCATCATTGCCTACAGCAGCTACGACCTCATTCAGGCAATCATCAAACCCTGTCATTGAATCAAGCGCCCTCTTTTCCCTAAATCTTTGCCTGTTCTCTATAAGCCCAAGACCCTACTATCGAATCAAGCAGGCCCCTTTCGCGGTTCCTTTGACTCAAACGACCATAGGCAACTGACTGCAGGTGCACGGTTATGGCTGCAGAATACTGGCTCCCTATCGGAGCCAGTATTCTGCAATCAGCAAAAGCCCTCTGAGCATTAAATAAAGAAAAAAAGTAACCGCAAATCCAATCACTCCAATGAAGAATTCTGGCGGCATATCGAGTGCTTTATATAGCAGTAGCGCCAATGCTGGGCACATCACAGATGCCAAGAAATAGCTCAACAGTCGCCTCTGAACAGATGCCAGTGGTGGGCGATCGTAGCCAACACGATACTGCAGGGGTACTTGCTTTATGGGCAGCGGTACCGGGTTGACGCCACGAGGAGGAAACGCCCACCAATGCCCCTCATGACAAAAGGGTTCGGTATGTCCGTGCTTAGCGCACCACGTTGCCACAGGCTCAGGGATACGGTTCCTCGGTTGGTGCACGATTACCTCGCTCGGGAGAAATGCCACGTGAGAATGATGCCCGTTAGCCTAGTTAATCTCTCAGACAACCTTAGTTTAACGATCCCGAGAGGAAGCGGGGGGCGTAATACCGCGGCGGACGAGATCAGCCTCTAGCTCCCAAAGAAACTGAAAGTCCTCTGCTGTAGCAGTCTGTTTGTTTTGCAAAGCATCGCGAGTCAGGAATTCAAAGGCAGTACGAAAGTCATTCGGTCGCATATTTAAAGGAGCCTCCAGATGGCAGGGAATGACCCGTTCAAAGCCCCATTGGCCAACTCGGTTTACCCAATCCCAAACCCCACTCACATCGCGGTTGAAGATTAACGTTTGCAAAACAGGGGCCACAAAGGGACGAGCACCATCATGTAGTGTCTGAAAAGATTTCTCCCAGTGAGCTTGCCAGCGGAAGGGGTAAAGACCCCAATATGCTTTACGTGAACGATCAGGGGCATTGCGGGCCTCTTGCAGTGCTTCTCCTAAAGTCGGAACCTCTAAAGCACTAGGCTGAAAGTAAAAAGAAAACAGCGCAATTCGGTGCCATCCTCGACAACGGGCCTGAGGGGTATCAACGATGGGGTCAGTGGCACGATCGCGCGCATGAAACAGCAGCGGAAAAGGATCAAGCTGTACGGCTGCTGGCGGGTCAAACGGGACCGATACAATGGCATCGGTCAACAACAGTGTGCGCGAGTTGCGATGGAACAAAGCCACTTCTACAAACGGTCCCAGATTTAGCTTAATTGGTCCCAAAATGGCATAGTCAAACTGATCAGCAAAAGGGACCTGACACTCAGATGAAAGCATATGGGTTCGCTTAGCAGGCAGTCCTAACCAGCTCAGCGGCAGGTTTAGCGGATAGCTCCACTGATGAGGGGCGACATACACCTGAGCCCGAGGAAACTTGCGAGCAAAAGGGCCGACAAATACCTTGTGCTCGATGCCTGTAGTAGTGGACATGAGAATGTATCGTACGGGGCCATGTTGGGCTTCCAGCGATCGCACAAGCTGAATACACTCGGGCGTTGGTGCCACCGGCGAATATACCAACAATCCTTGAGGCTGCAGCTTCACCACAGTCATCCGGATCGGCACAACCACGTAAAAAATGCCCTGCACCTGGTCGAAGGTCCAAATCGTGTCCTTCACGACCTCCTGCATCAAAGTGCGCCGCCGACCATAGGGATACAAAGGCACAACTGGCCAAAACGGCCAAGCGTGGGCTTTGCGATCGCTCGTCAAAGATATCTGCCTCTTAAAAGGCGCTTCTGGGCTACTCATGCTGTCCTTAACACCAGTCTGCACCCTTGAATTGTAAAGACTCCGGCTCTCTCAACGCGATCTGTCTTCCTCATCCCCCTTACACGCTTTACCCCTGGTACCCTGCCAATAATGCGTGTGCCGCTGCCAACGTATCAGCCTCGTTAACGGGCTTATCCGTCCGCCAGCGTAGAATCCGAGGAAAGCGAACCGCGATCCCTGACTTATGTCGCTTCGATTCCATGATGCCTTCGAACCCAATTTCAAAAACGTGGACTGGCTCAACGGATCGCACGGGACCAAATCGTTCTGTGGTGTGGCGGCGAATCCACTTATCCAGGGTTTCGATCTCATCATTATCTAAACCCGAATAAGCTTTCGCAAAAGGGACTAATTCCTTATCTTTCCAAAGGGCAAAGGTATAGTCAGTGAATAGATTAGCGCGCTTACCGCTGCCTGCTTGAGCGTAAATCAGAACGGCATCCAGCGTCATGGGATCAACCTTGTATTTCCACCAATAGCCCCGCTTACGTCCGACTAAGTAAGGACTATTCATGCCCTTGATGACCAAGCCTTCGGCACCGTATTGACGCGACTGCGATCGCCAAACAGTCAATTCCTCAAAGGACTCAAACGCTAAGGGTTCTGATTGGCCAATGCGGGGATCGGGATAATCGGCCAGCAGTCCTCTGAGCAAGTGCTTGCGATCGCACAGCGGTTTCTCACGAATGTCGTTCCCTTCATGCTCCAGCAGGTCGTAGGCGATGAATCGTACAGGATTTTCTTCCATTACCTTTTTCGTCACACGTTTACGGCCCAAACGCTTTTGCAAGTGATTGAAGCTAAGGGGGCGATCGCCTTCCCAACAAATAATTTCACCATCTAGCACATGCCCGTTCGGAAATGACTCGAAGGCAGATACAACTTCCGGGAACTGCTCAGTGACCAAATCTTCCCCACGCGACCAGGTGAAGACCTCATCAGCGCGCTTGATTACTTGAGCGCGGATCCCGTCCCATTTCCATTCCGCCAACCACAACGCCGGATCTTCTTCCTGAAATTTGGCTTCATCAATTTGAGAGGCCAGAAAAAACGGATAGGGTTGGCTCGGAGCCGTCTCAACAGCCGCTTTACTGAGCAGGGTCTCATAAAAGGCAACGGTGGGCTCAAAGTCGCCCATCAATCGATGCGTTAAAACTGGCTCGGCAATGCCAGATGCTGCTGCGAGTCCCTTAATCACAAGCTTTTCCGAAGCTCCCACACGGAAGGCTCCGGTGAGAATCTTATTGAGAACAAAAATCTCGTAGTCACCCAGCGATCGCCACCAAGACAGGATCAGCTCGTGCCGCTCATCTTCTGTCTCAACAGACTTCACAAGTGGAATGATGGTCTCCATCCATTCATTCAAGGAAATATCAGAAGCCGATTGTCCCTTCAAAGGAGTATCACGCAGCAGAAGTGCAATGACTTCGGCTGAATCGCCTACATGGGCATAGCAATCCTTAAATAGCCATTCGGGAAGCTTGGAAATACCCAGGTAAACGTCTCGCAATACCCGGGAAGTCACCAACCGTCGTCGAGTTTTGCCCAGAAGCAAATATAAAGCCCAGACGGCGTTGCTCGGCTCCTCCTCAATAAAATACCGGCGCAAGGCTTCAACCTTGGCATTGGTGGATGTCGTTGCATCAATTTCTTGGAAAAGCTGAGTAAACCGCTTCATCGCTGCTGGCCGAGTCGTCTGGTGACATTATGACGCTGGCTCGGGATCGTTTGCACTTCGCCAAAACATCCAAATTCCATCATCACTCCATCACAAATGCCTCGATATTCCAAAGAAAACCTTATGGGATAAATCCCCCCCCTAGAAAAGTTGTCTACCCTGAGTGCAACCAGCAGCATCGCCCTCAAATCTGCACTAGCAGGCAACTCAAGAATGCGATTTGAGAGCAGCCCCGTTTATAGCAACGTCGTTAGCTTAGGCAAATAAGAGAGACTGCAACTATGGCACAGAGTTTTGGTGTAATTGGCCTAGCGGTCATGGGTGAAAACCTGGCCCTAAACGTAGAGCGAAATGGTTTTCCCGTATCGGTTTACAACCGATCGCGCGATAAAACCGATCGCTTCATGGCTAATCGAACCCAGGGCAAAAATGTTCAAGCGACCTACTCCCTGGAAGAATTTGTAGCCTCACTGGAGCGCCCTCGACGCATTCTGGTGATGGTGAAAGCCGGTGGTCCGGTAGATGCCGTTATCGGCCAGCTCAAGCCTTTGCTTGACGATGGGGACATGATTATCGACGGCGGCAATTCTCTATATGAAGACACCGAACGCCGCGTTAAGGAATTAGAATCTACTGGCCTCCGCTTTATCGGGATGGGAGTCAGCGGTGGTGAAGAAGGCGCGCTGAACGGCCCCAGCTTGATGCCCGGAGGGACTCGTGCCGCCTACGACTCCATCGAGCCTATTGTGACCAAAATCGCGGCCCAGGTAGATGATGGTCCGTGCGTTACCTACATTGGTCCCGGCGGTGCAGGCCACTACGTCAAGATGGTGCACAACGGCATCGAGTATGGCGACATGCAGCTTATTGCTGAAGCCTACGACCTCATGAAGAACGTCTTAGGTCTCAACCATGAACAGCTCCATGAGGTCTTTGCCGAGTGGAACCTAACGGAAGAACTTGATTCTTTCCTGATTGAAATTACCACCGACATCTTCACCAACATTGATGGCGACACCGGCAAGCCGCTAGTTGAGATGATTCTGGACGCAGCCGGTCAAAAGGGAACCGGACGCTGGACAGTCGTCAATGCCCTGGAAATGGGTATTGCGATCCCCACTATCACAGCTGCGGTCAACGCCCGTATCATGTCTTCGATTAAGCAGGAGCGAGTCGCAGCTTCAAAGGAGCTTAGTGGCCCCTCAATGAAATTTGATGGCGATATCAAAGCCACCATTAGCAAGATTCGCGATGCGCTGTACTGCTCCAAAATCTGTTCTTACGCTCAAGGCATGGCCTTGATTGGCAAGGCGTCTCAAACCTTCGACTACGGTATTGATTTAGGCGAGACCGCGCGTATCTGGAAGGGAGGCTGCATCATCCGCGCTCGCTTCCTTGGCAAGATTAAACAAGCCTACGACGAGAACCCAACGCTAGCGAACCTACTCCTAGCCCCCGAGTTTAAGCAGACGATTCTTGACCGTCAGGCTGCTTGGCGTGAGATTGTTGCTATGGCTGCTGGCTTTGGCACGCCGGTACCAGCCTTTAGCGCTTCCTTAGATTATTTCGATAGCTATCGCCGCGATCGCCTCCCTCAGAACTTGACTCAGGCTCAACGGGACTATTTCGGTGCCCATACCTATGAGCGGGTCGACAAGGACGGCGTCTTCCACACGGAATGGACCAAGGCCCCAGCCAAGGTTTAGGTAAACTCAGCAAAAGGGTAGATGAGTGGGTGGGTGATAGGGTGATGGAGCAACAGGGTTAGTAAACGGCAGACTAACAAAGTCGTACACTCTGGGTTCTCGGTTCAATCCGAAGCTCAAAACTGAGAACTCGAAACTCCCGCTTTCACTCTGCTTCTCACGCCACTCTTCTACCCATCTATCGTTTGGCTGAGGCTTATATCGAAGCCTTGTTACCCCTCTCCCCTTTCACCCTGCTACTCTTAATCGCCCAATGGCTGAGCAAAAAGATCAAGAACATCCTCAATACCGAAAAGATCGTGCCATCGTCAACCAGCTACTGACAGGCGACCCTACTGACTACAATCTGGCCGAGCTGGGCCGATTCGTCATTCGCTACAAGGGATTTCCAGGGGCTCGTGATATCCAGCGGGACTTAGCAAAAGTCCTGAAGAACTGGAACCTAACGGAGAATGCACTTTACGAGAAAACGAGAACTCTGCATCAGCGAGCCGATATCTATGACAACCTAGGTCGCAACCGCGAAGACTGGAGTTAAGACTTAGGTATTGTAAGCAAGCTCATACAGACCAAGCTTCCAGGTACAGCACCTTCACCCCGACACTGTTTTAGGAAGCCCATTGCCTGACTTTGTCATGAAGTTTTGTCAAAGGCAAGGGTGATCTTGACAAAAATCCAGTCAAAACGGTATATTTGAATACAGAAAGTCAGACGTTCATCCCAATCCTCCTTTATGGAGGGGGACGGAAGTAAGGATATTCCTGAAGGAACGCGCCTCTTTCACTACGTGCTCAACAAACCAGTTGTCCTTAGGAGGCGAAGAAAATGAGCTTACGCTATCGCGGTGCTGAATACGAACCGACCCAAGCCAACTTCGAAGTTACGGAAGAAGTAATTGGCCATTATCGGGGTGCGGTGGTAACTCGTCGAGTTGCTAGAAACGTTGCAAACCAGCACATCGAAGGTTTGACTTATCGAGGTGCTAAAGTTCGCTAGAGCTTACGCAATCGGTAACATTAGTCTTTAGCAATTATCGAAAGTTTGAGGGCATCCGTCGGATGCCTTTTTTTTTGGTTTCTTGCTACTCTGATTGAGCGGTAACGCACCGGCAATGATACGTCAGTGCTTAATCGCAGTGTCTAGCAAGTGTTGCTTGCCAAAAAGCGAGCGCTTGCTGAGATGGGCAAAGCGTCTGAGGAATTTCTAAATCCAATAAGAAGAGATGGCTACATCATCACAACAGCGGTCGATCACAGTAGCGCTTGGAGGAGAGTAACTAAGCCATGGATATTGCAGCGGACCTATTATCGCTATTGGGTACGATCGCTGGCTTTGCTTCTGGCTGGTTACTGCGCAATTCATTTAACCGTGTTGGCAATCGGCCAGGCATTTCCCCTTCAGACAAGACCTTAGCGCCTTACTCCCATAAGGAGGAAAACTCCGAATCAGGAGCCCATCCATTGACGTATTCGCTATTACAGCAAGCACCTGTTGGATATTTAGAGGTAGATGAGGAAAACCAGCTGCTCTGGATCAATACACTTGCCTGCCAAATGTTGGGGATCCCTGCAGACAAAACTGATAATCCATTACCTCGGCTGCTGCTGGAGTTGGTGCGCTCTTACGAGCTAGACCAGTTGATTGAAAACACTCGTCAAACTCGTGTTCCTGGTCGAACAGAATGGACGTTGAATCTTGTTTCGACCGATCCGGTTAATCCCGATGAGGGAGTCGCTCGCCCTCTACGTGGCTACGGTGTGCCCTTACCCAAACATCACGTTGGGGTATTTTTAGAAAACCGCCAGGAAGCTGAAACCCTGATACAACAGCGCGATCGCTGGACATCCGATGTAGCACACGAGCTCAAAACTCCGCTCACATCCATTCGTCTCGTGACTGAAACGCTCCGCGATCGCGTTGATCCAAGTTTGAGAAAATGGTTGGATCGGCTGCTGAACGAAATTTTGCGTCTGGGTAATCTGGTCGAAGATCTGCTGAATTTAAGTCGGCTCCAACGTAGTGGAAGCACAGACCTAACACTAAAACCAGTCGAGCTGCAGCGCCTCCTGTTGGCTGCATGGCAGAGCTTAGAACCCTTAGCACAAATTAAGCAAATTACAATCGCTTATAACGGCCCGCCTGATCTGATCGTCTCTCTGGACGAAACACTGATACATCGAGTCCTCATCAACCTGATGGACAACGCTATCAAATACAGTCCCCACGAAGGAACTGTCACCGTCCAAGCAAATTTTAGCCCCACGGAAATAAGAAATCCTGCCGCGAACCAGACTGCCCAAGCCCTCATTATTGACGTGATCGATGAGGGCTCTGGGTTTCATAAAAATGACTTGCCGTATATCTTCAATCGTTTCTATCGTGCCGATCCGGCTCGCTCACGACCGGCTTCTGAACCAGACGCTAGCGCCTCTGACGATGTCGGAAAGCCTCTTAAAGGACCTCGCAACAGCGGCACGGGATTAGGGCTCGCGATCGTACAACAAATTGTTGAGGCTCACGGGGGGCGAGCCCAAGCTCGCAATCATCCCGATACGGGTGGCGGCTGGTTAACGATTTCGATTCCGACGCAGCCTTTGTCACTTGAAAAAATTGCCTTATCGAAGGATACGCTAACTAGCCCACAGTTTTAACCGGTACGAGCGGGTGTAAATTCCCTGTATGAATTCATCTTCAAAGACTTTACAAACGCTCCTTGGTTACACAGCATAGTAAAGGCTATCCGCATGTTAGGAGCTATTGTCTGTGGAACGTACGTTTATCATGATCAAGCCCGACGGTGTTCAGCGTGGGCTAACCGGTGAGATCATCAGTCGATTTGAATCTAAAGGCTTTACGCTTGTCGGGATGAAACTAATGTCTGTCTCGCAAGAATTGGCAGAAAAGCACTATGATGTCCATCGTGACAAACCCTTTTTCTCTGGACTGGTTGAGTTCATCACCTCTAGCCCCGTTGTAGCGATGGTCTGGGAAGGAGACAACGTCGTCACTTCGGCACGGACACTCATTGGGGCTACCAATCCAATTTCAGCCAATCCAGGAACTATTCGAGGTGACTTCGGGGTAACTATCGGGCGCAATCTCATCCATGGGTCCGATGCTGTAGAAACTGCCCAGCGAGAGATCGCGCTTTGGTTCAAAGAGCCTGAAATGACGAGCTGGGAAGCCTGCACAAAAGCATGGATTTACGAGTAACCGAAATTTTGATGTCCGCATCGGCTGTAATTTACGCCGAGAAATATCAGTAATAAAAGCAGTCAGGAGCCAGAATTTGAAGGAGAACTGGCTTCTGACTACTTACTTGGAAATATCCTTTCATAGGATTTGATATTTAGAGCGTGGTTTCTAAATGCTGGCAATTAAGGCTCGTTTTTGCATGCCGTTCTATTTGAGGCTGGTTGGACACAGTCGCTAGGTTTGCTCTAAGATAATGGTTTGTGAATAACTTTAAGGGATCCGGAGAAGATCATGGCTCGTCGCTGCGACTTGACTGGGAAGAAAGCAAATAATGCCTACTCAGTCTCTCACTCTCACAGACGGACAAAGCGCCTGCAGGAAGCAAATCTGCAGACCAAGCGGGTTTGGTGGCCGCAGGGTAAGCGTTTCGTCAAGCTACGGTTATCAACCAAAGCGATCAAAACCCTGGAGAAGAAGGGCATTGATGCTATGGCACGGGAAGCGGGAATCAATCTAGCCAAATACTAAAAACGACTCAATCGTTTCTCTTGGTCGCTCACGACAAAAGCCAATGTCCTTACAAGGCGGCGAAACAGATTTGGCAGCGCTGCTGGAGTGTCTTCGACCTGAGTTGCATCCAGCAGTATATGTTTTTTGCAGCTTGCCCAATGATGTACAGATACCTACTGGTGTTATGCCTGTCTGTCAGTTTCAGGAGACAGAAGGCCTAACTCTAATCGTCGAGAAGATGCAAGCCGATCGCGCTCAGTTAGCGTATGTGTATCCCTGCCGGATGATTACCCTAACCGTTCACTCAAGCTTAGAAGCGATAGGACTGTTGGCTAAGGTTACCCAGTCTTTAGCTAAAGCAGGTATCAGCGTCAATGCGATTTCAGCTTATTACCACGATCACTTGTTTGTAGCGTGCGATCGCGCCAACGAAGCCATGACTTGCCTTCAGAAGCTAGTGATGAAAGCGAGCTAGGGCAAAAAAACGATTAGAAATCACTCTTCTATCTCAGTCTCAAAAGCATCGCAATCGTCGCCTGAACCAGACGTAGAACCACCAATTAAAGAGAGCACAGCAACACAATTGGGAGGAGAGGTCACGTTCTCAGACTCAACATAAATCACAAACGTATCGCTCACGACTCCCTGATGATTGTATTCAAAGTCAAGTACTTCTGTACTAAGGTCCAGATCAGAAGTTTCCAGCCTAATTACACCAGCCGGTAACTCGTTATTACCCAAGTCGACTTCCTGAAGCGTTGCAGGATCTATAGCGCCATCTTCATCTCGATCTGGCCCAATACGAAGCCGAGGAAAACCGTCAACATTAGTAACTTCGACACGTTGCGGTTCTCGCCTCGTCCGAGCCGTGGTCTGAGTCTGTTCCAATAATTGCCTTAGCTCAGTCTGGACAGCCTGTGCCCGCCGATTGGCCAAATACCGCGCCCAGTTGGGGGCGGCAATGCCCGCCAATATTCCCGCAATCACCAACACAACCAATACTTCTAGTAGGGTAAAACCTGAATCGGTGGCGATGCGTTTAGGAGAAAACAGGCGTTTCATAGATTTGGGTACGGGTGAGGTTTGTGATCGGTCAGGGGTTTCAATACGTATCTAGCTGCCTAGCTATCTGGGTCGTAGCCAATAATGCCCTGCACGAATACACCTGTGCGCAAGGTCGGCAGGAGGCTATTTGTATTTAGCGCATTCGTTCTTAGGGCAGCATTACTTCCAGCTCGGGGCTCGAAATCTCCCCTCAGGAAGATCTCAAGGCTTTGGTTATCTTCGTCGTTGAGTACCGAAGGCCGGATACAGGTGTAAAAACTTCTGGGGGTATCTGTTTCGGGCAAGGGCACCTGAACGACCTCCTCATCCCCCTTGAGAACAACGCCGTCACAGCTCGCCTCAGCAAGCCTATCATCGGTAGGATGAGCCACAAAATCCACCAGCACGTCCCCCTCAGGATCGCTAGCGTTAATATCTGCATCATCCGGATCCCAAGTCTCGAAGATGGCAAGACCGCTCTCAGGATCAAAGGGACCATCCCCTTCATAGTTAGCCATCAAGTCTGGTAGATTCGAATACTTACGCAGCTGGTGACGCACCAAGCGAGCCTCACCATCCCACGGCTCAGCATCATTCGGGATGACCTCATAGACCACGAGCGTGTAAGAACCCCGGCGATCTCTTAGGTTGTTGCAGTCTTGTTCTTCCTCTTCAGGAAGTGCATCACAGGCAGCATCGGTCGGTAAATCGTTATCATCCTCAAAGTCAGGTCGCCAAAACGCCAAGACAACGTTGTTGAAGTCTTCAATCGCACCTAAGTTACTAATTGCATCAGGCCATCCAGTCCCTTCAACGGGAACATATACATAAATAGCTTCAGACACATCCGAGGCAATATATTCCATAGCCCGCTTCATGTCGCGCTGGGTATTATCCACCGCAGTTTCCCGGCGCTCAATCTGAAGCATCTCGATCACCAAATACATCAGCCCCGAGATGATGACACTGCCGATGATCACAGCAATCAAAAGCTCCAGCAGAGTGAAGCCCGACGTACTTTTCTGACTGCTCTGCCTACGGCGAAAAAGCCGCCGTCTTAACCTTCGAGAAATTGTCATGGTTTAAGTTTCTCCCCCCGATCAGGTATCGCAAGTCAGTCCTTTATTTACCAGCTCAGCCTCATCCAGACCCTGTTGGGCAAAGTAATCACAGAGGGCATTTTCGGCCTCGCTGCGAACGATCGTTGTGTAGACCACAGATAATGGGGCAATTCGATAACCTCGGTCAGAATCACCCCGAGGACCACTCGAAAGCCCTACAGTAGTGCGATCGGTGCTTAAACTGCCTAAGTTAGCTTCGGCAGCAACGTGGTATACCCGGACCCCCATCTCGAAAGCAGCTAAACCATTCGGTGACGTGTAGCTGTTGACTCGATAAGCCTGCACGGCAAAGTCATCCTCGTCATCGCCATCCACATCTACCAAACATGCTTGGGTTTCAGCTGGCTGGATTACCGGAGAGCAGCTCCCATCCTCCACATCCAAGAAGATTGTTGGTGCATCTACCTCTCTGAGTGCTGTATCGCCAGTATCACCAGTATCCACGGGTAGAAAGTCCTCGCGGTCAACAGTACCCGGGTCGTCTGGATCCTCAACAGAATCTAGTTCCATGATGAGCCGAGCTTCGTCAATTTGGTCTTGGGCAAGCTGGGCGGCTTGCTCAGCTCGTTGGCTTTGAACTCGCGTCGCCAGCGCCAACACAAAAGATGGCGTAATGGCCGAGACAGCTAAGCCAATCACAATGATGGCCATTAGCGCCTCGAGCAAGGTCAAACCACCCTCAGCGTCGCTGCGTTTTGCACAGCGACAGATGAAGCCCTTTAGTGCCTGATAACCCTTCCCGCTAGATTTCATGGCGATCCCTCCGTATGTCCATCAAGGAAAAGTTACTCATTGACAATCGGCTCCTGGGTCGATCCGCTGACCATCGACTTCGGCACAGCGTAGTAGATTGACGTAGGCATCATCCACGGGGAGTTCGCGCGAGAACTCACTGCGGGGTGTTCCGAGAGAGATAAATCGGGCTGCGATAGGAGGTTGTTCCGCGTACTGTAGGGCCACATCGTATCCCCAAACCCGGTTGGGGGGCTCATAGTAGCCAATGTTGCGGTCGTTTGTAGGCAGATTATCCGCAAGCTCCAAAGCTGGATTGTATTCCCAAACCTCCATGTCAAAGGGACCGGTGGAGGTATGGCTAAAGAACAGTTGGAAGAATCCGCCCGCAATTAGTAGCCTATTTTCATCCCAAAACTCATTCATGCGGGGGAAGTTATGCAGGCCCCCATAAATTTGATTTCTTCGTGAGGGTACAATCCCGCTGAAAATGAGGGCATTGATCTGCGTTTCAGAGGCTGGTAACAGATTGTCTTGGCGATACGCTTCTGAAGGAGTCCCGCCCCCAAAGTTATTCAGTACATAGTATTCGAATTCATCGGCATCGCCGTCACCTGCACCATAGTCATCCAGTTGATTCCATGCAGCTGGAACATTCACATAGACGTGACCATTCCGGTCGAAATAGATCGGTGACTCAGGTGCATTATTAGTGGCGTTCGGTGGAGCATTGGGATCTTCCCGAAGGAGCTGCGCCGCCGCAGGGACTTCATCATCATCATTAGCAGGGCGATTCATGTTTTGGAAAGAAACCAAACCATTGCCAGCGCCGGCATCATCGTACTGGAAAATACCGTTATCACCACCCGTCACACCGGCAGCGTCGCTAGCGTAGGCGGCTTCTACAAAACCATCTCTAAAGGCGTTGGAGAATAAGTAGACCGCATCACCCAAAACCTCTGATGGGCGCCAAGTGTCCTGCGTCGAATCAGCGAAGCTTGTTTCCGGATCGTCGCGATCATAAAAAACGGTGTAAAAGCCATCGTCGTTAGCAACCGATGGCACCGGAAAAACTTGAGTTTGGAACTCTTCTATTTCGCCACCATCAATATGTAAGTTGAAGTCACCCTGAATAGCCACTGCATTGTCAGAAATAAAGCTCAACCCTGAAACGACCTCATTATCGCGTTCAAAGTCGGCACCATTCCGCAAACGGAAGCCATGAGGCTGCCTCATCGGGTCAGGCAGATAATCCACCGGTTTTAAGCTAATCAGGTGATCAGTACTTAAAGGTGGATCGGTCCAATCAAGGGCATCAGCTGCAGTCTGAGGTACACAGGCAGGTGTAGCCAGTTCAGCGTAGTCTTCGTAACCATTGCAGTTGGCAAAAGTAGCTGCATCAGGGCGGACGATAGCGTCTTCACGAATCGCGTCCTCACGGAAAGCATAGGTCAGACCAAAGCGCTCATTGCCATCCGTATCCTGTCCTGCGAACCATCGGTCAGAGACGTTGTTATTGGTCATTAGCTCGTTGACGTTGATGTCCAACAAGCGGACTGTCGTATTTTCACGGCCACTGTAGACAACTTTGTCGAGAACCGATACCCCAAAGGAGTCAACGAACCCGTTACGAGTAGGATTAGTCACCACCAAATCCCAAGGGCGTTCGTCAGGCGTGTTGGCACCAGGTGCGTTGGCATTGGCCCCCCACTCGGTGGCGAAGAACTGGTTGTTGACCGCGGGAGCGGGGTTGGGCAGCACAAAATCATCGGCGTTTTGGGGATTCGCCAAAGCTGCGAGAGCTGCAACATTCACGACGTCGAACGTGTTGTTTTGCCCATAGGCACTGGCACTGACGGTCTGTTCAATATAGTCTTCGGTAGCGGGCTGCAGTTCGTCGCCCGCAGCCGTACCGTTACCGTTGTGCTGTTGCAGTGGAAAAATGTAATGGAGTGCCGGGTAGTGAGGCCGGTCATCGCATAGTGCTTTCTCAAGTCTGGAAGCCAGCGTCGCAGTCAATCCATAAGAGGCTGCCAAATTTGCAGCATTGCAATTAGGCGCAACGCCCTGAGCAAAACCGAAAATGCGATCGCGCTCTACCATCCAGCGATGCCAAGCAATATCAAAGATGAGTTCCTCTCGAGGGGATTCTCCCAATGCATTAGAATCATCTCCGAGAACGGTTTTCCAGCCTGTAAGCGAGCGTTTCTGATCGAGAAAACCAGGAGTCGCGAGTTCTAACACATTCAGACGATTGGCAATGTCAGTAAAGGTTATCGAATCGTAGCCGTTGCTCGCATCCAGCGCAGCATGCTCACTGTCTACAGCATCAATGTTGTATGCCAACAGAGCCAACGTACAGGCAGCCGTATCTAGCGTTGAATCATCGGCGATGCTGCCATTTCCTTCGTTGAGAACCCGTTGCAAATTCGAGAAGTCCCCCCACATCGACATGTAGGGAAAGGGGTGAACCTCATTATCAACCGGTGGCGTAAACGAAGGTGCCCCACCGAGCGGATCGCCCGCAAAGTTAGCTAAATTCTCCAGGGCTTGCTGGACATTTGCGTCACTTGGATTAACCGGATCAAATTCCCAGCCATTGGTACCGTTGCCGGTCAAAAAGTCGAGCGACACTCGCGTGCCATCATCCACTCGCTGACGAAACGTACGGCTATTCGCAATGGTTTGATAGGTACCATGATGGGCCGTAGTCGCGATACACACTGCTGGCGTTTGGCCACTATCTGTCTCGTAGTGATACACGACCATCCCCTGTACCGCAGCCACGTTGTCGCGGAGCGATTTGCGCTGATAATGCTCGCCGGTTCGGTTAGTGGGTAAGTCAATAGGTGGATAGAGAGGATCGCTATCAGCGACAACAGCGTCAGCTATGGGGTCGTAGTTCCAGCCGTTGGCATTTCCTAGCTCTAGCCGCTGTCCTACGATAAACCGCGTCCCTTCACTCGCGGCGCGACGCTCCCAATAGCCGTCAAATCCGTTACTGGGGTTTGTCAGGGCTGGCTGGTTGAGAATATCTTCACCAATATTGGACCCAGCAGGAATGTCGATTTCGTCGCCCTCCGGACCATACTCTGATCGCGGACCAAAGCGATCATCAGCCCGATAGGTGTCGTCCAAAGAAATCTTAATAAGCTCATTATCGCGGACATTTCGGACCCGATCAGGAAATTCCTCATCGGGCTCGCGGTCTTGCGCCCATGAAGCCGTATTGACGTGTTCTGAAGTGTCGTTCAGATAAAGCTCAATAGGATTGAGATAGATGTCGCTGATGCTGTCATCAGCCCCCGCTACAGTATCACGATTGTCTCTCAGGTCTATCCGATCAGGAGTGTCCGGATTGGCGTCATCTTCAACGTGAATAGTAGGTCGGCCTTGATCAGTCCCAAATCCTAGGTTGGCGTTGCCGAGAACGAGTTGTCCTCTAAAGCCATTTGGTTCGGTCGCTCCCAAAGTTATCTCAGAGGCATCTGTATCATACGCACAGGATGCGGTAGAGCTAATCATGTAAGCGTTGAAGTTATTGGACATAAACAGGCTGCCCTGAGTATGCATCGCCCCGTTCCAGTTAAATTCAGGACCAGGCGTCGCCTCCAAGTCATAGCGGAACCAAGCACCCCACTTATTGCCGAGCGAAGCTTCACGAATCTGCTGGAATTCAATTGTGCTGACGACGTCGCCAGCATTGGCGCCGTCCCTCAAATCAGCGGCAAATCCAACAACCTGAAACGTTTTTTCACCCTTGAGGGCACTCACACGCGCCCACCCTTCACCACTAATTGGCTCTTCCTGAACCGCTGCTTCTTCACCCCGAACACAGGGATCATTGGCTTGAGCGGTTAAGGGGCTGTTACGGGCAATCAGATTCTGTGCTTTCTCGCGTTCCTCATCGCTGAACGTCAGACCCTCAGCTGTACCATCCGCAACAAGGTGATCGACAAAGATGCCGTAGACAACCACTTCGCCGTCGTCTATATCCCCATCACCGTTGACATCGGCATTGAATATCCAGGCATTATCATCCTCGTTGCCCCCATCTAAGTTGACGCGCCGTTCATCCTCAAGGGTATAGATATCGTCATCCTCAGTGCTACCCAAAGACTGTATCGCTAGACGGTCATACTCAGGCGTACCGCTCAGCATATTAGGATCAATAGCGCGAAGAAGGTTTTCGATCGCGTTGCTGGGAGGAACTCTGGGAGCTGGACGCAGGTCACGATTGAACAAGTACTCTAGCTTGGCTTTCGCTCGGTCAACAGCTGGCGTGGCAGCGTTAGTGACTATCTGCTGCTGTCGCTCCACGATGACCTGCGTACTACGACTGTAGGCTCGATATGTCAGCGCTCCAGCAGTCAGCGACACCATCAAGATCAATAGAACCGTAGTCGGAAACACAAATCCGGCTTCAGCAGCTCGACGGCCCGTAAGCCTAAATAAAAGCCGCAGCAGTGTCTGCATAAACCGCTTCAGCAGTTGCCAGACGATTCTTTGGAGACGACCCATACGACGAGAGGACATAGCAGCGTATCCCTTTAGCAAACTAGAGTGACGGACAGGATTGTGTGGCTACGAAGCTATCAGCGAAAATAATATCCACACCGAGGCTTATGGTAGCCAATCAGTTTAAACATCATGTAAACGACATGTGTGCAACAGTCGCTCACTCCCCTGTAGACATTTATGGATACCGATAAGCAGCTCTATGGTAGCAACCGAACCTGAAATCGCCCGAATGGTATGTGCCAGACGATTATTTCCCTGTAGATGTTGACCCGCAATCAAAACGCTAGACGCTATTAGTCGTCTATGATGCCAGTGAAAATCAAAGAAATTTCACCAAATTTCCGGTTTTGTAAGCTGTCTTACAGAATAAGAGGCTACCCACTTTTTTTTCAAAGCGATCAAACAGCCTCAAAACTTTGGCGCACCCCATCAACCCAACTCGACGGGTCAGTTTATTAGTAGGCGCTTTCACACGTCAGTTGGACTAGTCTGGCAGCTGACGTCTTTGCCGAATCTGCTCCATGAAAAATTCTTCCAGGGTGGGCCGCGCGAGTCTGAGATTTACCACCGTTCCCCCCATACCCCGCACGCTTGACAAAAAGTTGTAAGGTTCATCGTTGAGATGACCTTGCCAGAGTCCCCCTTTGAATTCTAGGGACGAGAGCCATTTCTGAAGCACCTCCAGATTGCCACCGCGTCCTTGCACTGTATAGTGAGCCGAGGTCCCTAGTAGCTCATCGAGAGAGCCAACACACAAGAGTTCTCCCTGATCTAGCAGGGCAACACGATCGCAGATAGTCTCGACATCCGACAACACATGGCTGTTAAAGAAGATCGTTTTGCCCTGTTCCTTTAACGACAGGATGACTTCGCGGACCCGATGGCGTCCCATAGGATCTAATCCAGACATCGGCTCATCCAGAAAAACCACCTCTGGATCATTAATGAGTGCCTGCGCCAAGCCAATGCGCTGAAGCATGCCTTTGGAATACTTTTTGAGCGGCTTTCGGCGGATGGTGGCGGTGGGCAACTCGACTAGCTCTAGAAGGGCTGGAATACGGCGGCGCTGTTCTTGAGCCGATAAGCCGAACAAGCCAGCAGTGTACTGCAGAAATTCGGTTCCGGTCAGATGGTCATAGAAGTAGGGATTCTCAGGTAGATAGCCAATACGCTGCTTGGTTGTGCGATCGCCGACAGGGCGATTGAGCAACCGGGCTCGTCCGCTCGTGGCTCCCACGAGACCTAGCAAAATCTTCAAAAGTGTGGTTTTGCCTGCGCCGTTGGGGCCAAGGAGTCCGAAAGTCTCACCCTGATAGGTTGTCAGGCTACACTCGCGTAAAGACATGACGCGCTGATTAAGCCAAAAGCCTGTCCGGTAAGTTTTCGTCAGGCTGTGGGTCTGCACCACAATGGATGAAGACGAAGACACTTCGGTTTCGGTGAAGGAAGAGACTGGAGCACTCATCACGATATCTTCATGGGACTGGCCGGGAGAAGTGACATTCCCTAAATCTTTAGGCATGCAATTGCTCAGCTCAACCAGCCTACTTTAAACTTGACACCAAGGTTACCGGAAAGCACACCATTATGGACCGTTCCAAAATTGTTGCGATCGTCACAGGTGTTTTATCACTGTTATTGGCAGCGGGCTACTTGATCTTGGTGCAGCTTCTGGACTTTAGAGGCGAGATGCTTCCCGCTCCCATTAGCCTATTGCTTAGCATCTTCTAAGCCCGATAACGAGAAGATAAGCTGGAGCCTTCTTTACCGGCTCATGGCAAGTAATGTCTTCTCTCGAAAAAGTTTGTTGCTTCGGTAGTCAAGCAACGTAGCTTTGCGGATGAAAAACTCATCCGCTCTACAGGGCGGAGTTGTAAAGCAACTACTTGGAATGGGCACTCTACGTGGGTAGATCCAACTTATCAGACTTTTTAGGAAGATATTCTCAGCAAAGCTATGGGAAGTAACTATCCTCTCAACAACTTTATCGATTCTATGAAGTATCTATTTCAGGAGCTGATTGGATTTTCTGCCTACCATGCTTTACCCAAAAAACAGGTCATTTGCCTTGTTTCGTCGATGCGAGCCGGATCAACATTACTGAAAGCCTTGCTGGGACAAGCCGACGATGTTAGTCATTTGCCAGAATATGATTTTTCGATTCTCAACTCTTTTTCGAGAAACCGCGCCTATTACATACTGCTAAAGTCGGTTCCTGAAAAGCATATCGTACTCAAGAAACCGCGATGGTTTTCAGATGAAGATTACCCGAGCCCTCCCCCAGCTCTAGAGTGCAAATTCATCGTTCTATTTAGGGATATGCAGGAAGTTGTAACCTCATTGATGAAACGATGGCCGGAAATGTCCCCCGAGGAAGCTGCCAACTATTGGTACGAGACCTATTACTCTATTTTTGAGCAGCTAAAGCCCTTGCCAGCAGAGAGAGTTTGCTACACCAGTTACCACAACTTGCTGGCAGCTCCAGAGAAAACCACATTGGAGCTGTTTCAGTTTATGGGTTCAAAACAGTCTTCAGGCGTCTCTGAATACACCCATCCTAACGGCGGTTGGAAATGGGGACGCGATGACGGCAGCAGCAATATTTTTACGATGACAGTTCAAAATACTCAGAAAAAGACACGCAAGCAGATAGATTTGGACATGCCACAAGAGCGGCTAGCTGCTATGGACAAGCTGAGCAAGCAGTATGAAAGTTTGATCCTTGAAAATCCTCTGTCAGCCTAGGCAGCTGAACATACCGGATTCAACTGCATGGAGTAATACAAGGAACAAACCAGGCAGCGTATTAAATTCGCCAGACTATTCCTTATGGATTTTTAGAATCTAGAAATAGTCTGGATCAGGTTCGGGTTCAGGAACCACAAAGTTAGAGGTATCCAGGAGATAGCGTAAAGTTTCCTGCTCTAACCGATTGATTTGATATGGCTCTAGCGCGTCGGCGTGACGCAGAGCGGCGATATAACCCTCTAGGTAGAAACGGAGTTCCTCTGTGCGGTAGCCCCGATTCCAGTGGTCTACAAGGGAGTCGGTAATCCGCTGATAATACCGAATGGATCTTGCATCCTGAAGCATAGTTGCTAGTTGATCTCACCTGAGGATGTAGCCTTAGATACCCATGATTTGCAAAGAATAGAGGCGATCGCAACAAAAGTCATAAAGCCTTACATTCGCCCTCTACACCACAACTCCCACTACGCAGGAGTAAAAAATGTCTTACATCCTTATCTTCCAGCATGCCTTAAAACGGTGACATAACTCATAATTTTTTGCCGGTTTGCCAATCGCTGCGACTGGATTACCTCAAAACAAGGGGCGTAACGCCAGCTACAAAAAACTCATAACACCTCTGTTATGTTGATTTCTAATCTAAATGGACCTTGAGCCGAGAAGATTTGTGGGCATATCGACTGTTCAAGTAGTTGAAGGAAATCCTCATTTGCGATCGCTGCTAGGGTGGCATCTGCAACAGATTGGCTACCGAGTCCATCAGTCTGCTGATATTCTCCGTGCTCGGGAAACCTTTCAATCACAACAGCCCGATCTTGTCATCCTAGACGCCCAGTTACCGGATGGCGATAGTCTGGAGTTTTGTCGGTGGATGTTTCAACAGGGAAAGGCTTACATACTGCTGTTGTCAGCACGTGATACAGAGGCTGACATTGTAACTGGCCTTAAGGCAGGGGCAGACGATTATCTAACAAAGCCTTTTGGTATGCAAGAGTTTTTGGCCCGGGTAGAAGCTCTGACCCGCCGTTTGAGTCGCCTGAGTGCTCCAGCATCGCTGACGTATGGCCCGTTAAATATAGACTTGGTTCAGCGTAGGGTTCGATATCGCGGTGCCTACATCGACCTCACCCCGCAAGAATTCAGCCTCCTTTATGTCTTAACCCAAGCAGGCGGAACGCCCTTGAGCCGCAGCGATCTCTTGCAACGGGCCTGGCCAGACGAAATTGACAATCCCCGAACAGTAGACACCCATATCTTGTCACTACGGAAGAAAATTGAGGCCGACCCTCGTCAACCCAGCATCATTCAGACAGTGCGCAATGTTGGTTATCGCTTCAGCACGGATCGGCTTGTAACTGACGCAGCTATTCAGGACTCATCGAGAAATGGCGGACGACCCATGGCGGCTGCGTCAATGATGCCAGGAACACGCTAGGACCAAGGTCTTCCTTAATCAATTTGTCGATCACCGAGTCCTGCGTGTTTACACTTATACCTCAAGCTGCTTGGGGTACAAATAAGTTGTAATCACGCCACCGCCAAATCAATCCTAATCAATTTATCTTCGACAGAAGAATCACCAAGCTTGCCACTTCACATGCTTTAAGCCTGCGTGAAGATCTTCGGATTACACTTAGAACCACTTTTCTTGAGATGTTGTTTTCGCTACAGTTTTAATTGTAAGTGTTATTCCTGATTTAGCGCTGAATCAAAAAGCACTTAACCCCATGCGTATACAAGGTGTTTGGGCGCAGTCTACGCATGCCTCAAGCATGTTTTCGAGTTGTAAGCCCTGATCAATAGGTGCGATCGCGCAGTCAAAGCTGTCGGCTGCTCTTACCTAACGATATCTGGCTTGCTTCATATCGACCTGCTGCTTTGCTGCAACTTCAGCAAAGTGCAAGTTTCATGTGCCGTTTTCGTTGATTGACTTCAAAGAAGGATTTATTTGCGATGTCTCAGATAGAACTAGCAAAAGCTGGCAATTTTGTATTTGATGACCTCAATGGTGATGGTGTTCGAGCTCCTGAAGAGCGCGGAGTAGGTAGCGTAACCGTGCAGCTACAGACACCTGATGGCACGGTTGTCGCGACTCAAACAACGACTAATCAAGGTTTTTATCTCTTCGAAGACGTTCCAGCCGGGGACTACCAAATTGCGTTTGTAGCTCCTGATGGTTTCTTGTTTACAGCCAAAGACCAAGGCACAGATGATCGCCTCGACAGCGATGTTGATCCTGCAACTGGCGTGACGGATGTCTTTACTTTAGAGCCTGGTCAAAGAAGCTACAGCTTTGACGCCGGCCTGATTCCTGGGTTAGAACCTGACCCCGCCAAAGCTGGCAACTTTGTGTTTGACGACATAAATGGGGATGGTATTCGCGACGCTGACGAGCCCGGTGTTGGTAACGTTACTGTGCGTCTACTGACCCCGGATGGCACCGTTATCGAGACTCAAGCGACCACCAAGCAAGGCTTCTATCTCTTTGAGAATATTCCCCCTGGTGAATATCAAATCGCCTTTGAGGCTCCTGAGGGTTTCATGTTTACAGCTAAGGGGCAGGGCACGAACGATCGCTTCGACAGTGATGCCGATCCGACAACGGGTTTAAGTGATGTCTTTACCCTTGAGCCGGGCCAAAGAACCTTCAAGATCGATGCCGGTTTAATTCCAGAAGTAGAGCCTGACCCCGCCAAGGTAGGTAACTTCGTGTTTGAAGACCTTGATGGCGACGGCATCCGTGATGAAAACGAGATTGGCGTTGGCGGCGTCACAGTCGAACTGCAAACACCTGACGGTACGGTGATTGCAACTCAAACGACGACGAAGCAAGGCTTTTATCTGTTCGAAGAGGTTCCTGCTGGTGATTATCAAATTGCGTTCACCGCACCTGAGGGCTTTGCATTTACCCTCAAGGATCAAGGTACCGACGATCGCTTCGACAGTGACGCCAATCCTACCTCGGGTGTCACCGATGTCTTCACGCTGGCTGAAGGGGAGCGGATCTTCCGCGTCGACGCAGGCTTGATTCCGGCAGTGGCTAGCTTAGGCGACAAAGTCTTCCTGGATGCTGACCGCGATGGTGTGCAAGACGCCAGCGAAGCGGGTGTTGCCGGTGTCACGGTCGAGCTGACGGGTGCTGGCGAAGACGGAACCTTCGGGACGGCTGATGACATCACCGGCACCACCACCACCGATGCTGATGGCATGTACGCCTTCACTGACCTGGCAGCCGGTGACTATAAGGTAACCTTTGCCAACCTGCCCGCAGGGTTTGAGTTCACGACTCAAAATGCAGGCAGCGATGATGCCACCGATTCTGATGCGGATCCGACTACAGGTATGACCCAGGTCGTAACACTGAAGGCTGGTGACGTCAACGTGACTCTGGATGCAGGGATTGTTGAGAAGCTCGGGACTATCGGCGATCGCGTCTGGTTTGATGACGATGGCGATGGTGTGCAAGATGCGAACGAAACAGGTATCAATGACGTCACTGTCAAGCTAATCGACAAAGACACTAACCAGCTGGTTGCCACAGAAACCACTGACGGCGATGGTAATTACCTCTTTGAGAACGTGGCCAAAGGTAATTACACCGTAATGGTGGATGAAACGACACTGCCTGAGAACATTCTGATGCAGACGGGTGACCCCGATGCAGCACTCGATGGCATGTCGATGCTGAGCTTGGCTGCTGGTGGCGAGAACCTACAGCAGGACTTCGGCTACCGGAAAGCTAAGCATGTCCTCATTGAGGCGGAAGACATGCACCTATGTGGCTACCGCGTTGAGCACGTCGGCAATGACATTGCTTCCGGTGGTGAAGTCATCAAGCTCAACTGGTACGACGGGTATGCATCGACCCACTTCGCGGGGCACAGTGGCTATTACCAAGTAGATGTCGCTTACTACGACGAAAACGACGGTCATGCCATGGGCAAAATCAAGATCGGTGGCGAAACTGTCGATACTTGGACCTTTGACCAGCATTTAGGCTCTCGCTTTGCGACTGCTGAAAACCGCGTCGTCCGGACTGTCAGCGAGTCGATTTATGTCGAGCAAGGCGAACAGATCAAGCTAGCTGGCTGGTCCGACGGTTGGGAGTATGCTCGCTTTGACTCCATCAAGTTCACTGAGGTAAAGGCACCCACAGAGTTCCTTTATGAAGCTGAGGATATGCACCTGCGTGGTTATCGCGCCGAGCATGTAGGCGATGACATCGCTTCTGGTGGCGAAGTCATCAAGCTAACTGCTCACAATGGCCATGCGTCCGTGAAGTTCGACGGACCTACAGGTGATTACGACATTCTGGTCGGTTACTACGACGAGAACGATGGTCACTCCATGGCTAGGGTGAAGGTTGGTGGCGAAACTGTCGATACCTGGACCTTCGATGAACTCACAGGCTCTCGCTTTGCCTCTGCAGACAACTTCCGAGAGCGCAAGATTGAAGACGTCCATATCGAAGCCGGTGAAAGAATCAAGCTCTCTGGCTGGTTCGATCACTATGAGTATGCGCGCTTTGATTACATCAAGGTTGTCGCCACCGATGACTCCGGTAGTCTAGGGTCTAGCGGCTATCAAGCTAGCAATAGTGATCCGCTCACCAGCAATGACCCGATGGCCTTCGCGACTGCTGGGGCTTCCGACCTGTTGCCAACCAACAACGACTCTCTAATGTAAGGCGGCACTGAGTTTCCATAGCACAGTGAATTAGTAAACCCTGAAGGGAATCACCTGTGTGATTCCCTTTTCCATTGTTTGGAGTTCACATCGCCTGATTTTCCGAATGCACTCATGAACGAAGTCAATGGGGATGCATTACTGCGCGAGGTAGGCATGTTCGTAGCTATAGCCGTCGCCAAGTCCGTCAGGACAAGACGGCGAAGCCATCTGGCCATGCACTGAGCACCTGACGCTACTCGGTGTCCTAGCCTAGATGGCTAAAGCTATATATGGCACCACATATCATCGTCTGCGGCTGCATTCTTCTACTTCTGAGGTGTGACTATGATTTGTGGAAATGATATTACCGCTTGCCGGCATCTCAACATGAGCGGTGTCTATACCCAAAGGCAGATCTTCCTATCGTCAAACCGTGGTGCCACAACGTCCGGGCGATATACTGAAAGCGGTAACGGATGACAGCATCCATAGCTTATACATAGAGGCTTTTACATGGGCCAGGGAATTGACCTTCAGAGAAGTTTTATCGAGGCTTTAAATCAGCTTGGGTTACCGCTAGGGGCAGCCAAGGCGCTTTGGCTACCATTACCGATGACGCTAATGCTGATAGGTGCAACTGTCAGTATCTTTGTGACGGTATGGTTAGAGCGGAAGATTTCGGCAGCAGCACAACAGCGCATCGGTCCTGAATTTGCTGGCCCCTTAGGAACATTGCAGGCAGCAGCTGATGGGATCAAACTCCTCTTCAAGGAGGACATCACACCGGCTAAAGCTGATCCCATCCTATTTACGCTAGGGCCTGCACTGGTCGTTATTCCGGTCTTTTTGTCGTATCTCATCGTGCCTTTCGGTCAGAACATGGTGATTACCGATCTGGGCGTAGGCATCTTTCTTTGGATTGCGCTGTCGAGCATTACGCCCATCGGGCTGCTGATGGCTGGCTACTCATCAAACAATAAGTACTCGCTGCTGGGAGGACTACGCGCGGCAGCACAGTCAATCAGCTATGAGATTCCCTTAGCCTTATCGGTGCTGGCAATTGTGATGATGTCTAACAGCCTCAGCACGATTGATATTGTTGAACAGCAGTCTGGCTACGGCATTTTGGGTTGGAATATTTGGCGGCAGCCAGTGGGTTTTCTTATTTTCTGGATTGCGGCTTTAGCCGAATGCGAGCGCTTGCCCTTTGACTTACCTGAGGCTGAAGAAGAACTTGTTGCTGGTTATCAGACTGAATATACCGGCATGAAGTTTGGCCTGTTTTATGTTGGTTCCTACGTCAACTTGGTGCTGTCTGCTCTGGTATTCTCAGTGCTCTATTTGGGCGGCTGGGAGTTCCCTGTTTCGGTTGACTGGTTATCCAGTCTGCTGGGTGTCAGCAAGACTGCTCCTGCCCTGCAGGTCATTACAGCTGCCATTGGCATTGCTATGACCTTGATGAAAGCCTATTTCCTAGTTTTTCTGGCAGTGTTGATACGGTGGACCGTTCCTCGTGTCCGAATTGACCAACTTCTCGACCTGGGTTGGAAGTTTCTGTTGCCGGTTTCCCTTGTCAACCTGCTGCTGACAGCAGCTCTCAAGATTACCTTCCCATTTGCCTTTGGGGGGTAGGTGAAGCGCGATCGCGCCTCTTCCCTGTCTCAATCACGTTCTAAACTCTCTGTTGTTAACTGCAAAGACCTGCCATGCTGAATTTCCTCAAGCAAGTTGGTGACTACGCAAAGGAAAGTGTACAAGCGGCGAAATACATTGGTCAGGGTCTTTCTGTGACCTTTGACCACATGCGACGGCGCCCGGTCACAGTTCAATATCCCTACGAGAAGCTAATTCCCTCAGAACGGTATCGGGGTCGAATTCATTTTGAGTTTGACAAGTGCATTGCCTGTGAGGTGTGCGTGCGGGTTTGCCCCATCAACTTACCTGTCGTGGATTGGGAATTTGATAAGGCCACTAAGAAAAAGACTTTAGACCACTACAGTATCGATTTCGGTGTTTGTATCTTCTGTGGTAACTGTGTCGAGTATTGTCCGACCAATTGCCTTTCCATGACGGAAGAGTATGAGATGGCCACCTACGATCGCCACGAGCTGAACTATGACAACGTTGCCATGGGGCGCTTACCTTATAAGGTGACACAAGATCCCATGGTCACTCCCCTGCGTGAATTGGCATATCTGCCCAAAGGCGTCATGAATCCTCACGAGTTGCCTGCAGGTTCTCGTCGAGCTGGCAAGCTACCGCAAGAGATTTTGGATGAGTCGCCCTCTTCAGATGAGTCGTCTTCGGATGAATAGAGTGGGTCGCGGCTAAAGGGTGGTAGAAGGGTAAAGGGGAGTAGAAGGTTGGAAGGGCAGAAGAACCCTGAACATCGAACCTTCTTGAACCTTGAACCAACTATCAAGAACCCAGAACCGATTCCCTGAGATTCAAAAACGACTTTTTCTAGTCAGTCCATGGCATCGTATAGTATGCCTGGAGCTTTACTTTCAATAAGGAGCCACCGTGAACCTCGCTGAAGGCGTTCAATTTGTATCGTTTGGCCTGCTGGCCCTGATGATGATTGGTACTGCTCTGGGGGTAGTACTACTTTCCAACATCGTATACTCAGCCTTTTTGCTAGGTGGAGTATTTATGAGTATTGCGGGCCTATATGTTCTGCTGAATGCCGGATTTGTGGCCGCCGCTCAGGTTCTGATCTACGTAGGATCGGTGAATGTCTTGATTCTGTTCGGGATCATGCTGGTCAATAAGAACGAAGAGTTTGTCCCCATGCAGCGGGCTTGGCTAGGAAGGGCCGCAACCGGTGCAGTCTGCTTGGGCTTATTTGCTCTTTTGGCGACGATGGTATTAGGTACTCCCTGGCAGCTCTCGGTAGAGACTGCCGTCGGTGATGACGCCACGGTTTTGATTGGACAGCATTTTTTCTCAGACTTCTTGCTGCCCTTTGAGTTGGCATCGGTTCTGCTGCTTATGGCGTTGGTCGGTGCGATCATCCTAGCCCGACGTGAGTTTATCCCGGATGAAAAGCCGGTTGATGCTGTTTCCGATGCATTGACATTGCCGGAGCGACCGCGTGAGTTAGTGTCAGCAAGTTCTGAATTTAGGGAGTAAAGAAGAATGATTCAGCTTGAGTACTTTCTACTTTTGGCAGCTGCACTATTCTGCATCGGCGTTTATGGCTTGGTGACTAGTCGCAATGTCATCCGGGTTTTGATGTCGATTGAGCTAATGCTGAATGCGGTCAATCTCAATTTGATGGCTTTTTCCAACTATCTTGATCCAGCAAGTGCCACTGGACAGGTATTTGCCGTGTTTGTGATTTCTATTGCCGCAGCAGAAGCAGCAGTTGGATTGGCGATCGTATTAGCGATTTATCGCAACCGCGACACCGTTGATATGGAAAAATTCAATTTGCTGAAGTGGTAGCGATTTGTTTTGCGGCTAGATTCAACTCGCCTTCGTAGAATGGGGAGGATGTTTTGAGAGCCCTGACAGCGTTGTGCAGCTAGAACAAGTCATCATCGCCTACAAGTCTGGAAATCGCTTGAGTCAGACCCAGGCTGAGGCGTGCGCCAAGCAACTCGATAAGCTAGGTTGCAAGACATTAGTGGGCCCCAGTGGCCCCAAAGATAATCCGTATCCTGTATTTCTAGCGTCAGCTCCGCAGAAGATTGACTTAGCAGTGGTCCTAGGAGGCGATGGAACAGCCCTGGCAGCGGCCCGTAACTTATCGGCAGACCACATCCCTATTCTGGCCATCAATGTTGGGGGTCATTTAGGTTTCCTGACTGAGTCTCCTGAGGAAACGGATTTTGAACATATTTGGGAACGTTTGCTCAGCGATCGCTTCGCAGTGCAGCGCCGCATGATGCTGCAGGCGCAGGTGTGTGAGGGCTGCCGCATTGACTCAGAACCCGTGAGCGATCGCTATCTAGCTCTGAATGAAATGTGTGTAAAGCCCGCCTCTCCTGATCGTATGATCACCTCGATTCTAGAAATGGAGATTGACGGGGAGGTCGTGGATCAGTACCAGGGAGACGGTCTCTTGGTGAGTACACCGACCGGTTCGACCGGATACACGGTCGCCGCCAATGGCCCCATTGTTCATGCCGGAATGGATGCTCTGGTAGTAACACCAATTTGTCCATTGAGCCTATCCAGTCGTCCTATCGTGCTGCCACCAGGATGCGTTGTTAGCGTCTGGCCTCTCGCCGATTCTGAACTGAACACTAAGCTGTGGATGGACGGAGTGCTGGCAACTTCAATATGGCCCGGCCAGCGCGTCGATATTCGCAAAGCCGACTGCTGGGCGCAATTCATTCTGCTGGGGAGGGATCATTCCTACTACCGTACGCTTCGGAGCAAGCTGCTGTGGGCTGGGGCTCGGGTGCGTTACGACAACGACCATCGCAACTGAGGCAGGGGCCATTGCTGTTCGGTTACTGCAGACATCCATGCGAGACGGGCGGAAGGAGCAGAAGAAGCAGGGGAGCAGGGAAGGCAAGCGTCGAGCTTGTCCTGACATTGATGGCAGACCTAAGCAGCAGCAATCAAAGTAGATGCAGCCTGTTTCGCACTCAGAGCGGATTCCGAATGGTGCTGCATCATTGTGACTATAATTGCGCCCTCTATCAGTACTAATAACTGCTGAGCCAACTTCTCAGGATCCTTCAATTCTGCTGCTTTTACTAAGCTTAGGAGATAGTCAGAAATCGCTTGCTGATGCTCGATCGCAATCTGATAGCCAGGATGATTTGGATCAACAAGCTCGATTGTCGAATTGATGAAAGCACAGCCGCGAAAGTCAGGTTGCTCAAACCATTCCTGCAGAGCATCGAATATCGCTAACAGACGCTCGCCTGGGTCAGTCGCCAAAGTTTCTACCCGGTCAACAAACCAGTTGCGCCAGCTTTCATCACGCTGCTGCAGCCAAGCAGCAATCAAAGCATCCTTCGATTTGAAATGATTGTACAGAGACATTTTTGCCACGCCAGACTCAGCAATGATGCGATCAATACCCACGTTCTGCACCCCTTCGCGGTAAAAAAGGTCAGAAGCGGCAGCCAGGATGCGATCGCGGGCTGAGGTGCGTGAAGCTTTAGTGCGGGCCATAGATATCTGAGCGCTCTATCTATATAGACAGGTCTGTATACATCCTAACCCACATTCACGGATGTCAAAGACTTGACTATAGACAGACCTGTCTATATATTAAAAAATATACAGACCGTTCTACCTAAAATTGTGTCGTAAATAATGATTCTTTCTTCTCGGTTTCCCCGCGGCGGACTCTATGATCTCACCCTGTACTTTGATGTTGAGCAAGAAAGTCTTCCACAAGACTGTCAACAAAGTCCAGTCGTAACCCCGCCGCAAAGCTCTCTGAGCAGCAGCGCTCACCGCTAATACCGATCCTCGCTGAAAATGCTACAGATCCGTTAGCCCCGTGACATGTCACGGAGCTATGTTGATTTCCTTTGTGTAGCTTTGATTTAGAAAACTGGTATTACCTCAGCAAAGTTAGCGTAATAACCTGAGAAATTCTGAAGTCGCTTCTGCCCCTATATCCCTGAGAAAATCCCATGATTGACCTTTACACCTACACCACACCCAATGGCCGTAAGCCCGTCATTCTGCTCGAAGAGTTGGAATTGCCTTACACCATTCACAAAATTGATATTGGCAAAGGCGATCAGTTTACGCCCGAATATTTGGCTATCAACCCTAACAGCAAAATTCCAGCCATCATTGATCGGGATACCCAAATCAAAGTATTTGAATCTGGCGCCATTCTGATCTATCTCGCAGAGAAAACTGGCAAGTTGCTGCCAACCGAAATAGCCGATCGCGCTCATGTCCTGGAATGGCTAATGTTCCAAATGGCGGGCGTTGGGCCTATGTTTGGTCAGCTGGGGCATTTTCGCAATGCGGCTCCTGAAAAATTGCCCTATGCCATTAGCCGTTATCAAAACGAAACTCTCCGACTCTTAGGCGTTCTGGACCGTCAGCTCGCGACGAGTCCTTACATTGCTGGCGACTACTCTATCGCTGATATTGCCCTCTATCCTTGGGTTGCCGCAGCTGCGACAGCTTACGCCGATCGCTCGCTAGCAGAATTTTCAGACGTACAGCGATGGCTTGAAACAATGAAGGCCCGCCCCGCTGTGCAAACCGGCATGGCCATTCTCACGCCTGAGTTCAACAGCCAGTATGGCGCGATCGCATAATTGCCTTCTGTCCATCTCCCTATCTCCCCATCTGCCTATTGCCCCATGAGGTATTTCCGTGCAACTCCTTACCCTGACCGACCTCCCCCTAGATCTCCAAAGACGCACCACCCGCCATAGTCTGAATTCTGGCCAGATTCTGTTTCAACAAGGCGAAGCTGCCAAGCATCTGTACTGGGTTGCATCCGGTCAGCTGCGCTTGGTTAGCTTCGTCAAACAGCGGATGATCACTCACTATTTTGTAGAAGCTGGTGATCTCTTCGCCGAAAGTGCTCTACATTTTGACACCTACGGCTGCACAGTCATTGCCACGATGTCCTCTGAGGTTGTCGCGATTCCCAAAGAGGAATTCGCCACAGCCCTGCAGCGATCGCCCGCCTTATCAGAACGCTATCTGACAAGCTTGACCCACCGATTCCATTCGGTCAAAACTCTGCTGGAACTCCGTAGCATTACCTCTGCCCGCGATCGTCTCCTGCACTACCTGATGCAGCGCCGTTCGCCGGGGCAAACCACTGTGACTTTAGATAAGCCTCTGAATGCGATCGCCAGCGAACTTGCCCTCACCCCTGAAGGTCTATCGCGCTTACTGGCTCGATTGCAATCAGACGGCATTATTACTCGCAAGAAACGAAGTATTTCCTTCGCTCAAGAGTGGTTAGAGGATATTACCGAATAATGCGAACTTAACCCCGGTTAAGGAATCGGAGTATATTTTAAGCCGGGAAACCTTCTAGGTGAAAGGGATTGGGGCGATGTGTTTTTTGAGGCTGTCGAGCCAGTGGAAGTGCGCCCATGTGGTCAACGACCCAGTCAAATAAATCAGGAAACTCATAGTCAAATAA
>JBHJHM010000068.1:0-13438 GCA_050330865.1 Leptolyngbyaceae cyanobacterium
ACCATAGGTCTGCGAGACCATCTCCAGCGCCATAATCGGGGGAATTTCATTTTCTTCCTGCAGCACATAACTCAAGCGACCGAACCCATTGCGCTTATGACGCTGCACGCCCACGCTCAAGAAGCCATCGGGAATCACCAGCGGCGTTCT
This sequence comes from Leptolyngbyaceae cyanobacterium, assembly GCA_050330865.1. Lineage (GTDB taxonomy): Bacteria > Cyanobacteriota > Cyanobacteriia > Phormidesmidales > Phormidesmidaceae > SIO1E4. The sequence continues at coordinate 151 of JBHJHM010000068.1, forward strand.
TTTTGCTTGCGCTTCCCGGTTGTAGATGCCCATATCGACGCCAAAGTACCAATCCTGGCGATCGCCCCAAATATCCTCCAGCACTGCCAACAGCCAATTGGGCAGAGTATTCTGATTTTCGTTGTCCACGGGAGTATCGTCAGCGTCCGGCAAGTCTTCGGAGCCGGGCAGGTGCTCGAGGTCTAGGTCTAACAAATCGGGGTTCATAGTTATGGCCCGGTTAAGTTGCTGCCATTGTGACACAGCCAGCGACAGTGAAGGCGTAAGCCTCTAGGGCGCAGTTGGCTACAAGCAAAGACATCGGGCAAAATCGACACCGATGTTTTTGTATCGACACCTTTATAGGTGTCCTGGTTTATAGGTGTTCTGGGTCAATGCCTAGCTGTTTGAGCTTTGCGAGTAACTGCAGCTTTTCCTGCTCGGCCTGGTCAGCCCGCTGTTCGGCCTGGTCAGCTCGCTGTTCGGCCTGGTCAGCTCGCTGTTGTTCCTGCAATCGCACCTGTCTTTCGGCATCCGCCCGCTGCTGTTCCGCATTAGCCCGCTGCCGCTCTTGATGGATCAACTGGGAAGGCAAAGGATAAGGCTGTCCGTCCTGGTCGGACCAGGCTAACCACTCGCGATGAATCCCTCCTAGCTCACCCCGCACGCGACCGATGCCCAGGCCAACCTCAGGCATCCAGAAGGGTTCGCCCGACTGCAGTTGATAGCGCTTATTCACCAGCTCATAGACTTCAAACGGCTGATGCTGATCGCGGCGAGTGTACTCCCGGTTGTAAATCACGTAGTACTTGACGCCTAACTCGCGATACTTGAGCAACTTCTCGCCATACTCCTGACCATAGGTCTTGGAGACCATTTCCAAAGCTAAAGTGGGAGCAATTCCCTTCTCTTCTTGCAACACATAGCTCAGCCGGCCCAGCCCATTACGCTTGTGGCGCTGCACTCCCAAGCTCAAAAAGCCATCGGGAATCACCAGCGGCGTTCTTTTTGCTTGCGCTTCCCGGTTGTAGATGCCCATATCGACGCCAAAGTACCAATCCTGGCGATCGCCCCAAATATCCTCCAGCACTGCCAACAGCCAATTAGGCAGAGTATTCTGATTTTCGTTGTCCACGGGGGTATCGTCAGCGTCCGGCAAGTCTTCGGAGCCGGGCAGGCGCTCTAGGTCTAACAAATCGGGGTTCATAGTTATGGCCCGGTTAAGTTGCTGCCATTGTGACACAGCCAGCGATATAGTCCCATGCTGCCCCCGCTTCCTGCAGCGCTTGGTCGGCATCAAAACTATCCATGTTTTCCCAAGAAAGCTTTTCCTTGAATTTCGGCAGTTTTGCATAAAACTCAATAAAGCCAACGAGTGATTAGCAGAAATCCAAAGCGGCTTGCCGCTAGTCAAACTCGAAGGAGGCTTTCCATGGCTTTTATTCCGGGCACTGACAACGATGATCTGCTGGTCGGTACACTGCTAGACGACGCCTTTGACCAGCTTGGCTATATACCTGTCTAACTTTCCAAATCGTTCAGCCAATTCCGGCTGACACACACCGTTGGGGCAAAACCAAGCGATCGCGTCTAGGGATGCGATCGTTTTTTCTCGCATCAAACTCAACCTACCCTGGTAGGGTACATCGCTGCGTGAATGCACCCTACAGGCTCTTCTGTTCTGTTCCCTACATTGACCAGGATAGATTGCGAGCGAAAACATCTGGCTTTCCCGCTGAGCGATCAGCTAAACCTGTCTCTCAGCTCGAAGTTAGCCATTTGAAGCGTAAGAGGCGTCTTGTCGGAAATTTAGGGTGAACCCCAACCAGTTCAATCGCATCCCCACAAGCTGCCGGGACGTCTATCAGGTAAGAGGCCCGGTATGTCCAGTCTGCTGGTGAGTATCCCTGAACCGGTCAGGGGAGATGCAGAGCATCGGCGTTCCAGCTCGGTTGCTTAAGGTTGGATTCGGAGTCTCTCTTCTGCGAAGGCTATACTTCATCAAGATACGACTTGGCGGTCAACCTTCTACATACAAGGTTGGGTAGAACGAAGTAAACCCCAACAGCAGCAATCGCTGTGTGGACATATCAACTTTGCCCTCCAGGTATAAAATCTCGCAGTCCAGGAGGAAATGGCATGAGCGCAATGAACACAAGTCTCTATCTTGCCTGGAAATACCTCAGTTTTAACAAGCTCCGCACCACAATCTTGATTGCTTGTGTCACGCTAGTCGGCGCGCTTCCCCTGAGCTTAAATCTGTTGCTCTCTGCTAGTGAGCGAGAACTCATGTCACGAGCGGAAACAACACCGCTCATTGTCGGGGCCAAGGGTAGCGATCTCGATTTGGCTATCAACTCGCTGTACTTTGCCTCGGTCCCTCCAGAACCCATCACCATGACCGAGGCGAACGAAGTTCAAAGCTCCAACTTTGCCACTTCGATTCCCTTACACACCCTGTTCCAAGCCCGCAACTTTCCCATCGTCGGCACCTCATTAGACTATCTGGATCTGCGCCAGCTAGAAGTAGCCGATGGCAGGACTTTCAGTATCTTAGGAGAGGCCATTTTAGGGGCTGAAGTGGCCGCAACCTTAGGCTTGAAATCAGGTGACAGCCTGGTTTCCTCACCCGAAACAGTCTTCGATTTCGGTGGCACCTACCCTCTCAAAATGAAGGTAGTTGGCGTTTTAGACCGCTCCTACACCGCCGACGATCGCGCCGTTTTCGTGGATATCAAAACCGCTTGGGTCATTCAGGGCTTGGGGCACGGTCATCAAGACTTAGCCACCCCCGAAGATGAAGATGTCGTGCTAGAACGCGATGGCAATACCGTTACGGCCAATGCAGCTCTACCGCAGTACAACGAAATCACAGCCGATAACCTTGCCTCTTTTCATTTCCATGGCGCTACGGCAACCTTTCCGCTGACCGCGGTCATCGCAGTCCCCAGAGATGACAAATCAGCCGCGCTATTGCGAGGACGCTACGAGACAGAGGACGCCAGCACCCAAATCATTCGTCCCACCACCGTTGTTGAAGAACTCCTGGTGGAAATTTTCAAAATTCGCAGCGTGTTGAATCTAGTATTTATTTTGGTGATCGTCACAACCCTGATTGCCCTATTTCTCGTATTCACCCTTTCCCTGCGACTGCGGCAACGCGAAATCGAAACTAGCTTCAAGCTCGGATGCAGCCGAGGCATGATTGCCCGCTTAATTATCGCGGAGGTTGCCACTATATTAGTCATTAGCACCGGATGTGCTGTCGTCATCACCGCCGGTATGAGCACCTTCAAAGATCAGATCACCCGCACGATGCTCTCCTGAACCCGACTACGCATAGATGTTCTATATCTCACCTATAAAAGACTCTTTAAATCCAAATTTATATCACTGCAGTACTTACCGTAGAGGCCGATTCATGCGTATCGAATTTCACAACCATACAATTCCAACTGGTATCGGCATAGCCAGCTTTAGATAGGGTTTCGATAGTGTCATGCCTGCCTGCCTGCACGCTGCCTTTTCCCTTCCACCCTTCACCTTTTACCCTCAACCAACAAAGCGTTCTTGACCAAAACGCACGGAATACACAAGTCTTTGAAGCACATCAAACAGCAGGTTACTGCCTCTTGTCTACAAACTAAGGAAACTACCACCATGATTTTTCAAAGCCAGATTCCAGTTTTCTTGCGGGCTTCTTTAGCCGCGATCGCGACGACGTCCCTCTTCATCGCCAGCTGTTCCTCCGGTCCCGTGGCCGAAAGTACCGATCCTGAACAGCCGACGGATGCAGTTAGCGCCAGCGACACCGAGGAAGAGGGTGCTGTGGAGACTGATGCCGCCGATCAGGCCCTCGTCTATGTAGCGAACTATCCCCTGCAGTACTTTGCTGAGCGGATTGGGGGCGATACCATTCAGGCCGAGCTACCTGTGCCGGGTGATATCGACCCTGCCTTTTGGGAACCGACGGCTGATGAGCTGGCCCAGCTACAAGAAGCGGACCTAATCATTCTGAACGGGGCCACGTACGAAAAATGGTTAGAGACGGCTAGTCTGCCCCAGGCAAAAACTGTGGATACAGCTGAACCGTTTAGCGATCGCTGGATTTCGATCAAAGAAACTGTCACCCATCAGCACGGTCCCGAAGGCGAACACTCCCACGAGGGAACCGCCTTCACAACCTGGGTTGATCCCATGCTCGCCATCGAGCAGGCGACGGTCATTCGCGATCGCCTCAGTGCTGAATTTCCCGAGCAAGCTGACGTCTTTGCCGCCAACTTCGAGGAATTAGAAGCGGATCTCGTTGCGATCGACGAGCAAATCGAGACGATCATTACCGCTTCTCCTCAACAGACTCAGCCGCTCATCGCATCTCACCCGGTATATGACTACTTCGCAGAGCGCTACGGTCTTAACCTGCAAAGCGTCCTGTGGGAGCCCGAGAGCTTTCCTGAAGAAGACCAGTGGGCCGAACTGGAAGCTATGCTGGCTGAACATCCCGCCGAGTGGATGATTTGGGAAGGCGAGCCTTTACCTGAGAGCGTAGAGCGCTTGCAGGAACTCGGCATCGAGAGTGTTGTGGTTGACCCTGCAGGCAACGTTCCAGAGACGGGCGATTTCCTCGCGGTGATGCAGGCCAACGTGGACAATTTGCAGTCTGTCTTCGCTGAGTAAGAGGATGGCAGCGCAATAGCTGAATTGGAGCGGTATCTCACACACCAACATGCTTTATAAACTCAGCTCACGCGAATAACGTCTTTCTCGCTTGCGAGAGAACCCCGGTTTCTGCCCAAGAGATTGCTAACGACTGCGATCGCGGCTTGCGGAAACCGGGATAGGGCTCACGCATGGCCCCCTGGCATCTCCCAATTCTGGAGGACGTTGAATCCGGCTTCCCCACGCTTGGGGACTCAGGGGCCAAAGCCGGATTCAACTGCGTAAGTCCTATGGGGTCTGGACCCGTCAAGGTGTCGCTACGGAATCGTACGCTTGCGGGTCATGACGCTGATGAACTCGCCATTACGCCCCGTTGGTAACGGCTCGCTCCAGGCAATGCGATCGCAATAGCCCAAAACAGCCATGCGGTTCATGGCTTCGATGAGGGCACCGTGATCGCCCAAGAGGATATGGCGCACGGTCTCCTGATTGAAGGAGGGCAAGTTAAAACTGGAAGGGCTGCCGGCCCCTCCGCTAGATGATTGAAACATACGGGTCACTCCGTTTTCACTGAAGGAAAACGAGGAACGCTCTAGCACTTCCCAATGAAGGTATAACGGAGAAGCTAGATCTAAAATGACGCTAGGCATCTCGTCTTACCCTGGTTAAGTCGGGATGATTAGGGGATTTGGGGAGCTGCTACTCCTCTCTTCCCCGCCTAGAATCATTCCCCGCTGTGGAAGTGATAGTACAAGAAGTCCTGTGAGCGTACAACCGTATAAGTTAATCCATGTCTCACGGACTCCTGACGCCCTGCCCCCCGCGATTCAAGACGTGGGCATATAACTCCCCTAGATGAGGGCTTACTGTCAAAAGTGACGCATAAGTACCCCACTCACCACACTTAACTGTCAGAAGTGACATATAACACCCTGCTTTCCTGGAGTTATACGTCAAATATTGTTGATAAGTTCTATGAATCAGGGTGTTATCACCCAAAAGTGACGGATAAGATCCATATTTTCGGATCTTATCAGCCAGATCTGGCACTGAATACATAGTTATGCAGCCGCCTCTATTTACTGATTGGTTCCTTTTACCGAAGAAATCACATGACAGAATTTTATTGGGAAAAGTTGGACTGTAAGAACCAACCAACAGGAGGACTAGGTGCATGGCGTGCAAAAGTGTCTGGCGGTTGGATAATAGCCATTCGTTGTGGCGGTGGTGAAGGTGGCGAGGTAACATTCTATCCAGACCCTAATCACCAGTGGGATGGCGGCACTCTACCCTCGTGAGTTTGCATAACTGGGATGTACTCTGTGAGTCTTTATAAAGAAGTTCTAGCTCATTTAATTAGGCATGGTAATTCAAAGAACCATCTATGTTTTGGCAGTGCCAGATCTTGAAAAATCTGCTGAATTCTTTCGCGATGTATTAGGTTTCACTATTCACGAGATTGACGATCAAGGATGGCGAATGTTCGTAAGAGATAATTGTCGAATAATGGCTGGACATTGTCCTGAAGCTATTCACCCTGGTGAACTTGGTGATCATTCCTATTTCGGATACTTTGTTGTCGATGATGTAGATGATTACTATGGCATGGTTACATCAAAAGGCGCAGAGGTGATTAAGCCTCTCAAGAGCGAAAAATGGGGAATGCGAGAATTTGGTATAAGAACTATCGATGGACATCGAATTATGATTGGTCAAGATCTTGAGGAATAACTTAGGCATAACAAGCCCCTCGCAGCGGACAAGCGAGAGTCCCTAGCCCTTAGTCTTCATGCCGCTGAAGGGGAACGTTAGCTGTCTGTCTGCGCCTCCTGGTAAGGATAATCATCATGCGTTTCGGAGTCGCCCTAAAAATCCTAGTTTTACAAATGTTGCATTGAACTTCGCAATTTGCTAAGATTAACTCGTAGTGAATGGGCAAACGACTAAATAGCTACAGATGGCTAAATCTTCGGTTAAGTAGATGAACCAAATAATTATGCATCGTGTGGAGGTTTACTATGCCTTACTCTGACTTCAGTACTCATGCATATCATTACTCGTTCTCGCCTTGTAGAGTTTTGGGAGAAGCATCCTGATTCAAAAACTAGTTTGCTTCTTTGGTACAAGCTAACGATTACTGCTAAATGGCAAAATCTTGTAGAGCTACGTGAGGTTTTCCCTTCTGCTGATCAGGTAGAGAACTTTACAGTCTTCAATGTTGGTGGTAATAAATACCGCTTGATTGTCTTCATTGATTACACGTACCAAAAAGTTTTCATCCGTAACGTTCTTACTCATGCAGAATATGACAAGGATGATTGGAAGAAAGACATTTGGTACAAGTAGGATTTTATTGAGTCACCACCAATAACAGGCGTAGAATTCATATAATTGGGTCGCCGCCAATAACGTGCGTAGAGAATTATGTTTGCGACTGACTCCAGTAGTTACATTGAGCTTCTGAAAAAGTTTCCACCTCGTCCTATTAAGTCAGAGGAGGAGCTATTTGCAGTTCAAGAAGTTATTGATAATCTACTTGACTCTGGCGAAATAACGCCAGAGGAGCAAGACTACATCAACGTATTAGGTATACTTGTTCATGAATATGAAGAGGAGCATGTATTCATTCCAGATTTGTATGGTGTTGAATTACTCAAAGCTCTAATTGATGAACTAGGGCTTAAACAGAAAGATTTAGTCAACGTTTTCAAAACTGAGTCAATTATTTCCGCAATTCTTAATGGCCAGCGTAAATTTACTGTGGAGCACATTGAAAAACTGTCTGATTTTTTCAAACTCTCTCCATCAGTCTTCTTTCGTCGGTCGCTATAAGTTCGTAATTAATCAATTTGAAGCAATTTAATGATAAACAGCTAACAACTGTGGTGCAGCGGATTGTTTAAGGTGCAAAAGTTGCCGGCAACCGCTGACCACAACCGCTATGCTTATAGTGTTCGACAAGATAATATAAAGCTAGCTGTTGCAAGGTTATCGCCATGACTTCGCATTCCAAGGGGCAAGCGGCTATTATCCGCACAGCGAGGGGGCTGACGATAACGGGCACACGCATCACCCTTTACGATGTGATGGACTACGTGACGGCTCAATATCCTCCTAAGTTTATTCAGGACTTATTTGACCTGACGCAAGAGCAAATCGATGCTGCGCTGTCTTACATCGAGACACATCGCGCTGAAGTAGAAGCTGAGTATCAGCAAGTTCTTCGAGAGGCTGAAGAACTTCGCCAATATTATGAAGAGCAAAATCGTGAGCGGGCTGCTCGAAGTGCCGCAAAGCCACCAAAGCCTGGAACTGAAGCTGCTTGGGAGAAGCTTCGAGCGGCTAAGGCAAAGCGCGAATCTAAAGTATGATTTTTTTGATTGATCACAATCTCAAAGGCCATGCTTTGGTTTTCTTCGGCGCGATCGCATTGCAAGGTTGGTTAGATATTGCCCCAGTTCAGTTCGTCACATTTGACCAAGTGAATTTATCAATCGATAGCGATGATCGGGTCGTTTGGCGACTGGCTCAAGCGAATCAGATGATTTTACTGACTGCCAACCGCAGTATGAAAGGGAAAGATTCACTGGAGCAGGTCATGCGTGAAGAAGATACTAAGGTCAGGTTAAACATGAGCGAGACATATCTAACGGATTTTAGTTCGTGGATTAACCAAACAGCTCAACTGTTACGTGAGCGTCGTTGGCATGAAATCGATGTCCCCAATTTGATTGAAGAGGTTGAAGATTTGGGGAAAAGTGAACGGCGAGGGATTGCTAGCCAGCTAACTCGTCTTTTACTGCATCTGCTCAAGTGGCAATATCAACCGCAGCGTCGCTCCGATAGTTGGCTTGACTCTATCACTGATGCGCGTACTCAGATCGAATTGACGATTGAAGATAGTCCTAGCCTAAGCAGCTATCCAGCAGAGCAACTTGCAGGGAGTTATCAACGTGCCCGTCGTCAAGCTGCCAAGCAAACGGGGATGGAAATTTCGACATTTCCAGAGGTGTGCCCATACTCTCTAGAAGTCGTCTTAGCCGAAAACTGGCTACCAGAGAGCTAACAATTCATTCAAATGTAGTGGATGGATGAGATCTACTGATGCTGTTTCAGGATTGTCTGCCGCCGCTGATTTGAGCCGTTATGCTGCATCAGCCTGCGACACATCACGGAGTACCTAATAGGCATGTCGCTCTATTACACCGCGCAGCGATCGCCCTCCCTCGCTGCTGATTCATCGGCGGCTATTTCGCAGATCGAAACGGAATACAACGCGAAGATTGAAGAGTTTGCCAACGACGGCATCGGCGACTACTGGGAATCATTCTACATTTACGACGCTGCAGATCCTTCGGAACCGAATGTAATCTTCGAAGGCGCAATCGGGCTTCCAGAAAGTTCCAAGGAAGCGGTATGGTCGGGTCTTCAGCACTGGTGCGAAACAATTACCCAGATCCGCTATAAAGTCAGCGGTGCAGAATGGGCGGTCCATATAGACGATCACGAAATTGCATGGGATGATTCAGCTCAGACATATGATCCATCCCAATAGGATGGGCTCTTGCTGGCGGTGTTCAGCTGCCGTCGGTGTTAATCCAAAGCTCGTCGCATCGCAAAAGCCGAATCGAAAAATCTTCTGGCGTACAATGAGTACATGCTGATTTACTCCTTTTTTATTAATATGACAATTCGTGAAATTGCTATCGACAAGCTTCAAAAGCTTCCCGATTCACTATTACGGCAAGTAAGTGATTTTATTGACTTTCTAACGTATAAGCATCAGACACACCCTAAAGTTGATGCTTTTCAAAATACATTTGCTGAAACGTGGGCAGGGTGGTTTGAATCTGTAGATCAACTACAGGTTGGTTCCACTGAGCCTGTTGGTGATTATCAGCAGCATCTACTATCCAAGTATCGTAAGCAGGGGTTGGAGCTTTGATCCTTTGCGATGCAGGTGTTCTTTTCTGTCTTGTTGATCGGACTCAACCCCAGCACCAAGCCTACCGAAGTGCAGTAATACGACTTGCTTCTCCTCTTATTACAACCTGGTCTTGTTTGACAGAAGCTATGTATTTATCACTCCATCGAGGCGGATGGAAAATGCAGAAACAGTTGGGGCAACTACTTCTGGATAGACTTTTATCCGTTTATGAAATTCAGGCAGAGGATTATGGGCGTTTATTTGAACTAATGGAAAAATATCAAGATCGACCAATGGATTTAGCGGATGCTTCATTAGTTCTAGTTGCCGAAAGAACAGGGGCCAGAAAGATTCTCACCATTGATTCGGATTTCCTGTTTTATCGAATTCAAAATAAAGATACCTTTGAGATCATCCCAGTACAGTAAGCAATACTCAAAACGCTAAACGTGCATAACACTACGCAGGAGCAGACGGATTGAAAAATTCAGGCAAGCTCTAAAATATTGGCCACCGCTCAGTTTCACGTTATCCGACTAAGTCATACTGGCCAGCATGGACTTTGAATGGGATGCCGTTAAAGCTGCAATCAATCTTGCCAAACGCGGCATTAGCTTTCATGAAGCCTCTTCCGTATTCGACGATCCAAACAGCATGACTGGCTACGATCCGATGCATTCAGATGATGAAGACCGTTACCTCACTGCAGGTATTTTCAATCAAGTCCGTCTGCTAATCGTGTGGCACACTGATCGGAACAACTGGGTCCGCCTCATTGGGGCTCGGAAGGCAACCAAACGCGAACGAGAAGGCTACAGTTATGCCTGATCTAGATCCTAGCGGCATGCTACCAGAGTACGACTTCACGAAGATGAAAGGTGTGGTACGCGGCAAGTATGCATCTAAAGCGAAGAATCGTCCCCAAATGGTCCGGATAGCCGATGACTTGCGAGACTCATTTCCAGATGATGAGGCCATTAACGCTGCTCTAAGAGACTATCTTAAGGGGCATACGATCAAGGCACGGTAGGTGAGCCGCTCTCTGTTTTTCGCAAATCATTCGCCACTACGCGGTGAACTTGGTCATTAGAAACTAATTTCAAGACTAAGCTGCACTGTGCCAGCTGAGCCGCATAAAGGCATTCTGATTTCGAATATGCTGTATGAAACTATGGAAGTTCTGGGTGATTTAGCCCCATCCAGAGACGAAATTAGATGCTTTACGGTCGCCAGTGACAAACCTCAATCGCACAGCGCCTGACAAGCGATCGCGCCTCTAGCCAGCTACTCAGCTAACGAGCGATCGTAACGGAAGCTGAGCCGATCGCAAAAGGGTGGCTGGCTTTTGGGCTTCGTTGTGTTGTGCCAACTTATCTAGGAGTCCCGGCCTGCGGCGGATGATTGGGAACGTTAGGCCGCGCATTTTACAACCTGAGCATGTTCAGGAATTCAGAGCTGAATACTGAGCCCCTACCGACATGGCTGCATCAAATAACTGGCTGCAGTCAACCTTATGATGGGCGATTATCCATCGGCGCCACTTCGAGGTCATGAGAGAGCATTCTCCTTGATTGACCACCACGATGCGAGATTGGCGATGGGTCGATCGATAACCGAGGTACTTCGGCAACGTGTTGGTTGGTGATACCCAAAGTCCGCTGCCAGCAACAATCAGAAGATTGGCCTTTTGCATAGCAGCCCTAGCCTTGGTCCAGACATCCTTGGGTATGGATTCGCCAAAGTAGACAATATCATTCCTGAAAAAGTTGCCGTGAATTTCATGAGTGTTTTCTTTCGGAAAACCAGCTTTGCTGTAAAGACCATCAATATTTTGAGTCACCACCTCGACAGTGTGTCCTTTGGCAAGCAACCACCCAGGATAGTAGTGAGCAGCATTGGGCTGCGCATCTGCGATCTGACTTGTTAACTCAGCGTAGACTTTTTGGAGTTCGCCAGAGCCATCTCCCGGACCTTCGTCAACTCGCTTCCCATCCGCATCAGTGTACGTAGGCAGTCCCGAAGGAGCTGAGACGCCCGCTCCCGTTAGAAAGACAATTGTATGTGCTGGAGCCGTGAGCCGATTGAGTGTACCGGGGTCCATACGGATACAGTAAGTTGTGAGGTACATCAGCCCTTTCCTTATGGCAGTCACAGAGTCTTGCGATCGCGCGAGTCCTGCCTCTGCTAAGTTTGAGGTGCTGCAGCTCAGGTGGACATTGCCGAACACCTCACGGCAACGGACACGGCAGCTGATGCACTGAGCTTCTTTCGGTATTTTGGCTGCGCCGCTAAACTCGAAAACGTTAGGCCGCACATATCTCGCAGGAGAGTCAGCATGGACCGATTTATGGGCGGTTGTCTTTGCGGTAACGTCCGAGTTGTGGCGACAGGGCTTCCATACCGAGTCGGTCTATGTCACTGTCTCGACTGCCGCAAGCACCATGGTGCCCTCTTTCACGCTTCCGCGGTGTTTCCACAAGATGCCGTGACCATCCAGGGTGAAACACGCGACTACGCTGGGAGGCACTTCTGCCCCCGCTGTGGCTCGTCGGTGTTTGCACGCACGGGGGACGAGATTGAAGTCAACCTCGGTTCTCTAGATGCTCCCGACCAACTGATGCCAACCTATGAACTCTGGACGGTTCGCCGCGAGTCCTGGTTGCCGCCGTTTCCGGTCACGAGGCGATACGAACGCGATCGCGACGCAACAAGTCGCTTTGAGGATTAGACGGTGCTTGTCGCTTAATGCCAACGTTAGCAAATGCGATCGTGTTATCGGTTGAGACCGACACCAAAATTCTCAGATAATAAGGTTTAAAGAACTGACCCGAACTTGCTACACCAGAATCTTCCAGCTGCTATTAAAAAATGATCGAATCTTTGAGAAATAAAGTACGAGATTCCTTTCCAAAGAACGAAGGTGGAAGCAAATCTCATCATTTTTCTGAAGACATTTTTTACATTAAAGAGGCAGATATCTCTGAGCTAAACGAAACGCTTTATGAGCCAGCACTATGCGTCGTACTTCAAGGTGCAAAGCAAACAAGTCTAGACAGCCGCACGCTTCAACTGTCAGCTGGCGATTCTGTCATAATAAGTCATCACGTACCTGTATATGCGAAAATTACACAAGCATCGGCTGAAGTCCCCTATCTCGCACTAATTATAAAAATAGATCGGAAAATTATTCAAAGTCTTTCTTTTGAGATTGAGCAAATCCTTGAAAAACAAGATCGGGCTTTTTCTATTGATTCAGAAAGAGCGGACAGGGCGCTTATAGATACTATTGAGCGCTTCATAACAACTATGGAAGACCCGCTCGAAGCTGAGCTTATTGGCCCCTCTCTTTTTAAGGAATTGCATTTACGAGTGCTCAGGGCTCCCCACGGCGGAATGCTTCGCCAGATGGTCCTAAGCAATAGCGCTGCTAACACTATTGCCCGAGCGATCAAACACATCCGAGATAATTATCGTGCTGGACTCCTTGTCACTGAAGTTGCACGTGAAGTTGGCATGAGTGAGTCGTCTTTTTACCAAAAATTCCGCGAAATAACGGGGACGACTCCGCATCAGTATCAAAAGACTGTAGTGACCCCCAAAATTAGGACAGCACTAGAGAGAGTAAGCTGGAGTCCATATGGGGCAAGCATCATGGCAAACAAGCAAAGGAATTACAGTAGCGAATTTAAGGCCAAAGTCGTCTTGGAGGTGATCAGTGGCAAT
>JBHJHM010000069.1:0-48310 GCA_050330865.1 Leptolyngbyaceae cyanobacterium
GTAATTGCTCAACTGGGTTGACTTGCAAAGTTTTACTGGTACGGGTGGTAAACTTTGGCCATGAAAGACCTGCCCCCACTCGACGGACTCAGTGATGAGGAAAAGGATGCCCTCATTGCTCAACTGTGGCAGGAATTACAAACGTTGCGAGCCGAAGTTGAGAAGCTGAAACGCAAACGGGTCAAGAAAACGGCTCAGAACTCAAGTTTGCCCCCGGCGAAAGGATTTAAGCCCAATCAAACCACGACGGAACCGGCCCCTGAGGTGCGTCAAGGGAGTCTGGGACGGACTGGCGGGGGTCGTGAGTTGACGCCGCACCCGGACCAAGTGGTGGTCGCCCAAGCCAAAATCTGCCCCCATTGTGAGAGTGAAGTTGCCGACGCTGACCAGCAACTGACTGCAATTTATGAGCGCATCGAATTGCCCCCCGTGAAGCCGTATGTAACGCGCGTCGAGCGCTATGGCGGCACTTGCACTCAGTGCCAGCAACGTTACGAAGCGCCGGTGCCCGTGGGCTTGGAGCCGGGGTCGCCCTATGGCAACAGCGTGGCCAGCATGGTGACCTATCTGCGCTACGGTCATGCAGTGAGCTATCAACGGTTAAGTCGATTGATGGCTGAGGTGTATGGCTTGGTTATCTCGGAAGGCGCGATTGCGAATCTGCTGCAACGGGTGCGCGGCCAGTTAGCCACGCCGATAGCGGCCATCACGCAACGTCTCCGCAGCGCCCGCTTAGTCTGCAGCGATGAAACGGGGGCGCGGGTGGCGGGCAAAAATCAATGGGAATGGGTGTTTCAGAACGACCATGTCTGTCTGCACGTGATTCGTCCCAGTCGTGGCAAAAAAGTCATTGATGCGGTGATGGCCGGTCATCGCCCCGAAGTTTGGGTGTCCGATTTATTTAGTGCCCAGAAAGCGCATCCGGCGGCGCAATGGCAAGTGTGTCTGGCCCATCAACTCAGGGATTGCCAATATGCCATCGATGCCGGGGATGACTTGTTTGCCCCGCGCATGAAACGGCTGTTGTTGCGGGCGATTGCGCTGCAGCGGCGACGACATCGATTGGCTGCCTCGACGGTGAAGCAATATATCGCCCGCTGTCGGGGGGCTTTGCGCGAAGTGTTGAATTTGGAACCCACTCAGGCGGATGGTCAACGGTTGCTCAAACGATATCAACAGATTCGCGACTCGCTGCTGTATTTCCTGGAAGATGACACCGTGCCACCGACGAACAACGCCAGTGAGCAGGCGTTGCGATGGAGTGTGGTGTTTCGCAAAGTCACCCACGGCTTCCGTTCCGACTGGGGGCCAGAGCTGTTTGCCCAGGTCCGCTCCCTGGTAAATACAGCGAGACGGCAGGGCATTTCTGCTTTTGAGGCCATTTCGCGAGCCCTTACCTCATCACAGACCGATTGGCTACTGAGTTGAGCAATTACTATATTTTAATACTATAGTATTTTCAAAATAGGTAAGCAAACAGAGCGGTCTGAATCGATCTTCTCTTTAAGGTAAAGATGGATTTGCTGAGATTGCTTGAAACCATATGATCGAGATATCAGCCGATACTGCCTCGTCGCTTTGATGCCACAAAACAGTATCGATAGTATCCTGACATCATTTACTATGATTGCACCATGAGTAATCAATTATTTCTAGGACATGTCCCATGACTTGGTCTATCGTTCTTATTCACAAAGGTAATCAAAACTATTTGAGGTATAATCTTCATCTATTGAGTCGATTGAGTCCTCAATGTGACATTATTCTTGCTGGAGATGAGTCAAACAGACAATTTGCAGGTCAAGTCGAGCGATGTAAGTGGATATCGATAGAAGATCTTGCTAGCGAGGATCTGGCATATCAGTCTTTTGTTCAAAGCTACCAACATTTTTCCGTTAACCCGTTTGGGTATGAAAGGTTTTGTTTTGAACGATGGTTTCTCTTATCAAATCTCGCCAAAGCTAACCGACTGGATAATTTTGTGTATCTTGACACAGATAATATCTTGCTAACCTCGCCGGGTGACTTTCTCAAGAACTATACCAATTTTGACTATGGTCAAACTATAAAACCGTCTGCTCCAGAATTTATATTCTTCCAGGATATTAAGGTAATCAACGCATTCTGTAATTACCTATTAGATTTGTATTCTAACAGCTATGAGATTTTGAAAGAAGTGTCGCTTCAGAATACTCATAAGATCTGGAATGGAACTCACCCATCAGGAGCACACATACATTTCAGTGATATGTGGGCAATGCTTGATTTTTGGGAAAACACCCAAGGCAGCAATGCTGAAATCCATAAATTTGAAACTTGCAGATTCCGGCATGTATGCATTCCAGAATTCATGGAAAATAATTCAATTAATATGCACGGCTTCCGTAGATACAAATCAAATCTATATAGATTCGATGGCCAAGACAGGAGTCTTTCAACTCTTCATGAAGGGCAATGGTTACGGATCAATATGATGCATTTTCAGGGAGGAGCTAAGGAGTACATAAAAGATTTTTATGTGAAGTTCTTGCGTGCACTCGACGAAAAAAGTCAGTTTGAATGCAAAATCAAACCTTCTTCTAAGTTCGAAAAAGGATTGGAGAAGCTTGGTAGAGCCATAAAGCGTAATTTGAATTCCTTGAATTCTTGATGATTTAGATCACAAGGTAAAGTTGTGTACCCGCCTAATACTGAGCTATTTACATGAGTGCTGCTTATGAGTGTCGTTCTCTTTGATACAGCAGGCAACTCTGACCAACGAAAGTTCCTCGTATATGTTGAGTATGACGGAGATTTCGAGAGTTTGGTTAGTCAATCGGGTAGCTAATCCGTTGGTTTTGGAGAAGACTGAAAGAACATTATCAACATCGAAATTTAGCCTTTGCTATATTCAAGATTCCTCAATCTACTTGGATGGTAGTATCATATTCAGGAGATTGCAGTATTACTCGGAAAACGAATATTTATTGAGAGGATGTTTAGGAACTCGTAAAAATTTTACACCCAAGAAACTTTCAAGGGAAACGAGTACATGTACTTACTACATTACGGTTTACAAAGAAGCGGCACCAACTTCCTAGAAACGCTCCTTAAACGGAAGTACAGAGTTCGCTTCCTCAACAGTAACAGGGATAGGAGCGCGCCGATTCAAAAGCATTTTCGACTCTATGACGAAAAAGACATCATTCCAGATCCTCAATATCGGAATAACATTTCTGTGAGCGACTTTAAGGGTTTTGAAAATCTTCTCAAAACTACCCCAAATTATTATTTGGTAATCTCAAAAGATCCATATAGTTGGTTACTAAGCTACAAGAGTTGGGCTAAGAAGTGCAACTGGCCTCTGGTTTGTTATCACTACATATCTGAATACAATCTATTCTATGGGAAATGGCTGGAGCTTTCTGAAGAAACTGAGAAAATTATATTTATTCGATATGTTGATTTGATACGGAATCCTAGTGAAGAGCTGAATCGTTTGGAAGCAAAAATGGGGCTTAAGAGGAGGATCTTTTCGAGGTTAGTATCAGATACTGTTGGAATAGTGAGCCAGTCATCTGCATTCTCAGATGAGAGGCGAGACTATTATGTAAATGCAAAATATTTAGATGACTACAGTCATGAAAGCCTTCAAGAGATCAATGCGCTGATTGATCCAAAAGTCATTTCTTCGCTAGGATACGGACAGAAAAGATTCTTTGCCGAGGAAGAAACAAGTGCTTGATCAAACAAAGCCTTACAAAACTTCGAAGTAGATAGCTGACGTCATCCTTTGCTATACGCTTAATAAACAGTTACTTGTAATATTCTCGAGTTCTTCAATCCTATTCTGCATGAAAGCGTAGATAGCTTTGAACATCCAACTAGCCTTAACGCAAATCGAAAAGGTATCAAAGTCCCAATTATCTTGGGCAACCTTCATGATATTCATTGCGGCCCTGCTTCGTTTTTCTCTATTGTCAAATCAGAGTTTATGGATAGATGAGGGTCTGAGCTTAATCAGAACGGATGCCTCAAGCTTAAGAGGTGTTATAGAGATACTTGATGCCACTCCCTATGATAAGTATCAGCCCATATATTTTATACTGCTATTTTTCTGGCGACAGCTTTTTGGTGATTCAATCATTGCACTACGATCGCTTTCAGCGTTGTTTGGAACGCTTTCAGTTATTTTTACAGCTTTAACAGCTTTGAAGATTTATGGTAAACAGTATGCCATCTGGACTTTGGGCATAATCTCTATTAGCGCATTTCACGTCTATTACAGTCAAGAAGTAAGGGCATACTCACTTGTTCTATTTTTCGCAGCTCTTGAACTCTACGCGTTTTGTGATGTTCTCATTGACCAGAAGTCTAAACGATTACGCTCAAAGCTTCTATTTTGGTTGATCATTGCGATCGCCTGCCTAAGCAGCATTTTCCTTTTTGTTTTTACGGTTTCTATCTGTATTGCGCATCTACTCAATCAGCAGAGTTTTAAGCAGTGGTTGAGATATTGGTCACCTGTTCTTCTGTGTATTTTGCCTGCAATCTTTCTCTACTCAACATCTGAAACTTTGTCGAACATTGATTTTCGAGTGGTGAACTGGTATGGCACTCACATTCTCCAGAACTTTTTGTTTGTAGCCTATGGATTGTTAGCTGGAACTCTTTATCTAGCCCCTCCTGAACTACTTCGAGGAGACAATAGAGTTGAGGTGCTGTTAGGGTACTGGCCCCACTTACTTCTGCTAGCTGTTGTCGTTATAACTCTTCTCTTTGCTCTGACAAAAAAACTGCTTAAGAAAGAAAACTCATTAAAACATGACTCTCGAAAAAGAGCAGCTTTATTCTTTGCTACGCTTATTGCTGTATCCCTCGTCTTTTCAACGATGTTTGCGATGGTTACTCATATCAACTGGGTGCCACGGCATTCTGCGTTTGTCATTATTCCGATCGCTCTTCTCATTCCCTCAGCATTTTGTCATCTCACCTCACTTGAGAGAAGAACTCTAACAGCCAAGGCTGCCTTTATAAGTACAGTTTTGCTATTGTTCATCAACCTACTTTCTTTAAGGAATTACTTCTTTGATCCTATGTATGGTCGTGATGATTATCAGGCCGCAGCTGAGTACATAACGAATGGTTTTAATGCGGAGATTCCGTCGGTTCTCCTTTGGGGCGATAAAAGGTTGCTTCGATATTATGGCGATGACAAAACTCTTGGGATTGATGGTACTCAGATTGAAGCAAATGAACTATCGAAACGACTAAAGACATTAACGAACGATTCCCAAGAAATTTTAGTAGCTATTAACCGCGAATTTTTCCTTGACTATTCCATCGAATCGGCTCTCAGCGACACATACACTTTAGAGGCAAAAGAAAGTTTTTCGCATTTTGATATCTATAGATTTCAGCAGCTCTAAGCTCATGTACGATCGCACATGAGTAACATCAGCGATCGCCCACCCACAACGACCGAATCACCTACCAGCATAGTAGGGGGATCAACGAATCCAGTTTTGACCTTAGTGTCAACCATAAGTTGCCAATCTCGTTGAGCTAGGACCTCAGGAATCATAAAAGTTTCAGTCTCTGCTTGGGCATTAAAGAGCAACAGAAAGCTGTTATCGAAAATACGCTGACCGCGTCGGTCAGGACTAGGAATTTCTTCCCCATTTAGAAAAACACCAATTGTTTTAGCTTCAGCGTCTTGCCAGTCTTCCTCACTGATGCCGCTACCATCGGCATTGAACCAGCCAATATCATGGATGCCCGAGCCATGGATGTCGCGTCCTTGAAACCAATCCCGCCGCTGAAAGACCGAATGCGCCTGACGAAACGCAATTAGACGCTGCACAAACGTCAAAAATACCTGCTGGTCAGTAGTAAGGCCCCAATCCAGCCAGGCTAACGCATTGTCTTGGCAGTAGGTGTTGTTGTTACCTTGTTGAGTGCGCCAAAATTCATCGCCACCCAGTAGCATAGGCACCCCCTGAGACAGTAGCAGTGTAGCTATGAAATTACGCTGCTGTCGGGCGCGAATTTCCAGTACCAGCGGATCGGTCGTTTTACCCTCAGCTCCGCAGTTCCAAGAGCGATTGTAGCTTTCCCCATCACGGTTGCCTTCGCCATTGGCTTCGTTGTGTTTTTCGTTGTAACTCACAAGGTCACGTAGAGTAAAGCCATCATGGCACGTAATGAAATTAATGCTGGCGTGGGGACGTTTACCGTTAGATTCGTACAGATCCGAGCTGCCGGTCAGGCGGAAGGCAAAGTCTCCCAGACGACAGTGAGCTTCGCGCCAAAAGTCTCGCAGCGTATCACGATACTGGCCGTTCCACTCTGACCAAAGCAGCGGAAAGTTACCAACCTGATAGCCGCCTTCACCTAGGTCCCAGGGTTCTGCAATTAGCTTTGTAGTAGATAGTATTGGATCCTGATGAATAATATCGAAAAAGGCGGCAAGGCTATTCACTTCATAAAGCTCCCGCGCCAGCGCTGACGCCAGATCAAACCGGAAGCCATCCACGTGCATTTCTTGGACCCAATAGCGCAAGCTATCCATAATTAGCTTCAGCACCTGAGGATGGCAAACGTTTAAGGAATTGCCACAACCAGTAAAATCCATATAGTAGCGGGGCAGATCTTCCACCAAACGATAATAGGCTTCGTTATCAATGCCGCGAAAAGCCAGCGTAGGACCCAAATGGTTGCCTTCGCCTGTGTGGTTGTACACCACATCTAGAATGACCTCAATGCCAGCTGCGTGAAGGGCTTTCACCATTTCTTTGAATTCTTGTACTTCCTTGCCCTGAGCACCAGCCGCACTGTAGCCAGCGTAGGGGGCAAAGTATCCCAAAGAGTCATAGCCCCAGTAATTGCGAAGACCAACGCCAACCAAATGGCCCGGCGAGGCATTGAAATGATGTACTGGCAGCAGCTCGATCGCGGTCACTCCTAAGGTCTTTAAATATTCAATCGCAGCTGGGTGAGCCAAGCCTGCATAGGTACCCTGCAGTGCTTCTGGAATCTCTGGGTGCTGTTTGGTAAAGCCCTTAACGTGAGCTTCGTAGATGATGGTTTGATGCCAAGGCGTTCGTAGTGGCTGATCATTTTCCCAGTCAAACTGCGAATCAATCACAACGGCTTTGGGTATAAGAGACGCGTCATCTAAATCAGAACACTCTAGATCACGGTCTTCGGTTAAAACATCGCCAATGGGATACCCAAAGATGGCTGAACCATGCTGAATATCACCTGTGATCGCCTGCGCATAGGGATCTAGCAGCAGCTTTCTGGCATTGAACCGTTTGCCGAGTTCTGGTTCGTAGGGGCCCTCTACGCGATAGCCGTAGCGTTGTCCTGGTCCTATCCCCGGTAGGTAGCCATGCCAAACATAATTGCTCACCTCGGCAAGTGGGATCTGAGTTTCGTGGTCATGCTCGTCAAACAAGCAGAGTAGGACAACGGTCGCGTTTTCCGAAAAAATCGCGAAGTTCGTACCGTCGCCGTCCCACGTAGCCCCTAAAGGATGTGGACTACCGGGCCAGATAGGTAGTGTCATGAAGGTCCCTAGACTCACAGCAGGCTTAACCGCTTTGATTGTAGCGGGTCAGCGCTGTAAGGCTAGGAGAATCTAAGGAGGCAGAATCCAGAAGATAGTTCACCTGCCGAGCCTACTGGCATAGACCATTTCAAATTGTTGCTGTTCGCAAATCAAGATTCCATTCCCAACTGATCCAGACAGTCAAGAGGGCATCTTAGCGCTAGCTTAGAAATATGGCTAGGGATGTCAAAGATGGCAGGTATTGCAAATAGGTTCCTTCGAGCCAACGATCGCTTCCGTCAGCGAGACTATCAGCGATGGCACCAAGGTCGACGCAAGCAGCAGATCTTGCGATCGCAAATTGGATTTTCTGAATTGATAGCATCGCGTCCGGATGCCTGTGTGGGGTGTGATAACTATCACGGCCATGCCTACGGACTACAAAGGTCGCAGCGCATCCCGCTAATCTGTGCTATGCATCCCTATGGTTGGCAAAAAGATTCTCCGTGTCCTGACTGGCGAGCAATCGCGATCTAGCTTTAGGAAATTTCTGGCGCTTCTCTACCCCTCAGCTCCGATCACTGGTTTCTCCATGCCTCATGAGCTACAAATCTCGTAATAGATTGCATAAACCTCAGGAAAGCTGAGCCAGCAAGCGTTCTCCCTGGCGAATAAATGGCTTGTTTTTGCGGTATTGAAACTGGGTCGAGCTCTTGATCTTAATAATCATGGTTTCGAGGATGTCGCGGGCCTGAGCCACTTCCTCACGCTGCTGATAGATCTTAGCCAACATCAAGTACGCTTCAGGATGGCTCCAAGACTTGACATGGGTCTGCAGGTGCGACAAAGCAGCGTCAAAATCAGTCAGGGCATAAAGGACCTGACCGTAGGCTAGAGACGCATCACCATAGGAAAACTCAGGCTCCATCGAGAGTACCTGCTCCAAATAGCCGCGCGCCACCTCCAAGTTTTTCTGATCTAAGGCCACACAGGCAGCCCCCCAGAGGACTCTGACATTGTCTGGTTCTTTTTCAAGAGCTGTGCTGTATGCTTGCTCAGCGGCAGCCAAATTTCGCATCTGGTGGTGAATATCGCCTAATTTTGCGTATTGATGAGCCTTACCAATATTTCTTGCTTCAGCTTCGGCCTGCCATAGGGCATCGCGAAACCTGCCGCTGGTCATCCCAGGTACTCTCGCCATCGCGTTGGGATGATTGGGAAGCCAGACAATGAAGAAGTACAACCCTGCTCCAATCACATTGAGAAACAGCATGATCCAAATCCATGCAAAGCCATTACGCGATCTGTTTTTGAGGCAGTCATACAGCATCCAAATCCAAAAAGCAGTGCCCAGTAGACTCAGCGGCCCCAAAAAGTTATAGATGGCATAGATAATCGACATGGCTCAGTAGGGAAAGCAGTAGAGAGGATCTGTCCTTAAATTCAGCTCCGGGAGAGGGAATTTCTGAAAGTCCTTTTTCTAGGTTACCCAATTCTGAGTTTAGGGTGTGAGGCTAGATCTAAATACAAGCCTTCCAATCCTTGATAAACAACATGGTAAATGCAGAATAATTTAGGTTACTTTGGTCTTAATGATATCCTAACCAAATTTTATAAATAGGGCTTTCAAAAGCTATAGGAGCTACTACCTGAATTCTTAAAATAGATACCCCAAAGCCTTTATTTCGGTAAAATAATAGTCTCGATAAAGGTTGAATCTATATCAAAGCAAAGCATTAAGTAGTCCTCAATCGAGAAAGCATAGATTTAGTCCAATATCGATATGTCCTGCTTACTGACTTATATGCATGAATTTATGTTAGGCATAGATTCCATGCCCTAATTCAGTAAGCTTTAGAGTCACTACAGGATCAATTAATTGGGCAGATCGACGCGGAGAATACTGTCCACTGGATCAGAATCCACCTCAGGAAACTTTAACTTATGAGGCTCAGGGATCGCAGGTTTATAGGCTGAAATTGGGTCCTGAGAAGAATCTCTATATGCTAAAGCTTGAGCGATCGCCCGCTGACGGCGAGCCTGATCCTGAGTAATGGTGTGGACTGAATTCTCTAAGCCAGGTGCATTCCATCGTCCAGTATCGGGGTCAAGAAAGGCCCTAGTACGAGCCCACAAAATTGCTTCTTGTTCTGATAAGTTTATCGTTTTCGCTTGAGCCAACCAGTCGATATAGCCTCGATCCAGCGCTGCCATAGGAGCTTGATTAGCTAAGTCAATTCCATTCAAAGCTTCTTCCGTATTGAGACGTAATCCGCGATTGGATGCGAGGCGATACAGCTCCTCAGTTTGTCTTTTTAGTCTTGCTAACTGTTTTTCATCCGCTTCCTCTGGTGAATTTGCTGCGTGTTGATAGGAAAACGTTCCCTGATTCCATGCCTGATTACCGGGATCTAAATGTCCGTAATAGGCAAATGTTTTCTGCCCGTCTGGCGTACGGGTGCCCTCAGCTGTTCCAACTGCACGCGCTACTAGCGAGTCTGTGTTGCCGGCAAATAGCTCCGCAATTGCGGATGGTAAAGGCGGGGGAGGAACCTCAGCTGCGATCGCCTGACTCGTTGGAATAGACACCTCCGGTACTGGTAAGGGAAGGTCTTCCAAAGCGGGCGCTGAGGATATCGGATTAGTAGGGAGAGCCTCAGCCGTCTGAGAAAGCATCGCTTGAGGAGCTAAATCGACAGGTGTTATGGGAGGAGGTGCAAAGTTGAGCAGATGAGCATTTGGATCCGGATTAGACTGCGATTCCGCAACCGCGGCTCTGTCTGTCTTAGAGGTAATGGAAGCCAGCTTAGAGACAGTGGAGGTCGTTGTAGCCACTTCAAACTCGATCAAAATATCAGCGGCTTGGCTTTTATCACTCCAGCCGTAGAGAAACGTAGCTGGAAGGCTGAACGCAAGCCAGCGCCAATGTTTCATGTGATTACTCCTAACCCGTAGTAAGACAGCTCAAATTACTTAGACAGTCGCCCCGGATTTGTTTCGAGATTTCAAAGACCCGTATGGACAAACTCCTGACGCTCTTCTATATTAGTTCAAATGAACTATAAAAGAATTAAGCATTTTGTTTACGAAAGGGCTTTATTGCAATCAAACCCTTTTCTAAACAGGTTCTTTGAAAGCCTTGCGATACAGGCGATCCCAGTAGCATTAGGAAGATATTGGCAAGCCTACAAGAATCGCTTTACAAAACTTTATAAAGCGATTGATGCTTTTTTTCCTGTTCCACACTTTGTCCACAGCTTTTCCGAAAGTTTTCCACAGGCAGCTTCCTAATTTTTGGGCTTTTTCAATGAGTTGTGGATTTTGATTGGAGAGGTTTCCACAGTATGATCCCCGGTCAAATATTAAAGGATTGTAACGAGCTGCCGGTCAAAAGCCCCGGTTTTCCGTTCCAAAGATTGTTAGGCAGCACTCTTAAGGTTTTTTTTCACCGTTGACAGCAATCGGTAGGGATGGGCAGAATGATGCGACCGGAAGACGAGCGCCTGTGAGGCAGGTGGCCTACTCTCCCAAGTAATCTTGGCAGAGCAAGGTCAAGGAACCTCAAGGAGGTGCTGCTTTTGGCTGTTCGCATTTGCCTAAGGGGTCAAAGGAGGATTGGATGACCGGTCCTATGGTTAGCTTGTTGGTAGAGGTTCCTGAGGAGCTTCACGAGTCTTTACAGCAGTATCTCGACACTCATCCAGCCTGGAATCAACAGCGTGCTTTTTGCGCTGCACTGTCTCTGTTTCTTATGCAAAACGGCGGTAGTGACCGCCGTGTAAATCGCATCTACCTGGACACGTTGTTTGATTTCGCGGCTTGACGAGCTGAAGCGGAAACATCCCAGTTTGTTGTTGAGAGGTTTCCGCTTTTTAGTCTCTAGGAGTAGACGCGGTAAAAGTCATTAAGTCTGATAATGCCCTCTGAGGGTATTTATAGGTAAACATTTAGGGTGTTTCTACCAGTTAGCGAAGTGTTGCTGCTAGTCTAGATTTCTCACAATCGTTGATCACAGTTGAATGGGTGCCACAAGGCTTAGCAGGTTTGATAATTGCAACGAACGCTGAAGCTAAGGCTGGCGAGTTGGCAGGATAGTAGGTCATGTTAGCTTTGTGAAAGAGTTTGGTTGTCAAAGCGTTGAGTTGGAAGCGAGTCAAGCCCAACGCTTTGCCGATAGACGTATTTGAATATGGCAGGGTGGCCCGTTGCTACATCTCAACAGTGAGAGCCTTCTTTTACTGATAAGGGATGGATTTGTGGTCGCAGCGGGAAGTTTCCGGCTTAATGGGTTTTGCTACTAAGGTGGCAGACTGACATTTTCTTGTTGAAACATATCGGTTTTCTGTGATTTCTCAATCAGGCAATACAGGAAAGAACCAAGTACTTTGGGCAAAGGTTGTTGGTCTTGCCGCTGTACAGGGTGCGATCGCCCTATTGTGGGTGATTTATAACCTCTACCTGGTCGATCTTCTGGGTCGTTTGGGATTTCCTCCTGCGCTGGCAGCCGGATTGTTAGTTGTAGAAAATCTGTTAGCAATCGTGATGGAACCTCTAATGGGCAGCCTGTCCGATCGCTTACAGCGACAGCTAGGTACCCGGTTTCCCCTGATTAGCTTGGGGGTCATCTTGACTGCCAGTAGCTTTATCGCTTTGCCTACGATCGCACTCTCAGGACTTGAGGCCGCTTCCCGCTGGCTGCTGCCAGTCACGGCAGTGGCCTGGGCTTTGGCCATGACAATGTTTCGGAGTCCGGCGTTATCGTTGTTGGGGCGTTATGCCTTTGGGACTCGACTGCCTCAGGCAGCGAGTATTCTCACCCTGGTAGGGGGGGTAGCTGGAGCAATGGGTCCTCTAGCCAGCCAAATTTTGTTGGGGTGGGGGCCGTTGATGACCTTTGCCGTTGGGTCTGGCGTTTTACTCGTAGCAACTGTAGCCCTACGGGTTTGTGACTCAGCTCAGGCGACTGTGACCGCAACAGAACCGGCTGGTACAGCGATCGCATCCCCCCCAGTAGACTGGCTACGTCTGGCCTTAGTGTTTGGAGCGGGTGTGGGAGTAACATTAGGGTTTCGGATGTTGATGCTGCTGTTCTCCAGCGCCGTGAATAGTCGGATTCCAGATGCCAGCAAAAGCCTTGTGCTGGGCAGTATTTTTATCTCCTTGGCACTCACGGCCATTCCTGCTGGCGTCGTGGCTCTACGGTTAGGTAATCGTCGGGCTATGGTACTGGGTCTGGCAGGCATGGCATGTGTATGCGTTTTAGTGAGTATGGTGCATCACAGTAGTTGGGCAATTGGCTTGGCCTGGATGTTTGGGGCTACATTCAGTTTGGTCTCCAATGGCACAATTCCTTTTGCTCTTTCCATGGTACCGGCTCCCAAAGCTGGTCTTGGCACTGGTATTTTCTTTAGTGGTGCTTCTGCGGCGTCATCCCTATTCGGTGCAATGACCAGTCAAATACAGGCCCTACCTGCTAGTTTGGGAGCTGGACTGGGCGTCTTGGCCCTTTTACTGGCAGGCGTTTGCATTGCCTATGTTCCCCGCCGGATAGCTTCAGCACATTCATAAATCAACCGCTGTCTAGTACATCACGGCAGAAGTAGGCTCACTATTCAGAATGCTGGAAAGGCTTGTCTGCCTTAGGTTTGAATTTTGAATTTTGTAGAGCTTTGCTCTTCTCGCAGAGTATTTTAAATTCCGCGTAGCGGTACTCGTTAGGGGGTTATCTACGAATGTGCCTGTCGCTTACTCATCCGTTTATTCATGAGGGAAAGCCAGCGTCTCCAGGTACGCAAAGCCTCAGCTTCGGGCTCTGTCTGCTGCCAAGCTGGACGCGTCATAACGCGATCGCACCAAGCTGCAAGTAGCGGATATGCCTGCAAACTTAGCCCTAATCGAGTGGTCAGAGGCAACGCGGCTCCGACTGTAATATCAGCCAAAGATAGCTGATCACCGCCAAAGTAGGTACGCTGCCCTAACTGATCAGATAAAAACTGCAGAACTATATTGACGTGCCTAAGCGTTGCAGTGTCGGGGTTTTCCGACTCATCCATCGTCACTAAAGCCGGTAATTTGGGAACCAACTCGTTGGCCGTCACCATCTGCAACATTCGCATACGTGCCAGTTCAGCAGGGGTATTGGGAATAAGTGCTGGAGTCGCATGCTTCGCTTCTAGATAGTCCAGAATGGCAAAGGATTCTAGAATGCGATCGCCCTCATCCACAATCACCGGAACATGGTGGAATGGATTAAGCTTCAGAAATTCAGGTTGCAAATTTTCGCGCACTTGGAGATTTACGACAACTGGCTCGAAGGGAATCTCCTTTTCCAACAGCGCCAGCCAAACCCGACGCGCGATGGGGGATAGCGGGTGGTAATAGAATTTCAGCATTGGCGTCTCCAGTAAATGAACAGATTAGAAAACAGACTTCGACGAATGGGAACAAGGGATGAGCGAATGGGTTGGAGGTTGACGAGTGCTGCCGGGGCTTTAGCTTTTCGTATCCATACAGACCGATCGGTCTTTTTTGGGCCACAAAGAGGGTGAATCTGACAACCAAAGCGTTTATACAAATAAACGGCTGGCGGCAGAGACTCTGTTGTGAGTAACGGATAAGAAGCCCAGATGGCTTGACACCCTGATCAAGCTAATCTCATAAGTCTTGGGTTAGTAGACTCCTTTTAGGAAGAATCCAACGCTAGCTGCAAGCTGTCTATATATATATTGAGATGTTCCTGAGCTTGCTCCATCGGCGTGCGATCGCCATACAACTTGGCCAGCATTAGCGATCCTTCGAGAGTAGCAATCAAAACGGTAGCAACAGCATCTGGATCGGTATCAGAGTGGATCTCCCGTCGCTGTATCCCTTTCTGTACAATTCGCCGGATGAGCTGTCGCCATTCACCCATAGCCTGTTGCGTTCGCTCGCGTAGCACCGGATGAGCATCATCACTATCAACAGCAGTGTTGAGTAAAGGACAGCCGCCCATTGCCGACATCACATCAAACGCCTCGACAAAGGAAGCTGTCATTGATTGGAGGCGGGCAATCGCTCCTCGTCCATCTTTCAGCGCCTGTAGATGAATTTCGCGGGCTCGCTGGACAGCAAAATCAAACGCCGCGATCGCCAGCTCATCCTTACTACTGAAGTGATTGTAGATGCCGCCTTTTTTAAGCCCCGTAGCCGTCATGATGTCTGACAGAGACGAGCCTGCATAACCACGCTGATTGAACAGGATGGCTGCTTGCTCAACAATTCTGGCCTTCGTCTCTTCTGCCTTTGTCATCTTCCCCAAAAAGACCGATCGGTCTCTTCAGATTACCATATCCCCTTTTTCTTCTTTCATCCGTTTCCCTTCCCCCCTCTTCCCTTGTGTCACTTCTAGATAAATATGCTCTAGCCGAACCGGCTGACGCGAAATTGTGTCAATGGGAATACCCTCAAAGCAATTCAAGAGTTCTTTAAGGTCTAATTTCTTAGGAACCCAAAACACAAGGTCGGTTCCGTAGCGACGGGGCGTAAAGCCATGGGTCTGGGCGCGGGCGATCGCAGCCTGAGGAGCAGCCGTCGCCAACATCACGATTTCTTGGGCTGGAACATAGCGACGTAATTCCGCCAGGGTTCCTTCCGCTAAAAGCTGCCCTTGTTTAAGGATGCCGATGCGTTGACAGAGCTTTTCAGCTTCATCTAATAAATGAGTCGTCAACAAAATAGTCATGCCCTCTTGGCGACTGAGCTGCCGGATAAGCTCCCAAACGTTATGGCGAGCCTCAATATCAAGTCCCGTTGTAGGCTCGTCCAAAATTAACAGTTTAGGGCGATGAACAATAGCAAGGGCCAAGCTGAGTCGCCGCTGCATTCCTCCACTTAGCTTTTCCACCGGGGTTTTAGCACGATCCAGCAAGTTCACAGCCGCTAGACAATCCTGAATTCGGCTTGAGCGCGATCGTGCTGGCAACCCGTACACTTTGGCAAAAAAGGAAAGATTCTCCTCACAAGTGAGTGTGCGATAAAGCAGATTTTCTTGCGGCATCACACCCACCCAAGGCTTTGTCACATCGCCCGCAAGCTGATGATTGACAAAAACTTCTCCGGCATCTGCTTGTAACAAGCCGCAGATAAGGTTAATGGTCGTTGTTTTACCAGCACCGTTGGGTCCTAATAGCCCGTAAACTTCACTCGGCAAAATATCAAGACTGAGATCCTGCAACGCCTGACGGCCTTTGTAAGTTTTACTCAGGCACCGAATTGATAGCATAAGGGCTCCCGTGGACGATCGCGTATAGTAGTCTTAAAGGTTAACTTTTGTCAGGCTCTACGACTATCACCACAGGTAACTTCTGAAGGCAAGCCTATGATTAGGGCACAATAGACCCATATCTGCCAGTCTGCCTGGGTGCGATCGCGCAAGTATTAAGTTGAACTAAAGATGATAAGTGTCTACAATCTCTACGCCCCTGGGAGATACAAGACTCCAGAAAAGCATTAGAAAATATGGGTACGACCAAATCCAGTCAGCCATTGAGGCATTTTGAGCTTGTGTTGAAAGATCTGAAAAAAGCACCCGGGATACACCTCCTGCGATCAAAACCGGCAATGCTGATTATTCAGACTTTCATGAAGTGGCAGCGAGACGATTGCTTAGAGATGGGAGCAGCGTTGTCATACTATGCGCTGTTTTCTCTGTTTCCAACTGTTCTGGTAGGTCTGAGCGTATCAGGTGCGTTTTTAGGACCCGCTAGTCGACCTTCTGAGCAGATTCTATCTTTTGCCCAGAGTAGCTTGCCGCCAGAGGCATTTACTCTAGTTAAAGATACGCTCTCAAGCCTCAATCGCAATAGTCTGGGAGCTGGAATTATCAGTTTCCTGCTGCTTTGCTTTACAGCCAGTGGTGTGTTTGGAGCACTGACACGATCCATGAACAAGATTTGGCGTGTAGACCAAGAGCGTCCCTGCCAGCCCGGTGTTCGCTCAGCTGCCAAAACTTTTATGCGAAATCGGTTTCTGGGCTTTCTGTTGGTCTTTAGTACCTCTATCTTGATATTTATCTCTTTGATCTCAAATATTGTTATCAAGGTGATAATCGACGTTTTTTACAGCATCAAGAATTCTATTGGCTTCGTTGAAATCGATGATCTGCTAGTACTCAAAACTCTGCAGACAGGAACTTCCTACCTATTGATATCCTGCGTCATCATGCTGCTCTTCAAACTATTGCCTTCTACCCGAATTTGCTGGAAGGATGTTTGGCTAGGCGGCTTGACAACGACGGGTTTATTCATGCTGCTCCAGCATGTAGCCAGCAACAGTATTATTCGAGTGGGCGAACAGTTCATGTCATATGGCGTTGTGGGCAGCGTCATGATCTTAATGCTCTGGATATTTCTGAGCTGTCAAGTTTTCTTTTTGGGCTGTGAGATGACGTACGTGTTCACCCATCTTTTTGGTAGTCGTAGCGGGACTTCTGATGGCTCTGAGGATACCGAGCTACCGCTGAAACGCAAGTAGGCTAGGAGGCAGTGTAGTTTCAAAATAAACTCATGCGCCGTTTATTGCTGTAACTTCTCAGTCTGTATAAACGGGTAGTTTGAAATAAAAAGACGTCCCTAAATTTTGCTGCGACTCGACCCAAATTTCGCCGCCATGGTGGCTCACAATTTTTTTGCAGGTTGCGAGACCAATACCCGTACCAGGATACTTTTCAGCGGTCGGTAGTCTTTGAAAGCTCTTGAAAATTTTTTGTAGGCTGTCGGTTGGTATGCCAATACCATTGTCATGGATGCCAAATTGCCAATACGATTCATCCATTCGCGAAAGCGTGATTTTGATATCTGGCTTACTATCAGGGCGAGCAAATTTTATGGCATTACTAATTAAATTTTGAAACAGCTGTACGAGCTGAGTTTGGTTGCCTAGAATCGTTGGCAATTGAGGATAAGCTAATTCTGCTTGACTTTCTTTTACCGCCAAATCGAGATTATTCAAAGTCTGAGCCAGTATGGCGTTGCAGTTTACTTCGGTAAACACCTCTCCTTCTTGACCAATTCGAGCGTAGTTTAGCAAATCTTTGATAAGACGCTGCATCCGAATACCAGCATCGGAAATCTTTTCCAAGTGGTCATTTACTGCCCCTTCACGTAATTCGGGGTGCTGTAAAGTGATGACCTTGGCATAACCGAGGATGCTCTGCAGAGGCTGCTGTAGGTCGTGTGATACCACATGAGCAAACTGCTCTAGCTCTTGATTGGAGCGGGCAAGTTCTTCATTTTGAGCCTTAAGCTGAAACTGCAGATCCCGCATGCAAAGCTGATTTTCAATACGGGCTAGGACTTCTTTCTCTTGAAAGGGTTTAGAAATATAATCAGCACCGCCTACTGAAAACGCCTTCACTTTATCAAGAACGTCATCCAAGGCACTAATAAAAATAACGGGAATTTCTTGGGTTTTCGGATCTTGCTTTAATTCTTTACAGACCTCATAGCCATCCATTCCAGGCATTTTAATATCCAGCAAGATCAGGTCGGGGGCATTCGCTTTGATGGAGGCGATCGCACGGGCACCATTTAAAGCTTTACGGACTTCATAATTTTGCTGGGTCAGCATCGCTGATAGCAATCGCAAATTGTCAGGTGTATCATCGACAACAAGAATCTCTTTAGAGGTTTTATGGCTGCTAGAGTACGTCATCTCGGTTTGGCAATGAGTGGCAAGAGCATCCGGTTAGTAGGCCGGGAAACGGTTTCTGTCTCTTTCGATATCCTTTGAGGAGCGTATCGTCTTTAGAAGCTCGTGTAGCGATCTGTGTCACAAGCCCCTCGTATGCAGATTTAGAAGCGCTTAAGGGCTCTTCGGAAAAGGCTTGACGTCGATACTGGTAGAGGCGGGAGCACTGAGCATATAGACATAACTGAGTGTATGCGTTTCTTGTCTACGGATCCAATCAGATGAGCACGATACAGGATTCTTCAGCCCTAATCGGCTGTTTTTCCTGAACCTGACTATCCATTCCTTAATCGGCTCTTTAAAGTTATTGGCAGCGACAATCATCGGCTCTTCCTTATTATGACAAGGCAAAGAATTACCAAAAAAAGTCCAGATGGAGCGGCTTTCACGGTAAGTTTTGAACCATCAACGTTCACAGAAATCCTCTGACGTGAGAATCCTGCTAATTGAGGACGATGAGATTTTGGCCGACCGACTGGTGGAGGCTTTGACCCATCAGCAGTACGTCGTGGATGCGATCGCCAACGGGCAAGATGGCTTGGAATATGCCCTAGGTGCTAGCTATGACTTAATCATCTCAGATGTGGGGATCCCAGGCATCGATGGGATTACTTTATGTAATCGCCTGCGAGGAGCTAATTGTGTCACACCGATTCTCCTGATGACAGCCAAGGATGCTCCTGACGAGCGGATTCGTGGATTGGATGCCGGTGCCGATGATCACCTCACTAAACCTCTCAACATAGAAGAATTACAGGCTCGTGTCAGAGCTTTGCTGCGTCGCGGTGAAGTAGCCCCTGAAGTTGTTTTGCAGGCTGGACCTTTGCAGTTAGACCCTGTTAGCTGCCAGATTACCTACGCTGACGCCCCCCTCAAGCTCACGCCCAAAGAATATAGTCTGCTGGAACTGTTTCTGCGGAGTCCCAATCGAGTCTTTAGCCGCTCTCACATTATTGAACATCTTTGGAGCTTCGACGATCCTCCTTTAGAGGACAGCGTTAAAGCCCACATCAAGGGTCTACGCCGTAAACTCAAACAGGCAGGTGCCACCGATTGGATTGAGAATGTCTATGGTATTGGCTATCGCTTTACGCCAAGGTTAGAGGAACCGGCATCTGCTCCAAAGTCATCCGAGCATTCCCTGTCAGACGCGGCTGCGCAGGCAGAGGCTACTACTACGCAGGCAGAGGCTATTACGCAGGCAGATACTGATGATACTGACGGCACTTCGGAAGTAGAGCAGACGTTTCAAAATTCCATGGCTGGGCTGTGGGATAAGTATCAGGGCTTGATGATCCAGCGGGTTGATGCCCTGACTCAGGCTGCCGAGGCCATTCAGTCCGACTATCTTACGCCTGACATACAGGCAGAAGCGGCCAAAGCAGCTCACAAGCTGGCCGGCGTACTGGGCATGTTTGAACAGGATGACGGCTCAGATTTGGCCCGTGAGATTGAGGCATTGCTGGGTTCAGAAAATACCGAGACCTTTACTAAGGTTCCGGATCTTGTGCGGCAGCTGATTGACCTGATTCAAATTCATCCTTCTGAAGCGACTGTTGAACTAACGACCGAAGCGGGGTATTCGCTGCTGGTCTCCCCCGACGGAGCATTGGCTGAATCCTTGCAGAACATGGGACAAGCCACAGATATTGTTTGGCAACATGCCGATTCTATTGATGCAGCGGATGCTTTTGGGCAACAAGCGCAGCCTGACTTAGTCGTCTTAGACATCGCTGCCGCGGCAATGTGGTCGCCAAGTCTCGCATTTTTACAGCAGCTAGCCGCCAGTACGCCGTCCATACCGACCCTTGCCCTAACAACGACAGACAGCCTCATTGACCGGGTGGCGATCGCCCAGGCCGGCATTCAACGGCTACTGACAAAACCGGTCACAGCCGCCCAAGTCTGGGAAGTTGCGACCCAGTTACGGCAGCATAGTCGGGGGTTGGCCGCTCAAGTTCTGGTCGTCGATGATGATCCGCTAATCATCAAGGCGCTGCGTCCGCTTCTGGAACCCTGGGGCTTAGGAGTTACAGGACTGGAAAAGCCCGGTCGCTTTTGGGAGTTACTTAACGCGACCCACCCCGACCTGTTGATTTTGGATGTAGAGATGCCAGAATTCAGTGGCATCGACCTATGTCAGGCAGTCCGAACTGACCCTACCTGGCAAAATCTGCCGGTGTTGTTTCTCACGGCCCATCGCGATACCGATACGGTGCAGCAGGTATTCCGGGCTGGAGCCGATGATTTTATTTGCAAGCCTATTGTTGGACCCGAGCTCCTGACACGTATCCTCAACCATTTAGAACGCAATCGTCTGCTCCAAACGTTATCTCATCAAGATGCCCTGACCGGCTTGCCTAACCACACGCGATCGCGGCAGACCCTCAATCAACTGCTGTCTATGGCGCTGAAGCGATCGCTGCCACTCTCTTTCGCCTTGGTTAAACTCAGCGATCTGCCAACGATGAATGTGCAGCATGGCCACGATGCTGGCCACGCCACCCTCAAAACCTGGGGCCAATGTTTTCAGGCGTTCTCTCAAACCCCGGAGGCCATGGGCTATTGGGGTAACGGCGAGTTTATCCTGGGTTTACCAGAACTCACACAAGCCGAAGCTCAAGATGCCTTAGAACCCCTGTGGCAAACCCTGCGGCGGCAAATTGTCACCCTTCCCACCGGCGAACGCATTCAGCCCGCCTTTGACTGGGCGATCGCCACCTACCCCACCGATGGCCACACGTTACAGGCACTCTATCAATCGGCAGCAGCTAAGCTCAAACTAACGACCGGTTTAGGGATCTGAGTCAGCGCAGAGTGATACGGAACTTATGTCTGGCAAGCATTGCGCCCCATGATTCTGACCTTGTCAGATTCGCCTTCATCCTTCTCTCACTAGCGCCTCAGGTTAGCTCTGTAAATTCGGAATGTTCGAACAGTTGGGCTTCCCCTATGAATCGCACAATTCTCCAAGCAGTATCCGGCGTGGCCTTTATCGGTACCTTGATAGGCATTTCCCACCTATCCTCATCACCGCTTCCAGTATCAGAAACCGTTCTAGTCCAGACTCAAAATGGACCCAACAAACTGGAAGCCATGACCCTCGAACGATTGGCAGCTATCTTGCAGGAGGAAGCCCTCGACCTCGAAGGCGGCGACGGGCAGTGGCAGCTATTGATAGAAGGACAGCAGTTACTGGTGATCACCGATGCTGCCAGCGATCGCATGCGCATCGTCACTCCTGTTGCCGAAGCCAATACCCTTTCGGTTGAGCAGGTCGAAGCCATGCTCGTCGCAAACTTTCACACCGCCTTAGACGCCCGCTACGCCGTCACCGAAGGTACCGTCGTCTCTGTCTTCGTACACCCGTTATCGTCTCTCCAAGAAGCGGACTTGCGATCGGGCCTCTACCAAGTCGCAACCCTCGCCAACACCTTCGGTACTAGCTATTCCAGTGGCGGACTAGGCTTTGGCGCACCGGAGGAGGGGACAGCTCAGGAGGGGGAGGTTCAGATTTAGGGAGTAGGGGATCCCCCTGTTCCCTGTTCCCTGCTTACACTAACAGCAGCACACATATTCCCAGGGCAAGATGAATTGGTTGCGTAACTGGCTGCCGAAGCTCGATCGGCGGGTCTGGATTTTGGCGAGTGGGCGTTTGCTGTCGCAGGTAGGCATTGGATTTGTCCTGTTTTATGCGCCGATTTTCTTTGTGAATCAAGTGGGGTTGTCAGCGACTCAGGTCGGTCTGGGGATCGGGTGTGAAGCCCTGTCTGGTATGGTTGGACGATTTTTGGGCGGATCGATGACCGATTCGCCTCAGTGGGGACGACGCAAAACGTTGCTACTGTCGGCATTAGTTTCGGCTTTGGCCGATGGGGTGTTTTTGGCATCCAATACGTTTCCTGTCTTTGTATTTGGCAATGTGCTGATGGGGTTTGGCGTAGGGCTGTATTGGCCCTCTACGGAAGCAGTTGTTGCCGACATTACCCCCGCCGCCGATCGCAGCGAAGCCTTCGCGCTCGTTCGGTTAGCCGATAACTTGGGCTTGGGCATTGGGGTAAGTTTGGGCGGGGCGCTGATTGCGACAACTCAGCAATATCGTCTGCTGTTTGCGATCGATGGCGTGACATTTCTACTCTTCTTTGGCATTATCTATGCCGCGATCGCCGAAACCCGTCCTGAGCCAAGCCGTAATCGCGCTTTTTTACAGGGCTGGGGGGTAGCACTAAAGGATCCCCTGCTGCTGGTATACGCAACCGTGAATGTGCTGTTTACCGGCTACATCGCTCAGGTACAGAGTACGCTGCCGGTTTACCTCAATACCTTCGTTCCTAATGGTGAAGAGCAAGGGCTACCTGAAGCCACTCTCAGCGTACTATTTACAGGGCACGTGGCCTTGACAGCGCTATGCCAACTGCCGGTTGCCCGTTTGCTGAAGCCATTGAGTCAGCCACGGGCCTTAATGATTTCGGCCTGCCTCTGGGGAGTTGGATTTACGCTGGTGTGGGCGACGGGGTTAGGTCTGTTCGGTATCTCGGTTGTGGGAGCGGCTCTGGCGCTGAGTACGATGGCGATCGCGACCACTGCCTACACACCTGTCGCCTCTGCCTTTGTAGTATCGCTAGCGCCTGAATCCCTGCGGGGAGTCTATTTATCGGTGAATTCTATGTGCTGGGCGATCGGCTACTTTGTCGGCCCCCCCTTGGGTGGGTGGGCGTTGGATCAGGCTCGCATTGTATCGGATAGTTTCTGGCTGGTCGCAGCAACCAGCGTGACCTTAGTCCTGGGAATTCTGTCCTATCTCAACTGGCAGATACAGACAGAACGCTGTTGATTGGGAACTGTCCGATGGCCGGAGAGCACACACCTGGCGCGACAAGCACAGTGCAATGAATTCTTCAAATTCTTCTCACAGAGTTGGAGGCATATTCGGCCAGCTATTAGACTGGTGAGGAAAATTCGAGGCTGCCTAGTTTGCCTCGAAAGCTTTGAGACAAGGGGTATTTATGTCTTTACCCTTCGATCCGACGTCAACCCAAAAGCGCGTTGATCGCTTCTGGCAACTCGCCGCCAGTTTTGGCATGGAGCGCAACGCTTACCACAACTATCTCAACGAGATAGTTAGCGATCGCTATGCGCTAATCAACGGCCTTCAGATCTTGCGTGACGAGCTCCAGTTCGCTGCCGGTAGCCCTACCGACATAAAAGCCTGCGGTGCCGACATGAGTCTGCCTAGTGTCGTCACAACACTGGCCTATACGAACTGCGGCGATCGCATTCACCAGGGGGAAGCCACAAAGCGCTATCGGGATGTCGTGGCCTCGCGGTTTGCGACCCTGTCAGAAATCGGCGAACTGAAGCTAGAAGCCTTTTTCCCCGCTGGAGGGGGGACCGACAATGGCGCCACGCTGGCACATGTTACCGTCGCCCACGAATTGGATGAGCAGCTCAAGCAGCGTATCTATGCGGGCAATCCCCAGTCGATTTCACTCGTCGCGATCGATCTTAAAACCCATGTCGGGCGGCTGCGGGAGGGCGACAAACAGATCTACGGCAAAACCCGTGAATCTCCCTGGCGTGAACCCCGAGCAGCCTGTGGCGCGATCGTCGGGGCACTCACGGATTACCACCCCGACAATTTGATTCATCGCCGCATTCGCAGTGATTTGGGCGAACGCAATTTTCAGTATCTTTCCAGCCAGCGCATCCTAACGGATGACGGCATTGACATTACGATGGCGATCGCAGCCATCATTGTGGCTATTCGCGGCGTTCGCAATACGGCCTTCGCCCTAGCTCAAGAAATGGACGAGCGGGGATTAGCCCACCTCACGGCCAGCACCACCGTCAATCGTCCTTCGCGCGATGACTTGGTGATTTATCTTGCCCGTGCCACGGTGTTCAACGGCAAAATCCGGATGCAGAGCTTAGGCACCGAAGCTAAGCGCTACGCTGGGAAGTTGGTTCCCTATGCCAAAGAACAACGACTAAAGCTAAGGTACGGCGACTGGGACAGCGATAATTTGCCAATCGAGGAAATTCCGTATCAGGTTCGAAATTCAGGAATATGAAGTAGTGTCATGCAAAGGGCTAGCGCCGAGTCATTACACGGCGTTGGGTCACTCTTTGACTTCGTACTCTGATGAGAACGGTATCCGATAGCATTAGAATGCGACGGATCTGGATGCTAGCCGCATGAATGAAGCACTGCTGGAGAAATTTCAACAGGCGTACAAAGACTTAGACCTGTTTCCACTTATAAAGCCGGAAGACATTGAGAAATTTCGAGTGGACTATGGTCGGCCAGTGCGAGTCAGACTGCGGCGTGAGATCGAAGCATCTGCTGCCGATGGCAAATTCATCTTTGCAGGCCATCGGGGCTGTGGTAAATCGACATTGCTGAAGCAGCTAGCCGTGGAAATGCAGCCGAACCATGCCGTGCTGTTTTTCTCAATCGCGGACCAAATCGAGCTATCCGCAGTAACCCACACCAATATTCTGTATGCCATTGCGATTCGGCTGCTGAGCTATGCCAGTAAACAGAAGATTCCTGTCAGCGCTGACATCCATGACACTCTGCTGGGCTGGAATACGACCGTCCGTAAGCAAATTGCTACCGAAGCTACCAAAGGAAGTTTTGGTATTGGCGGTACGTGGTTTGAGCTAGTCTCCCTCATGCTGCAGCAGGAAAAAAGTTTTCGAGACGAGGTAGAAACCACCTTTGCCAAGAAAATTTCTGTCTTGGTGCAGAAATGCGATCGCCTTGCTGCCGCCATTCAAACTACTAAGAAACAACCTGTCCTGGTCATCATCGACGATTTGGATAAGCTCGATTTACCGCTGGTAGAGTCAATCTTTCGAGACAATGTCAAATCTTTGTTTTCACCTGGGTTTCGTATTGTCTTTACCATCCCTATCGCCGCTGTTCGCGAAACCGCCATTTTGGGCGCTTTGAATTCAGCAGGTATTGTTCGACCGCGTCTATTTCCAGTCGCTAAGTTTTTCAATAAAGGTCAATCTCACGATGCTGCTGCTGAGCCCGACGCGAATTATCTGAATACGTTTGTGGAATTGCTGCATAAGCGGATTCCTGATGGATTGCTTGAACCGGGCACCGCACAGCGGCTTGTACTCATGAGCGGCGGTGTGGTCCGAGAAACGGTACGGCTGGCGCGGGAATGCTGCCTGGAATGCATGGTGCAGCTGGATATTAACGCTGATGACAGTAGGGTCACCATTAATGACGCAATTCTGGAAGTTGCTCTGCGAAATCTCCGCAACGACTTCGCCCGTCAGATTGGCAGCGATTTGTATCAGCTGTTGGTTACCGTCTATGAAACGGCTGAGACTCCGGATGCTGGCAGTGATGACTTTGTAAAACTGCTCCATGGCCTCATGGTGCTGGAGTATGAGAATGATTCCATTTGGTACGACGTGCATCCCATTGTGGTGAAGCTGCTGCTGCAAAAACAGCTCGTTGAGGGAGCGGAGTGAACCCAGTGGCAGACGATAAGACTGATCGCGCCCGCGAAAATCAACGCAATCTGCGGCGGCTTCTGCTTTCCATTAAGGCTAGCTATGGTCGGCTGAATCTGCTGATGGCGCTGTCTGACAACTGGAAGCATCGAGATGAGCTGATCCAGAATTACGAGACCGAACTTCAAGCCAGAGGAACCCACTGCTATCGCGTGCGGGTGGATCGTCAGCAGCCTAGCCTCAAGCAATGCCTGATAGAACTAGCCGAGAAAGAAGCCAATTGGGGCAGCGATCGCACCCTGGTCACGGTCTTGGGAGCCGATGAGCTACTGGGCGTGCGTCTGAGGAAAGGTGAGCGATCGTCGCTTGAAAAATTTTTCTTTTCCCTCCAATGGACTCGCGAAGCCCTCAGACATTACCAATTCCCCGTTGTCCTATGGCTAACCCCCCAGATCGCCGGACAGCTAGCCCAGCTCGCGCCTGATTTCTGGAGCTGGCGCGGCGGCGTGTTTGAATTCTCCCAACCGATTGCATGGACATTACCAAATCGACTCGAAATTCAGACGCTGAGCGCTACTGAACGGGAAGCGGATACCTCACAGGCTGTTCCAGAGGACATCGAAAGGCAGATCGCCGAACTAGAAGCACAAGATGCGGAGTCCCCTTTACTGGCCAGTCTGTATATGGAGTTAGGCGCAGCCTATGAAGCGGTTGTGCAATATACCAAGGCTGCGAAGGCTTACGAACAAGCTGTAAAGCTGAGAGAAACACAGCTCGGTCCCGACCATCCCGCTACCGCAACAAGTTTGAATAATTTGGCATTGCTTTATAAGTTGATGGGTCGGTACAACGAGGCAGAACCCCTATATGCACGCGCTTTAGCAATCCATCAAGCACATCTGGATCCTGAAAGTCCCATCATTGCTGCCAGTTTAAATAATTTAGCTGCGCTGTATGAATCGATGGGTCGCTACAGCGAGGCAGAACCCCTCTATGTGAACGCTCTGTTTATCCTTGAAACGCAACTGGGTTCTAAGCATTCTGTCACCGCTACCAGCCTGAATAATTTAGCTGGGTTGTACAAATTGATGGGGCGCAAGAGCGAAGCAGAACCTCTCTATATCCGCTCCTTAGAAATCATCGAAGCGCAGCTCGGACCCGACCATCCCACTACCGCGACGAGTTTGAATAATTTGGCGGGGCTGTATGAATCGATGGGTCGCTACAGCGAAGCGGAATCCCTCTACATCCGAGCGATCGCAATTTTGGAAAAGAGTTTGCCTCCTGAACATCCCTATATTTCTTCAGGAAAGGCAAATTTCCGTAGTCTTCTCCGAGCAGCGATTAAGGCGAATCAAACCGACCAGCTTTCGGATCATCCCCTCACCCAAGCCCTGCTTCAGGATCTCCATTCCTAGACTCATCCCCTGGCGCCCAGACTCCGTCTGGGGTGCTCTCCAGCGGCTCTGCCGCTTATTACAGCGGCGGAGCCGCTCTCCCTCATTCCTAGCCGGAGACTAGGAATGAGAGGGGGGAGGATGCTACAGCAAAGTTACCTCCAGTAGTCCTGGTTCTCCCATATAGTTCCGGTAGCTGGAGTATCGCCAGTGTGCTGGATCGTCCACATAGCCTCGCTTCACAGGATTGAAATGGATATAGTTCAGCTTTTGCTGAAAAATCAGCTCGGAAGCAATCATTATCGGATGAAACCCCTCTTGCCATACCTGATACTGCTGTCCTGTTTTGTGTCGCAGTTTGGCTTTTTCCAACCGTTGCAGCCAGTAGCTCTTGGCATGATGCGCCTGCAGCCAGTCGACTATGGAGCGAGCGGTAAATGACTTAAAATTGCCGATTTCCTTGGACAGATTCTGAGCTGAACCAATCAGATGAAGATGGTTCTCCATAATGACGTAGCTGTAGAGGGTAAAACGCTGCTGGGTTTGGAGAAATCGTAAGGAGTCTAAAACGATCGCGACTAATGCGGGTTTGCTGAAAAGGGGCATCCACTCGACGATGGAGCAGGTGATGAAGTGTGGCTGGGAGCCGAGGACTCGGTAACGTGAGCGACCCATGATGGTATAGAGGCAGAGCCTCTTTAGGATTCCCTGCCGGAGACTGGGAATGAGGGGGCGTAGCGATCGCAAAACGCAACTAACGAGCTAACGTCTGTCCTGTCGGGCATAGATCCAATAGAACACAGTCATTGCAGTTCGGCTGTCGATAATGACAGCATCGCTGGCCATGCAGCATGAGCACCTCATGGTTGTCGTATACCTGCTGGGCATCCCAGTTCGACGGCAGTTGTGCCTCCAAGATGGCGTGAAAACTCGTCAAATCAGTTTCCTCTGATCTGCTCAATTCGTTGCTCTAGGCGCATTAGGCGCTCTTCGAGGTTGAGATGATCGGTTTCGTTGGCTAGGCTGTAGCCAATCAGCCGATTGAGAATCCTTTCCTGGCGGTCCTGCTCAGCCTCTGTGCGGATTCGTCTTGCTTCTGTTTCGTGTAGCACTTGCAAAATGGTATCGATCTGCTGAGTGTGTACAGCTTGCTGCTCGGATAGACGCAGATGGCTTTCTTGTAACTCACGCTGAACGGTGAGTATCTGCTGGATAATCTGTTGAGCTTCTTCGAAGGTCATAGGAGAAGCAATATTCTTATGGCCTGTATTGATATCTATCGTAGTCGATGCAACTATGAGCATCTTTCATTCTAGGTAACGACGCACCTCCTGGAATGCCAGCGCTTTCTCCCTTTTGTCATCTAGGAGCATCGCCTGAGGCGTTTGCAATCCCTTGCCCCTCCGGAAAACTGTGGGCTGTGTCCTATTTTCCTGAGGCCATGTTGAATCCTAGACAAATCGGTAGGGTGACTGCCTGCTCATATTGGTGATGTGAGCAGAGAGGGGGGGAAGCAACAATACGGGAGTAAACCCAACCGTATTGCATCGCATGACAATATCTTTAGAAGCGCTCTCCAATGCCTTGTCCACTCTGATTACCCAGACCAGTGCCTCAGTCGTTGCCGTTCAAGGTCGCCGCTCTTCTGGCAGTGGCATTCACTGGCGTCAGGGGCTGATTGTGACCTCCTGTGAAGCGCTCCATCCCGGCGACAGTTTGGCCCTAGAACTTCCTGATGGCCAGACGGTAGCAACGGAGCTTTTAGGCAGCGATCCCACGACCGATGTGGCTGTTCTCTCGCTGCCAGAGGGCTCCAATTTACCCGTTGCAGCTATCGATGACAGCCAGCAGTTAGCCCTGGGTCAACTCGTTTCTACGGTAGGGCGTTCGGTTCGGCGCGGCATTTTTACCAGCTTGGGTATGGTCAGCCAAGTTGGGGGGCCCTGGCGGAGTCAAAGCGGCGGCCAACTCGACCAATATATTGAAGTGACGCTCAACCTGTATCGCGGCAGTGCGGGCTGTCCTTTAATTAACGCTGGAGGGCAGATCGTGGGATTCAACACCTTCGGACCTCGCCGCCGGATCTTGACCATTCCCGCAAAAACCGTCAATGCCGTAGTGGAGCAGCTGCAGCAGCGGGGCAAAATTGCGCGCGGCTATCTCGGGTTGGGGATGCAGGCGGTGCCCTTACCAGAGTCTGCTCGACAACAGCCTGACCTGGCGAATGAAGCCGGCATCATTGTGGTGAGTGTCGAGGCGGGGCGTGCTGCTGATGCTGCCGGCATTTTGCTGGGTGATGTCATGGTCACTATCAATGAAGAGCCCGTGGAATCGGTGCAGCAGGTACAACAGCTGCTAGGCCCCCAGAG
Source organism: Leptolyngbyaceae cyanobacterium (assembly GCA_050330865.1). Classification (GTDB taxonomy): domain Bacteria; phylum Cyanobacteriota; class Cyanobacteriia; order Phormidesmidales; family Phormidesmidaceae; genus SIO1E4. Next base: position 29,499 of record JBHJHM010000069.1, read on the forward strand.
TGTAGGGCAGGATTTTCAGATCACGCTGCTGCGGGGTGGGCAAATCCAGACCGTGACTGTAACGGTGGGTGAGCGTTGAGGTATGACCCGAGTTGTCATCTGTGCCGAGAATTCTGTAACGCGAGCCGGGCTAGCCGCGATCGCAACGCTCCCTTCTACCCAGATAGCTGATCAGGTTGATAGCTTATCGGCTCTGACGACTTGGCTACAGACTCAAACTGCTGATCTCGCAGTGATCGAGCTATCGGCTCTGACTCCTGCCGCTATGAAGGAACTGGTGCAGCTAACAACAGAATGGCCCTTGGAAGAGAAGGTGTCTGTGCTGTTGTTGATAGACCTCTGGAGCACTGATGCGATCAGTCCTGCAGCTCTTTGGCAGCTGCTCGGGACTGGGCAAATCAGCCTACTGCCGACGACTGTAGCTACAGAAGCCATGCAGGGTGCGATCGCGACTATCACCACCGGCCTGATTGTGCTCCATGCCGAAATTGCCGAGTCATTATCAGGCTTTACGGCCAGTTCTCCAGCTTCAATGGACCTGCTCTCTGAACCTCTACTCGAATCGCTGACGCCGCGCGAAGTCGAGGTCTTGAATCAGCTCGCGGCTGGACTGAGCAACAAGGCGATCGCCAATATCCTGGATATTTCTGAACACACGGTCAAGTTCCATATCAGCGCCATTCTCTCAAAACTGGGAGTATCGAGTCGCACAGAGGCCGTGACTGTAGGGATTCGGGCGGGCTTGGTGATGCTGTGAATAGCAGAGTAGCATGAGGACGAGGGTGCGGTTGTTCTTCTATCGAATTTTGGCGTTTACAGGTGCTGGCTTCGCTAAAGCCTATGTAGTTAACAATGCCGACACGAACGGAGACTGGACTGACCTCAGCCTTGTTCAATCAGAAAGGTCTACCATGAAAGTCGTCATTATTGGTTGTGGCTATGTGGGCACTGCGATCGCCCAACATTGGCGGGAGGCAGGAGCAAATATTCTGGCGACAACGACTCGCGCTGATCGCATGAGCGAACTAATGACGGTGGCTGATCGCGTCGAAGTTTTACGCGGCAAGAACGCTGAGCGCCTGCGACTGGCGCTGGCAGGGCGGCAGGTAGCGGTGGTATGTGTAAGTCCCAAACAGCCTGAAGAGTATGCTGATACTTATTTAGGAACCGCTCAGACCTTAGCTCAAGTGCTTCCCGATACAGGGATTGAACAGCTCATTTACACGAGCACCTGTTCAGTCTATGGCCAACATCAGGGTGCTTGGGTCACTGAAGAGATGCCAGCAATGCCCACAACTGAGAAGGGCGAGACCATCGTGGCGGCTGAACAAGCGTTGTTGGCAACATATACCCCTCAGCGTCAAGCGTGTGTTTTGCGGCTCGGGGGGATTTATGGTCCTGGAAGAACTTTGGAGAAAATCTATAGCCGTTTGGGGGGCACCGTCCGTCCTGGCAAGGGGGATGAAGGCAGCAACTGGGTGCACTTAGATGACATTGTGGGAGCCGTTGACTGGGTGTGCCAAAATCGGCTATCAGGTATTTACAATCTGGTGCAGGATGAAGTTCCTACCGTCAGAGAGCTGGTTGCAACAGTCTGCGATCGCTACCAGCTGAATCCAGTGCAGTGGGATGAAACCCAGCCCAGCGATCGCCCCTACAATGTGCGCGTTTCTAACGCCAAGCTGAAACGTACTGGCTATCAGTTTGTCCATCCGACATTTGAGTTTTGAGGCAATTTCAACTGAGCCATTGGAGGGCTGCGGCTGATTCAGGGGTGCCTTCTAGCGATTTGTTAGGCTGAGGTTATTCCCAACTCTGGCGGTAATGGCTATGCGATATCGTCTTTTAATTCCAGGCAGTCTTGGTCTGGTCGTGAGCGCCCTAACTTGGCAAGTCCCCAGCAGCGCCCAAGATGTTTGCTACTTTGTTGACTCTGCAGGGCAGGTGATTGATTTGAATCATCTTTGCCAGGGCAGTTCCGCGCCAGCGACCACCATTACACAGCCAGAAGCGTCTGCCGTAATTCGTGACGATTCCAGTACGGAAGTCACCACTTACCAAATTGTGGGTCCCGCGCGTGTAACCTCTACGCGACCGTCTGGGTCATCTACCGTCACGACTCATCGCAACCCCATCGTGCTACCTGACACCGGCAGCCGCACGATTCGCATTCAGTCTGTTCAGACCGAAGACTTTACCCTGAACACTATCGACAACCCTGATCGCGTTGTCAACGGTGTCCTCATTGAGGGCCGCGATCGCCTGATTATCGGTCCCGGAGTACCCCAGCATCAGCCTGAGGGAGCGTCCGGAGAAGAGTAAAGGTGCTCCTAATCGCCACACTCATAAAGCTCTAGCGGTAATCCGTCAGGGTCTTGGAAAAAGGTGAATCGCTGTCCGGTGATGGCATCGATACGGATGGGTTCGGTTTTGACTCCGTGAGTGGCGAGGTGTTCGACTTGGGCAGTCAGGTCTTTGACAGCGAACGCAAGGTGGCGGAGACCGCAGGCTTCTGGGTAGCTGGGCCGAGCGGGTGGGTTAGGAAACGAGAACAGCTCCAGGGTGTCGCGATCGCTGACCCGCAGATCCAGTTTGTAAGAATTGCGATCGCGGCGATAGGTTTCGTGCAGCACTTCAAAGCCTAAAATTTGCGTGTAGAAGTGCTTAGCGCGATCGTAGTCAGTGCAGATAATGGCAACGTGGTGAATAGCAGAAATCATAAAGCGTATGAAACGAGTCTCTCTCAATGCTATCCCTGAACAAGGCGTCTCTCATAACACGGCGATTCGTAAGCAGGTGATGCTCAAGAAAGGGGATTTACCCCACATGATTCAGTTTGCTCAGGCCCAGTTTGAACCGGGTCAAGTGGCCGATGCCCACTGCCACACCGATATGCACGAGGTCTTTTTGGTTCAGTCTGGTGAAGGCACCATGATCGTTGATGGTGCGCCCCAGGCTTTGAACCCGGGCGTTTGTATTGCCGTTGCTCCCGGCGAAACGCATGAGGTCCGCAATACAGGCACTGAACTGCTCGTGCTAACTTACTTTGGAGTGGTCCAGTAAATTCATTGATAGGCGTAGGATAGGCTTCTGATAGGTGTTTAGCAATTTCACCTGATCTTCATCAGCGGTGACCTGAGTCGAGTTAGCGATTGCCGTATTGGTAGCTAGACGTTTGGAGAATTGGCTATGAACACCGTTATGCTACTCGCGACCATCGAAATTTGTAACTTTGTAGGGTGCAGCTGGTTAGAAACTGCGATCGCATTTATCCAAGAGTGGGCCTCTAAGATTGCCGCCTAGAAAGGCACAAGGTAGGAGGGTAAGCCGTCCACTCGTCTACCCTCCCATTCCAGCACCTGCTCTGCTTAAATCACCCTTGTGTAGGCTGGATAGAGAGCCGATGATTGGCTAAAACAGATAGAGTTAAATAAGGATTTTCTGTACAGTGTCCATGCGCCCCCTTCTTGCTGTTGGTTTTGGTCTTACGGCTGTAGTTGCTGCACCCGCTCTGGTGCAGGCTCAAAGTGTTGAGGAACTCTACAATCAAGGGAATGCCGCCCAGTCTGTGGGCGATTATGCTGAAGCCGAAGCTATCTGGCGGCAGGTCATTGGCATTAACCCGGATGACGCCATTGCCCACGACAATCTGGGGTTAGCGCTGTCGGCTCAGGGACGCTATGAAGAGGCGGAAGCCGCTCACCGTGAAGCGGTGCGTCTGGACCCTGAAGATGGCATTGCTTACAACAATCTGGGCAATAGCTTATACGACCAGGGACGGTTTGAAGAAGCCGAAGCTACCTACCGCGAGGCGCTTCGCTTTGTTCCCAATGGCGCCATTGCCTACAACAACTTAGGACTGACGCTGTCAGCTCAGGGACGGTTTGAAGAAGCTGAGACCGCTTACCAAGAAGCGGTACGTCTGGACCCTGAATATGCCGTTGCCTACGATAACTTGGGCAGCAATCTTTACGATCAAGAGCGTTACGAGGAAGCTGAAGCGGCTTATCGCGAAGCGATTCGGCTACTACCCGATGACGCTATTGCCCACTACAATCTGGGACTGGCGCTATCAGCCCTAGGACGCAGCCAAGAAGCCGAGGCTAGCTATCGCGAAGCCATTCGCCTTAACCCTGACTATGCGATCGCTTACAACAACTTAGGCAACACGCTATCGGCCCAAGGGCGTCTCGAAGAGGCTGAAGCGGCTTATCGCGAAGCCATTCGCCTCAACCCAGATGACATGCTTGCCTACTACAACTTGGGCAACAGCCTGTATGACCAGAGACGTCTTGAAGAAGCCGAAGCGGCTTATCAAGAGGCCGTTCGCCTCGACCCTGAGGATCCTCTGGCCCACTACAACCTGGGCAATAGCCTCTATGATCAAGCCCGGTTTGAAGAAGCCGAAGCCAGCTACCGCGAAGCCATTCGCCTCGACGCTAGCTACGCAATTGCTTACAACAACCTCGGCAACACGCTATCGGCTTTGGAACGATATGAGGAAGCCGAAACCACAATCCGTGAGGCCATTCGCCTCGAACCTAATTACGCCATCGCGCACTACAACCTGGGTCTAGTAATGTTTGCTCAGGGGCGCTTTGAAGAGGAAGAAGCCAGCTATCGCGAAGCCATTCGCCTCGACCCTGACTATGCGATCGCCTATGGCAATCTGGGCAGCAATCTGTACGAACAAGAGCGCTACGAAGAAGCCGAAACCGCCCACCGCGAAGCCATTCGCCTGAATCCTAATGACGACATTGCTTACGACAATCTGGGCCTGGTCCTATCAGCTCAGGGGCGTTACGAAGAGGCCGTAGAAGCCCATCGTGAGGCCATTCGGCTAAATCCTGATGATGCCGCTGCCTATGAAAATCTGGGCGATGCTCTGTTGGAACTAGGCCGAGATGAGGAGGCAGAGGCAGCCTTCGAGTCGGCACGTCGCGTGCGCGATGGTCTTCCGCCACAGTAGGCTTAAGGGCAACAAGACAAGGGATTCGCAAAACGCAGGAGCGACCGGGTAATACAGCTGCGGCAGAATACATCAGGATTAGTTCCCCCTTCCCTATCACATGACCTAAAAAGTCATCAATCCAATATCTAAGAGTAGTTTTCTGCTAAGAGAGCTACAGTTTTCGCTATTGTTGCAATAGAGGCCATAGGTGACACTGGGAAGATGCGCAACAGATACTGGCAAGCCAGCTCAGCGTTTGTACTGTGATTTTGTAGCCCTCGTCATGTCAACGGTAGCCTCGGCCTCGACCAGCCTAATTCCCTGTTCCTCAGAGCAAATGACTTCCCAAAAGCCTTCTGGCAGCGATCGCAATACTGTTTTGGTCGTCGAAGACCATCCCACTACATTGGCGGGTATTCACAGCATTCTGAAACGATTCGGCGACAAGATCGTTGTGGAGACACTGACAACGCTGGAGGACGCTAAAAAAGCAATCCAAAAATCGCAGCCAGGCCTCATTGTTTTAGACTTACAGCTGCCCGAAACACCAGATGAAAATGCATCTACCGAAACGGGTATCCAGTTCCTTAAGGACTTGATGCAGTCTCACCCGTACTTGAATATTGCGGTTCATACATCTTACCCAGACGCTCTGATCAGGATTATTCCTGATATTGACAATCATCGAGGCGGTTTCACGGTTACCAGTAAGGATAGCTCGACTGAAAAAGCATTTGAGCGCTTCAGTGCGGCTCTGCAAGGCTACACTCATACCCGCGATATCCGGAGTCTCAAAGCGGGTCTGGAACTAAAACCAGAATGGCTATCAACTCTGGACTTAGCGTGTAAAAATGGCTACCAAGATCGGGCGATCGCAAAGCATCTTCACGTTTCCGAAAGTATGGTCCGAAACTATTGGAGCAAAATTTACGACGTTCTAGGTATCTACCCTGAAGACGAAAAAGGCGAGGGCAGAAACCTCCGAATTGTCACCTGCATTAAAGCCCGTGATGAAGGTTTGGTTGACTAGTAAGAGAAAGCCCTATGTCACCAATCCTCAAAAACTCTCTCAGTAAGCTCAAAACTCTACTGCAAAAGTCTTGGGAATGGCATGTAGGATATGTGCTCATAGGAGCATTCATTTCAGCGAGGTGGTTGGGATTATTTTCTAGTTTAGAGCTAAGTACTTTAGATTTCTTTCTACGGTATCGGCCTTCTGAAAATTTAGATGAACATGTTGTAATTGTATTGATAGATAGTAGTTCGTTTCAAGATGACAGAATTACGACAGATCGCTATCTTGTAAGGCTGCTAGAAACTGTTTTGACTGCCAATCCTAACGTCGTAGGTTTAAATATTTTTAGAGAGCAGACTACTGATGAAGACGGAAGGATGCAACTAATCAATTTGTTTGAAATCCATGACAACTTGATTGGCATTCAAAAGAGTCTCCCTCCCAACCGGATTTTCCCTCTTCAAGGCATTTCATCAGATGTTTATGAAAATCAATTTGGTCTCAACGATGTTGTGCTTGATCAGGATGGAAGAATCAGAAGGGTCTTCATTGGAAGCTATCTGCCAGATCGCACCTCTACAACAGAAGATAACCCGTTCAAGTTCTCTTTTTCACTCATACTTGCAGAGAAATATCTGAAGCATAAAGGATATTCACTGGAAAATCTTCCTTCCGATCCTGCAACTCCCAGCTTTCGATCTAGAGACACTAGAAAGTATACTAAGATCCCAAGACTAAAACACAATTCTGGCGGCTATATCCGAGAACAAAATATCGCCGATGTTCAAACTCTACTAAACTTTCGTTCTGGGATTAACACTTTCACCATTCTTGACTCTGAGGATCTGCTGAACAGCACCTCAGACTTAGAAAAGCTAGCTGGGAAGGTAGTAATTGTTGGAGCTACAGATCCCTTCTTTCCGAACTTTCTTCCTGTCTCTGCTTCATCGAATCTCATAGAGGAGAACGACGAAGGCGGTGAAATTATACCTCGGCTGGGTATTATTGGTTCTGAATTAGAGGCACACTCGACGAGTCAAATAATCAACTCAGTCCTTCACGGTAGACCTTTAATCGAGACAATACCTTCATTGGTTGAAGACGCATTGATTGTAACAGCTGGACTCATTGGAATTGCAGGAGGGATGCTATTCCAATCAACATTAAGAAGCGCATTTTTCATTATATTTTCCACTCTCCTCACGATTGCCATATGCTGTTTACTCTTGATGATTTTTGGTATTTGGATACCTGTCACGCCGATGACTTTTGTGTTGGCAACGAGTGGAGTTACATATTTGAGGTTCAGCTATCAAAGCCAACGTGCTGCCTTGTACGAAGCTCAAAGACTTGAAGCAGAAAGGCGCAAAGCAATTGAGCGAACTTTTGATACTATACATGCCGGCCCCCTTCAAAGGCTTTCAAGTCTTCTCCGAGCCGTAAAGGATGGAAGAAATGACAGAAACTTTATCTTAGGAGAGTTAAGAGCACTCAACAAAGAAATCAGGGAGATTGGAGATAGGCTAAGACAAGAAGCTATGGAAGATGCATACTTCGTTGATAGTGGAAGGGGAATTAAGCTAGACCTAAATCATCCTATGCACGAAGTATTTTACGAGATTTATAGCATTTGTCTACAGAAAGATCTTCCAGGTTTTCATAGCATAAAAGTTCGCTCCGCTGTTTTTGATCCTTTTAACTGTGAGTCTCTGGACCTTGAAGTTAAACGAAAGCTATGTTGGTTTCTACAAGAGTCTTTAGAAAATGTAGGTAAGCACGCAATTGGAACAACTCGATTATTTGTGACTGGGAAAAGGGTTGATAAAGATTATACAATAAACGTTGACGACAATGGAATGGGAATCCAGTCCTCACATATTGGAGAAGGAACCAAATTATTTTATCGAATTGAAGAAGAGTTGAAAGGCAAATTCCTTCGAATACCTAAGCCTTCGAAGGGAACAATCTGTCAGTTAACTTGGTCTTTAAGCTTCAGAAGTAAAAAAGCAGCTCCACAATACTCAAGAAGCGAAGCCTCAGATTATCTTTGCTTTAAAGATTCTCGACGAAATATAAGGCTTGACCTGAACTGCCCCATTCATACTTTATTTTACGAGATCTGCCACTCATACCTACAGGAAGATCTCCCTGGTTTTCGGAACATAGAAACATGTTCCTTCTCATTTGATCCATGCCACTCTGAAGCTCTGACAGTTGAGCTCAGGCGAAAACTGTGCATTTGTCTGAAAGAGTCTTTGGAAAATGTGGGTGTGCATGCGATCGGAACAACTCGACTCTTGGCCACTGGTACACTTTCAGGTGGCTCCTATACGCTATCTGTGGAAGACAATGGAGTTGGAGCTACTTCATTTGAGATTGGTCAGGGAACTAAACTCTTTTACGAGCTTGAAAAAACGCTAAAAGGAAAGTACTCTCGGATATCCAAACCTACTGGAGGCTTTATTTGGAAGTTGACATGGCCTTTATCAGATATTACAAAACTTTCACATAGGAAATAGAAATTCTTGCTGGTTCAACTCTGTAACTCAGTAGTGAAAATTAGGGTGGAATTTATCGGTATTAAGCATGGAATAGTCGGACATGACTTGCTCAAACAGATTACTTCTCTCAGTTGGTAGATTATTCGTGATTGCAAGTGCAATCATTGGATGGTCATTGGTCGCAACCCTTTCCAGTTATGCAGACTACGATCCTCCCGGTGGTAGCCCTCCTCCTGGAAGCAGCTCTACCTCTGGTTCAAGGTGAGCCTTCTCTAAGGCATTCTGTAATCAATCGCCCACAAAGTTAGTCTCACATCAAGAGTGCACAAGGTTTTGATGAATGCATATGTAGTATAAATACTACACGCTGTGTCACTGTGTCACTGTTGTTTTTGACACTGCCCACTCCTGCTAGTTGCACTTTCTTTCCATCAAAACATATGGATGAAAGCACGGAAAAATTTCTAGCCTATAGGTGATTCTCGTTAAGGAGGTCACCATGAATCTACTAAAGGCACTATTCAACTCAGGGGTGGAGGGCACAACTTTCTTTGATGAAGCTCATCCGCTAACGAACGATTTCTTACGCGAGGATGAGGTTTTGGCAGTTGTGAAGAGTGCAATTGAGCCCGATAAGCTGGGACACGTCAATTTTCATGGCGTCCGGTGGCGCGCTAGCTGCGATCGCTCCCAAGCTATCACAGTTGGTACACCCGTTCGAGTTCTGGGCCGACGCGCTAATATCCTAGTCGTAGAACCTGCAGAGGAGCAGGTTTTACGCGCCCTTACGAAGAGGCATTGAACGCAGCCGTAGCGCTGTCGTAAATTGAATGGGTCACGATAACGCTAGCCAGCAAAATCTCGTTAGAAGGTAGAAAGCAAAGAGACAGACAGTGTCCGTCTCTTTGTTTGGTTTTGATATCTATAGTTTTCTTTCAATGACTTCAGTTAGCTGCGCCAGGGTTACATTGAGCTTTTCTTCTATGCTGGGTTCAGCGGCTTCTTCGACTGCTTCCTTACGCTTCATTCTCTCGAAGATACGGATGATGACGAATAGCGCAAAGGCAATCACAACAAAGTTGAGAATCGCTGCCAAAAACAGCCCATACTTGATGCCCCCGGCAGATAGGCCTGCGATGTCGTCAACACCAGCAGCCTGAAGAGCCGGATTAAGAATCAAGGGTGTGATGATGTCTGCGATAAACGAATTAATGATGGCTCCGAAAGCAGCACCAATGACCACAGCAACAGCCAAGTCAACAACGTTACCGCGCATCAAAAATTCTTTGAAATCATGCATGAAGCCACCTACAGAATTAACTGTGCGGCTACGAGCCTGTCTGCTTACCATAACTACTGATTCCTTTGTTTTACTATCAGTTGCGCCAAATCGCCTTTGTTTTTAATCGAAATGGCTATGCCACACTATACGATTCAAACTCGTTTTGCTAGCTTTCCTGTAAACAAGGATTAATGTCTATATAAAGTTTTTTAAATTTTTCCTGTCTGTCTGGTCTACCGAGGCGGGGATATGAAGGGGCTTTTAATCCCTTTCCTGTATTGTTTGGACAGTTGAAGCGCCAATGTTATGTCATATGAGAGGGGTGTCATCCTATGGATGTCGTGATCTTGTCCAACGGTCCTGGCGAAATCACAACCTGGGTAAAGCCCGTCGTGGCAGCGCTACGAGCCCGCGTCCCGGCTTCCTTAGAGTTGCGTATTTCCGTTGTCCTATCGCCGTGCCCTAACGCTACAGGGGGTGAAGGAAACATCGCACGGGCCTATCCAGAAGTTGATCGGGTACAGGATGCACGCCACTTTTGGCCCTTTTTACTGCGGGGTAAAACAGCCGAGCAATGGGACTGGCGCGATCGCGGGGTTGTCCTGTTTCTAGGGGGTGACCAAATTTATCCTGTGATTGTGGGTAAGCACTTGGGCTATAAAACGGTTGTTTATGCCGAGTGGTTTGCTAACTGGCATCGCTGGGTGGATGCGTTTGGTGTGATGAACGATCGCCTGCTTGAACAAGCATCTGAGCGGTTGCGGCATAAATTTGCGGTCGTTGGTGATCTGATGAGCGATGGACAGATCACGCTGACTGGCAAAGCCAACGCCGCTCAGCAGCTTGGGCTTACCGATGAAACTGACCTGATTGGCCTGCTGCCCGGGTCTAAACGAGCCAAGTTAACTCAGGGAGTGCCCCTAGCACTGGCCGCGGCTGAGTATATTCATCGCCATCGGCCTCAAACACGATTTGTTATTCCGGTTGCTCCTACGACTGATCTAAAGACGCTTGCCAGCTATGCCGATCCTCATAAAAACCCTTTTGTCGCTGTTTTTCAGGGGCCTTCTGTCAGCCTTATCAATCCTGAAACGCCTACATCGCTGCCCTATCTGAAAACTGAGCATGGGCTGCGAATCTTTCTCTGGCAACCGTTTCCAGCCCATTCTGTTACCAGTCAATGCCAACTGTGTCTCACGACAGTGGGGGCAAACACAGCCGAGCTGGGCTCTTTAGGGATTCCGATGATCGTACTATTGCCGACCCAACAGCTTAATGCGATGAATGCGTGGGATGGCATTTTAGGCTTGCTGGTCAATTTACCGCTTGTCGGGAGTCCCCTTAATAGGCTCATCAACCTAGCCTTCCTCACCTATATTCGTCGTAGCCACAAATTGTTTGCTTGGCCGAATATTTGGGCTAAGCGAGAGATTGTGCCCGAACTTCTCGGCAACTTGAGCGCAGCCCAGGTGGGCGATCGCGTACTGGACTATCTGGACCATCCAGAAAAGCTGCAGGCAATGCGTCAGGCCCTATATCAGGTTCGCGGGACTCCTGGCGCTGCCCAAAAACTGAGTGATTTGGTTTTGAAAACGGCAGGTATTTCACCAGGTATTTCACCTTGAAGCCTTGATTGATAAACAAAAGCGTCATCAGCCTCTCACATAGCGATGCGTTGGGCTAACGCCGCAACACACCCTACAGCGTTCTTTATTTTTGGCCACCCACTCATACCAAATCTGATTTTCACACTCCTTAGATAATCGTAGCTCGGCGTAGCCAGCGCACCGCAGCCGATTGAGCCATTGACAGAAACAGAGATAGACCACCAGGATTTCGTCTCAGAAGTTACGCCTGTCGATAGGGAATCTGCCTGCATAGACTGCTTATACCGAAGGTGTTAGCAACCTGCGTAGGGGAGTCTAGCTTTTATAGGTGTAGTTTCAACCGCCTACCAAAAAAGTTTTGCCACTCTATTCAAAACATCTGTATTGTTCAACAACCTTCAAGTTTTCCTGGTAACGGCGATACGGAATACGCCAGTCTTCACTAAGAGTCAAGCTCAAAGTGATGATTAAAAAATTCAGCCCGAAAATAGCTGCAGTCCTTGAATTAAAGAAAAACTGTGGCAACTTTCGAAGTGTTCCATAAGTCAGCTCTGGAAAGAGCTAACCGCGGTTGGATTCACCGGCATGGTATTAAAACCATTGCCTGCTTGAGGTCTATACAACCAGCACACAGTCCGTTTACAGGAACGATTAGTGAAATGTTACTGAAATACTGCTTACAGATAGGAACCTTTGCTATTTTCAGCGGCGGTACCATGACAGGCCTTCCCTCTTTAGCCCAGGCCCAAGCCCGGACGACTTTTTTGATGAGTGGTGATTCGGAGACCTACGAAGGTTATTTCCTCGCAAATGAAGATATTTACGCCAGCTGCGATCAAAACTGCCAAGACCTCGATATTTATCTGTACGACGCGTTCACTGGGGAGCTGATTGCTTCTGATACGCATGCCGATGCGAACCCTGTGGTCACGGCTCCCTACGATGGCGATTTCCTAGTCGAGACTGCCATGATTACTTGTTATGCCGATGCCTGTGAAACCTGGACCGACTCGGATCACGGATTTTGACACCGTTATCAAAGCGCAGCACATCACGTTGGAGACTTCTGGAAGAGACTTCTCGATATAGTGAGGAGATATTCATTCGGAAAGAGGTGCAATATGGCACGGCTGGCGTTGCTGAGCGTATCGGACAAAACTGGACTAGTAGAGTTGGCAAAGAGCCTGGTCGAACGGTTTGAGTTCGAGTTGGTCAGCAGTGGTGGAACGGCCAAAGCGATCGCAGGCGCCAGCCTACCCGTTACCAAGGTGTCTGACTTCACAGGCTCACCCGAGATTTTAGGCGGGCGGGTAAAAACGCTGCATCCTCGCATTCATGGCGGTATCTTGGGGCGTCCTAGCTTACCGAGTGATGCTGAAGATATGGCTACCAACAACATTCAACCCTTCGATTTGGTGGTGGTGAATCTCTATCCTTTCGAGCAGACGATCGCTAAACCAGACGTCACTTTATCCGAAGCGATCGAGCAGATCGATATCGGAGGACCGACTCTGTTGCGGGCAGCGGCTAAGAATCATGCCCACCTCACCGTACTCTGTAGTCCTAGCCAGTACAAGCTCTACCTTCAGGAAATGGCAGCAAAAGCTGGAGCCGTCTCGCTAGAGTTTCGCCTGGAATGTGCACGTCAAGCTTTTTGGCACACGGCCAATTACGATCAGGCGATCGCCCATTACTTATCAGCCACCCCAGAGGCATCCACCCCAGAGGCAACTCTACCTGAGCGCTGGGCGCTAACGGGAACCCAACGCCAGCTCTTACGCTATGGCGAAAACCCACATCAACCGGCTGCCTGGTATCAAACTGGAACGGCGCCTTCTGGTTGGGCCGCGGCGGAACTCCTACAGGGCAAGCCCCTGAGCTACAACAATTTGGTCGATTTAGAAGCCGCTCGTCGCATTATTGCTGAATTTCCGGAGTCGGTACCGGCAGCAGCAGTTCTCAAGCACACGAATCCCTGCGGAGCAGCTCAAGGCGAAACGCTGGCAACCGCCTATCAGCAGGCATTTGAGGCTGATTCCATCTCGGCATTTGGGGGGATCGTCGCGCTCAACCGGGCCATTGATGCCGAAACCGCTACGGCGTTAACTCAAACCTTTTTAGAATGCATTGTGGCCCCCGACTGTGATGCGGAAGCTCAGGAAATATTGGCGAAGAAGAGCAACTTGCGAGTCCTGCTGCTGTCTGATTTGCTGAACGGTCCTGTCTATACGCCTAAGGCGATCGCGGGTGGCTTTTTGGTTCAGGCAGCAGACGACATTGAAGACACCCCTACCCAATGGCAAATCGTTACAGAACAGCAGCCAGAAGCAACTGTTTTGGAGGATCTCCTGTTTGCCTGGCGATTAGTGAAGCATGTGAAGTCAAATGCGATCGTCATAGCGAAAGACCAAACGACACTGGGTATTGGGGCAGGCCAAATGAATCGGGTCGGCTCGGTTAAGATCGCGTTGGAACAGGCCGGTGACAAAGCAACCGGGGCTGTCTTAGCCAGCGATGGCTTTTTCCCGTTTGATGACTCAGTGCGAACAGCAGCAGCAGCGGGCATCAGGGCGATCGTGCAACCGGGCGGCAGCAAACGCGACGAAGACTCTATCAAGGCTGCCAACGAACTAGGAATTGTGATGGCCCTGACGGGCATTCGTCATTTTCTGCACTAGCGATCGCGCTTCCAAATAGTCACACCCTAGTACTTGACGGCAGAAGTACGCGCACCCTTCAGAATGCTTGAAAAGTTCACCCGCTATGGTTTTGAATTTTGAATTCCGCGTAGCAGTACTAGCGGTCTCAATGGGCTTATGGTTGTTTTTCTAAACCTGGCCGATGAGCCCATAGAAAAAGAAGGGTTGTCAGGTTTATCAAATTTTCGCGGTTGAAGAGCATAAGCTTTATGTAAAGGGAAGTTGTTGTAGCTTTCAATAATTCTGAACAGATACAGCTTCCCAACAAATGGCCACAGGGAAGGACAAGATAGGCAGACTGCCCACCCACAGTCTTTTTCAGAATGTCCCAGTATTTAATTTTATCTGTTCCGAACGTCATACTCACCAAAACCCGAATGCGATCGGAGGGGGCATAGGGCTCAGTAGAGTGCAGGAAATGGTCGCCAAAAAGAATAGCCTCTCCTAATCTATATTGGTAGATACTGTCAGCGCCCTGATCATTTTTATATAACAAGTTTCCGTGCTCTGGCACTATTTCAAATAAAGGAGTAATGAGTGTGTAGCCATTGGCGCCTGGGAAATAATCGACATGCCATTTGGGATTAGGTGCTTGGTTCCCTACAACCAGAAAACCACAGTAAATAACGAGGTTTTTGTCGTAGTCGACTAACGCTTTGATATGTTCTTCGATTTTCAAGGCATCAAAGAAGCGTCGATAAATTTGATATGTTTTGTCCGTATTGCTCGATAGCCACAGCAGGGGATATTTGCCGTAAGAAACCAAGAAATATTCTCCACCACTTTGTAGCAATTCTTTTCTACTTACCCCCCCCTCAAGAATTGATTTGGCCTGTGGAGTTATTAGGGTATGATGCACCTCCTGCTTGTAAGATAGCCTGATTTCATTCAATAGAGCCTCATCAAATTGGACTGTGAAAGCATTCAGTTTTTGACCAACTTGAATCAGTTTTTGCATGATGTTCTTTCCAGTGGGTGTCTGGCTGATGAACTTAGTTCTTGTCCAAGTTTTTTACGGGTTTTGTTACATGTTCAAGAGCTACCGTTCTCTAGACCAGCTCAACCAGAACATAGCCCGCTTGTTCCAGCTGGACTAAAAAGCCCTGAATAGTCATAAAGGCTGCTTCAGCATCCGCTGGCTGCAGGGTGATAGGGTCGAGGGGACGGACTTGGAGCCAGCGCTGGACCATTGCCGCCATGGATTGGGGCTGATCTAGTAGGGGATACAGGCAGGTTGCAATAGAAGCATCGACCGAAAGGGTTTGCTCATCTATCTTGAGGAACTTGTCGAGCGGAATGGTTCCTAACTCACGAGCACCGGCTTTTAATATGTCCCGAAATGCTGCTGTGCACAGTTGCGGATGCAAATGGACTGTAGCAGCTTGCCACTGTTCAATGTCCCAATCAGCAACTGCTACAGGCTCCTGTGCCTGGTTAGGATGGCCACAGTACAGATCAAGCAGGCGATGTTTAGGATGAAGTAGTTCGAATAAATGTAGCTGTTCTTCAATACTCATATCGGCAATGCCCATGGCGACAGTAATGGGTAGATCCTCAATGTTTTTGAAGAGCCCTTCCAAATTCCACTGTCGCCACTTCATCATGCTGATAAATTCCAACCCAGCTTGCTGCAGCATGGTGAAGAAATTAGGCAACGTAATTCCTTTATCACCTCGAAGCAGATAGTTAGCTAGGATAAAATCATCTTTCGCTTCGAACTCAGCTTTCCATGTCTGCTTCTTGGTGAGAACCCAATCTTGCAGTGCAGCCATCGTCTCGCGTGTTAAGGCTATCTCCTCGTCCGATGGCGCCCCGGCTAGACCTCCTAAACTGGTAAAAAACTCCTGTACTCTATAGAAACTCGCTCGTTGAATAGAGCTGTGCATATTGACACGAATGATCCCCTCCGGACTAAGCACAGCTTTCATGGCATCGAGTCCGGCAACAGGGTCCTTCAATAGATACAGCACTTCATCGCAGTTTATATAGTCAAACTGTCGCTCCAAAGTTGGCAGCTCTTCAATCGACATACAGTAGAGCTCAACCAAATTTTCAACCCTGTGATAGTCCAATCTTTTGCGGGCTAGCTCAACCGATTTTTCTGAAATATCTATCCCGACAATATGGGCACCTGGGTTTGCCAACGCCAACGCCAAGAGCTTGTATCCTGAACCACAGCCCGCATCTAAAATCCATTTCCCGTGCGTATTAATCACTTTGCCGCAGCGCAAGTAGTGAGGAATGACGCTGTTATGCAATGACAGGTAGGTTGGATTCGATTGCGGATTGTCTTCAAGGGGTCTGTTTGGGTAGGGAAGAACATCAAACTGTTGCCGAACTTTTTCCCGCCAATCTTGGGATTGTGTCATAGGGTGTACCGATTGAGCATTGACCAAAAGCAAACCAGTAGATAATAAAAGTAGAATTTTATATGCGGTTTGTAGTAAGCGTAAGTGAGATTATGCTTACACACCCTACAGAAATTGTGGCTATCCACTTACCTCTGATGAAAGAAGCAGGACGCGCCATAGGCCGCGTCCTGCTTCTCAAATATACGTTTTCGAGGCTAATGCAATTTAGCTAATAGGAAGCTCGCCCTTCAAAAGTACAGAGATATTCAGAGGTAAGTCGCATCCCTAAGCATGCTTAAGGGTTATCTTCTGGGTTCTCAGCACAGTTAGGAGCACCCGTTGGATCAGCCGGAGCGCCCGATTCACCTCGGGGGCTCTCGAGAATAGCCGTCGCACCCTCAGAGTAAACGCAGCCGCGGAAGGCTCGGATAATATCATCGCCAGGATCGCCGTTGCTGGGGTCGGCTGTGGATACCGCAGGGTCATTGTCCTCGGTTGTCTCAAGCTTGTACTCGTAGAAATCAGTTTTCACTGAGTTGGCGTCACAGTCACCGATACCCACGTCAAGAGCGCACAGGCCAACCTCGTCTTCAGGATCGGCATCGACGTTTCTTGCTGTGTCGCTGCCGGCGAACTTACCAAATTCAAGCAAGTATGCCTGCTGACCCCGGTTGACGGCACCAATATTTGTCCGGCCCTCAGTTTCACGGGCACGTGATGCCTGGTTGAGGAAGGAGGGTAGGGCGATCGCTGCCAGGATGCCGATGATAATAATAACCACCAGCAATTCAATCAGGGTGAAACCGCCCTCTTCCTTCTTTCGCACGAGGTGCTGCAGCAAGTTGAATTTCAAACTAGATTTCATGGGATGTCTCTCCTTAAAGAAGCGGAATTGTCGTTGTCTAGCTCCTACTTGGGATAGACTACCCCCGCGATTTTCATTTCATATCATCCGTATCAAACTTTTTCTAGCAGGTTTCTACGGTGTAGCCTGCCTGCGCGATCGCTTGCTTTATTTGTTCTGATTCAGCGGTTGTTGAAACCACTACTTGCTTAGTGGTTGTGTCGGCTTGAACAGACGCTGCCGTATCTAACGCCTGAATAGCTTTAGTAATGGTTTCAGCGCAGGCTGCACAGGCCATGTCAGAAATAATCAGATTTAAAGTGGTCATTTTCTTTCAAGACATCGAGACTACAGAAATCTGGGAGGCTGCTTGAGGTCTTTACCGTATGCGCCCTCCTGGAACAGTATGCGCCCTTCTGGAGAAGCTCGACGAGCAAATTACAACGCCTGCTCCCCCTTTCTGTGTAAAGACTCGATTAAGTAGCCATAGGCGCCCGGATTTGCAGAGCGCGAGTGGTAAGGAGGAATGGTAGATGCACCCTGATTAAAATCCCTGGCCTTTACGGTTAGGGATTTTTTTTGTCTGAATGGCTTGCGAGCATTTTCTCTAGCAGGAATATCAGACCAGTATTCTTCATTTTTTTAGGGACTTGAAGACCCGATGAAGCAGTCCGGATTCAATCAGTGTAGGTCAGAACAGGTGAATGGTAGATGCACCCTGATAGCAATCCCCGGTCAGTTTGGCCGGGGATTTTTTTGGCCATGCTTACGAATTAGAAAAGGATAGTTCGACAGCGGCTTTCTCTATATAGATGCACCCAAAATGCTCTATTTTTGATGTTTTGGGGATTTGAAGACCCGATGAAGCAGTCCGGATTCAATCGGTGTAGGTCAGAACAGGTGAATGGTAGATGCACCCTGATAGTAATCCCCGGTCAGCTTGGCCGGGGATTTTTTTGACCTAATATACAGATTGAGCTGAGCTTACGGACACTAGCCAGCTGTAGAGGACTCAATGGGCGTTTCGTCATCAGTAGAAGACTCTGAATCGCCTGTTTCGGTTGTTTCGGTTGTTGAGGCCTCAGCGGCAGAGAGATTTGAAGTTGTTTCGTCAGTCAGTGATCCGTCAGATACCTCAGGTGTTTCAACTGCTGGAGTTACAGAGGAAGTCGCTTCGGGGGTGGGAGAAGCTTCGGGCGTATCTTCTGTCGCCTCAGGTGCAATTCCTGTGTTGTCTTCATCCGTAGAAATCTCAGGCGCGACTTCAGTGCCTGTAGCAGCTTCAGCAGGGGGTGTCTCGACCGGTGTCTCCGATGCGGTAGCTTCCGGCGCTGGGGCTTCGGGTTTGGGAGCTTCAGCAGGGGGTGTCTCGACCGATGTCTCTGGGGTGAGAGTTTCTGGCGCTGGAGCTTCGGGTATAGGACAGGGCAATCGCATCATTATCTAGCTAAGAAAGAAGCTTCATTGGGATAAGGAATGCTGTCAGGGTAAGGTCATTGAAGCTAACCCTCCGAAAAGACGATGCAACCTCTACCTCAAACGAGCATTGCCAACCATTTTGC
>JBHJHM010000070.1:0-18172 GCA_050330865.1 Leptolyngbyaceae cyanobacterium
CTAGTTTACGGGCATGGGCAGCAACGGAGGCACTCAGTTGGGGACATGGCGGCATTAGCAGTGTTGCCCGAGCGACAGGGCTATCTCGAACCACTTCTCAATAATCGGAATAGTTCAAGTTATTTTTGCGCAGCTCCTTAGCCTCACAGGTGCCGCCACCGTGCATGGGGGTATGAATCCCATCGGCTCCGATGTAGAAGACAGGTCGTTGAGGGGGCGGGACGACGGCAGTACTAACGCTGGTACGGACTGAGCAAACGGGCTCGGCGGGTGGATGCCCCTCGACCCCTCTCAATTGCGCTCCAGTTGCCTCGACATGATTCGCCAAGGTTTTCTCGCTCACCTGCACCCCACTCCATCGGGTGAGCAAACGATTGGCATTGGCAAACTCACTGCCCACTCCTAAGGCACAGCCCAACTCCTTGACCTGCCTGAACCACCCATCAGCGGGTAACCCGAGGACCTGCTCCCCATGGCAGGCAGCGGCCCTATCACCATAGATACGGCGGTTTAGGGTGACTGTTCCAAGTGGGGTATGGTAACGCTTCCAGCGTCTTTGCCAACAGCCTCGGTAAGGGGCTTCCGCGGCTTCCAATTGTGCTTGCAGTTGCTTTTGGAGAAGCTCACGACCCAATTCACGCCAAGCTGCCACAAATTCTTCAACACTCTCCTCAACCGCGTGAGGTTCTGGGGAAAAGAGGGACAGTTGGCTGAGGCGCTCGCTCACGATAGAGTCTAGGTGCATTCGGTGTAGTCCCTCGATGGTTTCTTCTCATCTGAAACTACGCCTTTTTCTCGTCCCGCGCTTTTTTTCGTTCACCCCTCTAGCGGCAGCTAAATCTACAGAGAACACTCTGGTGGCTAAACTCAGGCATTTAGAGAGCAAACTTGCTTTCCTGCAAGATGATGCAGAAACCAAACAAAAAGAGGGTTTTTCCAAAGGAAGAACTCACGAGCGAGAAATTGCCACCAGTCAGATAGCTGCCGTCACGGCTCAAAAAGATGGGGAAATCAAAGCCGTAGAGCTGCAAGTTGCCGATTTGCAAAAAGCTCTGGCTGAGGCCCGTGCCGCAATCGAGGAGTGGGAAACCGATTTTGACGAGCAGCTCCAAAGGCTGGCTGAGAGTCAGGAACAAGAAATCCTGGAAAAAGTGGTTGCGCAAGTAAGAAGCGACTACGAGGCCCGTTTACAGAAGGTCGCCAACACCATTCCTCAAGCGGTTGAAAAGCGCTGCAACAAGCTGCGAGAGAAATGGCTAAGAGAACTCCAAACTCAATTGGAGGTCATTACCGCTCAACGAGACCAAGCCCTACAGCAGGTTCAGCACGACAAAGAAGAGTTCGTCGGCATCACCGCCGATTTGGAATCCAACCTCGGTGATTCCGAGCTACATCAAGCCCTGCAAGCACAAGTGGAAGCGCTACAGGGAGCCGTGGAGCAAAAAGACCGCGCGATCGCGGATTACCAGGCCGCGATCGCTGATTTGGAAGCGCCACGTCTGTTTCCCGGTGGTTACGACAATCATCGGGGCAACCGCTTAATTCGTCATGCTCACGCCCAAGGTGTCATCCTCGATGCCATTCACCGTAGTCGTAATACCGAAGCGGGACATGAGGTGTATTTCTTTGCAGCGCGGCGGCCAGAGCCACCCCGAGACACCCTCGGCAAACTCAACGGCGATTCTCTCCGGTTACAGCACGAGCTGGACTCTAAAAAGCTGATCCAATTTGGCTATGACTCAGAGAAACTGCTCTACTTTGCAGAAGTTCAACTCTTCACCAAGCGCCTCACCCGCGATGAGATTGACCGGAAGTGGCTCAAGGCTTCCAAGTTTAAGGCGCTCGTCAAAGATGTCTGTGCCTTTCGCGTATCCGCCAACAAAGGGGGGAGCAAGTCCCCAACCGTGCGCAACATCTTGGGAGCCAAACTGCTGGAGGGCGAAAAGTTCAAGATTCGTCGCTACGACCCCAGTGCTGGCAGCCGGAAAGACTACTGGCGCGTGGCCCCCACCTGGCGTTCGTACCACGATGCCATCAAGATGGCCGCAGAAATCGAGGCGCTCATCCTGCGTCGCCAGCGAGAGAAGAGTGCTCGCAATGGTGCAGCGTTTGATTGGACCTACTTCATTATTGATGAGTTGGACAACACCATCTCAACGCTCTCTGGCGAGGTAGTTCATGAAGGAGAAGAGGAAATCTTGGCAGCGAAGGTCGTGATGGATGCGATCGCGAAGGCTGTCAAAGAAGGCGAGCACCTCCAAATCGGTATCATCATTTGCACGCAAACACCCAATGTCCGGCAGCTTATGAAGTCGGAGGTGATTGATAAAGCCTTCTTCAACAACCTGGCTCAAATCGTGGTGGAAGCCAACGTCTTTGACTATCTATCCAGCAGCACAGACCAGACTAAGGGGATGTCTAGAAAAGAATCTACCTAAGAAGTAAGGTAGGCATGGTTTATTCCTTACGATTGTCCCCGATGATTAGCCAGTCTGATTCCCCACCAGTCCGTCCCACTGCGTCTCAGGTCGAAGACCTTCGCCTGGCGGCATCCCGCTTGAGTGGCCCAGCCCGCCGCGCCTTTCAAGCCGAGATGGCTTTGAAATACTGTGAGGGCAACCCGCGTCTCGCCGAACGGATATTGGGCTGGGGCCGCCAAAGCGTAGCGCTGGGGCTTGCTGAGAAACGTAGCCAGAGTTGCTGCATGTGATGTTTGCGGACGGTTCTGGCCGCTCGTTCCAAGGTGGAAAAGCCTGGCAATTCAAAGCGCTGTCGCACCAACTCTTCAATTGCGATATTGATCAGATCCACCAGGTCATGTTTGGTGAGCCCCGCCATTTGGAGCGCCTTCACCATGGCTTGATGGGCAGTTCGGTCGAAGGCCGCAATTTGCAAATAGTCGCGCACGATGGGGAGATGACGTTTGCGCGTTGCTGAGGGGTCATACTGACTCAAATTTTGCTGTGAAGTCGGCATCTGAGCACTCATGACGATGTGACAGATGATGCTAGCTGGAACACGGGCTAGAGCGATCCCGTAGCCTAATCGCTGGAACGTCTTCAGTAAAATTAGAAAGCTCAACCGCGTGACTGGATGCCGCGTAACGCGACTGGCTAAGCCTAATTCATCGAGGCTTGGTGTGT
Source organism: Leptolyngbyaceae cyanobacterium (assembly GCA_050330865.1). GTDB lineage: Bacteria > Cyanobacteriota > Cyanobacteriia > Phormidesmidales > Phormidesmidaceae > SIO1E4. Next base: position 3,144 of record JBHJHM010000070.1, read on the forward strand.
AGAGCCGGAGCAAGTCTTTCTCCGTCGGATTGCTTCTGAGTTTGGGATAGGCGGTATCTTGGACGCTTGGCATAACACTGGGTGGGCTCACTAGAACGTGAGCAGTGTTATACCAGGACATCTACGCCGTTTTTATGTCACTCTACAAGGCTTGTGTACTACAGAGTGTAGTATCACTGGAATCCCTATCCCATAAAAATCTTAGCGAGATGTGATACCTTTTCGTCAGGATGGTTGCCATCCCCCAACAACAGCTGGCATCGAGCCAGCGGCTAGAAGAATCTTTTCTGTTTGCTAAAAACCCAGCTGTCAAGTTATCAGGTGAAAACCGACTACGCCTATTTCACTAACCTAGAGTTTGCTATTGATGCCAGAGCATCAAGGACTCTGGACTCTACTTTTGAAAGCTGATTCAGCTCAATCAATCGCCAAATCCGCTAAATCACCCGAGTAACCCGTAATCTCGATCAATGCATCACTACTCTGTTGATAACCTATAACGGCATCATTGAGGGCCAGGAAGTCGCGGGAATTGATGGTAAAGGTGGCAGCACCATTGGCGACAAAGGCGGTCTCGTTGAGCACAGCTTGAATACCAGCCTCATTGAGTGTAGCAACTGTCCCTGCTTGAACAACATTGGATGCAACGACAGCATTGGGACCGTCGATGATGTCAATGCCTACAACGAAGTCGGTAATGATGTCAAAGGTCTCAATCAGGCCATCTGCAGCCAGAAGCGACTGTGTCAGCAGTGCATAGCGGAAGGTATCGCTCCCGGCACCACCAGTAAGCGTATCGCCCCCGAAGCCACCGGACAGCCTATCGTCGCCATCGTGACCATTGAGGCTGTCGACATCTCTGCCGCCACCGAGGATGTCGTTGCCCTGGCCACCGCCGAGGATATCGCGCCCTGACTGCCCGTATAGATTGTCATTGCCTTGACCACCGCCGAGGATATCGTCGCCGCTGCCGCCACTCAGAGTATCGATGCCGATTTGACCGCGGAGGCTGTCATTGCCATCGCCACCATCGAGGGTATCGTTGCCATCACCACCAAGGATAAACTCGTTATCGGCCTGGCCCTCGATACTGTCATCACCATCTGTTCCTAGCAAAAGCTGCAGTGTATTGGACTCTCCTATAATTGCAATCGCCACCGTAGCCGTAGCTGTCAGAGCACCATCACTCAGGGTGTACGTAAAGCTATCACCGCTTGTCTCATCATCGTTGAGAGCCTCAAATTGACCATTGGGATTGTAGGCAAAGGTGCCATTACTGTAGGGTGTCAAAAGTGCGCCAGATGGCAAGACTAGCGATTCGCCATCGACCAAATCAGCGCCATTGATTTGCGTGATATTTAACGACCCCAGCCCCAGGTCTTCATCGTTGGTAAGCACATTAGCAATAACGGGCGTGTTCTCTTGGGTCGTAAAGGCATCATCGTGGGCAACCGGTTCCGGCAAGCTGACGGTGACTTGGTCAATATCCTCGCCCAAACCTTGGTTAGCATTATTTGCTTCGTTTGCTTCATCAATAGCGTTATTGGGATCAATGATCGCGCCAACATACAGTTCAAGCTGCCCATCTTGTCCATCCTGGAAGAAGAAAGTGCTGTCAGGAAGAACAACCGACAAGCTGGCAGCTTCCAGGGCGTCACCCTCTAAGCCATTCGTAACTGCATAGCTGCCAAGGTATTGATCGGCGGCTGAGATAGTCTCGTCTGGGGAAAGATAGAAATCAACCTGGAAGGATTCATCCACCGTGATGCCGTGGTTAAGGAGGTAAAAGTCGATACTGAGTCTTTGATCGAAACCGATAGAGTCTACTTGAGCCGCAAACTCAGACATGGCCAACTCAGGACGAGGGGCTGGTGACACTTCCAGAGTCAACTTACTCTGGGCTGTTTCCTGGCCTGGATCTTGCACCAGAATTTCTAGCTCTAAGGTCCCGACATCGGTTTGAGCAGGCGTTCCCATCAAGCTGTGAGTTGTCTCGTCGAAGGTAAGCCAGTCGGGTAAGGGCAAGCCGTCCTCGAGCTGAATGGTGTAGGTTAGCGGATCACCTTCAGGATCAAAAAATATGTCTGCGGGCAGCGTGTAGTTGAATAGCTGGCCTTCATCAGCCGACTGGAGAGGAATCGCTTGATTCGCAAGCGGTCCATCATTGATGCCCTGAATCGTAAAGCTGACCGTGGCCGTATCGGTCACAGTGGCGTTGGCAGCTGCGTCTTCCGGAACGGCACCATAGAGAATCGCGTAGGTGAATTGATCCGTGGCGGTTTCACCGACCTGAAGATAATCAAACTGTCCGTTGGGGTCATAGCTAACGTTGCCCTGGTGGTCAACCTGTAGTAAAGCTCCTGAGGCTAATTCGATCCCTGTCGCTTCACTCAAGACGCCATCAAACCCAGCTTCCAGAATTTGGAGTTGAAACTGGTCTAAATCTTCTGTTACCAGGAAATTGCCTTCGGTAGACGTATCTTCGTCGGCGTCGAATGTTAGGTCATGGGCTTGGTCAAAGACAGTAATGGTAGCCACATCATCGTTATCACTGATGCCAGTTTGATAATCGTTGAGGGGAACCGTTACACCGGAGAAATTGAACCGTTTGCCATAGATACCGTAACCGGATTGGTCTTGCCCCGATGAGGCCCAGGTGGAGAAGAAGTGGCCGTTAGCGAGAGCGATCGCGTCACCATTTTCGTACTCATCGGCATTGTAGCTATTGGCCTTAAAGGGAGCACCTAGAGGATTACCCTGGCTGTCATAATGCTGACCATAAATGCCCACACTGGCAGCATCATTCTGCTCCCAGGTGATGACAAAACTGCCATCGTGCAGTCGTGTGGTGGATGGATTTTGAGCGTTGGCAGCAACTAGGAACTGTTCGCCGAGCTGGCCGTTGGCATCAAACGGCTGGGCGTAAATTTGGTTGTCAGCTTGGGAATGCCAAACGATGAGGAAATGCCCCTGCTCACCCAAATCTGTAATTGAATGTTCAGGCGCAGTCGTCAGGTTGTCTACGGCACTGGTTGCAATGACCAATTCTGTGCCAACTTTGCCGCCGTCGTCAGCTAAGACTTGAGCATGAATATTGTAATTGTCGGCCCAGCTAACGACGAACTGACCATCAGCTAATGCCGTCAAAGCAGGATCAACTTGATTCTCGAAGAGACTGCTGTTGACGAAGAATTTATCACTAAACTCGGTGCCGTCAGCATTGAAGACTTGCCCCAGGATATCCCAACCGCCGTAGGCGACAGGCTCAGAAGCGAGCTTGCCATTTTCGTTTACCTCTGTGGTCGAGACCTTATACAGCTGATCGCCTTGCTGAACGTACAGGTCTTGCCCTACAGCAGTCATATCACTAACGTCAGTCCAGCCGTCTGATGCCTGCCAGTACTTGAGATTACCGAATTCATTGAGTTCAGTAGTAGATACCTTAAACAACCGGCCATCAGGGATAGTGATGTAAAGAGAATCGCCTATTGCTGTCATCGATGTAACGTCAGTCCAGCCGTCTGATTCCTGCCAGTACTTGAGGTTACCAAATTCATTGAGTTCAGTTGTTGATACCTTAAACAACCGGCCATCAGGAACGGTGATGTAGAGAGAATCACCCATTGCCGTCATGCTTGTCGCACCTTCCCAGCCCTCTGATACCACCGAGTACGCTAGGGATTGATTCCCACCTACAGTTGTTAGGGAGCCTTTGTACAGTTTGTCGCCTTGCTGAATGTAGAGGTCATTACCGACACTCGCCATGACACCGACATCAGCCCAACCATCGGCTAAGGCAGAAACAGTAGCGTCAGTATCGTGGCCATAGGCTTCCCAGGTGACGACAAATTTGCCATCGGCCAGAACCGCAACGGCTGGATTTATTTGGTGGCCGTCGCTACTGGTACTGGAGTCGATTAAAAAGGCATCGCCATCAGCTTCTCCGTCAGCTCTGAATCGTTGGCCATAGAGTTCTCTGGGGCGTGCTGCACCAACGACTGTGGTCAAATAAACCTGAGGGATGGATTCCCAAACGACGATGAATTCATCATTGGGGAGCACTGCGATCGCTGGGTTGGCCCGTTTAGCATCAGTACCGCGCTCATCCAGGTCTGGATTTACCTGGAAGAAGCTTTCGGCAAGACTGTCTGTAGCATAGAGACGATTGCCGGTGTAATCAAACCGCTGAGCATAGACATCAGTACCCGACTGATCAGGGCTATCGGATTGCCAGACAACGATCACGTTGCCGTTAGACTGTTCTGCCGCGACTGGATTTTGCTGATCGCCGCCAGTATAGCTATGGAGCTGGAATTCTTCGGCAAACTCGCCCTGATCCCAGGCTCTAAATCGGAAGGTGGCTTCGCCATGGTAGTCGGCATTGGGGATAAACCGAATTTGATCATCGGCGGCTAGCAGTAAGGCTTCATTTTCCTGAGGGTTATTGAGCGTTAGCCAGGTACTGCCGCGATCGAGCGAATACTGCCAGGTGCCGTTGGTGTCATCCACCTGAGTAATGGCCATAGCCTCGACGAGCTGTGCATCAGGTTCAGCGATTGAACCATCGACAATGATGTCGGCAATAGTGCTACCTGCACTGGCCTCACCTGTGATTGTGGCTGTTAGCGTTGGGCTATAACTGGCATCTAGCTCTGGCGCATTATTAAACGGAACTAACTTGTTAACCCAAACATCCTCAGTGTCAATCAAATAAGGCGGGCCAACTTCTTCATTTTTGATTGAACCTGCCACATAAATTCTGCCGTCAGATGTCACATTAATCGCTGAAGCAGAAATCTCAATTTCCCCTTGTGTATCAGCGTCGTAAGATGTCTTGGAATTAAAATGTTTGGCCCATATCAAATCTCCGTTTGTACTGTCGTATTTCAATGCCCAAGCAACGTTTACATCTTCATCTAAATTGCTTCCACTCAAATATACGTTGCCGTTTTTATCAAGACTCATATTGCTTGCTTCTGCAGCAACAGAATTAATGGGTTCTATCCATGTCTTTGTTCCTTTGGATGTATACTTTGCAATCCAACTATGGGTAGCTAAGTAGAGATTGTTATCATCATCAACAGCAAAACCCACAAGTTCAGCAGACCAATTCTTACTGGGAATCGACTCCCCGCGCATAATTGTCCATGAGTCAATCTCAGCCCCAGTTTCAGCATCACGTTTTTGGATAACGATATAGCCTTCATCATCATAGGGAACATATCCAGTGGCCACATAAACATTTCCTTGGTGGTCAGTGGCAACTTCTTCCGTTACTTCTTCAGCTTTTTCTGATAAGTTGGCACAGTCAAAGCTAGTGCAGACCTTCCATTCTCTTACGCCAGCAGCGGTATATTTGGTTAAGGATCTATCAAATACTCCCAATAAGTATAAATTCCCGTTTTTGTCTGTGGTACTTATGGTTCGAGAACTCAGTTGTGAATCAAGGATAAAGTATCCATCTTCTCGATTTGAGAGCACGTTGCCATCGCTGTCCAATTTAGCAACATATCCTTGATCGACATCATCAGGTCGTGTCCCTCCAGAAATATAGAGATGACCATCATTATCTACAGTCAAGTCGCTAATTGTATCGTTCGAAAACGTATGTTCAATCGTTTTAAGCAACCATACCGTTTGACCGCTACTATCTAGCTTTTGGATCCACAAAACATCACTATTGAAATAATGGTCTGGGTCACGTGTATAGCCTGTCAAGTAGATATTGCCGTCTTTGTCACTAACAACGGTGTCATCAAAGTTTAGTGAGGTACTTGGATACCAGTTATTCCCATTACTCGTTGGGGGTAGCGGATTTTCAACTTCGATTTTTTGGATTTGTTGTGACCAGGTAAATATGGGTTGTGGATGGGTGACGGTAATTTCAGCTGTCCCCTTTGCTGCACTTACGGAGCTGTTGTCTCCATAAGTTGCATATTCATCATCAAGGTTCAGGAAGGTTCCAGCTTGCCTGTCTTGAGCCTGATCCCAGGCATAAAACTCAATCGATGCCTTGCCGATAAAGTCTTTGTTGGGCACAAATCGAATTTGATTGGTTGCATCTAGCAAGAGCGCTTCTCTGTTGGCTGGGAGGCTAAATTCTGCCCCAAACTCTACCCAGTCACGGCCATTGTCTAGAGCATATTCCCAACGTCCATTGGTGTCATCAACATAGGTAACTGCGATCGCGTCTTCAACGCCATCCAAATCTTCAATCGATCCATTGGGCAAAAGTGATGCGACATTTTGACCCGCTACTTCTACAGGATTTTGGCTGATCGGCAAGAAAAGATACGGTTCAGAGTCAGATAAGGTAGGACGTGCATTAAACCATTTCAGAATGTCCTCACCCTTAAGACCATCCACATCTTCAATGAGATAGTACGGCACTCTACCGTCAGAGTTGAGTCGCTTAAAGAAATCATCGACCAGCAAATCATCGCCGGATCGAGTAAATGCACCATCTTGGTTAAGGTCAATAATCAGGTCGTTCGAGTCGTTTTCTAAATCACGATGTAGTTGCGATTTGTTGGTTAGATTCAGATTGTCAATGATTAAACTTTCGGCACTGTTTTGAGCATCATAGTTCTGAATAACGCTGCCATCATCAATCGCGGCATCAACCCTGTAGGTATCACCACCGTCACCCCCAATCAGAGTATTGGCCCCGCCCCCAGCGATGAGTACATCATCGCCGCTATCGCCTTGTAAATAGTCGTCATCAGCGCCACCATCCAAGGTGTCATTGCCCCAACCACCTTTGAGGATGTCATTACCAGCATCGCCCAAAAGGCTATCCTGCTCCGAACCACCCTCTAGCGTGTCGGCTCCCGCACCACCCTGAAGATAATCGTCGCCCTGGTAGCCATAAAGTTGATCATCACCCTCTTGGCCATAAGCAGTGTCATTGCCCCAACCAGCATATATAGTGTCATTGCCAGTCAGGCCATAAATCTCTTCATCGCCACTACCGCCTGTAATGAAATCGCTTAGAGCTGTAGCAACAAAGGTATCTTTGCCTGCTCCCCCTGCAGCTTCAGAGGAGAAATTTGTGGTTGCATCGGTACTGAGAATTAATAAATCTTCGCCATCGCCACCAGATAGAAAACCTGCACCGCCCCCATCGATGAGAATGTCATCCCCGCTGCTACCCGTAATGACATCACTATCGGCCCCACCATCCAGATAATCTGGGCCACTTTGTCCCTTCAACGTATCAACACCATCGCCACCCAGTAAGAGATCCTGAGCTTGAAAGTCAGAACGGCCTCGAAATGTCCCGCTACTGGCATCGCTATAGCCACCTTCGAGTAGGTCATTACCACTGCCACCTTTGAGAACATCATTGCCATCAGACGTCGAATCCGATCCCCCGATCAACTCATCAGCCCCGGCCCCACCATCGAGATAATCCGCACCATCCTGCCCCTTCTGCAAGTCGTCGCCGTCACCTCCGTTTAACAGATCATCACCAGCCCCGCCATACAGCTTGTCCTCTCCAGCAAAACCATCGCTGTCGCCAAAGAGATCATCATTGCCATCACCTCCGAACAAACTGTCATGGCCTTGGTTGCCTGCCAAATAATCGTTGCCACCCAAACCACCCAGAGTGTCATCTCCTTCACCACCCTCTAACGAATCGTCACCATCGCCTCCTAGAAGCAGATCGTTACCTGCACTACCGGCTAATTTATCCTGACCCGATAGTCCAAGCAGGCGATCATCCCCCGCTCCCCCCAACAACGCATCATTGTCTGAACCGCCATAGAGAGTGTCGTCACCTTCACCACCATCCAGTCGATCCTCGCCCGCATCGCCATCGAGGGTATCGCTGCCGGTTCCCCCTGACAGCACATCATCACCGTCATAGCCACTCAATTTGTCATTGCCACCGCCACCCAAAATCGTATCGTGACCCCGTTCACCATAAATCTCGTCATTGCTGCTTCCCCCCTGCAAGACGTCATCGCCATCCCGGCCTGCAATCCAAACAGGTTTGTTTATAGTGTCCTGAACAAGGATGGTGTCGTTATGGGAAGTTCCCCAAATACTGATCTTATTGATTCCGGAGGCTAGGACAGCACCCACATTAGAGTGTTCGACGGTCTGCCGATCCTCGCCAACTTTCTCCCAGCCTGTTTCTACCGTAGGGATATCTGTACAAATAGGTCCAAGGCATTCCTGCCTCCAGTTTGTACGGACATATCCCTTATGTTTGATCCCTACGACTTCACTGGTTTCAAACGAGGGGCCACCAAAAACGATGTGTCCCTTGTCATCCACGTCAACAACTAGTCGAGCACCCGAACCAAGGCCATATTGCTGACTAGTATTACTATCCCAAAAGATCCTAAGTTCATCCCCAACAACCTTATGACTAAAGGTTTTATGGTTGCGAACATCAACTCTAACGGTTTTGCGATCGCCATCGAGAATGTTGCTGATGACATCCAGCGAGTTCACCATCGACTGGCGATAGTCACTCAACCTTTTACCCACAGACTTGATGACAGGATTTTCCAGTAAGTCATCCAGTCCCAGACCGTCGCGCAGCGGTGCCAGCACATTCTTATCAAAGCGAGCCAGTTCATCAGAGACATCATCGCCTGCTTGATTAATGGCTTCACCAATATCCCCGACGGCATCACGGACGGCCTCCTCAGCATCCGCTAAACCATCCGGAATATTATCGGCAACCCAACCAATACCATCATTAAAGTTGGCGATCGCATTCTTTATTTGATTGAGTTCTGCTGTAATCCAAACGCTAGCAATATTTAGTGCGCTAGCAGTATTCAGTGGCTCATCTTGGATTAGCGGAATTTCGGAGGAATGGGGATATTGACGATTGTAGGTTATTATTCCAGGTATATTGACTGAATAGGTAGAACTAATTTGAGCAACGATCTCCTCAACATCAGAGGAATCAAATGGCTCATCAAACCGGATTTCATCGAGTCGAATTTTGCCATCACCTGGAGTCGGGTCATGCAAATTCAGTCCAACATTTCCTGTAATGTTGATACCATTGTTAGCCTTAGCAAACCCAAGATCAACTCCTCCTTTCAAGCTTAAACCAGGCTTGAGAATAGCTTCTGGTTCATCGATACCGTTAATAACTGTATCGCTCACGTAGAACCCATCCTCAAATTGATGGGAGGTATCATCACAGGTAAGAAAAGTGGTATCGAAACCAAACCCGAATTGGGCACTGGCTCCAAATGTTCCAGCGATATCAATACCTAGAGGCCCAATGATGGGCACAAACACTCCCATTTCTAATGCATCGGGGATTTCTAATTTAGGGGTACGATAGGTAAATAAATCAATTGGATTATCAAAGTCAAGAATGAGATTGGTGATCACATCAAAGGGATTTTCTAAGAACGGAAATTGGAAACCATTAGGCAAATCAAGATCAGGCGTGGTGACGTCCACAGGTGTTGTAGCAATCTCACTCAGGGAATCAATGTTAATACTTCCTAGAGTGATTTTTCCATCTAAATTGGGAGGTGTATCTATTAAGTCTCTTAGCTTCTCAATACTGTCAATCAGCCCAAAATCAACGTCAAATCCTCGACGTATTGCTTCAAATTCAGCCAAATCACGGAAAGTGATTTTGGTATCACTATTGAAGTCTAGGAAGCTAGCCTCTGGGAGTTCAGAGACAACTGGAATCTCCAGATTAAGAATCCTTAGTAAAGGATCAAAGGGCTTAAAAACCAGATTAATTTTATCGAGGGAGGGTTTCAGGAAGTCAGTGTAGAGACTGCCTAAGTCCAGACTAATGTCATCAAAGCTAAAGGGAATGGTGTAGTCTGGTTGGTCTGGATCACTAAAGTCGAGGCGACCTAGCTGGCCTAAATCCAGGTTTAAACCACCCGAAATACCCGGTAAATTAATGGCCCCACCATCGGGTAAATCAAACTCAAAATTAAAGAGGGAAATCTCACCTAGCTGGCTAAAGTCCAGGCTGTGATCAAAGTCATCAAGGTCAACAGTAAAGTCAAATCCGAGGGTTTCGGGTAGGGCTGTGGTGAGGTTGAGATCCATGCAGCCAAGCTGACCCGATAATCCTGCCTCAGGCAGTCCCACATTCACTCCGATATTCAAATCAGAACTGTCTCGATTGACGTATGCCTGAGATTGATTCACGCCAAATCGTAGTCCCTGCAGGTCATAGGTCAGGTCAACGGTGGCTTTGCCATCAATGTTGAAACCAAATTGATCCAATAATCCCAGGTCAGGGGCGATATCGACATTAGCCAAATTAACCACCCCGTTCAGATCCAAGGCAAATTCAACTGAGTCAGCCGTCTCGGAAACAGTCGTCACATTAAGGTAAGGAATAGCGCTGAGCTGCTGGGCAATTTCATCGGCTGTGAGCAGGAGACCCGGCTGAAATGTGTTTGCGATCGCGCCTCGAATTTCAGACAAGATTGAGTTTGCATCTTGTAATTCCCCTAAAGCTTCGCCCAGAATCGGCAGCTTCGTTCCTAAAATTCCACTACTTTCTTCCTCCGAATCGATTGGGATACCGCTATCTAAGGCATCTTCTAATCCACTCAGAAAGTCATCAAGCCAATTAATAACTTCACCAGTTTGATAGACATTTGTATTGAGGTCTTCAATTGGGGCATCATTACCCGATACTCGTCGCTCAACTGTAATTTTGTGTGTAATGCCTTGAGTATCAAGCGCGATCGTGGCAAAGTCATGTTCAGCTTTTAAGTCATCTATATCTTGCTCAGTTATTGTTTGTCCTTGAGTCAGCGCCGCAAAAATAGCTCCCTCATCACCTAAAGCATCAACAGGGTTGACTCCGGCGTCGACAAAATGACCGATTTCTTCTAACAAAGTACTGACAATACTTGGCAAATTTGCCTGACTGTTCTGTAAAAGCTCCTCAGCCAGATAAATTTTGCCTGTATCAATAGAGAAGGCTCCGACAGCGCCTGCCAGTTCTGTCTTTGATCGGACTTCAATATCTGGCAACGCGCTAAAATCTTGGGCTGCCCATTGCTGGCGAATATCTTCCATCACTTCCGATTGAACATGATCACCAAAGGCATCTCTAATAATGGCTGTGAAGTCTTCTGGCACGAGAGCAATTTCTGTGAGCAGATCTTGAACGATCGCGAGTGGCTCCAGGAGACTATCAGACCAGAATAAATTGAGAGATTTCGCTTGTGCAATCATGATCAACCTTCTTGAATCATCTTTCAGGGTTAGCGATAGACAATGATGCTCTATGCGGTTGCCAGTAAGCCTGGAACCGAAAATACCTGCGATCTTGACTATCAAAGGCTTCTAGCTTCAGAGATATGGATTAAATAGAGTCTCTGTTTCATAAGACTGGCAGACGCTGGCCAAAATTCATTTCGCGTAGGTGCCTTCTAGTAGTTACTGAAAAATATTGATGGGCGTTTCGCAAATCTTGAGAAGAATAAAAGATCAATATTTTGCACTCATGAGAGCTTAACCAAAGCCCCGATCATGACTTCTTCTTAAAGTCGCCAGATAATAAAGAGGCTATCCCTTTCCAGCTCACCTGGTTATTGGGTACTGGTTTCCTGAAGGGCGGTAGCTAGAACATTTAGACTTCATAGCTTTTAGCCCATAAGATACCCCCATTGCTAAACCCAGAAGACGCTCAAAAACGGGACAGCCCGATTGAAAAACGACTCGTCATCTGAGCGCTAGCACCCCATTAAAAACCTGCTGTATGCAGCCGCGATGATGCAAGTATCCACATTTCCGAATTTGACTGCTTACGGATTTGCGAAACAAATCTCTATAATTTTTAGTAAGGATCAACGGCAGTTTATCCAACCAGTTGGCCACAAGCATCCGTTAAACGCCAGTTCCAGAATATTGAAGCTGATCTGTATGACAAGGCTCCTAAACCATATTTACCCAACCCACTTTTGTAAAAGATATGTTGCTCTAAGTGCCATTAGGCTACATTTCAAGTCCCCAAGAATAATGCCTCCGATATTTCCAGTAATTTGTGGAAGTTACTCATTATGGAGATGTTGCCGCATGAAGGAGGTAAACCATAGACATCTACCGTTGGTTGGCGATTTACGAGGGCAATCAGTCGGGAGCCTCAAGCGCCGACAGGGTCTCGATCAAGCATACAGACAGATCTTGCTCACTCGGAACAAATCTGATCCTGTGTATCGAGACACTCTATTAGACATCATTCAACTTTATATCGATGAAGTCACCCATATTCATACAGGCGATCTAGAAGACCTAAATCTGCTTGGCAAACTCTATGGATTAATCTCTGAAGCGCAGAAGCTAGAGAAGATTCAGACCTTTACCTCCTACAACAACGCCATCAGCGTTGCTCAGCAGGCCATTATCGAAGAAGCTCCTAAGATTCAGCAGCAATTGGTCGATATCACGGCTGAAAAGTACACAAACAGCCAATTGCAGAGTGTGATTAATCGCCTACTACAGCATGCATCTCAAATTCCACCGATCAGATCTACGCAGATATATGAGGATCTGTTCAATCAGGTATTAAGGCTCCAGATTGCAACGATATGTCAGTTTCCAGCTGATTCACAGGAAGCGACTCTCGTTTGCCAACGACGAGAGCAGTTCAACAAGTTGTATCGACTAGTCAGCAAGTCAAATAAGCTGATCGGCAGACAGGAATGGCGATCGCTATCTTGGTATGAAGAATCTATTTTGGAAATTTGGCAGGACTGCTACCTATCCCTTGAACAGTATGAGCCAAGCATAGATCAGCTTCATCAGACATTCCTCAATATTTGCCAGCAGTCGTCAGATGCGCTTAATCTTCAGCTATTCACTCCATTAGAAAAAAACGTTTCTAGTTCCGGGTGGATCTGGAGAGATCAAGCCATTCAAAACTGGGGAGGGATTTTATGCCAAATAACCTATCAACCGAATCAATCGCTTGAGCAAGTATGCCATTGGGTTAATGAGCTTGATGAAACTCAGCGAACCCAGAAATCACGGCAACGGATCCTTATTTGGTTGTCTGCTATTACCTGGAAATCCGATGAGTTCCAACCCAGGCTTAAGCAATTTACCACTTGGCTAGGCGATAGGCTATGGGCAAAACTTCAACGGGATAAATATCGATTCGTTACCCATACCCAACAAGAGGTATCTTTCTCTACCCAAGGAAATTCAGAAAATACGCCTCAAAATCCATTACTGAGTTTCGAATATAAACCAGGCAGACGAGAGTCCAGGGAGCGTTGGGATAGAGTTTTGAGTTGGGCTGAAGCTGATCCTGATAAAGTATTGAGTCAAGTTTGTTTTCGAAAGCGGCCAGATGTTACAGCCCAGGTTCTGATCATACGAAGATTGCAGTCTCCACCGGTCGAGTGGCAAGACATTGCCAAGGAGTTTAACCTGACTCCCTACAAAAAGATGATCCCGCGATTGTCTGAATTCTTTAAGCGGAAGTGCTACCCCTTGATCCAACAGTACGGCAAAGAAATCGGCATCAGTTAAATGGAGCACTTACCTCATAAAGGGATTACCCAACATAACTATTACAAGGAGAACAATCATGATGACCAACTGTAGTTCCGAAACACTTGAAGAGCAGGCTATCTCAGTACCAATCCCCAGATGGGTTCACCAAATAGCCAAACAATTTGCTGACGATGAAACTTCCGTACAGCAAGCACGAAAAACATATTTGAACACACTGGCAGTCTGCTCAGCGAAGAATTACCTGCAGATACTTGGTTACTCCCTGGATCTAACTGGTAATCAATGCTGGAATCCGATCGCTCGCCATGTTTTGGATGTGGCTGACCTCACCATACAAGGCAAAGGCATTCTAGAATGCCGACCCATTGGGCCTAACGAAACGATGTGTAAGATTCCACCTGAAGCGATCGACGGCAGAATCGGGTACGTGGTGGTTCAAATAGCTCCTAATGGGCAAGAAGCTACATTCCTTGGATTCTCACCCTCAGTAGAAGACAGTGAGCTATCGATTGATCAATTATCCTCCATGGACAAGTTGCCGCAATTTCTGTCCGAGATCACACCACCGCTGTATCATCTCAGTCGATGGCTGGACAATATCTTTGAAGCTGGCGTCACAACAGTAACAGAGTTGCTCGGTACTGAAAAAGCACTCGCTTTTGAAGGCGTTGGAGTTTTGCGGAGTGACTTGGATCAGCAAATAAACAAGAAACGCTGTATACCCATAAGTTTTTCAACACAGCAATCATCACTTATGTTGATGGTGACAATTCGCGAAGGATCATGGCCTAAACAAGATTCTGAGGAGTCAGCCACATCCAATACACAACCCCAACATATAGATAATAAGCTAGGAATTGCCGTCGAATTGAGATCACAAAACGAATCAGATTTCCTGCCCTCTGGTCTGTGTATGGTTCTGCTAAACGAAGATGGTGGAACAGTAGGCCATCTCCTCGCCCAAATGGAAAATAAAGAACTTGCCTTCAAGTTTAATGCCGATATGGGCGACCAATTTTCGATTCAGCTAACCATGGCAGATGCTTGTATAACTAAAACATTTCTCGTTTAGCCATCAGATTCTACTGCTCCCAGCGCCTTCAGCATGATTTTCTGCGCTTCTGTTAAACCCCGTATTCTGGCTATATTCATTCCTTCGTAAAGTCTAGGCGATCGCAAAGAACTTAGACATTCCCAAGTATCAGTCTCCCAAAGCAGAATCGTTTCGTCATGGCTGCCACTCGCTAAATTTTCACCATCGGGACTAAACACTACCGAGTGAACCGCTTTACCATGTCCATTGAGAGTTCTCAGGCACTCGCCCGTTGTGTAGTTCCACACCTTAATTGAGCAATCATCACTTCCAGAAACCATGATTGGTTGATTAGGGCTAAAAGCTATTGACTCAGATCTTGCAGTATCTCAAGATGAGACAGTATTCCCAAATACCCGATTATCTGAGAAAACAGGCGTGGTACACCAACGGTCTAATGATGGTTGCAACTCACGCCCAAACCTTAGTTTATCGTCTCCTAAACTTGATG
>JBHJHM010000071.1:0-49324 GCA_050330865.1 Leptolyngbyaceae cyanobacterium
TCGACTACTCACCGTCACTACCTCGCTCAAGGCTCAAGGCAAAAACATCCTCGATTTCCTGACTCATGCCTGCTTGGCAGCACGAACTGGAAAAGAGCCCCCTTCTTTGCTCCCACAACAGCAACGCTAGGGACGGTTACAGCAGCTCAAAGACTATGGCATTGAGTTTGAAATTGAAGAAGGCACTGTAAATATCACATCACCGATGAATATCTAGCGATCGCGCTCTTCCGCCCATCAGTTTCTTCCGCCCATCAGTTTCAGAGAATCAGCGTTGATAAACCGTATTCACTTCAAGCACGAATGTTTTATCTCTCAGAGTTGAGACTCTGAATACGATTAAGGTAAGTAGATAGTTAGTTTGTAGGAATATGAGGCTACCAGACTTTTTCAATACGTTCGATTTTGAGTCAATATTGCTGGACAATTTTGGCTTTGAATCGGTCGAAGATGCTCGAACAGCCTTAACTTGGATAGCGATTCGTTTCGCGATTCTGCTTGGCTGTGTCTTCATAGCTTTAATATTAGGCCGCTGCGTGCCGTGGCTCATTCGAACGATTCTGAACCGGGCTGCCAAATCAAGCGATCGACATAAGGAGTACGGAGCCATTTCTGAGTCCGTCGGAAAGCCTTTTTCGAGAGCGGTAACGTTGATTCTGATCTCAGTCAGTCTCAACATTATGAGAGCTTACAGTGGCTTCTACTCGGTGACTTCTTTCGTCGTTGATTTAGCCGTTACCATGAGTATCGCGTGGACGGTATCGCGGCTAGTGAAAGTGCTCATCCGGCTCTATGGTGTCAAGTTGCTGGGTCGTATCGGCGATGAAGTTAATGATCTTGTATTGATTATTGAAAATGTTGCTAACTGTTTGATTGGTTTTTTTGCGGTGACCATCTTCGCGCAAACCCGTGACTTCAATTTCTTGGCTCTGTTGACAGGACTAGGAATTGGCGCTGCCGGTATTGCGTTTGCCGCCCAAGAAGCCTTAGGACAGGTCATCGGCACCATTGTGATTTATCTTGATCGTCCTTACACCGTCGGCGAATATATTCGAGCTAATTTTAATATCAATGCTGAGGATATTTATGGACGGATTGAGTCCATTGGGATCCGTTCGACAAAAATTCGACTTGCTGTTAGCAATACGCTTTTAATTGTGCCCAACTCGCTCATGTCTAGTATGGACATTGAGAATATCTCCCGTGGGACGAAAGTTATGGTTTTGCTCTACGTTGATTTTACGCGGGAACTTGATAAGACTGCCGAGGCTTTAGTTTCCCAGACGATTGGCAAGAGCTTCGAAGGTTTGTTTGGTGTTGATCCAGGCAGTACGCGAATTCATTTGTTTAAACCCGAGGATAAAAAGGGTACTCGTGCTAGGGTCAGCTTTTTTGTTATGGGAACCAATGAATCATCGATTAATCTGCGTAAACGCATGTTAGAAGTGGCGAGTCAATCGCTCAGAAAGGAATTACGCGACCATCAATTTGAGTTCTCGATGGAAGAACCGACCGTTTATGTCGATTCTCCAGTGACGCTTTAAGGGCAAGAAAAGTAAGAATGGATATTCGGAATATTATTCAAGAACTCTTCCAAATCGATGCTGAATTTCAGCAAGGATTGCTGACCCTTGGAACGAAGATTATAATTTTTATAATTTTGTTGATCGGTGCGGGGATACTATCGCGATTAGTTCCCTTCCTTCTGAAAGGTGTTATCGAGCGTCTTACCCCGCAAAAAATTGGACCTGCTTATGAAAAAGTGCTCAAGCCGATTCGGAGATCGCTGGTAAGGTCATTATTCTTAGGGTTTACACTCCTTGCACTAGGTCAGTTTCGCAATTACGAAGGACTCTATGGAGTTGCGAATTTCTTTCTATCTTTAGCCTTTTCGATAGCAACTGGATGGTTCTTATCGCGCTTGGTACGGCAGATTCTTCAGATTTATGGCGTGACTATTGTGAAGCGCGCTGGTTATGACGCTGATGACTTCGTCATTGTAATTGGCAATTTAGCGAATGCTGTGATTGTGTTTTTCACAGTCGTTTACTTTGCTCAGACACAGAGTCTTAATTTGATTAGCATATTGGCCGGTTTGGGTATTGTGGGGCTAGCTATTTCCTTTGCTGCAAAGGAAACATTTGCTCAAATTATTGGCTCAATTGTGCTGTATCTTGATCGTCCTTACATGCCGGGAGAATACGTTCGAGTAAACTTTAATCCCAAAGATGATGATGTCTATGGCCGCATTGAGGCAATTGGGCTGCGCTCCACCAAAATTCGTGTGGCGGCAAAGAATACGTTGGTCATTGCACCCAACTCAGTCATGGTCAAAAAGGATATCGAGAATATCTCTAGAGGGACTAAGGTAATGTCTTTGCTGTACCTGGATTTTGCCAAAACGTTAAATGATACTGAGCGGGCATTAGTCAAGGATACTGTGAACGATGCTATTAGTAATTTGCTGGGAGTGGAGCCGCTCAGCGTCAAAATCTTTCTGTTCAAACCAGAAGATAAGCCAGGTACGCGGGCTCGGGTGAGCTTTTTTCTGCTGAGTTCTAGTCAAGGAACTCTCGATATTCGCAAACGCTTGGTTGAAGTGGCCAATGAAACCATTACCGCCAGCTTCGCTGAACATGGCCTAAAATTCACAATGCAAGAGCCGATGCTTTATGTGGATTCGCCGGTGACTCGATAAAGTTTGAAGCCGGAAATCAAAAGTCGGAAATCCGAATTCCTTGACTTTTCCTCTTCTGCCGTTCAAAACGCTTACCCGTATGCTCAGGGATCAAGCGAAAACCTATCGCTACACTCTACAAATATATTGGTGCATTCACAAACGGCTGATGAACAGGCAAAGTCAACTGATAGAGTTTTTGCGGCAGGAAATGTTCATCCCAGCTGATGCGATCGCCCTCAGCCTTCGTCGAACGGGTACGGCAACGCACGTATTACCAGTGGTGCTATGGCAGTACGGATTTGTAACGATTCACCAGCTAGACGAAATTTTTGATTGGCTAGAGCAGAGCATCTGCTGAAGAATGACCGTACTACCGAACCCTGGTTGACTGACAAAACTCTTGAAGTCCTCATTCTGCTATAGGTTGGGTTGGCGACAGCGTAACCCAACGAAACCGTTGCTGGTGTTGGGTTTCGTCACCTCAACCCAACCTACAAGAGGAACTTTTGTCCGTCAATCAGCTACGACCCAACAAGGAACGCCTCAGGAGAGTAAGAGGAGGGGATGCTCTAGTTCCTCAACCGTCCCGCTCATGTCACTGAACACTAAACTGGGGCGAAGGCTGTACACCGGCTCTTGAATGCGGAGCTGCCGCAGCCGAATGCCAGGCAGTTTTTTCGACTCAGGCAAGCGTCCTGTTAAACGATAGCCACCGCTCATGGCTTCGGGAAACACTTCGGGGGATTCAGTCCACACCTTCTCCACAAAGGTGCGTACTTGCTGAGCGTCAGCCACAATCGCATCATACTGTTCGCGACTCATGGGCCGGCAGATTTGTTTCGCCCCCGCGCCGTAGACGCTTTGGGTGCGCTACGATGGCGCTGGCACGACCGGGTTCGTTTAAATGGGGCCATAGAGCTTTAACCTTTTTGCCTAGAGAACAAAAAGGATAGGCGATAAGGCGCAGTTTAGTCAGCCTGGTTGTGTTTCTCTAGCTTTAGACATAGAAAACGGTAGGGTCAGCAAAATTCAAAATCACGGCGGGTGAGCCTTCCCAGCATTCTGAAGGGTGCGCGTACTTCTGCCGTGATGTACTAGATATTCAAACGATTGATGTAAGACAGCAGAGTTCTAAAAGATCAGATCGAGTAAAGCTTTTTGCTCGTAGCAGTTTTCTACAAGCATTGCAATCGATTTGGGGAAGCGCTATTCCTAAAGTCAAGACAGAATAGCTCAGCCTCAAACTTCTTTTCTACAGACAGGCACTATGGACAAACGGACACTGTTTCAAAGTCGTCATTGGTCTCAATGTCTATCGGATCAGCTGACACAAATAGGTTATCGGTTAGTAACGTAGTCTGGTTCACAACCTGGAAGAGCGTTGAATCGCCTGAGAAGTTATCAAAATCAATTCCTGAGGACCCCAATCCTACAGCAGGAATGCTATTTCCTGATAAGGCTATACAAACAGTTTCAGCATCAGAGCCAGTATTCTGAACTCGAATGCCGCTGGTTGTATTGCCGGTCGTAGTGACAGCGTTATCTGAAACAGTAGCGTTTACGTCACCGGTATCAGCACGGATGAAGAGCCCCTCCAAATTATCACCTGTTGTGTTGATCGTGTTCTCTAAAACCATAATGCGATTGACAGACTCCCCTGCAGTGCTAAAGTTACCACTATCAGCGTCAACCACCTCCGCTACAATAGCCATGCCGTCAGCACTATTTCCTGCAGTATTGATGGCATTGTTCAAGATTTCTGTATTGACGACATTGCCACCGAAAGCACGGATCAAAATTCCCTCTGAGTCATCTTCTATTGTTATGATAGTGTTTTCAGCGATCGCAGTGTCATTAATATCTCCACCATTTGCTTGGACACCGATACCCTGAGAGTCTTCGCCCAAAGTATTGACGATATTACTCGAAATGACAATATCGTTCAGGCTGCCTGTTACGTCAAGCGAAGCATTTTCAGCGGAAGTAGCAATCACAATTCCTTCGCTATCTAATTCCTCTGTACTCAGGTTATTTCCTTCAATAGTGACATTGTTTACGCTGCCATTACTCGCATCGACCGCAATACCTTGAGCGTCTTCGCCTGTCGTATCAATGGTGTTATTTGAGAGGGCAACATTATCAATGTCCCCTTCGAAAGCATTGACAAGAATACCTTCACCATTAAGGCCATCAGTATCAATACGATTTTCCTCAACGGTAAGGTTTTCGATGTTGCCATCCTCTGTGCTAATTAGGATACCTTGAGCCTCTTCTCCAGCTGTTTCGATAGCGTTGTCGGTAATCAAGACAGTATTCACTTCGCCCCCCTCAGCATCAATGGCAATGCCTTGAGCCTCTTGCCCAAGGGTGCTAATGCCGTTGCTGGCAACCGTAACAGCGTTGACGTTACCGCCAGAAGTACGGATCAAGACAGCGCCACTGTCTCCTTCCGTGTTGATGCGATTATCCTCAATCAAAGTCTCATTCACATCATCTCCTTCAGCATCAATAACAATGCCTTGGGCCTGAGTGTCTGTCGTATTGATGGTGTTATCGGCAAGAATAGTCGTGTTGATGCTGCCATCCACAGCACGGACCAAAACACCCTCGCTATCAAATCCGTCCGTCTCAATGTTGTTGTTGGCAATTAGGGCATTATTAACCTCGCTGCCATCGGCCACAAACAAAATGCCCGAGGCGGACGTGCCAGTCGTGGCGACTGTGTTGTTGGTAAACGTCACATTATCTGCATTCAGACCTTCAGCAAAGATGACAACGCCATCCACCGCATCGCCTGTTGTCCGCAAGCGATTTTCTACAACCGTGGCACCCGAAGCATCCTGAATCAGCAATCCGAAGGTGCTGCTTCCCTGGACATCAAAGCCAGAAAGAGTTGTGTTGTTGCCCAAAGCCACCATGGCATCAATATCAAAAGCAGTAACGCCACTCGGAGTACCGTCGATGACTGGCAACACACCACTGCCAGATGCTGGCAGTGTGACAATCCCCTGCTGTACTGTGTCCACTGCTTGCAAAGGACCGCTACTAAGTACCTGCACTGTGTCAGGAACAGCGAAGCCCTCTAGTCCCGGGTTGGTGCCAGCCTGAACATAAATAATGTCATCGCCAATGCCATCACCGTTTGCTTCAATATCAGCTACTGCGTTTGTGACCTGTCCAAAGGGATCTTCTGCTGTCCCGCTGCCTCCGGTGAGCCCTCCAGTGACATGTACAAAACGCCAAGGCTGATTCGTTGCTGGGTTGACAGCGACAACTTGACTCGTCGTGTCTATCGTTACGACATCAACGTCTGTTTGATGGTAAATAATTAGTGTGCTTTGGCGTTTTACCAGCTCACCCAAAAGCGCCACATTACTATCTTCAGTAGCCTCGCGCTGAGGTGCTCCACCAAAGGCTGCCCCTACCTGAAGCGTTACATTCGTGCCGAACAAACCATCACTCGATACAGATAGGCCTAAGTTCAACTCGGGAATGGGGTCTGTTTCGAGTCGTACACGACCCCCAATAACGTCGTCAGCTCCAGCCGGATTGTAGTAATAAATACCAGCGTAGCCCCGCAAATTGCCCTGCTCCCAATCTGCTAAGCGAGTTCCGATCTCTAGGTCAACGCCTCCTACAGCTGCTTCGAATTCTCGAACTGTTCGAGTCGCAAGCGTTCCACCTCCCGTACCAAGGAGGAGTGAATTCTCGCTGAAGGTCGTTTCTGTGATCGCGCTGCCGGGTGTACTAGTGCTGGTACTCGTGGTGTTGGCAAGCTGCCTAGAATCGCCTATCGGCAGATAGCCATTTAACCGTACTTCTACATCACCAAGCAGCTCTAATCCCAAACCGAGCTGATTGAAGTAGTTATTAGTAGTAGCGCGGCCATCATACCCAACATAGCCACCCCAAACCTGATCGCCAGCAGCGTCATAGTAGCGATAGCCAAAAAGCATGGTGCCACTGAGATCGCCCTCATTGTCTAATCGACCCCGCCCCTGCAAATACCAAATGTCTTGTTCGGGATTTTGGAACAGGGGCACAAAACCATCGATGTAACCAAAACCATCAAAACCACCACCGGAGGTACTGTATCCGGCACTGCCTCGAGGCTGCACTATTAGTACGGCCTCTGATGTTGATTCACCTTCTGGTATTGGTTGAGCATGAGCCACCGTAGCATCAGTCAGGAGAAGTAGGACGGCGATGCTGAGCACTTTAGGGGGCAAAGGTTGCATGGTAGATCCCTTGTAGACGCTGGAATGGATTAAGTTGTCAAAAATTCAACACTGCTGCCCTCTAGCGTACTCAGAGGGGGCAGTCTTGAGCATTGGACGCACTGATAGATATCGATGGCTGAAACCAGCAATCTAGATTGCTGGTTTCAGCCAAGCAAATTAGCTCAAACGTCGGCTGTCTTTAGAAACGACTTTCTGTACTCTAGAAGCACTGATGCAGCCAAGCTGCGCGTAACCGTATCGATCAATCCTCTTTGAAGTAGTTGGGATCTATAGCAATGGTGTCGACATCAGATTTGTGAGGCTTTACGTCCACTTCTCATGCCGTTTGGGGTAGTAGTAAGGAAAAGTTTGTTCAAAAGTTAATGTTTGTTTATAACTTTTCTATCGTTATTTTTCAGACTAGATAGATTGGCTTCTACATTCACAGATTTAGCGATATAAAGATATAGCGTTCGGTCGGTGTAGTTTTCAAGTAGTAGTTGGCCCAATACAGAAAGGCTGAAGGTGTGTTGTCGTAGGCACTCGACTCACTGTCTAACAGAACCTATAGCGATAGCCCACCCTAATAAAAGCTTAAGGCAATTACTTATAGAGAAACGCAGAAGAATATAGATGCAGAGCAGCTTCTCGCAGTAAATAAAATCTTCATTTTGGCGAGGGTTTTAAAAACTGTCCGAATGTTTGAATCCTGCTGGCGATCGCGATCGCTGAACAGTGAAGTCCCCTCGCAGAATAGGTATCCATGATTTCTCCTAGAACTCTATTGATGGCAGCGCTATGCTGTGTGTACGTCTTCCAACTACTCCTGTTAGGAAACTTTTATCGATATTTTTGGCGTACCTATCAAAACGAGCAAAATTGGTTGAGCTTCTTGGTGCTCCTGACTGCAACAGTATTTTGGCCCGTTGTTACTCCGATCGCATACGTTCGCTCATTAGAGGTCAAGTCTGCTTCTGTTGCCTGCCTTAGATTAAAAGAGGTAGACGTATTAAGAGAGGTAGACGTATCCGTTGCCTATCAAGGTCAGACCCAATAAACCTCATCGAGAATGATTCTGGCAGTTCATGCTTGTTCAGCCGCGCGCTCTGACGTTTGCAGCTTAATTTCCCTTGTTTAACCCAAGTGCTATCAACTCAGCTGTTGTCAGAGTTGGCGGTCGCTTCCTTCTGACCTTGCGCTTCCTGATCTGGTTTCTAGACAGACTTTGCTTACGACTTTAATCTTGAGACACTTGCGGGAATCAATCCAGCAATGGATCGCGTCACATGCTCTGATTTCGACGTACCGTCGATGCATCGTTGTTGCTGCCAATTTTAAGTCCCAAGGTCCGATAGAGTCGGGCAGTTGGCTGATCTGACGAAGTGCTCATGCGATTTTTTGCGATTTTATTGAACAGACGGAGCATTCGACTTTCTCTAAACTATGCTTTTAGTGATTTGTGAGAAAACTCCGATATATCTCAGGGTGTCCTCAGGTGTCCCCTTCATACTCTCGATGAGTTTCCGTTAACTACGACTCATTCCTACTGTTCAGTCCCTGCAGCGAGGAGACTTCCTTAACTATGGCCGATATTCTCGAACGTATTCAGAATCCTTTAGCTCGCAGCGTAACCTCAGGGCTTATGGGAGCCTCTGCTGCAACAATTGTGACCGGAGGACTGTTAGGGTTAAGTCAACTTGAGGATCCCCTTGCCAATAAAATCAGCGTTTATGCAGGCTTGGCTGGTTTGGGCATAGGAGCTGTTTACGGCGGAACGGTAAAACCCACAGCAGCCAAGAAAGCAACGTCTCCTAAGCGCGATCCGGAATCGCAAACGACGACCGCAACGGGTTGGACAGGCTGGCGGGACTTCGTGATAGCACGGAAGGTTCGAGAAAGTAAGGAAATTACGTCTTTCTATCTCAAGCCTCAGGATGGGAAATCCATTCCTGACTTTATGCCAGGTCAGTTTTTGACAATTCAGCTCAATATTCCAGAGCAGCCACGTCCTGTAATTCGCACCTATTCGTTATCGGACTATGGCAAAAGCTCTGACTACTACCGGCTGTCTATTAAGCGGGAAGGTCCCCCTAAAGACAAAGACGTCCCCCCAGGTGTTGCGTCTAATTTTATGCACGACAAGATTGAAGAGGGGGCCATCATTCCCGCCAAGCCTCCGGCAGGCAAGTTTTATTTGGATGTGCAGAGCGATCGCCCTGCCGTTCTAATTAGCAATGGTGTGGGCATTACACCGATGATCAGCATGGCTAAAGCTGCGATCGCGAATAACCCAAGTCGTTCCATCTGGTTCATACATGGAGCACGCGACAGTACATTCCATGCGTTTCGCGAATCCGTGCTGGCGATCGCTCCTGACAACCCCAACTTCAGCGTTCACTATCGTTACAGCCGTCCTCGTCCCCAAGATGAAGGCACTTACCACAGCACTGGCTATGTTGATACTGAACTCGTAAAGTCCTTGGTCGCTCCTGAACTTCAAAAACGCTATGGCACAACTGACGCCGACTATTTTCTCTGCGGTTCTCCTAGCTTTATGGACTCCTTACGGAGCGGTCTGAGCGCATGGGGCGTGCCTGAGAGTCAAGTCCGCTTCGAGTCCTTTGCTAAACCTCGCGCTAAAGCCCCGGTTGCTAATGCTTCCCAGAATGGAGGTTTGGCTACGGCTGAAGTGGTGTTTGCCAAATCGGGTAAAACAGCTACCTGGTCAGCCAACGACGGAACGCTTCTAGAGTTTGCCGAAGAGCAAGGACTTGACCCCGCCTACAGTTGCCGAGCCGGCATCTGCCTCACCTGTATGTGCCGTCTGCAAGAGGGCGAGGTCGATTACGATGAACCCCCCACCGGAACTCCAGACGAAGGTTCTGTTTTGATTTGTGTATCCAAGCCTCGTACTTCGAAGGTCGTTTTGGATCTCTAATGAATGAGTAGCGAGGATGAATGAGTCGTCGAGGCGGCGTCCAGCTTTTTGCACGAGGCTCAATGCGCCTCGCGCGGTTTCCCATGCGGGCAGCGTAGAGTACTTTCTTGCTGTTATGCTCCCCTCCAAGTAAGCAAGTGATTCTTGGCCCACTTGCATCGAACAGTTTGTTCTGTTCTGTTGCATTTTGTGGCAATTGCTCGGTTATCTTCTAGAGCCGCTAAACTATCAGGAGTTTTACGGCTCTGCAGAAGTTATCCAATGCTAGAGCCAGTGAGCGCCGTTGATTGATTCATTGCTATCGTCGCTACTCATCTTTAAATTACGTCGTGCAAATCCCCAGTTTTCCTGAATGTAATCACGCTATCGTCCAACAGCTTGGGCACCTCAGCGATCGCGAATTGCTAAATCGCTTTAAGGCAGAGCCAGCGGTCGGGAAGTACTTTACGACGATTTTTTGCCGCTATAGCCCCGTTGTATTTACGCTGATTAGCCATTCAGCCCGTTCTCCCATTCAAGGTGAGTATCTCTTTGCGCTGACCTGGCGACATATTCTGAACGAGCTGAGTGGCCTAGAACTCCCTCCAGCCGACCAATCCTCTAACAGTGAAGATTCACAGGGGCGATCGCTCTCGCTGCAAAGCTGGCTCATTAATGTGACCGCCGTTTGCATCAATCAGGCCACATTGCCCGAGGTGGAAAACATTCATTACTCTCTAGCCCAAGCCTCACCCCCGCTCTGGTGCTATGTCGAGCGGGCTCTGGATCGACTGGATCCGCTAGAGCGCTTGGTTCTTGTCATGGCCCAGACCTTTCGCTGGAGCGAGACGCGTATTTCTGCCTATCTCCAAGCCGAAGGCGAACGCATGCCGCCTGCCGAAGTGACGGTTCGTCTCCGCCAAGCCGCGCAAAATTTGGAAGCGGCTCTGCCCGACGATATTCGAGACATCTATTTAGGCGGGCAAGCGACATTAGAAGGAATGCCTCAGCCGCTGACAGAGTTGGTGACCTCTGTTCCGGCGGGGGAGTAGGCGAAATAGGCAACAGGGAATAGGAAGGGGCGAGAGGCTAGGATGTCTGAAGCGCCTAACGTTTTAGAACTGCGAACTGCCATAGCGAGTGATTTGCCTTTAATTCAGCAGTGGCTGGGTGAGAGCAATTTGCCGACGGAAGATATTTCACAGATCCTTGGCTGCCTGTATTTGGGCATGGATCATGAGACAGTGGTAGGAATTGGGGGAATTGAACGACACAGGGATGACGGGCTGTTGCGATCGTTGGTTGTCGCGGTTCCCTTCCGCCAGCGAGGATACGGTCTATTGCTGTGTCGGCTGCTGATTGACCAAGCCAGAACTGATGGAATGCAGGCACTCTATCTGTTGACCAATACGGCTGACCAGTTCTTTACCAAACTAGGATTTGAGCAAATAGCCCGTCAAGCGGCTCCCACAACAATGCAGAGTACGACACAATTTAGCAGCCTTTGCCCAGATTCAGCCATCTGTATGCGATTGTATTTGAGGCAGTCAGAGCAATCGCACTCTTAGGACTCTTCCAGTGGAGATACTTGTAAAGCAGCAATACGATCGCCTAGCCGATATTTACGATCAGCGCTGGCAGTTTTACATCACAAACACACTGGCCTTTCTCCTAGATTGGGCACGCATTACGCCCCAGGAAAGCGTACTGGACGTTGCCTGTGGGACTGGCGAATTTGAGCACCTATTGACGGCTCAAAGACCTCAGCAGTGTATTGTCGGCGTGGATTTTGCGCCAAAGATGCTGGCGATCGCTCAACAAAAGTGCAAAAACGCATTCAATACCTGGTTTCAAGAAGCTTCGGCAGCCGCTTTACCTTGGCAAACGCCCCAGTTTGATGTCGTGGTGTGTGCTAATGCCTTTCACTATTTCGACCAGCCAGACGTGGTCTTAGCTGAGATGCAGCGCGTACTCAACCTCAATGGTAGAGTCCTCATCTTGGACTGGTGCCGTGACTTTCTAGTGTGCCGCGTTTGTGACTGGGTATTGGGATGGCTTGATCCTGCCCATAAGCGATGCTACTCGGAAGTCGAGCTTCATACCTTTCTCACAGCTACTGGATACAAAATCCAGCGCTCACAGCGCGTTCGCTTTGGTCTGATTTGGGGATTGATGGCCGTTGAGGGAGTGAAGGAGTAAAGAGGGCATCAGTAGACTTCAATCGTGGCCAGCTGAGCACCCTGGTAGTAGTGCCCTAGGATCTGCTGATAGGAATAGCCTTCCTCCGCCATATTATGGGCGCCCCACTGGCTCATCCCAATGCCATGACCGTAACCTCGGCCAGCAATGTATACGGTATCCCCTGAGATATCGATCGAGAAAAGCGTACTGCGCAGGTTTAGAGCTTGGCGCAAATCGTTCCCTGTCAAGACGCGCGATCCGCCATCGCCCTCTAGCAAGATCTCCTGTACGCGTCCCAGAGGCGATGTCCGCTGAGGTATGGCGCTGTATAGATAGCCTACACCGGCAATTTGGGCATTGAATTCGGCTAAAGAAATGGCTTCTGTCCATTGATAAACGGGTGCACCCGCATCAAAGTCCTGAACCCCCCTCAGATAGGGAAGAGGCTTGCTCCAGACATCTTCGACGTTTTCGGTGTGCCCCCCTGATGAGGAATGGAAGACTGCCTCAATAATGTGTCCATCGTAAGTGAGGACCTGATCACGAGTGGACTCTACGGCAATCTGAGTACTTTGGGCTTCATCTTCGACGCCGTCATAGACCTGCGAAGCGGTAGTGCTAGTGACGTCGTAATGAAAATCACCGCCATGCTGACGGTGATACAGCGCATAAGATCGGGCTGCTACAGCCTGCGCTTTCAGGGCCTCGATGGGCCAACCTGCCGACATCTCGCCGCCAACGACGCTGTAGAGATAGTGTTCAAGATCAACATAATTAACGGCAGTTACACCGCTATCTGTAGAGGTGACGAGGACTCGCCCGCGATACCAGCGATCGCCAATAAAGACATAGCCTCCTTCAGTAGGCTCGACCCAAAAGGTATGACCAAACCCTTCGCTGGATTTACCCTGGCCTCCCTGAGCGGCAACGGTTAGCGATCGCCCCCCCGGCAGCTGCGCGATCGGAGTACCGCCTGGATCTCTCACGACCCCTGTGTTAGAAGTTCCGACGGTTACCTGACTGGCGTTCTCTTGAATGGCGACCCTCAGCTCTAAGGCCCAACCCGGTACACACCCTATTATCCAGAGGAGCAACGCGCTGCCTCCCAAAGGCAAAACTTTCCAGAGACGTAACCACGTCTTCAAGATAGAAAAACACACGTACGTTGAGGACTGCGACATCTTCAAAATCTGCTGGACAACCCATGATTTACAGAGGGTTCACGACTGCCAAAGCAATGTAAGTGGTGAATGAACCCGATTGTAGACTGCACCCATCGACTTCCTTTCTCCAAACAGTTTTAGACCGAATCCGTAAGAGAAAGGTTCTTAAAAATCAGCCATCACGATATCATCTGGTGCCCATTTTGGAACAATTCTGGGCGTAACCAGTAGCAAAATGTCAAAGCACTCCGCCTGACTCATAGAGTCTTCGCAAAATAGCCGTTACTTTTTCACCATATTCGGGGTCTGCATCCCAACGACCACTCAGTTGACTCAGCAACGGTGCTACGCCCCGTCGGACAAACCGAAACCGTGGATCAACCACCTCTTGTACCAGAGGCTCTGTGCTGGCATAGGCCTTGAGGTGCTGAATCTGAGCCCGTACCCCAATGCGAGGATTGTTAAATGAGATATCAGTGGTGTTACCGCTGGGAGCCCCGATACCGCCGAAGTTATTGTCCTCGGCTTTGAGATTCCCTGGAAACCGCAAAAAAGAGGTTTCCAGACACATTTGGCAAAAGGCAATGTCGTGATTGACCCCTTCGATCGCGGCTTCTTCGCGATAAAACCGTGGCAGGTCTTTGAAAACGCTGTCAGTCGCATTTTCGTTATTAGACTTGAGGAACATCAGCATTTGGACATCGGAAGTAATGCCTTTACCCATAATGCGTTCTAGTTGTCCCGCACAGATGGGTAATGCATTCAATGTTTTAAGCGTTACCGTCCGAGTTGTCGCGTCCCAACCAATCGAGATATTGTAGTCGCGCAGATCGACAGCCTTGATATACACCACGCCTCGATACCGGACTCGCCGTACCTCTGAATCATTTACCAAATCACTGACGTCCAACTGATCGGCCAGATCAATTGGCACAAACGCATTGTTATTGATAATGAGACCTTTTTCGTCGTATAGTCCCCCGTTGACGCTAATGTTGATTTCGGGGAAAACTCGCTCGCTCGCGACATTTTCGCCAGCAACCGCGCGGCTCCAAGACGCAATACCATCAGCAATGCCTAGGGCAATGTCACGACGCCGATTTTGAATCAGTCCCAGATCGTCAGGGTTCGTTAAATATCCAACTTCCATAAATAGCGATGGACAGTTGATGCGACGAGTGAAGGTCAGGCTCCCAGTGCCCGTGGTCGTATCTGGCTTGGCGCCACGGCTAGGCAATTGTGGAATTCGCCTCAGCAAAGCTAACAGCAAGAGTTCGGCGTGCGATTTACGGGTTGAATTTTTGGCAATGTAAAAGACACTGGCTCCTCGTGCACCAGGGCTAGTAACGGCTCCTGCATGAATTTCCAGCGCCACATCATCTAAGCGACACCGAGCATTAATCCAAGCCAGCGTTTGCTCGTTGCTGAGATCGTCAGGTACCGCCAAAACCTCAAATCCTCGCGACTTTAGCTCTGGCACCACCAAATCTCGAATGCCAATCATTTCAGCAGCCTCTGTGGTGTCTGCTACAGTGGCTCCTGGGTCAGATAATCCATCCTCTAACCCTCCGTGCCCTGCTGATATAAAAATCTGTCCCATAGTTGATGCTACACACTGCGAAAGTCAAAATTTAGTTGAATTCTAAGAAAGGATACCTGCAAACTCCGCCGAGATTACAAGAGATTGCAAATAAGTGTGAGTCTTATCACAGTTGGTTGCTTCATTGTTTGGCATAACACTATCAAGCAGAGGTAAAGTTAGACTTTACGGGTACTTCTATGCCTTCTTACTTATGGCTGCGAGAAGGTTGAAAAATTGGTTAGGGAGCTTAGTATTGCGTGCTTAATACGCAATCCTTTCTCATGAAAAGCACGAATAGCTACCTCAGTAGAAGTACCCCCGTCAGTTGCTGATGCTTCCGCTGAAACACGGATAGGTTGAGGCTGCCTAGTAGACGCCTGGAAAATTTGCAGCCCTTTTCGTGAAAGCGCCTGCTAGAAAAGCGTTCAAGGTTTTTTGATGCTGACTGCCTGAGAAGGAAACAGTTCCTCAAGGTCCAGTTGGGGAGACTAGGGAGTGGGCAGTGGCAGACTGGAACAGTAAATTCTGTACAATTCTGGAGAATTTTGCCTGCGATCGCGATAGATAACTCCGTGTTCTTATGATGGGGGGGTGTCACCCCTACTGATAAAGATATCGGAACCAGATAGATACAAACTTGGTTGCCTTTCCTGATTACCGTTCCAATTTCCACTCTTTAGGATGGAACCATCAACCATCAGGGAAACAGGAAAGTGACTTTACTCAATACGCAATCAGAGATAAATTCTATTAGTTCTGGAGTTGGCAGCAGTTTTGAAGCGCTAAAATCACTCGCTCAGGAAGTTCATTCAGAATCCCGTTTGCAGCAGTATCGTTTAGAAACACAACAGGAGGCAATTCGAGCATTAAAGGAAAAAGTCGAAACACTCGAGCTACATAAAGCAACTCAGTTAGGACAGGACAAAATTGTCGGCTTTATGGTAGGTGCAATTGTCCTATCTTTGCTTAGCTTAGCGACCTCGATCTTTTTCTCACCGCCTCAGAGAGCTGAGATGGTCTCTATGCCTCATATTCTCGAGACAGACCTTAGCGTGTAGCACCCACTGGGAGATACCGTCCTTTTAAGAAGTCTGCTATCTGGAAAATACTCCATACTTTCTATTGCATTAGGATTACTCATATCCTCCAAAGACTTTTCGGTTCAGGTAAATTACTACAAACATCCCCGCCATTTCAGGATTTTCAAAGAAGCTGCTTGATCAGCGTTTCCGAAATATCCAAATTGGCGGGGATTTCCTACTCACTTTATGGGGATTTCCAGGAAAGAATTTACCAACTGTAGGGTGTCATTAGCGGAGCGTAATGCACCGCAGTCCGGTATTTTTATTCCTGGAAATCCCCTATGCAGCTTGCTGTTTCAAATAGGGCTTCGCCATTAGGAAACTGGCGATTGATTTAGCATCTATAGGTTCTCCGTGCAAAATAGCCTGTTCGAATTTTGCTGGCGTCATGTGGATGACTTCAATATCTTCATCGATATCCATTGCGGGAGGCACTGCGATCGCCTCTAGATCAGTTGCTAGAAAGGCATAGATAAATTCATCCGAATAGCCTGGTGCCAAGGGGAAGCTGCCTAATGATTTCCAGGTGTTGGCTCGGTAGCCAATCTCTTCTTCAATCTCGCGTTGGATAGTCTCTGCGGGTGTTTCTGCAGGCTCAATAGTACCGGCAGGGAACTCTAGCAAGCGCCCCTGAACAGCAAACCGATATTGTTGAACAAGTACTAGCTCTCCCTCAGACGTGAAAGGCACGGCCAAGGCCCCACCTGGATGGCGAATACATTCCCAATCACCTTCAGCCTTATTAGGCAATCGCAGATGGTTAACTTCAAAGTCAAACTTGCGTCCCTTATAGAACAGACGCTGTTTTAGAAGCTGAGGGGATTCTTGACCAAACGGCATATGAATTTCGTAGTTTGCAGGGCAAGATAGAAGACAGAAAACAGTTATCCTGAGCAAGAGCAAAGGAAGTGTCAAGGACTATGCAGGCGCTCGCTCACTGCCACTATTTATTCAGTGGAGCCCGATACGAGGCGATACTCAGGCGATCGCTGGACCCCTTCACTCGAAACCCGCTGGACTAACTGCGCGATCGTTTTACCCGAAATCGGATCAATCCAATCGCCGGCAATCTCAGACAAGGGAATCAGCACAAATGATCGCTCATGCATACGGGGATGAGGAATTTGCAGCGTGGGAAGGGTTAGCACTAAGTCACCGAACAGCAGCAGATCCAAATCCAGTAAACGCGGCCCCCAACGTTCGCGTCGTACCCGACCGAACGTTGCCTCAATTTGCAGCAGTATCCGCAGCAGCTCTTCTGGTGCCAGTGCAGTTTTCAGCACAGTACTGGCATTGAGATAATCAGGCTGGGGAGGGCCGACAGGAGCCGTTCGGTAAACACTGGAGCAGGCCACTACAGTGATATGGTCGTGCTGATTCAGCTGATTGATTGCTCCCTGCAAGATAGCGGGAGAATCCCCCAAGTTGCTGCCTAAGGCGATCGCACAGGAAACAGGAGACATGCAGCGCTATTGGATAAGATCACAGCTTATCCTAGCGCTGATGCCCAGGCCTGGCTACACACTACGGTGTTGGTAGAGCGGTCTCAAAGATAAATTCACTTCCCGATAGGAAAACGTTGGGCTGTCCGGCTGGTAGAAACTGGACAGACGTGTTGTAAGGATTGAAAAGATCCGGGACGCGAATCGTCGGGGTTGAGGTGGCTTGTTCTTCCAAGAGAAAGTAAACAGCTTCACTCACGGCCCGAGCATCGCGCATGACCCGTCGCTCGGGAAACCCACCTGTACCCAGAATCAAATTGCCATAGCTAAAGACAGAGCGGTTGTTGGAATAGGGACCTGTGTTGCCGTAGTAAATCTCGTTAATCGCTTCCGGCACATCACCTGACCGAGTGCCTGGAGCATCTTGTGCTACAGCCACCGATCCGACTGCAAAAGACGCCGCGATCGCAGCCGTAACACTCAAAGAACGCACTAATAACTTAGCCATCTCACAATTCCTCATTCCACTGAAGAGCAGGCAAACCAACCCAGTAGGATAGGGCGAAACCAAATCAGTTTTGCTTCTGCAAGGTACACACTTAATCCCTCCACACCCCTAACTGGAATAGCCAAGCCTGATTTGCATGTTCACTTATAGCGCAAACCTTAAGAAAAGGAACAGTTTTGTTGTTCTGGTAGCCTAATAGCAATGTCAATACATCCTCTGTATGGAATCCGTAGAAGCGCCTTCAATCCTGACCTTGACGACATTGCCATTGCCGGAGCTCCGTGATCGCTTGCTCGACTTGTTTTGCCAAGTCGCCTACCGAGAAGGTGATTTTGTGCTGTCTTCAGGGCAGAAGAGCAGCTATTACATCAACGGTAAGCAGGTAACCTTGCATCCAGCAGGAGGTGTGATGGTGGGGCGGCTGTTATTAGAGCAGCTACCAGAGACAGCGATTGCAGTGGCTGGACTCACCTTAGGGGCTGACCCCATGGTGACAGCGGTCAGCATGGTGGGAGCTTACAGCGATCGTGTCATCACGCCACTGATTGTGCGCAAAGAGGCAAAGGGCCACGGTACGCAGGCATATATTGAGGGACCCACGCTGCCTGCAGGTGCCTCCGTCATTGTTTTGGAAGATGTCGTCACCACAGGACAGTCTGCTTGGCAAGCCGTCGAGCGCTTACGCAGCGCAGGCTACACCGTCGATACGATTCTGGCCCTAGTTGATAGGCAGCAGGGAGGCCGTGAGTTCTACACGGCCAAAGGGCTGAAGTTTTTAGCTCTCTTTGCGATCGCTGATATCAAGGCCCGGTTTGCTGAACTGCCAAAGTCCTAAACCTGAACTTTGGCCTCAGCTCACACCTGTCGTAATGTGGGTCGCGTTTTTCTGATCTAGAGGGGATAATGGCTGATTTTGCTCAGCTGCAGCTTGGATGCGCTCGGCCAGCGACTTAAGTTTGCCATGGGCGCGATCACGACCGCGCTCAATCGCTTGCTTACGCACTTCTGTTTTGCCGATAAAGTCCTTAGTGGTATCTAAGCCTCCATAAACTCCATCAGCTGCTTTATCAACCTTGCGGGCTAGCTGTGCCAGTTCTGTCGGTGCAGCAGCCCCTCTTGAGCTGACTCCTGGTTGAACCGCGACAGAACTGCGATCGCTACGAGGCATCAGAAACTCCGTACCCACGAATAGCGATGTCACAAAAAAACCGATGAGAACAATCGCCGAAACGGTAGCGGCAATCGGCTGTCCTTGACGAAGAGGAACCTGATTAGCTGCCGCTTTTGCAGCCTGTCGCTTGGACAAAAGCCCCCATACAAGCGATAGAAAGATGAGACCCGCGATCAGCGCAACTGAGCCAAAGAGAAAGATAGCAATAGAATCCACAAGATTGTTCTCATAACTTAACAATATTATTGTCACACTAAAGACGTTAGACCACCTCCGCCTTCCCTCCGATGACGGAACTTGCGATCTCTCTGACGTTTATGCACGCCTTAAGGAAGCTGCGATAGCTAAACCTGAGCCGACTCTGCCGTTGAACGAACTGACTGAGCGAGGTCACGGCCTCGGTGCGCTCGAAACATGCCAAAGCGACAGAGTCCTAGACCAAAGGCCAATCGCATGAGTAGGATCGTGGGAATTTCGCGCGCCGACTTGACGAATCCGCGGATGCCTTCCTGGAGAAAACCTTGAGGGCGAATTACGCCTTGCCAGATGGAATCAATCCACGACGGAAGCGTCTCTTGCGTCCAGTCAGCAGTTGTGACGTCTCCCTCTACTAACCCGGTTGCTGCCAGCCGTTCCGCGAAGCCTTCAATGCTGGAGAAGGCTGGATGCGACCACTGATCTAACAGTTGTCGCATCACCGGACGCTCCCAGAAATTAAGGGGCCTACGGCGATCGTCCCGCTGGTTCCAATCCGCTACAACTAATACGCCTCCAGGCTTAAGCACGCGCAGCAATTCGCGGGCGAAAACAGCCTTATCCGGCATATGTGGTCCGGCTTCGACCGACCACACCACATCGAAACTGGCATCGGGATAAGACAAGGCCATGGCATCGTCCACGTGAAATCGAGCATTGAGTCCTTCCGGAGTAAGTTCCTGAGCTCGCTTCACCTGCCCCGGGCTGATGGTAACCCCCGTGACGGCAAACCCATAATCACGGGCCAGAATACGACTGCTGCCGCCGATGCCGCAGCCAACATCGAGCACGGTAGTTCCAGAAGGGAGCTGATCCAATCCACCCCAACAGACCATCGCGTGAACAAAGTCAATTTTTGCTTGGATGAAGTCTTTGTGCCGAGGCGGCGAGCCGTAATGCCCTAAATGAATATGCTCACCCCAATAAAATTCCAAAATGCCATCCTGGGTCCACTGGTCGTAGGAGTCAGCAACGGTATCAGATGACTGGTAGCGTCGTGGGGTAAGGAGGTACGCTACGATGCCAGCGATCGCAAGCCCCAAAAGCAATTTAAGAAAGAAGAGGAAATTCATCGAACGGGAGACGTCACATTTGTTTACACTTCGTTTATTGTAATGGGCTAATCCCCGCTGTTGATGAATGTTGCCATTTCAGGCAGCTCACCCTCTGCTTCAACGGATTGCGGATTGTCGAAAAAGATCTGTAAAAATCTGTCCGTCAGCTTTGAGAATTTCCTAACTTATGGCATGAAACACCCGAAACTCTATTGATCTATACTCAACTGGCAGGTGAAAGGGTTCAACGCTAAAGCCGCCTATGCTAGAAGCAATCTCATTGGAAAACTTTAAGAGTTTCAAGAATTTAGAGGAATTAACGTTACGACCTATCACAATCCTATGTGGAACTAACAGCTGCGGCAAAAGCTCTATTCTGCAAAGTATTCTTCTGCTCAAACAAACTATCGAAAGTCAAAATCCAAATCAGACCTTACTGTTAAATGGTAGGCTTGTGCGTTTGGGATCCTTTGAAAGCATCATCTTTGAACGCAATGTTGATAATAAACTAATCTTTGACCTGACTTTCAAACTACCTAAGGAAGCGCAAAGAATACCGCTCAGAGCAAACGCTGTCCCCCTAATTGTGTTGATCCGTGATCTCTACCCTGAAATTCAAAATGCTTTAGATCAGGATATCGGCATCAGCCTGAGAATTAGTCTGAAGGCTCCCAAATTGAGCAGCAAAAGAAATAAGGTCTATCTTAAGGCGATTACCGTAGAACAATTCAAATTCACAATTGAGGTCCTCGATACCCATGGTCAGGTTTCATCCTCTGCGTTTATTGACGTAAAACTCAGTGACAACGGTCTGTACACTATTATTTGGGACAACATCAGAAGTCGTATTGGTCGCAAAGAGAGAAGCAGCCAGGGCGAACTAACATCCGTTCATGT
The DNA here is from genome assembly GCA_050330865.1 of Leptolyngbyaceae cyanobacterium. Lineage (GTDB taxonomy): Bacteria > Cyanobacteriota > Cyanobacteriia > Phormidesmidales > Phormidesmidaceae > SIO1E4. Next base: position 21,154 of record JBHJHM010000071.1, read on the forward strand.
TAGATTTGCTAGCCTGTTTTCAATTGGGTTCGTTTCCGCCAGGGGTGACGCTGAGAAAAATGTTGACCTGTCTGACCTTTCATTTGCGCTTTATCGAGTTAGTAATATATTTCAAACTATTTTTTCGTCTTACAGCTATATAGGTCCCCTCAGGGAGGAGCCCTCTCGACGCTATATCTATGAAGATGAAATTACAGAAATTGGCGTCAAAGGTGAAAATGCAGCCTATATCTATTTGACCGATCAAGACAGAACTGTTGCCAATCACTATTTCTACGATCGCGAAAGCGATTCTTTTCGAGGCATTAAAAAGACAACCTTAGCGGCAGCCGTACAAGAATGGCTTGATCTGATGAATATAAAAGGCTTCAAATCGGAAGTTGTCAATGAAGTTGTCTATCTGAATCTCAGCTCAGGCTCTGCACCCGCAACTCGTGTCAGCATTGCTGATGTTGGATTTGGGGTTAGTCAGATATTCCCAATCATCCTAGAAGGATTGAGAATGCCTAGACGAAATACGCTTCTATTAGAGCAGCCAGAAATTCATCTGCATCCTAATCTTCAGATGCAGCTGTCTGATTATTTTATTACACTTGCTCTTTCTGATAAGCGAGTCATGGTGGAAACCCATAGCGACCATATTATTAATAGACTAGTACGACGGATTGTTGAAGACAAAACCGGTATGCTTCAAAAGCTGATTGGGATTTACTTCGTAAGTTCATCTGACAAGGGTTCAATTTATGAGGAAGTCTGTATCGATGAAACCTTGGGTGTGACTAATTGGCCGGTCGGATTCTTCGATCAGGCTGCCTCTGAGCAGGAAAAAATTATGCGAGCAGGCTTGAAGAAGCGGCAGTCTTCTAGAGGCCGTAATCATCGCATTGATTAGCCAGGGCTCCTATGAAAGCTGTTTTTGATCCTAAGAACCTATTGATCTCTGAGGCCAACTGGCATGCCCCCCAAAAAAGGGATGATTTTCTACAGCACCTACTCGATAACCTAGACGTTATTAGAACGTACAAAATCGCTACTGTTTACTGGACGGATGAGCTGGAGGAAGTTTTGTGGGAGCATCCACAGCTACCTCCTTGGCGGCTGGATAGAGATTGGCGGCTTCCCCTTGTTCAGGTTATTTACAAAGCCTTCAGTACGCTCAGAGAACCTCTACAAAACACCCAGAAACTGCCTCCTTGCCTGGTACAGCCAGCCTTAGCGTGTGAGGATCTAGGTGAGGCTATACTGCCTACCTTTCTGGAGCTAATGCATATTGTGATTGAGAAAAATGAGCCTGTCTTTTTTTGCCTAGGTATCGATAGGGCCAGAGAAGACTACCGTTTCTCATGCAGCTGTCATGCTGCAGTTGTTCATCCACAGGTGATTGCGAGCCCCCACGAATGGCTGGATCATGTTGACCTAACGACCGACTACTGGCCCCAAACCATACACGACATCGATAAATTCAACACAATCCTCGACGTCACATTGAAAAAAATAGACAAGGAATCAATCTATGAATATGAGTTCACGACGGCCTTCCTTAGAGACATCATCAAAACTGAGGAGCACAGAGATGCGATCGCTGAATATATTGCCAAACGGCTCACATTGACGCGGCAAGAGGCGGCGCGAGATCCATACCTGCAGGATGAGTACTTAGCCCAAAAAGACGAACATCGTTTTAGGGTGACACAACGACCATTCTCAACCAGAATTCATTATCAATATATTGATGGAAAATTCCGGTTTCTGAGATACTACGACCGCGGTGAACACGATATGGGTTTGTAAGGCTAGTGATTGCAAGGTGTGTTTGTGGTCGTATCACGCTCTTATGCCCGGTTTTTTAGCCTTGTTCGTGTAGCGTCAGCGATCGCAACAATATTCTGCATCGTTTGCTGAATTGTTTGCACAAGTTCGCCTAACTGTTGGCTCGATTGGGTTACCTGTTCCCCTACATGAGTCACGTGATGGGCGGTTGCTTTACCGCGACCCAGCATATCTTGAGAGACTTCTATACTGTTCGTGAGGTGGCGTGTTTGTCGTTCCAGGACTCTAAAAGAGTTATTCAAGTCAGTTCCGACTTCGTGAACCTGTTTCCTCTGAGTTTGTTGAGCTTCTAAAGCTTGACTAAATTGCTCGGTTAACTGCTGCAGCTGAGTAATCAGACGCTGAAATTGAACAGCTGTGGTCTTAAATTCGCCCGTATTCTGCTGCTGCGATGCTCGGGTTGACAAGGTAAACGCATTGAGAACCAACATCTTGGCACGATTAATCAAGTGATGGTGCTCTTGAGTTGCTTGCGTGGTGCGATCAGTTGCTGTCAACAGATCCTGCATCTGCTCTGGCAAGTGGTGGGTATGACGGCGAAATGTTTCTAGTTCTGTCATGGCCGATGTTATCTTCTGTTGCCCAACCTCAAGGGCTGCATAGGTGGCGTTCCCAGCCTCTTCCATCGTCTTTGCTTGCTCAGCCAACAGTTGCGATAAATCATCAGTCGTGTTCATCCACTGCTGTACCTGAGTGATCAGCTGAGACTGCTGCTGTTCTTCGTCAGCTGTTGCCATGACCACATGTTTTAGCGATCGCACTTGATGCAAAACCGGCTGCTGCTGTGTCAGTTGTTCTAACAGATGAAAGAAAGACAAGGAAAGCTGCTCAAGTTCATCCTTATTTTGCAGCTGTTCCATCATCGCTTCATCAATTTCGGATAGACGATGGCACTCGTCCAACACGGGGCGTAGGCGTTGATTGAGATAGCTAATCGCGATCGCGATTACCCCTGCAAGCAGTAGTGCTACCGCTGTCGTTGTCACGACAGTAATTACCATGACTCGGCCAAAAACAACGCCATAGGGCACGTGAGCTACTAACAGCCAATTGCGTTCAGGAATCTGAGTATAAGCCCAGTAACCTGTTTCACCTTCTAAAAATCCTGATGCCTCTAGGCCGATTTGGTCCCAAATTTCCTCAAGTCCGGGGATATTTTCATAGGTTTGGGTCCCTAAATCGCTGGGATTAGATGGATTCGCAATGACGTCGCCCGTTGCCGTAAGGAGCATCAGCTCACCGCCATCCCGCAAGACCGGTTCCTTCAGTACCCGACTCAGATAAGTCCCATCAACATCGATGACCGCGGTCCCTATCCACTCACCTGCATTATCGAAAATTTGCGAGTAGTAGGTAAGCAGCACACCCCGCTCATCCGTCTGATAAGGGGTTGTCCACTGATCAATCTGCGGTAAGAAATAGTTGCGGTAGCGTTCTGTCTCTGGATAGAAGTATCTGGGAGCAACCTGATCAACATAGCGACCGTCAGATTGTGCTTCGGCAAGCTCTGCCTCGGTCAGACCAGCATTAGCTGAGGAACTCGCTACTAACGGTGACGCTTGATAGTAGGGAAAAAACCACCGTTTGCTTGGCAGAATACCGTACTCTTTTTGTCCAAATCCTAACCCTGTGACGAACTCAGGGCGACCTTTAAAGAGCTTGCGCGTTAGTTCTTGATAAGTCTCCGGCGTCTCAGCCCGGCGGACGTGCAAGGTCGCTACACTGATGTTAAGACCATAGGCCAAGGTTTCAGCCTGATCAATGACTTCGTTGATGGTATCAACCTTATTGTTGAGAGTTCCTTGGATGTGTCCCTCAGCCTGATATTTGACCGTTTCGCCAAACAGAAAGGCCATTGCACCCATCGCGGTCATGGCTCCTCCCATAATTACTAAAAACAGCTGCAGACCAAAAGAGTTGACCCGAAATCGCTGCTTAACGACCGGTTTATTTCCGGGTTTAGAAATCTGGGTGGATTCAGAAGTTATGTTCATAGCAAAGAACGATTGTTGACTTAAATCGTCATCGTCTAAACGTGTAATTTGACGTATGTGAAGATTCTATGTTCCGAAGAAAAAGCTGATTTAAAGTAAACGCTAAAAGTTTCAAATAAGTGTCAATTATTTTATCTTTCATCCTGAAATTCAACGTGAATCTATTCTGTGTCAGGAAACCTGAATTGCAGTTGAAATAATTTCCTTAAATGAAATATCGCCGCAGATTAGTGTCGAGACATGAGACCCAGCATCCAAAGCTTCCAGTATTTCTACGCTGCTGATTATTCTCTGCAGGAAGGCTGCGTCAACATGCCATTTGACTAACCGCATAGTCAAATTTTGCTGCTTCCAGGAAATATCAAGCGATTGCCTAGAAGCAGCAAAGCGATAAAAGATTTTCATCTAAATCATATCAAGTCCAGTTAATTGCTCATGTCATGTCGAGCGGAATCGCTTCGCGTAGGCATAGCCTGTCCAGAGGGCATACGGCATGACAAAATGTGTGTAGGTAAGCGGACCTTATATTAGAAGTGAAAGATTGAATATGCTGATGAAGGTGTGAATATTCAATACATCTGAATGTGGCTGATTTTTATATCCTTTATTTTATAGTCTTACAGCAAAAGAAACTATGGCTACTGGTCAAATAAGGCTTTGAGAGCTGAGCTTGGCAAGTCCACGTGTCGTGAAGATAGAGATTAAAGATACCTCAGAAAAGAAATGATCCAAGCAGCAATGAGGCTGGCTAAAATACCTCTCTCTAAAATTCTTAGAAGGACTGATGATTGAGACTTCTTGGGTCTGGAGCTGAGTCGAATATTCGACCACCAAGTAGCGCAGTGAGTAGGCCAAAGCTTGGGACTATCGTTAGTATGAAATCGCCAACTCAGCATGGAGCGTAACACCGGCACACCCCCTACTTTGGCATTCATTAATAGATGAAGGGCGATCGCATTGGCCATCACAACCCATGCGATCAGATGAGCATAGTACCAGCGATGGTCCAGCTCCCCGTTGGGCAACCAGGTTTCGTCCATCATCTTGCCAGTAAAAAGCGCAAACGTTAGTGCCAGCAGGGCTAGCGTATTGACGCAGCGGTTTAATGTGTGCCACCAGATGGGTTTCCCGATGCGGGTTAATTTAGCGATCGCATCTGATTGCACGAGTCGCTGTTGTCCTCGACGGAATGAGTAGAGGACGAATGCCGGAAAGATAAGGAGTGTCCATAAGCCAAAGGTGCCATGGATACCTTCAATTTCTGGATAGGCGGGAAGCGGAATGCTCCCCCAGCGACCGTCGTAAACAGCATAGGTCCAGAAGGCTGTCAGCATGGCACCTATTAGAAATAGCCCTGTCAGTCCATGCAGAAGCCGGAGTAAAAAGGGCTGGTAGATTTGATTTGGTTTCATGGCTTGTTTTTGGGACCTTTGGCTGTGCCATTTGATATCGAGATGGCTACCGCAGAGCTCATATCGATTTTGGATTGGAAGGACGTATACATCACCCTTGTAGGTTGGCGTCGAGGCACAGACCCAACCTACAAGGATTTCAGATCCGTTGGGTTTCCCTCCGCTCAACCCAACCTACAAAGCTGCTCCCTTTTCCTTAAGCATTCACAGGGCTTTCGGGGATGTAGAAGATATTTGGCTGAATATCGTTACTGGTCAGGTCAGTGTTCATTGTGACGATGTCAGCCAGGGAGTGCTGGTAGGTGATGCCATAGCGGTGTTCGATCGCAGCTAAATCTGGATCATTCAGGTAGAAGAAGCGATCGCCATCCCGCAGATCCTCGAATTGTTCTTTCCACATGGCCTGTTGCAGTTCGCCAAATTCTGAGCCTGGTAAATGAACTTCGGAAACCATACCGACGAAGGTATCCACTTTGTCGACGCTGCCATAGATGGCTTTCAAACGAGCGGCTAATGTTGTTTTCCGCGTGCCTGCTACCGCTTCGCCATCGGCAGCGTCGGAGCCGAACTCGATTAGGTTGCCGTCGCGATCGCGCAGCTCGGTAAAGGTTAGGCTATCGGGGTCGTCAATCCCCAATCCATCGGGAAATTCTTCGGTATCCTCACCTGTGATGTCGGTAAAGGACTCAACCCGCTCCAGGCCATAGGCTTCCCGCAGATCGTTATAGAGCGGAATGCCGTGGTCGCGGGCGCGCATGATGTCGAGTGCTCCCAAGTCTTGCACCGTTGTGAAGCTCTCGGACAAACCAGGGCCGTCCAACTCACCGCCATTCCCCGTAGGAATTTGGAATAGGACGCTGCGCAGCTGATTGTCGATTTGCTCGTCGTTTTTGTATTGGGCCTCACCGGCCATACCTGCCAGGATTAAATCCAGACCAACATCAGGTACTAAATCCGGGTTCCCAAAGGCAATATTGAGCGGAATTGCAATTTCGACTTCATCCCCTTCTGCTTCAACTTCGATTCCTATGGCCTCGAAGTCAGCCAGTGTCTCGGCAGAATAACGGCTGGCATCGGTTGCAATTTCAAATTCGCCATGGATTAAGCTATGAGCTCGGTAGCCTACGGTGGCGAATTCGTTGCTGAGGCTCGGGTCAACGGTCGCGTCATAGCCATGGTATGGGTCTAAGGTAACCCCCATGGCAGGCAAAAACTCGTTGTACGTGATGTATTGCTGCTGGGCTGTAACGACTCTGCGCGCGACCTGAAACTTAATTTCCTCATTTAGATAGTCAGGGAGCCTATCCACGATGCGGTTATGCTCACGAGCAAACAAGGTGTGAATTGAGGTCAGGCCAATGTTTTCGTTAGCGCGGATATCGCCAGCGATCGCAGCTTTCTCAGGGGTTGCTCTTAAGGCTCCCTGGAGTTCCATCGTTGGGGCTGAAGCAGCATCACCCCGAGTATTAGCGCGGGGAAGGTAGTTATCCTCCAGCAATAGCGAGGCGGAATTGTTGGTCGGATCCCCATCAACAGAACCTTCGCGCAGCCAATCTAAACGCTCTTCGCTACCGCCGTAGATAGCCCAGCCATCGATATAGGAGCTGACGGTATTTAACTGCTCGCGTGGAGTCGTATCTCCGGTTCCGGCAACGGCGGCGGAGCGCTCAAAACTAAGGACACCCAGATCATTCTGGAAATCTTCTAACGGGTCGGCAGTATCAAATTCAATGGGGAGATTTTCGCCACCGTCCTGCCGTAGTCCAAAGGTGTGATCAATGAACTGTCCCCAGTAACCAGCCCATTGAGTCACTCCATTTTCCGAGAACAGGTTTTGATCACTGTCGTTAAAGATGCGATTACTGACATAGCGGGCGTTAGGACCCTCGGCAATTTCGCTGGCATCGTCGGCATAGTTTGCCGGTGCAACCCGACTGTAGGCTGTATCAGCTTGCCCCAAAGATGGATGGGCTGAGTTATTTCCACTACCGTCTAGGCTAGCGACTTCACGCAGCGGCACAAACTCAAAGTTGCCGTGACGCTTCAGGGCATGAACTCGGTCGAATCCTACTAGTTCAGCGACTGTCTCACCCTCGACTTTGATGAGGGTATTGCCGTCATCTTTTTGGAAGGTAAGGTCGCTAACTTTAGTGACGCCCACACGAGCGATCGCGAGCGTATCGTCGCTGATGTCAAAATCGAAGATGTAGTTTTTTCGCTCGGGAAGCTTGTTGTTGACTAGCCAGAAAGTGTCATAGCCCGAATCGCCCCAGGCGTAGTTGTTGCCCCTGCCATTGAAGTAAAAGGTATCGTCGCCGCTACCCCCCGAGGCAAAGTTGAACGACCCTAAGACGAGTACATCGTCACCGTTTTCACCAAAGACGTAATTCCGTACCTTGGAGGCGGTTCCGTCGTCGTCATCGTCGTCATCGTCGTCATCGTCGCCACCGGAGTCGAAACCAGAGCTGCTGTAGGCGAAGGAATCGTCATCGTCATCATCGTCGCCATAGCTGGCACCGAAGTCGCTATCGTCACTACTGACGTCGAGAATGTCGTTGCCGTTGCCGCCCAAGAGAATGTCAAAGCTCTTGCCAAATAAGCGATCGTTACCATTACCGCCTATGAGCCAGTTATTTCCTGACCCGAGGCGGGCATCGATGATGTCATCGCCATCATTCCCGTAAACAATCACACCATTGTTTCCAGAGGTATAAAATTCGTTGGAGTCAGAGGTGCCTTCAACAGAGCAAGTGGTGGTGTTTACCCCAGTCGGGAAACTTGCCGTATTGCCCTGGGTATTTGAGGCAGTGCCGGTAGCCATAAACGGTCTCCGAGTAACATCAGTCGGTAGAACACCCGAAATTACTCAGTGAACGAAAAATATACAGACAGCGTGATATTCCTTTAGGAACTGCTAATGTCGATGCAGCAACGTATGGAGGGACACAGTCTCACGGCAAGGCTCAATAGCTCAATCAACGTAGTGCTCCTTTGAATAAAGTGGCTGTTAAGCAAACCCATCTTGGAGACACTCGCTGGGGTCGGTAGCGAATCGGTAAAGGGGCATAACCGACCGTGCGCTCACAAAGCTACACAACCCAATCCTGTTTGTCAAGTTTTGAACAATCGACGTGAATTTTGAGGTGACCGTGCGATCGTTAATGCTAAGTAGTCAGCAGCCTCGGCAGGAGGGCTAGCGCTTCACCGATTCACGACTTAGTGAAACGCTGATATCGTCAATGGACTTCAGAGGGGGCCAGCCTCAACAGTCTGGCGGAAAATCAATTTTTAAGGCACTGTTTCTCAACAACAACGTCATCATCTTAGGCAAGGAAACATTTACGATTCCGCAAGGCGTAAGCACAGCTCAATTAACAGAGTCTTCTTTCGTAACGATTTAAACAGCGCTTAAACTCTAGCTGTTTCCCTCTCTTGAGGAGTAGGTGCCTGCCCCTTCGTCCTATACAAATGAATGCTGAAACAAGTTACGGGCGCCTCAACAAAAATCACCTTAAAGCTAAGCAGTTGCAGCTATGACATTCGCTCCAGTTCTCAACCTTTCTGACCTCGACGGTCGTAACGGGTTTGTCATCAATAGTGCCGGTAGTTTCTACTCCGGTCGTTCCGTAAGCAATGCGGGAGACATTAACGGCGATGGTTTTGATGATGTCATCATCGGCGAACCCTTTGCCGAATCCAACCCCAATTCTATTTATGGTGAGAGCTATATCGTCTTTGGTGGTCAAGACTTCAGTAGCGGTAATTTTGAGCTATCGGATCTGGACGGGCAAAACGGCTTTGTCGTCATCAATAGTGCTGTGTCCGGTCGTGCTGGCAGTGCTGTGAGTACGGCTGGCGATATCAATGGTGACGGTATTGATGACTTTATTGTTGGGGCACCCACAGTTGCTGAAAACAACGTTTACGGGATTGGTGAGAGCTATGTAGTCTTTGGCGGTCAAGATTTCAGCAGTGGTGTTTTTGATGTAGCGGAACTAGACGGGCAAAATGGCTTTGTCTTCAGCGGTATTAAGGAGAGCGGTAACGCAGGTGGTTCTGTCAGGAATGCTGGAGACATCAATAACGATGGCATTGATGACCTGATTATCGGAACAGGTATATTTGGTGATGCTAATGAAAGTTATGTAGTGTTTGGTAGCAGAGACGGTTTCGATGCTCGCTTCAACAGCTCTGATTTGAATGGACAGAATGGTTTTGTTATCAGCGGCATCAGTGGTTACGACAGATTTGGTCGTTCTGTAAGTAATGCTGGAGACGTAAATGGTGATGGTATCGATGACTTGATCATCGGAGCACCTGATGTAGACCCCAGCGCTAGGGATCCGTACAACTTCAATGGAAGAGCGGGTACAAGCTATGTAATCTTTGGTGGCCAAGACTTTAGTAGCGGTGGCTTTGCGGTGGCGGAGCTAAATGGCCAAAATGGGTTTGTCATAAACGGCGTCGATCAAAACGATCTTTCCGGTTCTACTGTGAGTAGTGCAGGGGATATCAACGGCGACGGTCTCGATGATTTGCTCATTGGAGCTCCTCAGGCTGATGCCAACGGTAATCGCGTTGTTGGGACTCCCTATGTTGGGGATATTTATGTCATCTTTGGGAGCCGGGAATTCAGCGACGATAGCCTCAACTTATCAGCTCTGGATGGAGTTAATGGCTTCGTAGTCAATGATATTGCAGGCATTGGTAACTATGACCGTCACATGAACGCAGCAGGCGATGTGAATGGTGATGGTATCGATGACCTTATTATTGGCGCGCCCAGTTCAAACCCTAACAACATCGTAGATGCAGGTGAAACCTACGTAATTTTCGGCGATCAGAACTTTGACAGAAGCTTCGATACATCAGAACTCGATGGTCGTAACGGCTTTATTCTTAATGGCATCAACGAAGGGGATAGGTCTGGTGCTTCTGTGGACAGTGCTGGAGATATCAACGGCGATGGTATTGATGACCTTATCATTGGGAACGATTCTTTCAACGATGGTGGAACTGCCGAAGAGACCTATGTGGTATTCGGTCGAGCCTCCAATGCACCCAGCCTCAATACTGATTCAGCATTTACTATTGTCGAGAATATTCCGTTCGTTACTGATATTGAAGCGATTGACGACCTTGACAGTGAGGGCAACGGTCTGACTTATCAAATCTCAGGGGGAGCAGACCAAACTGTCTTTCGTATCGCTGCTGATAGCGGTGAACTTACTTTCACAGAAGTCCCGAACTTCGAAAATCCTATTGACTCTGATCGTGACAATACATACGAGTTAGAAATCACAGTCACTGACTCAGACGGATTGAGTGATACCAATCAACTAGTTATTGATATTGTTGACTCAAGTACCACGTTAGTAAATCTATCTATCCTCAATGGTCGCAACGGCTTCGTAATTAATGGTCTCGATGACAGCGATCGCTTTGGCTTTTCTGTGAGCAATGCTGGCGACGTTAATGATGACGATATTGATGACCTAATTATTGGTACATCTGACGGTGTCTACAATTCTGATACTGATGAAGGCTATGTTGTATTTGGGAAGCAGACTTTCAGTGATGGTAGCTTCGATCTCTCAGAATTAGATGGACTCAATGGCTTTGCAATCAATGGCATCAATGCATATGCTTACTCAGGTGCTCTTGTAAGCAATGCTGGTGATGTCAACGGAGATGGCATTGACGACATTATTGTTTCACCAACAAATTCTCTTAGCAGTAGCAAAGAGATATATGTAGTCTTTGGTGGTCAAGATTTCAGCGATGACGGTTTCGACTTGACTACTATAAATGGGCGTAACGGTTTCACAATCAGAGGTACTGATCTATCCAATACATTCCCTTTTGATAACCCTGTGAGCAATGCTGGGGATGTTAATGGTGATGGTATTGATGACCTGATTATTGGTGCGCCTTATGCTAGTCCCAACGGCAATTACGATGCTGGCGAGAGTTATGTAGTGTTTGGGGGGCAAGACTTCAGTAGCAGCAGCTTTGACTTATCAGAACTTGATGGTCGTAATGGTTTCGTAATTACTGGCGTTGATGCATACGACGAAAGTGGTCGTTCTGTGAGCAACGCTGGCGATATCAACGGTGATGGTATTGATGACCTCATTATCGGCGCACTCGGTAATTATCCAAGCAGTAACGAGCGTGCTGGTAAGAGCTACGTGGTGTTTGGGGGCCAAAACTTTAGTAGTAGCTTCAGCCTAGCGGAGTTGGATGGGCAAAATGGCTTTGCCATGATCGGCATTGATACAGGTGACAGCTCTGGTTGGTCTGTAAGCAGTGCTGGCGACATTAATGGTGATGGCATTGATGACCTCATCATTGGCGCGCCCTTTGCCGACCCTAATAACAACGCGGACAACTTTGGCGACAATGCAGGTGAAAGCTACGTGGTATTTGGTGGCCAAAACTTCAGTAGCAGCTTCGATTTATCACAATTAGATGGCCGTAACGGTTTTGTGATCAGCGGCCTCAATACTGATGATCGTCTAGGCAGTTCAGTGAGTAATGCTGAAGATGTCAATGGCGATGGCATTGATGACCTCATTATTGGAGTTCCTGGCGGATATTCGTACGACAGTAAGAACGCCGCAGGCAGTGCCTATGTGGTGTTTGGGGGCCAAGACTTTAGCAATGGCCTCGATCTATCTAGCTTGGATGACAGCAGTGGTCTTGTCATTAATGGCATTGATGGGCGCGATTTCTTTGGTAGCTCCGTAAGTAATGCCGGCGATGTTAACGCGGATGGTATTGGCGACCTTATTATTGGAGCACCTGGCGCTGATCCTAATGGTCTCGATCGCGCAGGCGAAAGCTATGTCGTGTTTGGTCGTTCTCCAAGTGCTCCTATCTTGGATATCAGTACCGTTTCTGTCGTGGTCGAGAATGAAGCTTTTGTTTTCGATATCGACGCCGCTGATAACTTCGATATCGAAAACAACGGCCTCATCTACCGCATCACCGATGGTGCCGACCAAGCCCTGTTTACCATCGACGCTCTCACAGGCGAACTCAGCTTCATCACGGCACCCGATTTCGAAAACCCCAACGATACTAATGGTGACAACACCTATGAAGTCGAAGTCTCCGTCACCAACTCCGTTGACCTCAGCGATACGCAGCTTCTTACTATTAACGTTGTGGATGTCGATGAAGGCACTGGTAACGAAGCACCGGTAGCTGTCGATGATGCGGTGAGCACCGATGCAAACATCGCTGTCACCTTCGATGTTCTCGACAACGATACCGACCCCGATAGCGATACGCTCAGCCTCAGCGGTATCACCCAGCCTATCAACGGCAGCGCCAGCATCACCGCTGACGGCACTCTTACCTACACGCCCAACCCCGACTTCAGCGGCAGCGACTCCTTCACCTACGAGGTGAGCGACGGCGAACTGACCGACACGGCGACTGTCAACCTCACTGTCAATCCAGTTAGTCAGCCCTCTGTGCTTACGATTGGGGTTTATGATGCCGACACCGACCTTTTAATTACTACGATTGAAGAAGGGGACGAACTTCTTGCCAGTACATTAGCCGGTCGAGACGTCACGCTAGCGGCCTTCATCCCTGATGACAGTTCCTTGGCTAGCGATATTGGCAGCATCTTCCTCAACCTTAACGACGGTCAGGTTACGCGCCAAGAAAACGCGGAGCCCTATGCCCTGTTTGGCGATATCAAAGGGGACTTCAACGGCGGCGACCTTGCATTAGCTGCGGGCGAAAATACACTCAGTCTGGACGTCTTCTCCGATCGCGGCTTGAGGGGTGACCTGCTGGAAACAGTCACGCGCAGCTTTACCGTGATTGATGACCGCGTCAGCGAGGTGACCGTCGGACTCTTTGATGCCGATACCGACACCCTAATTCAGACCCTCACTGACGGTAACCAGATTGCCGTTGACCCCAGTCAGAATCTTACCCTCGCCGCCTTTATTCCTGAAACTAGTCCATTCTTTGGACTAGTCGAGAGCATTTTTCTGGACCTCAATGAGGGGCAGATCACGCGAACCGAAAATGCGGAACCCTATGCTCTGTTTGGCGATATTCAGGGAGACTTCCGAGTAGGCAGCGGTCTTCCACTGGGAGACAACACCCTGACGCTGAACCTTTTCTCAGAAAATGGACAAGATGGTGAGCAACTGGGCACCGCAACCCGTAGCTTCACCCTCATCGACAGTGGTGCCTAACGCTTGTGAAGTCTTCACAGGTAAGGTATTCAAGACAGGATGCGATCGCCTACGTTTATCATGCGAACGAGTATTGTCAAGCGAGCACATAGGGTATGACCGACGACGCCAGCAATCTAACGCAACGGGCCTCTGGAGAGGGCGATCGCCCTTCCAGTCCCTCTGCCAAACCCACTCTCGAAATCAGTGCCTCGCGTCAGTTTGTGCCCTGGCTAGCTGAGCAAAATCTGAGTCTGGCGTTCAGCACCTACCAGGCAGGCAAGCTCTTCTTCATCGGTCTGCAGCCCAGCGGCAAACTCTCCATCTTTGAGCGCACCTTTGAGCGGTCCATGGGCCTCTGCATCCACAACAACAGCCTTTGGTTAAGCACGCTTTATCAGCTGTGGCGCTTCGAAAATGCTCTGGAACCGGGTCAGCAATACCAGGGCTACGACGCGGTGTATGTTCCCCAGATGAGCTACGTGACAGGCGATCTGGATATCCATGACATTGTGGTTCCCATAGAAGGAGATGGGGGACAGACAAGAGAGAGGGCTCAGGAGTCAGAACTCGCTCACCCATCCACTCCCGCACTCCCCCACGCTCCCTCTCTCCCAGTATTCGTCAACACCCTCTTCGGCTGTTTGGCTCGGCCTAGTGCCACGCACAGTTTTGTCCCAGTATGGCAGCCCCCCTTTCTCAGCAAGTTAGCCGCTGAAGATCGCTGTCATATGAATGGGCTGGCGCTGCGGGAGGGACAGCCGCGCTATGTCACGTCGGTGAGTCGGAGTGATGTGGCGGATGGTTGGCGGGACCACCGGGTCGATGGGGGGTGTGTGGTGGACGTTTCTAGCGACGAGATAATCGCTACAGGGCTATCAATGCCGCATTCGCCGCGTTGGTATCGCGATAAGCTATGGCTGCTGAATTCCGGCAGGGGCGAATTTGGCTATTTGGATTTGAATTCGGGCACGTTTGAGCCGGTTACGTTTTGTCCGGGATATTTGCGGGGACTGGCGTTTGCGGGCGATTTTGCGATCGCTGGACTCTCGGAACCACGACATAACAAGAGTTTTCAGGGGCTACCGTTGGATGAAGCCCTGACGGCTAAGCAGGCAACGCCTCGCTGTGGGTTGTGTGTAATTGATCTACGGAGTGGTGATTTAGTCCACACGCTGCGCATTGAAGGGGTGATTGAAGAACTCTATGATGTGGCAGTCATACCAGGGGTGCGACGACCGATGGCGATCGGGTTCCGCAGTGACGAAATTCGACGGGTGATTTCGGTGGGCGATCGCTAAGATAAGGCGCTTCTAGTCATGGAAAATTATGGGTGTTTTGGACCATCACTCATCTCGCCTAGAAAATGTGTTTGGCCGCGATGGGCTGGCGGTGGAGCAGTTCAAGGCAGCGGGTGGGGATATTTTTCCATCGAATGAGGTTTTGTAAGGGAATAAGGGTGGATGCATCTACTGCTTCACTCCTTCACTCCCTCACTTCATTACCCATCACTCCTGCAAACACTCAACAAAGCTGCTAGGAAACCAAACCAATGACCTTTACCTCAACTCTGAACCTAGACGACCTGAACGGTATCAATGGCCTGACACTGAATGGCTCCTCCGGCCCGGTCAGTAATATCGGTGATATCAATGGGGACGGGTTCGATGATGTCATCATCGGCGCGCCTAGCTTCCGCTACCGTGGCTTCTCTTACTACGACTATAGCCCTTCATACGCTCAGAGACGACGCGAGAGCTATGTGGTATTCGGGGGGCAAAACGTCGCGGGGGGTAGCCTCAATTTGCCAACCTTAGATGAACCCAACGGCTTTCTACTTGACTTTGACTTCACTGCGGCGAGTGCGGCAGGCAATATCAATGGCGATGGCCTGGATGACGTCATTATTGGGGTATCGGAGGCTGACCCCAACGGCATCGACAATGCAGGGGAAAGCTATGTGGTATTTGGTAGTTCCAACATTAGCCAAAATAATTTTGACTTGACGGCCCTAGACGGCAGTAATGGCTTCGCCATCAGCGGTATTGAAGAAAACAATTTTTCAGGCAGCGATGTGAGCGCGGCGGGCGACGTTAATAATGATGGTCTGGATGACATCATCATCAGCGCACCCTCTTCTAACTTCAACGATGCCAACCCAGGAGAGAGCTATGTAGTGTTTGGGGCATCGACCTTTAGCAGTGATCACCTGGAGCTTGCTGCATTAGATGGCCAAAACGGTTTTGTGATCAACGGCATCGATCCAGATGGTATCCGCGGTAGTTCGGTTAGCGGTGCTGGCGACATCAACGGCGATGGCATCGATGACCTGATAGTTAGCGGGAATACTCGCGTCGATGGTTCCGAGATTGGTCCGGCTGAGGCTTATGTGGTGTTTGGCGGCCAAGACGTTAGTAGCGGCAGTTTTGACCTATCGACGCTGGACGGAAGTAATGGCTTTGTTGTCTCGGCTATCCCTGACGTTGATTTCTATAGCATCCTCACGGCGACTGTCAGCAGTGCAGGCGATATTAACGGTGACGGCATTGATGACATCGCTATCGGTACTCCCAACATTCCCCAGCGATTCCGCTATTCCCTTGTCGGCAAGAGCTATGTGGTGTTTGGCAGTCGCGACGCCTTCAGCAGCGACCTCAATCTTGCCGACCTTGATGGCAGCAATGGCTTGATTATTAGCAACAGCGACGCCGACAACATTAGGGAGTTCGGTCAGGCGATCGATGGTATTAGTGACATCAATGGCGATGGTTTTGATGACCTGCTCATCGGCACATCGCCTTTGATCTACAGTGGTAACTACTTTAGGGGTGACATTGCTGACCGCGGCTACGTGATATTCGGTGGGCCGGATTTCAGCGATGGTCCTCTTGATGCGGCTGAGCTGGATGGTAGTGATGGCTTTACGATTCCTGCTGGTGCTTCTGTCAGCAGTGCAGGGGATTTCAATGGCGATGGCTTGAACGATTTTATTGTGGGGGATGGGCGTGGGAACGAAAATGGGGGTGTCAGCTACATTGTGTTTGGCCGTGCCCCTGATGTGCCCGTATTTAGAACTGATGCGGCAGCATTAACCACGCCTGAAAATACGCGCTTCATCACTGACCTAGAGGTGACTGACAACCTGGATGGCGAAGGCAACGGTTTGACCTATAGCCTTACTGGCGGCACTGACCAAGCTTTTTTCAGCCTCGATGCCGTCAGTGGCGCGCTCAGCCTCGACCTCATTCCGGATTTTGAGAATCCGACTGATGCTGATCAAGACAATACCTACGAAGTTGAGGTAACTGTTACCGATTCTGACGGCTTCAGCCAAACAGGCGTATTCGCTATTGACGTTACAGATGTGAGCTTTGGAACCATCACTCCTGCTCATCTGAATGGTTCCAATGGCTTCATGATTGAGGGCGTTAATGAAAACGATCGCTCAGGCAGGCTCGTCAGCTCCGCTGGCGATGTCAACGGCGACGGCTTTGACGATGTGATTGTTGGCTCATCTGGCACTGGCTATGGATCTTCGCTGAAGGTTGACGAGCTCTACGTTGTGTTCGGAGGACGTGACTTTAGTAGCGATCGCCTCAATTTGGCCGACCTAAATGGTAACAACGGTTTTGTTGTTGAGGGTTCAAGTCTCGCAGCTAGCAATGCTGGGGACATCAACAACGACGGTATCGATGACCTCATTATTGGAACCTCGGAAGCTGATGCGAATGGGCTGTTGCAAGCGGGTCAGACCTTTGTCTTATTTGGCCGCCAAGACTTCAGCAGTAGTCCTGATTTAACCGCACTGGACGGGACCAATGGCTTTGTGATCAATGCAACCGATGCGGGTGATGGCGCTGGTTTGGCCGTGAGTCCTGCCGGCGATATCAACACTGACGGCATCGATGATCTTATTATTGGGGCACCCTCTGCGAGCCCAAGCTCCACTGGTTTTGGTAGCGATGGTGAGAGCTATGTTGTTTTTGGTGGCCAAGACTTTAGTGATGGCACTTTGAACCTAGCCTCTCTGGATGGTAGCAATGGCTTCATTATTGTTGGCGATCCTGATTTACGGAGTGCTTTGGGTACCCCTGTGAGTGATATAGGTGACGTCAATGGTGATGGCGTTGATGACTTAGCCATTAGTGGCTCTTCTTCTGACATAGACTATATAGTTTTTGGAGGGCAAGACTTCAGCAGCGGTCGTCTTAATGTAGCGGCAATTGATGGTAGCAACGGCTTCGTAGTCAGCGTCGGCATCCGTAGTTTCCGTTATTCGGTCGATCAAGCTGGTGATATCAATGGCGATGGGTTCGATGACATTGTTGTTGTTGTTGACACAACCAGCTACAGTGTTGGCACAACCAGCTACATCGTATTCGGGCAATCCGATTTCAGCGAAGACCCCTTTCTTAATGTCAGGGCAATACCTAATGGCCGTGATGGCTTTCAAACCGATTTCCCAACGATCGGACTTGGCGATATCAATGACGATGGGTTTGATGATCTCATTATTGGTTCGCCCTTTCCAGGAAACTCTAGTTTCGTAAGGTTTGGTGAATCCGAGCTCGATATCGATGAGTTGAATAATCCCCGCGGTTTCTCGATCAACGGAGTGGATGAAGATGACCGGTTCAGTTTTGCGGTCAGCAACGCAGGGGACGTTAACGGCGATGGCGTAAACGACATCATTATTGGAGCACCGTTTGCTGACCCCAATGGCGTTGATGCAGCGGGCGAAACCTACGTCATCTTTAGCGGCGACATTCTCAGTTCACCTAGCTTGACAGTTGATGCAACCCTCTCCGTGGTCGAAAACAACACTACCGTCGTTGATATCAATGCGACGGATGATAGTGATACCGAAGACAACGGCCTCATCTACCGCATCACCGATGGCGCGGATCGGGATCGTTTCGCGATCGCCCCCTTCACGGGTGAACTCAGCTTTATCACCGCACCTGACTTCGAGAATCCCGGCGACGTCGATCGCGACAATACCTACGAAGTCGAAGTTTCCGTCACCAACTCCATTGACCTAAGCGATACCCAACTGCTTAGCATTACCGTGCAAGACGAAGAAGAGGGAGGCACTGCCCCAACGCTGGATGTCGGCCTTTTCAATGCAGATACAGATACGCTAATTGCCACCCTCGCAGATCATACTGAAATTAATGCCTCTGACATTGCAGGGCGGAACATCACACTGGCTGCATTTGTCCCTGAAGACAGTCCGCTAGCTGGCGACATTGGTAGCATCTTCCTCAACCTCAATGATGGCCAAATTACTCGACGCGAAAACGCCGAGCCCTACGCCCTGTTTGGTGATATCAAGGGTGACCTCAATAGTGGCGATTTCGAACTGGCTGCGGGCAAGAATGTCTTCAGCCTAGAGGTTTTCTCTGAGCGTGGCCTACAAGGTAATCTACTGGAGACAGTCACACGCAGCTTTACCGTTATCGATGACCTCGTCAGCGATGTTACCGTCGGCCTCTTTGATGCCGATACCGATACCTTGATTCAGACCATCGCCGACGGCGACCAGATTACCGTTGACCCCAACCAGAACCTCACCCTTGCAGCTTTTATTCCTGAAGCTAGCCCGTTCTTTGGCCAAGTCGAGAGTGTTTTCCTAAACCTCAACGAAGGTCAGGTGACGCGAACTGAAAATGCGGAACCCTACGCTTTATTTGGCGATATTCAGGGAGACTTCCGGGTGGGCAGTGGCATTCCCTTGGGAGACAATACCCTGAGCCTCGACCTTTTCGCAGCGAATGGGCGGAGCGGGGAACAATTGGGCACAGCAAACCGCAGTTTCACTCTGATTAATAGTGTTGCCTGACGTATGTGATCGATTTAGCGATCGCCTCGCCTAATGCATTCCATACAAACGTGGAAGACAGCAACTATCAACCCAATCTCAATGGCAATTTGGAGCTTCACAGGTGATGTAAGCAGGCCAGCTAGTACGAATACCGAGCCCACTAAAACACTCACAATGAGCAGGGCTTCGTCATCAAACAGCCGCAGCCCTGCCCACAGCGTACCAAATCCTAAAATCCATAAGATTACATGACTCATTCTCTTATCTGTTTATCTGTGTGAAGCGATCGACGGTTCACCCCATCTTGACGTATGTCGACACCTTTACGAAATCATAGCTGTGAGGAGAGAGAAATTATCGGGGTGAGATTTGACGCTACAGCAGCAGTTGGCGAGTGGAAGCACAAAGTCTATCGATGGGTAGATTAATTTTCTTAACAAAAAAAATTATTGTAAGTCAGGCAATAGGGAAAAAGACGCAAATGCCCTATGTCATCCAGTGTATTACAGCACCTGCCTAATGCTCTGGTTAAAGCTGGCTCTGGCCAAATGTAGAGAGCGAGCAGGGTTTGCAAAGCTCGCCGGCTCCGTAGAAAGCGATATAAAAGTCACATGATTCAGATTTCTATGTCATCGCAACGACTCAGGTGTACGCTGCTGGCGTTGATGGCGGGTGTCAGTTTAAGCAGCTGTCAGCTAGCCAAATCGCAAGCGAGCGATGCAGCTTCTGGACCGAAACAGACTGTTGGATGGATCGAGGTTGGGCAGATAGTCGATGCCGACAATACTACCGAGTTCAAGCTAGATACTGGAGCCAAAACAACGTCTATTAATGCTGAGATTTTGGCCGCGCCCGATGCGGGCTCCGAAGCGGGGGGCATGATTAGATTCCGCTTTATCGACACCGATGGCGACAGTCAGGTGTTTGAGCGCCCCATCGTCGAGTGGGTGAGGATTAAGGACGGGGCGGGCGGGTTCTTTCGACGTCCGGTTGTCACAATGGAGCTTTGCGTAGCCGGACGATGGATTGAAGAGAAAGTAAACCTGGCTGACCGTGAGCAATTTGACTATTCAGTGTTAATTGGGCGCAACATGTTAGAGGCCGGTAGCCTTGTGGTTGATGCCTCGGCAAAGAATGTCGCAGCTACCGATTGTCCTGAGCGCTCGGAGGCAGACTCATGAGTCGAACTATCCGGGCAATGCTGCTAGCACTATTTCTCACAGCAGTTGGGCTAACCATCTTTTTTCACAAGGTGTTTATCTCTGATGTGCCGCTGCTGCCTAATCAGACGCTACAGAGCTGGTATATCGAGGCCAAAATTGCCCTCCAGTCGGGCGCGTCGCTGGGTGAAATACCTGATCGTATTCAGATGCAGCTGCCCCTAGCCTCCGGGCGGTTCGAAATTTTTCGCGAGGACTTTGAGCACGACGGTCTTGAGCAGCAAGCGCTGCCAGCCTCAGACACTCCGAACCGACGGATCGAATTCACCCGCCAACCCGATGCCGCCCATGCCAATGTTGTGTTCTATCGTGCGATCATTGATGAGCAGCGACCGGCCAGACCCTCTGCTGATGAGGCTTCATCGATTGGTCGGCAGCTCGTCAGTCAGCAATTTAATCGCTTCGATGACAACAGCGACGTGGCTGACAACCTGCAGGAAAATCTTCCCGATGAAGCGATTCTGTCCCTTTTGGAGGAAGCTAGCCAAGGTACAAGCGATACGCTAACCGTCGCCCGGAATATCTATCAGCTAGCCCTGCAGGCATCCGATTTGCGGGTGCAGGCTATCCAAGACACACTCGGGGGCGATCGCTCAGCAACAGAACTCACAGCCTTCTTATTACAGCGGGGTCAGGTAGAGGCTCGCGTTGGTAATGGTCTATTGCTCACCCAGGAAGAAACCTACGCTTCGGACTTTGTCCATTGGTTCGAAGTTCGGGATGGCGATACATGGCTAGCTTACGACCCCATTCGCGATCGCTTCGGTCCTCAAGAGCGGTACCTGACCTGGTGGTATGGCCAAACTCCTGCAGTCACTGTGCAAGGAAACGGCAACGTCGAGCTAGAAGTCCTGGTTCGACCCAATACAGATGTCGGTTTCAGTCAGGCTTTGTGGCGCGATCGCGCTGAAGCGAGTCCCCTTGTTGAGTATTCGCTGCTGCGGCTACCGCTCACGACTCAGGGTGTTTTTCAGGTGTTAGTGCTGATTCCTATTGGTGCACTCATTATTTCTTTGCTGCATCAGGTCGTGGGTATCAATACGTTTGGCACCTTTACGCCCGTGCTGATTGCCCTCTCTTTTCGCGAAACGGGGCTATGGGCAGGCGTTGCTGCATTTACGCTGATTGTGGCTCTAGGGCTGCTGATTCGCGCCCACTTTGATCGCCTGCAGCTACTCGTAGTGCCTCGCCTCGCAGCTATTTTGACCACAACAGTTCTCATCATGATTGGCTTAGCAGTGCTGCTGGATGTACTGCAGATTCAGTTGGGGCTATCGCTATCGCTGTTTCCCATCGTCATTTTGGCCATGACCATTGAGAAAGCCGCGCTTATGTGGGAAGAAGAAGGGCCGACTGAAGTCGGGATAGCGGGCTTAGGCACCGTCGTAGTGGCTATTGTCGGGTTCCTATGTATGACCAATAGCTACGTGCAGCATCTAGCCTTTACCTTCCCAGAACTGCTGCTGCCCATTCTGGGTCTCAACTTGATGGTGGGCCGCTACAACGGCTACAAGCTTTCGGAGTACGTGCGATTCCAGGCAATGCAGCGCCAGCTGAGCCAATCAGAGGGGTAATTAGCGATGGTTTTGTCTTTCGTCAAGTCAGTCCTCACGCGGTCCCTGGAAGACACGGGCATCCTCGGCATCAACGCTCGCAATTTAGACTACCTGTTTCCTAGCAATCCTCGGCGGCTTTACAAGCTGGCCGATAACAAGCTGGCAACGAAGGCGATCGCCGAACGGGTCGGCGTTGCTATTCCGGAAACCTATGGCGTCATTCGATTTCAGAACGAAGTCCAACAGCTAGAAAACGTGCTGGCCGACCATGAGGCGTTTGTTATTAAGCCTGCTGGCGGTAGCGGCGGGGATGGCATTGTCGTTATTCAATCGGTTACTGAAGATGGCTACCGCAAGGCTAGCGGTAAGCTGCTGACGCTTGAAGATCTGCAATATCACCTGAACAATATCCTGAGTGGAATGTTTTCTCTGTCCGGTAACAGCGATACGGTCATCATCGAATACGCCGTCCAGTTTGATCCGGTCTTTACCGATGTGGCCTACGAAGGGGTGCCCGATGTCCGGGTCATTGTGTATTACGGCGTCCCTGTCATGGCCCTGCTGCGTCTACCGACACGCCTCTCAGATGGCAAAGCCAATCTTCACAAAGGAGGTGTTGGTGTCGGCATTGACCTAGCAACGGGAAGCACCACGTCAGGGATTCAGCATAATCGCTATATCGAACAGCATCCTGAGACTGACAAGCCCCTGCGAAACATCAAAATTCCCCACTGGGATGAAATTCTGACCATGTCGGCCCGGCTGGGCGATGAAACTGAATTTGGGTACCTCGGCGTCGATTTTGTGCTGGATGAAAATCTCGGTCCTCTACTGCTAGAGATGAATGCTCGTCCTGGGCTGTCGATTCAGATTGCCAATCAGGAAGGGTTAGTGCCTCGGCTGGAGACCGTTGATGAGTTTCAACACAAGCTGACAGATACCGATGAAAAGATAGCTTTTGCACGTCGCATGTTCGGGGGATGATGGCGATCGCGCATGAGCCGTAACGACCTACTCGGGAGACTTTACAGATCTGTCTCCAGCGGAGGGAGCCTTCGCTTAATAGGAGATGATTGAATCATCGATGTGTTGGTTTGAGCATAAGGAATCAGCTGATCGATGATGTGCTCAAGCTCACCCGTAGATTTGACAAAGGCCTTAGCGATAAAACAATCATCCCCTGTAATCCGATCGCATTCGACAATTTGCGGGATCGCTTCAACCAGCGAAACGACCTTTGGGAGTTGTCCAGGCAAAGGGCGAATCCGGATGTAAAACGCCAAAGAATACCCCAGTAATTTAGGATCGATTTCCATCGTAAATCCCTTGATGATGCCAGCGTCCTCTAAACGACGGACCCGTTCAGAAACACTCGGGGCAGACATATTAAGCGACCTGGCAAGCTCCGCGATCGAAGTTCTTGAATCGGCAGTCAAAGCATAAAGGAGTTGTAGGTCGATACTATCCAACCTAGCTTTTCGCATCTGAAGGTGCTTTGCCATATTTTCTTTTTTTCCTTAGGTGAAGGCTGCATTCCGCCTTTGAAACGGCATGTTAATCGCCAAATAGCGCTGATACTATTAGCGCATGAAAATACCTAGAACGCTTGTGTTGCGTGCGGAAGCAGCACCCCCTCACCTTTGGTTTATCACCAGCGCTATCTTTCACTATCTCGGGCCATCGTTTGCCGTACTGCTATTTCAGCACGTTGGCGTATTGGGTGTTGCCTGGTTTCGGATTACCAGTGCAGCTCTGATTTTTGCCCTATGGACTAAGCCCTGGAAAATATTTCGCTCAGCCAATCGAGACGTCGTCGTTCTCTTACTATTGCTGGGTGCCTGTCTTGCCCTAATGAATAGTACGTTCTACCTGGCAATTGATCGCCTTCCCCTGAGTCTGGTAGCGGCCATCGAGTTTGTGGGCACGATCGCGATCGCGCTGTTTGGATTGCGATCAGCTTACAACTATCTTGCGCTGTTGCTCGCTATGACGGGGGTCTTTATTCTGACGGACGTACGCTGGTCTAGCGATCCACTGGGGCTAACCTACGCGATTACCAACGGTCTACTATTTATGGCCTACATTGTTCTCGGACATCGCGTTGCCCAACAAGGCGCGGGTGAAGGGGTCGGTCGTTTAGGGGCTGCCATGGCGGCTGCATTCGTTTTTGTCATGCCAATTGGGTTCATGGAAGCGGTTGCTGCCCTTTCTCATCCAACACTGATTCTGGCGGGCATTGGCGTTGGAGTCAGTTCTTCCGTTATTCCTTATATCTGCGATCAGCTGGCAATGTCTCGCTTACCCAGAAATACGTTTGCCCTCTTATTGGCACTACTACCTGCCACAGCAACCCTTGCGGGTGCGATTGTGCTGGGGCAAATTCCAACATTGAAAGATATTGCTGGGATTTCACTGGTTATGGCGGGTGTAGCGGTCCACAAACCAGCAACATAGTTTTGGCGAGCGTTGAAGATACCAACGGCTTAGGTGATCTTTAAAGAAGAAAATATCCAGAAAAGTTGCCTGTGTAGGCTGGGTTGAACGAAGTAAAACCCAGCAGGATAGCAATGCTGGAGGTATTGGGTCGCGTGCCTCGACGCCAACCTACGGCGGTATATTCATTGCGAGAAATTCCCTTATTACACCCGCTCATAGGATCGTTGTGCGATCGCAGTGCTTCCGATTAAAACCAACAGTTTTAGCGATCTCTACCGTTCGATAGAGGCGCTTTCCTCTGATCGGAGGATGAAAATACCGCCTCACATTTGGTTTGATGTAAGGGAAGTTAAACGAGAGGTATATGCGACCTATCAACATTGGACTAACGGAAGCCCAGCGGTGTGGTGTTATTGAGCTGCTGAATTACAACCTAGCAGATGTGTATCTGCTGCTGATCAAGACTCGTAAGTATCACTGGGATGTCGTCGGCCCGCAGTTCAGGTCATTGCATGAGTTGTGGCAAGAGCATTACGAGATTCTTGCAGAGAACATTGATGATATCGCCGAACGAGTCCGCGCTTTGGGCGGCTATCCGTTGGGAACGGCAGAAGGCTTTCTTCGGTACGCATCCTTGAAAGAGCATCCGAATGATCTGCCCAACGCAACCGAGATGGTGCGGCGCTTAGCAACGGACTACGAACTGATTATTCGCAACTTACGCGACCATATTAGCCAGTGCTCCGATGAATTCAAAGACGAGGGAACTGCTGATTTCTTAACGGGCCTTATGGGGCAGTACGAAGAAACAGCCTGGATGCTGAGGTCTTTTATCGAGGGTGAGTCAGTGCAAATCGGTGGCCAGTCCACGCAGGTAAGCAATAATAGTCCTGCAGCTGTATAAGGCTCATCTCCTGAAAGCCTAGAGAGACCATGAGCCCCCGTCCATTGGGCGGGGGCTTTGTCACCATCATGAATCCAGACTAAATTTATTTATGCAAAACACGAACTCTTCAGACGCAGTACGTTCTTATCTCAAGTCGATTGGTCGAATTCCTCTCCTAACCCATGAAGAGGAAATCACCTATGGTCATCAGGTCAAGGCCATGATGCCTTTGCAAGCAGCCCGCGAAGATCTTGTCGAAAAGCTAGAGCGTGAACCCACGCAGCAAGAATGGGCTGGGCATGCGCAGGTTACGCCGGAAGAGTTGAATAAGGTTATTCAAACAGGTGAGCGAGCCAAGCACAAGATGGTTGAATCTAATCTGCGTTTGGTGGTCTCGATCGCTAAAAAGTACGCTAGGCGTAATCTTGACTTGCTAGATCTAGTTCAAGAAGGATCGATTGGACTTGCGCGTGGCGTGGAAAAGTTCGATCCGTCCAAGGGATATCGATTTAGTACCTATGCCTACTGGTGGATTCGTCAAGCTATGACGCGGGCGATCGCACAAAAGGGTCGCGCTATTCGCTTGCCCATCCACATTACCGATACGATTAATAAGATAAAGAAGGCCCAGCGTGAGCTATCGCAAAGGCTAGGACGCACTGCTTCAGTCGAGGCAGTAGCAGAGCATCTTGACCTCACGCCCAAGCGGGTCCGGGATTGTCTACAGCATGCCCGTAATCCGCTTTCGCTTGAGATGAAGGTCGGCGATAGTGAAAATTCAGAACTTGCTGATTTGCTCGAATCTGACGGTGAATCCCCAGAAGATTTCGCAACTAAGGATGGGTTGCAGTCCGATCTCAAGCATCTAATTGACATGCTGACGCCTCAACAACAGGAGGTTGTAGCGCTGCGATTTGGACTTGAGGATGGTAATCCGCTGACGTTAGATAAGGTGGGTAGCCGCATGAATATTAGCCGCGAACGGGTTCGTCAAATCCAAAAGAAAGCAGTCAACAAGCTACGACGGTATCGTGGCCAACTGCGGGAGTACATGGTAGCTGGTTAGGTTAATCAGAATACTCAATTGCTGACTCAAAAATCAGTAAGATTGAAAGCTCCGTCAAGTAGATATCTACTTGACGGAGCTTTCAATCTTTGTTGTTTTCAATCTTTACTAGGGAAACCCAGAGAATTCCTTGAGCCTCATATCCAGCAAGGGAAACAAAGGCTGCAATGGAACCGAAAACTGATGAAGAACAATCAATAAAACTAAAATTGAACTCAAATAAGCAATGACAGTTGGAAGATTAAATTGCAACCCTGGGAACCACTTTTCCACATCAGCACTATCTAATTTTCCAGCCTTTTTCGAACATGGACTAAACATCAAACCTCAAGGAATATCTTCATGAGCACACATCTCAGTGTCTCGGAAAAAATAAGCGCTTCGCCTATTTTTCTTCTATGGCTTGATGTTAGCGAACAAGGCTTTGTGAGTCAAATTCCGATTTGACACTATCAAAATTTCTGTCTACACTGCAGATGTGTTGAGAGTTGGCAGCCTTGTGGTCATCGAGCATTTTCCGATGTTGGAAATGCTGCAGGGTTGAGGATGATTATTCTAAACTTTTCGGTTTCAAAAATAGCTTCGAGCGATCGTCGTGTTTGCCTAACGGTAGAGTTCCGGCAGCTGAAGTTCACGGAGGGTGTGTGCTCTGAGCTTGAGTACGCCCACGTTGATGCCGGTGATGATTTTCGGTGCTCTGCGAATTTATTAGCAGTTTTTGCTGTTTGAATGGATGCTGCGACCCTCAACTTTATTGCTGAACTAGGAATTTCTATGTCTGTATACGTTGGTAATCTGTCCTACGAAGTGAAGCGTCAGGACTTGGATGATGTTTTCGGTGAATATGGTCGCGTGACGCGCATCAGTATGCCGATGGATCGTGAAATGGATCGTCCTCGTGGTTTTGCCTTCATCGATATGGCTTCGCCCGATCAAGAAGAGGCCGTGATCGAAGCGCTAGACGGCGCTACATGGCTGGGACGCACGATGAAAGTCAATCAGGCGCGCCCGCGTAATTCTGAGCCAGTTTCGAGTCCAGCGTCGAGTGGTAACTACCGCCGCACTTCATTCGCCTGACCGAATTTGCTTGCCTGATTACAGGCGGACTCAGGCTACTCGTACTGGCTCCTTTTGGGGTTTAAGTATGAGTAGTCTATAGAGATGATGCATGTACTCTCAGGTAGCCTTATCTATATCCATATCGCTATCTATGCTCGTATTCAATATCTGTCGTCAGCTAGATTTTCTTCGCATCTGACTTGATTAATCTGAGCTGCAAGAAATATATCCTCCTGCGTAGCATCATGGCTAATCAGATAACGCTGACGGTTCCGCTTCCGGGGAATTAGTCGATTGCGACGTGCTGCGGCCAATAGCCTCTGGGAGGCATCCGTGTGTTTCAATCCCCTTCCGGGGAATTAGTCGATTGCGACGTATTTCCAGAATTGCCTTGGTAGATTGACAGTTGGTTTCAATCCCCTTCCGGGGAATTAGTCGATTGCGACTTGCAAGACCACCGATAAAAAAAGTCTCAAAAGAAAATTACCGGTTTCAATCCCCTTCCGGGGAATTAGTCGATTGCGACATAAAGAAACAAAGGGCCAGGTGCGCCCGGTCATGTTTCAATCCCCTTCCGGGGAATTAGTCGATTGCGACTCGGTATCTCCCGAAAGCGCCGTGAGGATAGACTTCGTTTCATTCCCCTTCCGGGGAATTAGTCGATTGAGACCCCATTGAGGTACTATC
>JBHJHM010000072.1:0-101053 GCA_050330865.1 Leptolyngbyaceae cyanobacterium
CTCTTTTCGATGGCTTTATGGACGGATTTTGTCGGTCCCTTGCTTGCCCTCAAGCCCCATAAACGTCTCTATTTTCAGCGCGGTTTCAATGCTCTATCCCTCATGCAGCAAGAGCTGTAGCTAGGTTGTCACCCTTTAAGCAAACTAGTATCTAGGGACGCAACAACTTCATAGTCATTTAACGAGCTACCTGGTTCAGGTCTAAAAATACCAAATTGCATTTGACCATTACGCGATGTAACTTCGTGAAAAATTTGCCTTCCATAAAGGAAGCCTACTCCATATTCACCATCGATATTAGAATCGAATGGAATATATGGCTCCTCAGGAGGTCTAGCAAGCTCTAGACTATATTCATTATCTATTAGAAGAGATGCCGCATTTTCTAAATCATCATTGCTTTGAGATTGCCAAACAACCTGAAAGAAATCACTCTGGTTTTCGATGTTTCCTCTGACAAATAAGCTTTTGGCATGAAAGTTCGCCATGCCTAAGATATGATTAATATCATCTTCTGTGTTGAATTGATCAGACAATACTTCCCTGGATTTCAGGGTGTTTAGAATTTTGCGATTGTATTCAACAATATCCTCTGGATTGTCTAATCCATCGAAAATTTTATTCCACTCCTCTGCAGAATCTTGTAAAGCTCCTGTGCTTGACGTTCTCCAGAGGAGACCCAAAGCGGACTTGTTTGGCGATTCTATTTGTCCTGGTTGTATGTCCAACGAAGCGTACGCTTTTCCCAGTTCAACCATCTCGCTAAGCAGTATCGCACCTTCTTTAAAGCCTTTGAAATCCTGTGTTAGGGCTGTTGCTACCAATAAATCCTCTTGAAAATCAAGAACTTTTGTCTTCTCCTGCTGCGTCAGGTTATCAATATCCTTGTTCGGCTTCAACACAATGTCATTGATGCGATTCCAATAATCCGACGCCTGGAACAACCCCGAAGATACAGACTTCGCCTTATCCAGCTTCAGCTCATCCATACTCTCAAACCCTACTGCCGCCAACGCCACATCCAACAGCTCTGGGTCGCTGCTGCCGAGAAACTCCCCACTGGCAGAATAGTTGAGGTCAACCGTGATGTCTTCAAACGCAATCTGCTGCGGCTGCGTGTAGTCAGCATCGTCGGCAAACGAGTCGTACTCTACCGTAAACCCGTTGCCCGTAATCTTCGTCAAAAACAGCTCCGGAGCCGGGTCTTCAACAGGCTCATCGGGGTCACAGACAACGCCCCCTGAACCATCGTCATAGCAATCATCCGGGTCATCCGGGGGGCCGCCTGAGCCGCCATCCGAAGCCGCCCCCGAACCCAAGGAAAAGCGGATGCCGCCGCCGCCACCGCCGCCGCCGATGCCTGCATATCCCCCAAATCCACTCACCAGTCGCTTAGCCGGACTGGATGCGTCAAAGGTCCGCAGCTCGGTGTAGAGAACCGCCGTTGCCAGCTCTGCCGACGTTAATTCAGAAAAATCAATCGTCGCTTCGGTGCCCTCGACTTCGACGATGTCCGTTGCATAGTCAACATTGTCGAGCTCCACCGTGAGCACGGGGCTACCGCTGGGTCCGTTATCTAGCAAAGTCGCGGGCCAGTTGTCGCCATCCCTGACGTACAGTAAGAACTGCTCATCGTCACTCATCTCCTCAAGGAACTCCGAGAAGTCGAAAGTGAACTGGAAGCCATTGTCCTCAACTGCCCCTGGCGAGAGCGGCAGATAGGAACTCTCGGCATACGGCGCACCGATTAGCTGCAGCTCATAGGTGAGGTCAGTCGATGCCTCAAACACCCTACCCGATGGGTTTTGAGCCCTGACTTCGACCGCGTAATCACCATAGGGCAAACTGCCGCCATTGAGGTCACTCAACCGTTCGCGGTCCAGCGTAAAGCTGCCATCGGCCTGCACAATATCCGTGATATCGGTGAAGCTACCGCTGCTACCGATGCGGGCCTGCAGCGACGTAGCCGCATCGGTTTCATGCCAATGGCCCGTGAGCGTAGGATTGGCCGTCAAACCATCGCTGTCGCTGGTTCCCGTGTCGGTAGCCAGGGCCAGAGTGAGCGACGCATCGTAAAGGTTGATATGGCGATAGGCGCTATGGGCCGCTCCATCGATGGTGGGGTCATTGACGAACACCAGAAAATCGAAGACGCCCGTGTAGTATTGCCCGACCGGAATTAGCAATACAAACGTGTGCATACCTCAATCTTCATAGCCGCGATCGCCCCTCTCCTATCACTCACCCTCAGGCTAGACTGAAGCTAATCAACTGTGCTGGATGTGCCTGCGGTCCATGCGCTTCATCAATCCCAAAACCGACTTCGCCTTCAAGAAGATCTTCGGCTCGCCCCAAAGTCAGCCCGTGCTGGTGAGCTTCCTCAATGGAGTGCTCTACGACGGAGCCAATATCGTGCAATCGCTCGACATCCTCAATCCCTATCAAGCACCGCGCATCCGGGGCATGAAGGATACCTACCTTGACGTCAAAGCGCTGCTCAACGACGGCACTAGCGTCATCATCGAAATGCAAGTGCTCAACATCGAAGGCTTTGAAAAGCGGATTCTCTACAATGCCGCCAAGACCTACTCCATGCAACTGGGGACTGGCGATGACTACCCCCTGCTCAACCCGGTCATTGCCCTGACCATCACTGACTTTGTCATGTTTGAGGATTTAGCCCCTTACCGTTCCTGCTTCGTGCTGAAGGAAAAAGAGTTTTTGATTGATTACCCCACCCATGATTTGGAACTGGTGTTTGTCGAGCTGCCCAAATTTGAGCAATCAGTAGAAGAACTCAGCAATCTGATGGAGCAGTGGTTGTTTTTCCTCAAGCACGCCAGGCAGATGACTGATATCCCCCGTGAGATGAGCAACGTGCCCGCGTTGCAGCAAGCTTTTAACTTTGCCGATCGGGCTAATTTATCACCGGAGGAGCTGGAGGATTTGGAGCATCGAGAGATATTTATCCATGACCAGCGCAATGCGCTGAAGCTAGCCCATAGACAGGGTATTGAACAGGGTATTGAACAGGGCCGTGAAGCGGAGCGCCGACAGATTGCCAAACAAATGAAAGCAACGGGTATGTCGATCACTCAAATCGCCGCGATAACGAGTCTATCTGTCGAAGTTATCGAAATGCTCTAAGCCGGGCGGAGATTTGGAGAGAGCTATTGGTTGCTATTTGGCTTTGAGAAGATGGAAGATCGGCGCGCGTGGTTGGTACAGTCGCAGGATAGGGCGTAAGCGTCTCCCTATTACTGCGTTAGAGCCCGGATAAACTGACCCAATTCGGCAAAAATGCCTGATTTCTTGGGGCGATTAGCAGTAGTTCCAGTACTGCCGTCTTCAGTATCTGAGTCGCTGTCGGCAAAGAGGTTGGCGATCGCCTCCCCAGATGGCTTGCGAGGAAATTCGCCCAGGAGTTCGTAGTTATCATCCTCAGTCTCACCCCAGACTTGCCAAGGACCCGGATAAATTCGCAGCAGTGTTACCCCTTCCAAAGGCTGCAGATAATAGCAAGATTCCAACGTACTCAAAAAGCGCTCCCGCAGTTGACGTCCCGCATAGCCAATACCAATCATGGCAATGTCTTCCAGCTTGGGGTTCAGCATTACCACGTACTGTTCCGTAGCGGCATTGCAGAACTCCTCGACATCATTGACCTCAACCGAAGACGGCTCCACAATTAAACACGCCTCATCGTCGGCTTCCAAGCGCCCTTTGGCTTCATTGATGCCGCGAATACTGAAGTCCGGCTCTTGCCAATCCCGTCGGGCTAAAGCTGCTGCCCCCGCATCCGGAAAATAGACCTTGAACTTCAGTCCGAGTTCTTCCAATAGTGGATAGAACTGCTGAGCAATCGGCATTGCCTTCAACTCAGGAATGTTGAGATCAACAACAATGCGGGGAACACCGGCTTGGATAGCAGCACGGGTTGCTGCTTTGGCTTGCTCTACGGCAGTTTCGAGACTCTGGGGAACTCCGGTCATTAGGGCTATAACACGTGAGCGGGGACAAGAGAGTGCTGCGTACGATCCAGGATTTGGTGTAGCACCATAGCAGTCCAATCGATATCGGCTGTGGTGGTGTGGCGACCCAGCGTGAGGCGAATGCCACACTTGGCTACGCGATCGCTATACCCCATCGCTTTCAAAATCGGACTGGGATTCAGCTTACCACTGTGGCAGGCTGAACCGGCACTGATGCCAATGCCGGCTAAGTTCATCTGGCGGACGAGCGTTTTGCCGTTCACAGTTTCACCATCGGCGGTCGTTAGACAAAAACTGGCATGATGTGGCAAACGATGGCGGCGATCGCCAGTAACCGCCAGCCCTGGAATATCCGCCAGCAGATGGAAGAGGCGATCGCGTAATTGAATTAAGCGGACGGTTTCGGAGGGCATTTCCACCACCGCGGCGGCTGCCGCTACCCCAAATCCTGCAATATTAGGAAGCGCCTGTGTTCCAGAACGCCGACCCGATTCCTGGCCACCGCCCCCCAATAATGGCCGCAGTTTTACACCCGGGCGCACATACAGGGCTCCGGCTCCTGGCGGACCGTACAGTTTATGGCTGGATACTGACAGTAAATCTACGGGGAGGGCTTGCACGTTTAAAGGCAATTTGCCTGCGACTTGCACCGCATCCGTGTGGAACAAAACTTTGTGGGCACGGGCGATCGCCCCTAACGTTTCAATCGGCTGTAGGGTACCGACCTCGCTCTGACCATAAATAATGGATACCAGCACAGTGTCTTCACGAATCGCCTGCAACAGATCATCAGGATCGACACGCCCGGTACTATCGACAGGTAGCCAAGTAATTGACCATCCCTGAGCGGCCAAACGACGGGCCGGTTCAGCAATAGCCGAGTGTTCCACGCTAGATACAACTATGTGTCGAGAGCTGTCGTATCCTAGGGCAATGCCCATCAGGGCCAAATTATCGGCCTCGGTGCCGCCGGCAGTAAAAATGATGCTGTCGATAGGGGCATTCAGAAGGCTGGCAACCTGTGCTCGCGCTTGTTCTAGTACTGTAGCGGCTCGATTGCCCCATTGGTGCAGACTGGAAGGGTTCCCCCATTGCTCCGTCATAACCGCTTGCATCGTGGTAACGGCTTCGGGGCGGGTTGGGGTAGTGGCACTGTAGTCCAGATAAATTTGCATAAGGCCGGTTCTAGGGTGCCAGTTCGACAGTCTTGATCCTAGCAGGGCGCTGGCTTACAGAGCCGAAAAGGCCATCCGCTGCACGAGCAAAAACGTCCTGACTAGCGGACACAAGATGTCGACAAACAGTCCGGCTAGCAATGCTAACCGCATGAATTCATATCCCAGAGGCGCCAGTAGACAGTCCATGTTGTCTGTTTTGCCTCACTTTACAAATCCCTATGCTACGATTTCGCGCAGGCTATGATTGCTTAACAGAAGCAGTCTGCTTGATCACTGAACCAATTCGGAGGACTCCGGTGAAAAAGTTCATACTGGGTTCATTACTAGGGTTGTCTACTACTTTGGGGGTTGCAACAGCAGCCTGGGGACACGCGGTACAAACCGATTACTTTGTGGATTTGTTTGCGGCGGAGCTTTCGCTCGATTTTACGGCGACCTATAGCTCTGGCGAACCGATGGAAGAAGCCACCGTATTGGTCTACGCTCCGGGCGATCACCAGACTCCTTGGCTCGAAAGCCAAACCGACGAAGCTGGCAATTTTACGTTTCTCCCGGATGAGTCGCTGCAGGGTGAGTGGCGCATTGAATTTGCCAAAGAGGGGCACCAAGATATTCTGCTGGTCCCCGTGGACGATCAAGGCATTGACTATATGAACATCACTCAGACTGAGACTGCCGATGTTCACTACGCGACGATATCGCCAGGTGCGATCGCGGTGCTGTCTGTCGTGAGCTTAGGTGCGCTGGGCGTGGCAGTTCGGCGGCGGTTAGTGCAAAGTTAAGCCTGCAGACGATATGACCGCCGTTGCGGATGCATAGAAGCGTTGTGGGTGGGAGTGGATTTTTCATGCCGCGCCTAGGTTTGGATTACCCACGCTGTCGTCAAAGAGGCGCGGCGGTTCACCTACGATCGCCTACTCGCACTAGACTGTAGAGTCGCTCCCGCACTGGCAAGACAAACGAGGGCGATCGCGAGAACAATACGCAGGCTTAATTTTTCGCCTAGAAACAGCAACGCTACGCAGGAAGCAACCGCTGGCTCCAGACTCATCAGCACGCCAAACACTTTGACGGGCAGTTTGCGCAGGGCTGCCATTTCGAGCGAATAGGGCAAGGCGGTAGACAAAATACCCACCAGCAACCCTAGCGCCAGAATGTTAGGGGATAGCAGGTTGCTCCCTTCGAATGAAATGCCAAACGGGAGAACCGCGATCGCACCTATCGCAATAGGTAGAGCAACGCTTTCGCTACCCTGAAAAACTTTTCCAACTCGTGCAGCTAAGACGATATAAGCTGCCCAAAAAGCGCCTCCCATCAACGCAAAAAGCATACCTAAGGGGTGGAGGGCGAGCCCCCCAACCGGAGCGAGTAGCAGAACGCCCGCTGCGGCTAGCCCTACCCACACCCTGTCCAGTCTCTGACGCGAGTGAAATAGGGCAACGCCTAAAGGTCCCACAAATTCCAGCGTGACCGCAACGCCAATGGGAATGTAGGCGATCGCATGGTACAGCAAGCTATTCATCGCGCCCATCGAGAGGCCCAGCAGACCCAGCAGACGATACTCTTTCCAGGTGTAGTGACGCCAGCGAGGACGGGTCAGGGCAAAGAGCACCAGCGCACCCATGCTCAGGCGTAGACTCGTCATACCGAAGGGCGTTACCTGAGCAAACAAGCTTTTGGCGATCGCGGCACCCGAATGAATCGAGGCCATTGACAAAAACAACAGCAGAATAGGGGATTGCCCGTGGGTCTGGGTAGATGGCTGCGATGACTGCGACACAGAATCCTCCACGGGATAGCTGGAATTGTAAAGATACCTCCGACCATAGCTTGAAATAGACCCCCAACCTAGCAAAGGAACGTGTCACATCTATCAGTTCTATCGATGGGTCGTGGCACCGTTATGCCGCCGAATCGAATGCCTTGTAAACTTATATAAAGCGACGCTTATTTTTGGCCTGTTCTCTTTATTCATTCGGGTATTGCCCATGTCTGCTGCGACTGCTATCACCGTTGCCGATTGCACCTGGCCCTGGCAAGGCTTACCCATCCGCTACCAAACAGCGGGTTCAGTCGGAGCACCCCTGCTGCTAATCCATGGGTTTGGGGCATCTAGCGATCATTGGCGTAAGAATATTCCCGTGCTGGCTGAAACCAATCGGGTATACGCGATCGATCTCGTTGGCTTTGGCAAATCCGTAAAGCCATTTCCAGGCGATCCTGTTTCCTACACGTTTGAAACCTGGGGACAGCTTGTGGTTGACTTCTGTCGCGAAATCATTGGCGAGCCTGCGTTCCTAGTGGGCAATTCCATCGGCTGTATTGTCGCGATGCAATCGGCAGTCCTTGAACCCTCCTCCGTTCGAGGGCTGGCTATGTTGGACTGCTCCTTACGTTTGTTGCACGATCGCAAGCGATCAACTCTACCTTGGTATCGCGGCGCGCCTACGCCTCTATTTCAAGCCCTACTGGGTATTCGCCCCCTTGGTCATTTCTTCTTCTCCCGCTTGGCTCGCCCCAAATTCATTGCCAATGTACTGAGGCAAGCCTATGGTCGCAAAGAGGCCGTCACCGACGAACTGGTGGACATTCTCCTTTCTCCTGCTAGAGATCTGGGTGCTGCTGACGTTTTCCTCGCTTTCGTCCGTTACTCTCAAGGGCCCATTGCTGAAGATCTCCTACCCCAACTCCAATGTCCTGCGCTCTTCATCTGGGGGGCCGATGATCCTTGGGAACCCCTTGACCTGGGTCGCGAACTCGCGAACTATCCTGCTGTTGAAGACTTCATCGTCCTCAATGGCGTCGGCCACTGTCCGCAAGACGAAGCGCCAGAGTTGGTGAATCCGATTTTGAGAGACTGGGTGGAGAAGCATAGTTCCTGAGCTACGCTTAAAGGCCTGCTACCCATGTCACTATGACCCTGCCGGTTCGCACCCACGCCAACACTACTGCCATCACGGGCTATCCTCTCAGCATTGCGCCCATGATGGACCGAACCGATCGCCACTATCGTTATTTCATGCGGCAGATTACACGCCGGACGCTGCTGTATACCGAAATGGTGACTTCTCAGGCGATTCTGCGGGGCGATCGCGATCGCTTGCTGGGGTTTTCACCGGAGGAGAAGCCGCTGGTGCTGCAGGTGGGTGGCGATGACCCCAAAGCGCTAGCGGAGTGTGCTCGCATTGCCGAGGACTATGGCTATGACGAGATTAATCTGAATGTAGGCTGTCCGAGCGATCGCGTGCAGAATGGCAATTTTGGTGCATGCCTAATGGGACAGCCGCAATTGGTAGCTGAATGCGTTGCGGCGATGATGGGAGCGACCCGTATCCCCGTCAGTGTGAAGCACCGCATTGGCATTGATGATCAAGACGATTACGAGCACATGGCGACGTTTGTCCGAACAGTCGCCGCTGCAGGGTGCCGACGCTTCACAGTCCATGCCCGGAAAGCTTGGCTGCAGGGACTCAGCCCCAAAGAAAATCGCAATATCCCCCCCCTGCGCTACGAGGCGGTGTACCGTCTCAAGCAAGAACTCCCGCACCTGTGGATTGAAATTAACGGCGGCATCAAAACGCTGTCCCAAGCGCAAGATCATCGACAGCAGGTAGATGCCGTCATGATCGGTCGGGCTGCTTACGATGTCCCCTATCTGTTCGCAGAAGCGGATGACCTATTTTTTGAGGATTCCACACCACCACTGCCTCGCGCTCAGGTGGTTGCAGCCATGCTGCCCTATATTGATCGCTGGACCCGTCAAGGACTCAAGCTCAACAGCATTACGCGCCACATGCTGATGCTATTTCATGGTCAGCCCGGTAGTCGGGTGTGGAAACGGGTGATTACAGAAGGGGCTTGCCGACCAGGCGCTGGGATTGAGGTCGTGAAGGATGCGCTGGCGGAAGTGGCGCGATCGCGCCTATGCTCCGTCGCATCGATATAGGCTGAGCATTCGAGGCAATTTCCCGATAGACAAGCTATATCAACCCAGTAAAATTGGAAGAGCGATAAGAGGAAAAATGATTCAGCCGGCAATTTTACAGAAGTTAGAGACATTGCCCGAATCTCTACAAACAGAAGTGTTGCACTACATCGAGTTTTTGCTAGAGAAACATCATGCCCAAGGCAAAACCTCTGAGGTTCAACCCAAGCAGCTTCAACTAGCAAATTCTATTGAAGGGACTTTTAGTTTGCCATTGCCAGAAGATATTGATTCATCTTCCGAATTAATGGGCGACGCGGCCAAAGGCAGCTACGAAGAAAAATATGGTTATGGAAGCTTGGCTGGGAAAGTTACGATATCTGATGATTTTGACGAACCTTTAGAGGATTTAAAGGACTATATGTAACATGGCAGTCCTTCTAGATACTCGTGTAGTCCTTTGGTATGTGACTAAGAATCCTAATTTAAGCTTAAAGGCTAGGGAGATAGTAGACGCCAAATCAGGTTTATTTTTCAGCATAGCTAGTCTTTGGGAAATAACTATAAAGAGCAATATTGGCAAACTTCAACTTGACTGTTCCTTCGATGGTTTGTTGGCTCGCATAGCCGTCATGAGGGCCGAGATTATTCCCATCAGCATCACGAATCTTGAGACATACTTGAACCTACCCTTACCTGATAATCACCGCGATCCGTTTGACCGTATCTTAATAGCCCAGGCGATGAACCATTCCTTGGATATTGTGAGCCGTGATGACAAGTTTGATCACTATCCCATCCGACGAGTCTGGACATGAATGAAGCAGTAAGCACTATAAAATCAGCGCATCGCACTTTTATGATTCAGAGTGTTTGGTATCCAAAGACAAAAAATATTTGTTGATCCATTATTCCTTCTCCAATGGCTTAGAAAGAGGCTATGTATGAATAGCTAATGCAGATACTCAAACTACAGTTGAAGATGTTAGCGATTGAGGTTTAGTATTTAGGAATGCCGATTGTGGGATACCCTGCTCAATCAAATCTTCGATCAAATCTTCGATACCACTCCACTCAATACAGATGTGCTCATCAATGATGCGGAAATGAGCCAAGATGCTATGAATGCGTTGGTTGGGTGCCCAGCCAGCCGTAATGAGAAGATAATTGTCGGTTTTCGGATCACAAGCTGCGATCGCCTCTGCCGGACCCTCTGGATCATCTGGATGCTCAGTCCGGACACGTTGAGAAAGTTGAGCATGTTCGTATAAAACTTTCTCCAAGATTGTGCGGTATTGCTCTAATCGATCCATTGCTCAATAACCTCCGGAAACGGATTAAACACAATCAAACGAATCCCTTCATCCTGCATTAAATTCTGAATAATTTTCTTTTGAAACAAACCTCGATATATATCTGAAGGAATAGCCAATATATCTAAAGGAATAGCCAGGTAAGGTAGACGGGTTGACTCACGACGGCGCAAGATAGATCGATAGAGAATATATTGTCCGATAGCTTTTTGTAGTTCTGAAAGCTGTCCAATTTCCCCGAAAACTTTAATTTCAATGGCCAGTGTGCGTCCCCCTCGATCAGCAACATTTTTTTCAGCGCCAAGGTCAGGGTAAACGCGAAGTTCAAAATCACCCAGAACAAGCGGATCGTGGGTAATGCTCCAGCCATCCTTGATTAAGGCATTTTTGACACTGCCATGGTAGAGATCACGGCGAGGCATAGGCTGAACATCAATCCAAATCTCAGGTCGTTAGTCAAGGGCCGTAAATGCGTCTTAACTAAAAATTAGGACACAGTATAATCATACCTTATGGAAGGCTGGGCCCGTCTGATACAAGGAAACTCAGCATTGCTATATGTTCAGAGTTATACCTGTTTCCCACACATCTACAATCGCCATCGAACTATCCGGTTGTCCCGCTTCCTGTGAAGCAAGCTTTGCCAGCACAGTAAAAATTGGAAGCGCGATCGCTCTCTATTTTTTCAGTCGTTTGATTAGCTGCGTCCCCTGCCGCTATTGCGCAGTTCTCGAACACCACAGCCTGTCTTTTCGCGGAGTAAGGTCCGCAACGTGACCCCGTCGTGATAGCCAACGGCTACAGCAATTTCTTCCATACTTTTGGGGGTTGTCTGCAGGTAATACAGTGCCTGTTCAACCCGCAGATCACGAACAAAATCGATGGGTGTACGCCCTAATACCTCACGCAGTCGCCGTTGCAGCGTACGCTCGCTAACGCCCACCACTTTGACCGCCTCTTTCATCGTGAAGTGAGCGAGATTTTGACGGGTCCACTGCTCAAAGCGCTCAATAAGCGGATCGTTATGGAGCAGATGATTTGCCATGGCGTACACAGCTTGCGAGGGGCGACCGTCCACCATCAGGTAACGAGATACTAATTGTGCAAGCATAGGACTCTGCTGACGGATGATCCACAGCGCCAGATCAATATGTGCCAGGGCGGCACCTGCCGTCACTCGCTGATCCTGTGCCACCAGCATTTGTGAATCATCCAGAATGACGTGGGGAAAGCGTTGACGAAAATCAGGCGCAAGCCACCATGTTGTGGTTGCCCGTAACCCATCCAATAGAGAACACTCCCAACTAGCGTCCCTTTCAACTCGGCTTGAGGGACGCTTACGATTAAGAAATGATATTCTTAGCCAAAATTGCTGAGGAGAAAAATGATTCAACCAACACTTTTAGAAGAGCTAGAGGCATTGCTTGACTCGCTTCAAACAGTGGACATAAATAGGATGAAAATCTGTTATGGAAAGCTGTAGAATAAATGGGTCAAAGTGGCGATCCAACCATGGCACAGGCACTTGAGCAACGGACCTACACTCGTGAAGAATATCTAAACTTAGAAGTGGCCTCCGAGGAGCGCCATGAATATGTGGATGGAGACATCAAGCTGATGACGGGGGGAACACCGGATCATAACGACATTGGTGGCAATCTCTACGTCCTTCTCAAACTTGCGTTGAAAGGTAAGCCCTATCGAACGTTTTATACGGACCAGCGACTCTGGATTCCTGATCGCAATCTCTATACTTATCCTGATGTCATGGTGATTGAAAAGCCCTTACAGCTTCAATCAGGGCGTACTGATACGGTCATGAATCCCTGCTTTGTTGCTGAAGTCCTCTCTAAATCAACCCGAGATTATGATCATGGTGAAAAGTTTTCTGCCTACCGCATGATCAACAGCTTTTGCGAATATCTTCTTATTGATCAGTACAGTATTCATGTAGAGCATTACGTTAAAACGTCCGCGAATCAATGGTTGCTGTCAGAATATCGTGAGCCTGAGACTAGCTTGCTCTTAAATCGCTTAGAAGTTCAAATCAAGATCGGCGATCTCTATGAAAATATTGATTTCGAATGATAGAGAAACGAGATATTGAAGTGAGGGCTGATTGTGGTACGCACGACACAGGGTAAGCTGCACGTTTTTGCAGCATCGTTCGCCTCCCGCGAAGAAGCTTGCTTATATACAGAAGAACAGTGGGAGCCCGAGCCTGGTGATGACGTCAGTGATGATGAATATGCTGCCTGGGAGAACCGTAACCCCACCTGGGGTCTCGCCGACGATTTGAATATTGACCTCGATCCTGACTTCATTGAGACGATTGATGGCGACGAATGCTATGACTATTTACGGGGATACTTGGTTAATACAACCGACTTAGACACCGTACGTCAGGCTGCAGGTGATGCCAATACGCTCGTTTTAATCTTCCCCAATGCGCTCCATGACCGCAGCGTAATGTTAGCTTCCACGTCCCAAATGACCTATTGTGGAGCGTTCGATTTTCAATGGGCATAGCGCTGTAGGAATTGCACCTTCATTGTCAATTTCGAGGCTTGTTCGATGATAACGGAGTTGACTCAACACCAGTTTTACCCTGAAAGCCCTTTCGATCTTTTCACCCTGAGGTTGCAGGGCACCCAAATTGAAATCGGCCAAGATCTGGCGCGAGTTGCACGCGAGCGCCACGGTGTGGATCTAACCACAACCCCGATCGCTGAGACTGATTTGCAGGCGCAGCAGAGGCTGTTATCGCGCTACTGCCCCGCACTTGTCGATAGGGCTGTTGGGGTTGCCAGTTACTTTGGCCGCGATCGCCAACCCTTCTACCCTTATTCGCTGCCGCTGGTTCAAGAACCGCTACCCTTTGCCTGCTCCGCTGCCTTTCTAGGCGAAAAAAATGGTGGCTTGCTGGTACGAAACTTCGATTTTACGCTGCGCTCATTCCCTGAGCTTTTGGGAGCTGCCGTTGCCGAAGCAAGACCGATGATCGATCCGGTCTACCTGATGAAGATTGAACCGGAGGCAGGTTTTCGCAGTATTGCTGTAGTTGCGACGGATCTCTTTACGAGTGTTTTTGACGGCATCAACGATCGCGGTTTTTGTGTTGCTCTTCTCGCTGTGAGAAATGGGGCGACGCAGGTTATCGAGCCTTGCTTTGACGCCTTTGACGAAATCACTGTTCCTCGCATTTTGCTTGAAAGCTGTGCGACTGTCGAGGAAGCGATCGCACTCTTTTCTGAAATGCCGAAGCAAACGGTTTTTATCCCATGCCACTACATCGTCGGCGATCGCAACGGGAATGCAGCCGTGCTGGAATGGAACGAGACATCAGAGGTGGGTATCGTGCGACGAGAAAATTCGCAGCCGCTCCTCTGTACCAATCACTACCTTTCGTCACTGCACCATACCGCACCGGAAGAAGGGCACGAGGAAGAATCGAAGCAGCGGTTGGCTAACCTAAAGTCTCATCTTCCCCCAGACTTGAATGACGATCAGGGGCTGTGGAATGCTGCCGAGGCAGTACAGATGAGCGTCCTAGACGAGGATGGATCGCTCAGCGGCGGTACGCTTTGGACTGCTCTCTATCACACAGTGCTGCCGGGTCTGGATATCCGCTTTCTTAAGCAGGCTAGGGGCAAAGACACCGTGTATTCTCAGGTATACTCGGTTCGCTTCGATTAGACCTATCAGCTAGCTGAAAAAATGCCGATTAGAGTTTTGCTGTTAATTACGACAACGCTTTACCAAGCGATCGCTACTCTCTTGGAAGATCGTCAATCTCCACCCGGTCAGCTAATTAATATTGGTAACCGCCGACTCCATCTCTACACCAAAGGAGAAGGTCGCCCGACGATTGTCTTGGACCATAGCCTCGGTGGCATTGAAGGCTACTTTCTGATTGATGAACTGGCAAAACTTACCCGGGTTTGTATTTACGATCGCGCGGGCTATGGCTGGAGTGACCATAGCCTCAATCCCCGCACAAGCCATCAGATTGCGATGGAGTTGGATGCGCTATTGACTGCTGCCGCGATCGAGCCGCCCTATTTGCTAGTTGGGGACTCGTTCGGTACTTACAATGTCCGACTCTATGCCCATCTGTTTCCTGAAAAAGTCGTTGGTGTAGTGCTTACAGATGGGCTGCATGAGGCAGGAATGCTGAAGATGCCTTTCTCACTAAAGGCGCTTAAGCTCTTTTTTATCTCCGGCTTTTGGATGTCGATCGCAGGCTCTGTCTTGGGGATTATCCGGCTGCTAAATGTATGTCGCGTCTTTGAGCTATTGAAGCCAGAGTTACGCCAATTTTCTAAGCCCTCTCGTGATTGGGTGAAGCGATCGTTCTGCCGCCCCAAACACTGGATTACGATGAGCCGTGAAATGGTGAGTTTGGAAGCCAGCGCGCGTCAGGTCAGCGAGGCTAAGGATCTGGGCACGTTACCGATTGTGAGTATTAAGGCGGCTTCGTTTTTCAAACCCTCATTGTGGACACGCTTTATTCCGCTAGGCAGCGCCAATCGATTGCGCGACCAAATGCACGATGAACTGAGTCATCTCTCAGCCGATTGCGTTCAGATTGGGGCCCCTGAAAGTGGTCATTTTGTCTGGACCGATCAGCCAAATGTCATAGTCGATGCAGTAAAAATGGTACTCGATAGAACTAATGATTACTGATGCCTTCCTGAAAAAATAT
The DNA here is from genome assembly GCA_050330865.1 of Leptolyngbyaceae cyanobacterium. Classification (GTDB taxonomy): domain Bacteria; phylum Cyanobacteriota; class Cyanobacteriia; order Phormidesmidales; family Phormidesmidaceae; genus SIO1E4. The sequence continues at coordinate 15,114 of JBHJHM010000072.1, forward strand.
TTGAATAGAATGTTTCCAGAACAAACTCTATCTCCCTCAGGGTTAAACTTTGATGATTTTGGCCTTCTAATATTTTCAGATATAGGTGGTTTAAAGTATTAATACGCCACCTTGGATACGCTCTCAATCTATCTGTCTATTCGAAATCTGGGCTGTTCGTCTTGTTTAAAGGGATGTCCGTCAGTTTGCCCCCGGTTCATTATGCCGACCTTGACCTGTCTTCCACAATCAATCTGCTCTTGGGAATATTCAATTTCTGTTGATGATTCGGAAATGATAGCCTCGACAAAGTTTAACTTTTGGAACGAGCAAGGTAGCTTTGTTCTAGCGGGGAATCATTATAGGATTGAACACGCTTGGTTGAGTGCTGAATGGTCACTCAATTTAGAGGGTGAAGCCGTCGCACTAGCGGTTAAACCAAATCCTCTTACCCGTTTTTTTGAGGTATTCTACGCTAACCAAAAGCTAGTGCTCAGAGCCGAGTCGCCATTGACGCGTACTTTTCTGATTGAACAAGACGAGCAAGTGTTAGGTACGATTCAACCTATGCATCTTTTCACTAGGCGGGCTTTAGTGGATTGCTCATCATCTGTAGCAATGCCTGTGCAGATTTTTCTCTTTTGGCTCACAGTTTTGATGTGGAAACGAGCAGCAAATAATTCAACTGCAAGAGGCGGCGCAGCAGGAGGTAGTGGCTGCTAGATTCGTTGCTCCCTCTGGGAGCCGCTAAAACGTTGGCGAAGCCTGTCCGAAGGACATACGACATGATATGGGTATTAACCAGATATGATTCTTGATCGTGAACGTTGGGTCTCGTGCCTCGACGCCAACCTACGACGGTATATTCATTGCGAGAAATGGCCTAAGATTTTGTGCAGGTCGTAGAAAATGTTTTCTTGCGATTTTTCACGGTAGAGGGAAGCTGATTGACGAGCGTATTGGGTGTACCCGTGAGGCTCCCGTCGATATCTCGGATGCAGTAGTCAAGGCTTTCCAGAATGCCTGGGATGTCTCCCACAATATTGATGTTGGCAAACCCAATTTCGCCACTGTAAAGGGGTTCATCATCCGACTCGTCAGCAAGAATCTTTGTGTTCGTCAGCCTAATCGCATTCTCAACATTTTTGATTAGGACATTTGAGTAGTTGGAGAGCATCATTTGAGGGTTGGAAATGCCACCAATGGCTACGTTTTGTAGATGGATCGCAGTAATCTCAGAGGCTTCTCGTCTAAGGATGCCAGTGACTTTGATGCCCGCTTCTTCGGCCATCTGGCGTGTGTCGGCAGGATGTCGCTGAACAGTGTTGGAGCTTTTGCCGATGAACACGGCGTTGTCAAGGTCATTGGAGCCAATGGGGACATAACCTAAGGCAAAGTCAGCAAGTAAGAGATTTTTTACAGTGGCTCCTGTTTCGACCCAAAGCCCCCCGCCCGCTAGCTTATAGGCTGTAAAGTCGGCAAAGGTAAACTGATGGGCTAGCTGTTTATTGAGTTCAAGGCTTGCCTTACCACCGGAGCCGGAGGAACTGCCACGGGCAAAAAGGGCGAATCCTGTCATAGCGGCAGCTGGCTTATAGATGCGATCGTCCGACGCTTTCCGGGTTCGCAGTACCGAGATGGAGTGAGCCACGTTATCGCGGAACTCGAAGGCATCGTAGGGCAGTTCGACGATGCCCTTAAAGATACCGGCGGTGACTCGATTGTGATTTGATTTGGGATCTAAGCCAAGTTCTTTAGCTGCTGTTTCCAGACTTGCTTGCAACCCTGGCGTGCAATCATCGCCCTCATAGACTGTCGGAAACCCACTGTTGTTTCTTCGCCCCTCTCGATTAAAGGTGTCATAGGCAAAGCAGAAATCGTTACCGTTGTGGTGCTGCACGCCCCCGAACCGCTGACTCAGGTGGAAGCCGCCGCCGCCCTCAACGCCAGCGCAGTGGTTGCCTACCATCTGGTTGAAGTAGCTCTCACCCCAGAAGCAGGCTGCGGTCTCTTCTTCCTGCCCCCCTCCGTGAGCATTGGCAACAAAGGCATTTTCGGCTTTGTGCTTATCGGGAGCGGTCACGCGAACAACTAGATTATGGGTGTAGTGGTTGCGCATTTCGTTGCCATCCTCAGCCATGGCAATGCCGTGGTTACGGACGTCGTAGCAGACGGTGTTAGCCACAGTGACGTATTTACTGCCATGCACGTTAACGCAGCGCTGGTAGGAGTGCTCGATGCTTGAATGACGGATGTAATCCTGGTTTGTGTCAATGACGCGCGCCCGCTCAGACTCGCTAGGAAGAAGTGAAATCACCTCTAAGGTGCGGCGTTCAGTAGCATTCGGTTCACGCCCTATTTCAGCTTCAAATGCTTCTATCAGAGCTGGCATTGTGAAGGCTTCATCCGGTCTACTCACGCTGTTGATGTGTTTACGAAAAGCAAATTCTTCCGCTTGAATAGCTTCGTTGCCGGTGGCATGGCGATGCAGGAAGTTCGGCGAGTTGGATTTACTCGCGTTGGAGCTGAACTTGCGGTAGTAGGCATCACTTGAGACGAATTCAACCTCTTTTTCGTTGAGCGATCGCCCCAGCTGCGTCATCGCTTTGTACTGTAGATAATCGCCTTTGATGTCTCTGATCATGCGGTGCCAGTGGACGCAGTAGCGGCTTTGATTTGCCTGCTGACCACATCGGGAAAAGCGCGTTCCTTCGATGTGGATGCCCTGGGAATAGAGGAACATGGCATGGGCACCGTAGCGAAATTCATCCGATGCCTCGTCTCCTTGGAGGGTGATGTTGTGCGATAGTAAGCCGACTTCGGCCCGCATATCCAGTTCGACCGTTTCACCCAGTGCGTTTTCGTGCTGTTCGACGATCGCCACATGACGATGTTCCAGAGGCGGAGTGAAGGTGACCGTTTTACCATCACGGCTCACCGAGGTAAGGGTGACCGCCTCATCTTCGTAGGGATCAAATCCGCTGGGCGCAATCACGATGCGATCGCCCGATGCCCAATTAACGGGTGTTGCTAATTGGATAGTGGTATCCCCTGGCTGAGCGTCCGCGCCTTGGGCGAGTTGAGTCCAGGCTACTTTCTCGCGGCTAATGCCGTGGAGATCAAGACGTGCGCCTGATTTGACGACCAGCCCTTTATAGTCTTGGGCGGTGTCTTCCTCACGCTCGCGCCCGTCGATAAAGCTCTTGGGGGATTCCCCGTGGCGGTGCCGCGATCGCCGGCGATCCTGCAAGGTGATGGTCAAGTTGTGTGTGAAGGGCTGATCGGCTGTTCCTGCTTGCAAAAGCGCTTGCGGCCCAACGACTTTAATCCAATCGGCTGCAACCTCAATATTCCGGGTGTCAGCGAACAGCAGCTCTCCCTGGATCATGATTGATTTTGCCTGAATCGATGGAACATCGACCCAAACCCTCAGGTTGGTGGGAATTGCGATGTCGGTAGCAACAGTCGTGTCGGCAAATCGCTCTGACCATTGGACCGTCTCTTGGGGAGACGATGATGGGGCAGCCGTCGCGGTTGTAGGTGCTTGGGAAGACGCGATAAGGACTGCCGGCCCAGTTGTGGGCTCTGAGGTTTGGTTTAGAGGAGTCGATAACGGATATGAGAGGGCGATCGCGATCAAAAAGCCAACAATCAGAAGCCATAGACGCATGACGATCACCTTCTATCCGCAATGAATAACTTTAAGTAGAGACGTCAAGAAGCGTAAGACAGCCTCAAAGCTTATAGAATCTCTACTTACGGTACCCGTGACACCAGGCCAACTAGGGTGATTGGGAGACAGTATCCTGGAGTGTTCATACTGTCGCAGACGCTTGTCAGCTTTCCTAGTACATTACGGCAGAAGTATGCTCACTATTCAGAATGCTGGGAAGGCTTATCTGCCTTGGGTTTGAATTTTGAATTTTGTAGAGCTTTGCTCTTCTCGCAGAGTATTTTGAATTCCGCGTAGCGGTACTAGACTCATAGACGATTTCAATGCAATCTTCATCAACTGACTAAGGCAATGCCAAATGATGTAGGAAGCGATCCCTAAAAATTGTGAAAGGATTTTTGTTGCTTTGATTGATCCTATCTTGCCTACCCTTTACAACCCATTAGAACAATGCGTGATGCTTCTGGGAGCAACGACTGGGAAATCCTCAAAGGAGTCTTTCTGCTAGTGTTTTGTCATATCAGCGTGGTTTTGCTGGTCTTTCTGGGGTTACCCTTTGTTCTGAGTCTTGTTCTGAGATATGTCTTTTCCTTGGAGTGTAAAGTCAGTAATCTCTGTGGTTATGTCATGCTCGGAGCCTGGTATTGGGGAATCGTTCTATTTTCCTTCTGGCAGCTGCTTTATGTGATTCCTACCATCGGTAGCCTCCACATCAACACCATCGCCATAAATCATTGGGTAGTTTTTGCAGTGTGCTTTCATCTTGTTGACGGCCTCATTAGCTGGAGGTCGGATCACGGGTATGCTCAGGTGAGCCTAGATTGTAGGGCTCTATTCATTAATTTCACGCAAGATCTGGTCGAGTGCGTCGAGGACAGATTGGAGCTGCGATCGCTGCTGATTAACTGACAAATTAGGAGCATCCATCACCTGCTTGACACCTGTTTGGATGCGCTGAAGCGCCGTCAGTAGTTTCGAGCGATCGCATGCAATAGCCGTTGCAGCGATCGCGGGCTCTGCGTCGAGTGCTGCAGAGAAAACCTTAGCTTTTGGAGCCTCTGTTGCAAGCGTCGCATGTTTAGAAGGTTGCAGCCCTTTTTTTGTTTCTAACTGATGAATGGTTTGCTGCAGATTTTCAATCACGCCATACATCTCCATGGGGTCAAACACGCGCAGCAGACTCGTCTGCGTAACAATTCCCAATCCTCGGCCCCAGTTCCAGGACACGACCAAACGTCCTACTCGCCGCTTTTGCATTTCCTGATGAGCAGTCCACAGGGAATCTTTGGGACTGAGGAGAAACAGAGGACTACTCATCACCGTTTGAGCCTCAGTCTTCGCTAAATCAATTTGCAATGCCTGAAACTGCACAATATCGCGCTCTGTGACAATGCCCACAGGTTGTTCAACGCCCTCAGTATCCAGTTGCGTAATCACAATGCAACTAACGCGATGCATTGCCATCAATTGAGCCAATTGCAGCACGGTTGTCTTGAGCGGGGCGTGAATCACATCAGCCGACATGACATCCGAGACGCGACGAAATCGCAGCAGATTAGCGGGCCGCAGCACCTGACGAATGCTTTCGTGGGAAATAATGCCCACTAACTGTTCCTGGTCATCGACAACAGGGACATGGCGAATACGGTAGCGACGAAACAGAAACAGGGCCGCAAAGATGTCTTGTACTGAGCGCTCTGGGAGGGTGACAACAGGATGGGCCATGACCTCGGCTACGGTTGTGTTTTGGAGGTCTATAGCTTGAGCTGTCAGCCGCACCACATCCCGTTCCGTCAAAATGCCCAGAATTCTTTTGCCTTGGGTCACCAGCACGCAACTGGCCCGCACAGCCTTTGCCGACGTATCTGAGACTGCGGTATCGTCAGCTAGTAGACACGTTTGGCGGTGAGCTTGGCTGATGAGAGCGATCGCATCGACAAGCAGCGTATCGGGCGAAATCGTCAGCGGTTGCCGCTCGATCGCATCTTCGAGGTCAGGAACCCAGGCAATTGACGTCTCAAAGGGCATAGGCATTACCAAGCCAACTGTGTAGCCGGACAAAGAAAGCAAGCAAACTGCCACACGGGATTGTCGCCATCATATCGACTGGAGTAACAACAAACAGTGGCCCTGCTGATCTTTGCGAAGAGGGATGTAACGTCCAAGCCTCAGAAAAACCAGCTGAGCATGGGTTTGAAGAGGATTTGGTGTATAATCGAGGGGTGTTACAGAGAAGGTCGTATAAGCTGCTGGTGCTTCTGGTCTTCACGCCTTCAAGGTTGCCAGCAGTTTTGTTCCTAAAGATGAGGGACGCTGTTTTAATAGTCACGAACCCTGAGAGTTAACACCTCGTGTTCTGGGAGTTTTGCCGTAGAGTCGATCTAGTACTCGCTTTACGGAAATGCGCTGCCAAGCCTGTCCTCGTTTGGTGGTGTATCCCTGCTGATTCAGCCAATCCGCGATTTTCTGTAAAGACTTGCCGGACTTGTGATGGCGGCGAATTAGCTCAATGATTTCGCATTCTGCTGGATCATCAATGAGTTGACCGTTGACCGATCGCTGACCAAAGGCCGGTGAACCATAGCCCGCGTAGCCACCGCTGCTAGCTTTGGCTTGTCGTCCTTGCTCAAGCCTTTCCCAGACTTCGCGATTCCTGAGGGGGTCAGCGTTCATAGCCGTTGACAGTTTAGTGACTTTGGCCTTTAGTTTATCAATCTCTGGATTTAATCTGAACTCAGGATCACAATGCAGCTTTATTTTTTTAGGTTCCCCAAGATGCAAGCAAAGAAACGTTGCCGAAAATCTTGGCTGATCGATGGGAAATTCCTTACATCTTGACAGGTGATCTTTTGTCAACGAGGATGCTTCCTTCGCAACTAGACCCAGCCTTTGGAGGAGACTTTGCTAGTCAATAGGACGGTCAACTGATATCTGTGTAGAAGGCACTCGTGATAGGACTGATGCCAGTTTCTGGGCGATCGCTGCCTTTATTTGCTTTGATTTTTTGAGTGGAGAACAGAATGGCTACATATAAAGTGACCCTGAAAAACGATGATGGACTAAATGCCACCATTGACGTTCCAGACGATCAATACATCGTGGATGCAGCCGAAGAACAGGACATTGACCTGCCTGTATCTTGTCGGGCAGGATCTTGCTCTACCTGCGCCGGTAAGCTGATCGCGGGTACAGTTGACCAGTCTGATCAGTCCTTTTTGGATGATGACCAGATCGCTGCTGGTTTTGTGCTGACCTGTGTGGCATACCCTACCTCTGACTGCACTATTCAAACTCACCAGGAAGAAAACTTGGATTGACGCATGAGGGCGCACAGCCGTGCGCCCTCACGTTTGGTGGGAAGCCGCTTTGTATCGGCAGATATTGATTCAGACATCATCACTTGGGAACGCAATTATGAGTACGGCCACATTTATCGAAAACGAAACGACATTTGATTCACTCTTAGAAAACGAGCCGCTATTGGTCGTTGACTGCACAGCAACCTGGTGCGGCCCCTGTAAGCTGGTTGCTCCCCTCATGGATCAGTTGGCTGATGAATATAGCGATCGCGTCAAGGTGTTTAAGCTGGATTTAGATGCCAATAAGCCCGTTGCTAAGCGATTTGGCATTAGAAGCATTCCCGCAGTCATGTTCTTTAAGCAGGGTGAATTGGTTGAAACCTTAGTAGGCGTCAAACCCTATGAAACATTCACTGAGACACTAGAGAAACTGCTTTAACAGTGGTTGTTAATGGTTTGGTGAATTTGCCTTGGCATTCTTCTCTTTAATTTTTTAGAGATTTTGTGATGTCAGCAATTCCAACGGGGATGGTGTCCAAACTGTGGTGACTTCGCAGAACGTCAATTTTCTATTCTTGTTCACTCTTAGCAAATACATCCCAACAGGTAACGCCCATGATGAAAGCATCAGACATCATGACCAAAGAGGTGGTCACGATTCGGGGTTCTGCTACTGTCGCCGAGGCGGTGAAGATGATGAAGGAAAAAGGGTTACGAGCTTTAATTGTTGAACCGCGCTATGAAGCCGATCCCTACGGTATGGTGACTGAAACCGACATCATCTATAAGGTGGCAGCGTTTGGTCACGATCCTAAACAGATGCGGGTATACGAAATCATGACCAAGCCTTGTGTCGTCGTTAATCCCGATCTGGGGGTTGAGTATGTGGCCCGCTTATTTGCCCAAACTAAAATTCGTCGGGCTCCGGTTATTCAAGGTGGTTTGCTTGGGGTGATATCGATTAGCGATATTCTCAACAAAAGTGATTTTGTTGAAAAGCCCAAGCCGCTCTTCATTGAAGATCGTATCGAAGTCGCTCGTGAAGAAGCACGTGCTATTTGTAAGGAGAAAGGTGATACCTCACCCGAATGTGCGGCTGCTTGGGATGCACTTGAAGAATTGCAGATGGCAGCTGCCGATCAGCGCAAAAAGAAACAGGAAAAATCTTCGCAGGAGCAAGATTAAAAGCAGGATGATTCAGGTATTAGAGGTGCGAAATATGTGCAGAAAGGAACTCGGAATTTAGAATTCATTCGAGCAATATTCTGCTCTCTAATGCTTGAATTTTTTACCTGACGTTTGAGTGTTTACAACCCTATTCGTTTATCTAGAATGGGAAAGTTTGCCGTACCGAATATTGAGCAGGAGAAAACAGCATCATGATGAAAGCTGAGCAGATTATGACCAAAGAGGTCGTCACCATTCGCGGTTCGGCGACGGTTGCTGGAGCTGTTGATCTCATGAAGGAAAAGGGACTGCGGGCTTTGATTGTTGAACCCCGCCATGAAATGGATCCTTATGGCATGGTGACTGAGACCGATATCATCTATAAGGTTGCCGCCTTCGGTCATGACCCCAAGAAGATGCGGGTGTATGAAATCATGACGAAGCCCTGCATTGTTGTGAATCCAGAACTGGGTGTAGAGTATGTAGCCCGGCTGTTTGCCCAGACCCGCATCCGTCGTGCTCCCGTCATCAAGGGAGGGCTATTGGGCATCATTTCAATTAGCGATATTCTCAAGAAGAGTGACTTTGTTGAAAAGCCCAAAAGTCAATTTGAGTTGTACTGCGAAGAAAATCCCAGTGCTATAGAAGCCCGAATTTACGATGATTAGGTCATTGTTGCAGGGTGAACATTACTAATTTCATCTAGACAGGATTAAAATCAGGTTTTCCAGGCAATGCCCACCTTGCAAAAGCATTACCTCTTGGGTCCTATGGCAGCACCTCATCCCTCTATCCCTTCCCAAACCTGGCAACACCCCATCGGCCAGGATTGGGAGCATCATTACATTGTCCGCTACGCCAGCAATCTGGATGATGGTCCCTGGCATGGTGCCCCGCTAGGGGGGTTCGGTGCCGGCTGTATTGGGCGATCGCCCCGGGGTGACTTTAACCTCTGGCATCTCGATGGCGGCGGACACGTTTTCCAAACCTTCTCGGCCTGTCAGTTCAGCGTCTTTGAGCAACACGGTGATCAAAGGCAAGCCTATGCCTTGTGTACGGAAGCACCGACAGATGGGACGCTGGAGAGCTGGCGGTGGTATCCGCAGGAAGTCAGAAGTCGGAAGTCGGAAGTCGGAAATGTAAAAGCAGCGGAAACAAGAGGAGCAGAAGAAGAAAGACAGAAGACAGAAGACAGAAACAATTCAAAATTTAAAATTCAGAATTCAAAGTTCAAAATTCTTCCGAATTCGGAATTCCGAACTCCGAATTCCGAATTCCAAACTCCGAATTCCGAATTCCGAACTCCGAATTCCGAATTCCAAACTCAGAACAACACCGGCATCTACCATGCTCTCTACCCCCGTAGCTGGTATGTCTACCAAAATGTGTTCAGTGCTGAGTTAACGTGTGAGCAGTTTTCGCCGATTTGGGCTGAGAATTACCAAGAGACGAGTTATCCAGTCGCGGTGTTTTTGTGGACGGCGTATAACCCGACGGATGAACCTGTGACGCTGAGTATTTTGCTGAGCTGGCAAAATATGGTGGGCTGGTTCACCAATACAGAGAAGTCGCCGGAAGTCCTGCAGCGAGATGATGGCAGTCCTTACTATGACTATGTGCCTGCTATTGGCCAGAGTGAGGGAAACAGCAACCATTTTGTGCAAACGGGTAGCGCCATTGGCTGTGTAATGGATGGGGCATGGTCACAGACCGGGCAAGCTCCGCAGGAAGGTGAAGGAACTTGGGCGATCGCCACTACTGTCCAATCCCGTACCGAAGTTTTTTACCATACGACCTGGAATCCAGTAGGGGACGGCAAAGATTTATGGGATACCTTTGCTGCCGATGGTTCTTTGGCGAATATCGCGACGGATCAGCCAGTAGCTGCGGGGGAACAGGTAGGCTGTGCGATCGCGATTCGCTTTACGCTGCAGCCGGGTGAGAGGCGCCAGTTGCCGATGACCCTGGCTTGGGATTTACCAGTAACCGAGTATGCGGCAGGCATCGCGGAATATCGACGATATACAGACTTTTTTGGGCCAGAAGGACGTCATGCCTGGGCGATCGCGAAGAATGCTCTGGAGTGTTACGAAACCTGGCAACAGCAGATTATCGACTGGCAGCAGCCGATTCTGGATAAACCAGACCTCCCGAATTGGTTCAAGATGGCGCTGTTCAATGAGCTGTACGACCTCACCAGTGGCGGCACGCTATGGACAGCGGCCACACAACAAGATCCGGTTGGGCAATTTGGCGTGCTGGAATGCTTAGATTACTGCTGGTATGAAAGCTTGGACGTGCGGCTGTATGGGGGCTTTGCCACGTTGATTCTATGGCCAGAGTTAGAGAAAGCCGTGATTCGGGCGTTTGCGCGAGCGATTCCCACAGCCGACGATCGCACGCGCATTATTGGCTATTACTACACTGTCGGTCAAGAAAATCACTACGCACCGCGCAAGCTGAAGGGCGCAACGCCCCACGATTTAGGAGCTCCCAACGAGCATCCTTTTATTAAAACCAACTACACCAGCTATCAGGACTGCAATCAATGGAAAGATCTGCCCAGTGATTTTGTGATTCAGGTCTATCGTGCTTATAAGCTCACAGGTGGTAAAGACGTGGGTTTTTTGGCGGAGTGCTGGCCGGCGGTGACGGAAACGCTGAAATATTTAAAGCGGTTTGATACGGATGGGGATGGGATTCCGGAGAACGGTGGCGCGCCGGATCAGACCTTTGATGACTGGCAGCTCAAGGGCATAAGCGCCTACTGCGGCGGTCTATGGATGGCGGCTTTAGAAAGCGCGATCGCGATCGCGGAAGTCTTGACGACTGCCGACTGTGCTCCGGGAAATACCCCAATCCTGGTGACGCAGTATCATCGTTGGCTAGAGCAAAGCCGTCGCGTGTATCACAAGCGCTTGTGGAATGGCCGTTACTATCGGCTGGAGACGGGCAGCGATTCTCAGGTGGTGATGGCAGATCAGCTCTGTGGGCAATTTTGTGTACGGCTAATGGGACTGCCAGATTTAGTTGAAGAAACGCCTGTGCGATCGGCGTTGGATGCTATTTATGATGCTTGTTTTATCAAGTTCAATGACTATGCTGCTCATCATGCTAGCCCCCAAGAGCAAAAGTTCATTGGTTCGCAAACGGGAACTTTCCGCTCGATCCAGCCCGGTATTCGCATCGGGGTAGCAAACGGCGTTCTCCCGGATGGTTCGCCTGAAGACCCCGACGGTACTCATCAGCTCGAAGTCTGGACGGGTATTAACTTTGGCCTCGCTACTTTCTTGGCTCAAATGGAGCGGATCGATGAAGCTTTTGCGATTACCGAAGCCGTTGTCCAGCAAACCTATACCTACGGTCTTCAGTTCCGTACCCCAGAAGCGATCACGGCCCTCGGAACGTTTCGCGCCTGTCACTATTTGCGTCCACTGGCCATCTGGGGACTGTATGGTGTGCTGTACGGTTGGGGTTGATTCGTTGCTTCAGAGTGACCCGGCAGCTTTATTTGTACCTGCGGCATATCGGCTCTAAGGTGATTTCTCGAAATGAATATGTCGCTGTAGGTCGGTGTCGAGGCACGAGGCACGAGACCCACACTGCCAGCGTTTCTATGTCGCTGGGTTAAACGAAGTGCAACCCAGCCTAAGCAATCAACTTTTGCGGATAATCTCTTGCTTGGAAGTTCCCTAAGTCTCCGATGTCGAAGAGGAGCTGCTAAAGCTTGGGGTTAAGAACGCAACTAAGAAACCAATCGCAAAGCCAACACAGTTGCGGAATAGCGGTAACCATTCGCTGGTGCGAGTAACAACAGGACCAATGCCAAAGGCAACAAACAAAATTCCCCACAGGGGTGAGAAGATAAGAACCCACTGCCATGCAATGATTTGCCCCTCTTTACGCGGATGAGCCGCGAACCCACAGACCAAGCCACCCACAATGGAGGTTACGAGCGTCAAGATCCACTGCTCTTGAGGCAGGCCGGGGACAACGGCACACCCACCACGGCGCAGACAGGCTTCAATGGAACCCAATGCATCCAGAATTGCCTTATCTTCGCCGTTCTCACGGACGAAGAACTGATTGCCATAGCGAGTTTGTAATTCGATCCAAAAGGTCCGAGGCAAAAATTCGTAGAGATCATCGCCAACGCTAAAGTTCAGTAAATTGCCCCCTCGGGGATCGGCTACGAGCATAACGCTGTGGTCATCTAAGCCCCAGAAATCCTTGACCGCCCGCCCAGGTGTTTGATCGTATTGGGTCAGCACTCGTAGTTTCCAGCCGCTCTCATCTTCGAAGGTTTGCAGCTGCTCGTTGAGCCTGTCTTCCTGAGAATCCGTAAGGGATCTGGCTAAGTCGATAATAAATGTAGGTTCGTCTGGTAACAGATCGGGATTGTTGTAGGCGATCGCTGCGGGTGTCGCAAAAGACCAACAGCAGAGCCCGATACAGACTGCTAACCCCCACTGTAGAAACTGCTTTGTAGCCGAGAATCCCTTCAAAGTACTCATAGAGCGCAGCACCGTCCCATATGTCACTAAATGCGAAGCTGTAATGCAGAGATTAAATTGTGTATCTCTTTAAGTTACAGATATTTAACTTATTCTAAGGGATCTGGTCTAGATAAGCTGCTTTCGGTGCGGTCGGAAGTGTCTGATTTTGTCAGCGGATGATTAGCAGCAGACGTGAAATCAACTTCGTTTGTTTTGCCAGCCGGCAGTTCAGGCAGCGGGGTAGAAGCGTCTGATGTAATGGCCGCTGGTGGATTGTGCTGGGGTGAACGGCCCTGAGCTGAAGCTTGGGAAGAGTGGGCTACATCTGGATAAGCGTTGCTTGAGACCCTCGCAGGCGCTGCTCTGGGCGTGGAGCGACGACGATCGCGAGGATGTGGCTGCATCAAGGTTTTCCAGGCAGTTCGGACACCGATCATGAGACTACGGGTGCCGACATTGACCCGTTTTGCTTGCTGACGAATCCCGCTAACACTTTGGTCGACCTGCTGAGCCACCCGGCTGGCATTCTGGACGCCGTCGGTCATATCGTCGGTAAGCTCGGTAATTTCCAAACTCGTGAGCCGAATAGACTCCAGCGTGGGCGGTAATTCACGATTAAGGGTATCGCACAGTTTTTCGACACTACGAGCGGCTCGGCCCAGTTCTCTGACAGCCGGTATCAGCGTCACCAGCACCGCTGTCAAACTTACAGCTACTAGGAGAAATGAAAGTCCTAACCAAAATAGGGGGGCTATCACCATATGACGTTGAGGCTAGTCTTCGTAAGGGGGTGAGGCAATCTCTTTGCTGGCTAAGGTCGAGTATTCTCGCTCAGTTGCATCCTGCCCAGCGGCGATCGCTTCTCGCAGTCGCGTCAGGGTCTGTTCCCAGTTCCGCAGAGTGGTTGCCGAGAGGCGATCTGTCTGCAGCTGTAATGAGGTCGCCAGATCCTCAACTAACTCTGGTAGAGCATCAGCTGATTTACGTAGAAACTGACGTGTCTCGCGTCCGGTACGGGGCGCAACTAAGATACCGGTAACCGTCCCGACCACGGTACCAACCAACACACCCCCTAAGAACGCCCCTGATTTGTTGTCTGCCATCGTGCTAAACCCTCGCTAAAAATACCCCGAAACCGACTTAACCCCGAATTTTGTTGGTTAAAGACTATTTTACAGAGCGCTATGCCTATCGAATCCGTGGCAGCCTGCGTCGCCATCGACCTCGCTGCAGTAGCCGTAATCCAGTAAGCGCGATCGCAAAAATCTTCTGCAGCTGCCGAATCTGCAATTCGAGCAGTGCGTAGCGTTCTCTCAGGGAAACAGTAGCCTGTTGCCGCCGCAAAATTAGCTCCGGTGTAATTGCAAGATCCAAGACCCGGTGAGTGTTACGTTCCCAAGCCGTGAGGACGATGGCGGCAGTCGCCAGAGCGCGCTTGATCAACCAAATCCGCCAAGCCAGGTAAAACCCGCAAAGGGCGATCGCGATATTAAAAGCAATAACAAGCTGTATCACAAACAGTTCTAAGAGCAAAATAGTGGAGGTTACCGATTGCAGTTTAACCTTATCTAGGTCGTTTCCTGAGTGGTTCATGTCACGAGATGAGGAAGGCAATCACATTTGGGGTGAATTTATTACGGCTTACATAGCTGCATCTGTTTTGTTCTCTTTGCTATCCATTTGGGAAGAATCGAATTTTCAAGAAACCAGAAGGAGCAATCTGTCAGTCTTATTGGTTGGACTTGAAGCGATAAAAGCCGCGTTGTGTAGAATTTTCAGATTCCTGTTGTGACATGCCATGGCCCAGCAAGTACTTTACGTCGACCCGGTCCAGGGACAAGATGATCGCGAGGGACTCTCTGCCGATCAGCCGCTCAAAACGCTCTCGGCTGCCCTGAGGCGTAGCCAGCCAGACACTGTAATTCGCCTCAAAGCGGGATTGTACCTGGCTAGTAGCGGCGAGCAGTTTCCCCTCACAATTCCCTCTGGGTGTCAGGTTATCGGCGAAACCAATCGTGATCGACCGACCGTGATTCTGCGTGGCAGTGGTTCGGCTCAGCACCCCAGCTTAGGCACGCAAGCGGTTACCTGCATTTTGCTGTCAGATGCCAGTTTGCAGGACGTAAGCGTTGCTAATACGACTTCTCAGGGGATAGGGCTCTGGTTTTTGGAGGGACAGAGTCAGCTCAAAAACAGTGTGGTGACGCAGTGTCCTCAGACGGGAGTTGTCATTTTAGGGACAGCTCTTCCCTCATTAGAGAACAGTTTGTTTGAAAGCTGCGGTACAGGCGTCATCTTCTTGAGCCAAAGCAAAGGACAGATGGATCGGGTCATCTGTCGCGATAACGATACGGGTATTTCGCTGCAAGACGCCACCGCACCATTAATTCGGACCTGCCTGCTGGAACAAAACAAAACGGGTATCGCGATCGCCGACACTGCCAATCCTGTGCTGCGGAGCAGTCGCATCATCCGCAATCAGAGCTATGGCCTGCAACTCACCGGACGGGCCACAGCTGATCTAGGCCAATCGCAAGATCCGGGTAACAATGTTGTACGCAACAATGGTCAAGCCGATATCCAAAACAGCAGCCGGCAGGTGCTGCAGTCTTGCCAAAACGATGTCATTCCTCAGCACATACAAGGCCGCGTTGAGCTGATTGCCAGCGCGATTCCCGATGCCTCTGTGATTCCTCCTCGTCTCTTTGACCAGCCGGCGGAAGCGCCCTCGCTGCCGGATCCAGTTGCCCCTGGCACTGATGAATTTGCTGGCGTGCCTAAAGGGTCAGTTCGCTTCAATGATATGGATGACCACTGGGCCGGACCGTTTGTTGATACTTTGGCTCAAGTGGGAGCGGTTGCCGGTTTCGATGACGGCACCTTTCGCCCTGCAAAACCGGTCACACGGGCACAGTTTGCGGCCTTCGTCCTCGCTAGTTTTCCTGATCGCCCGGAAAAAAATGCGGCTATTCGATTTAGAGATGTTGCCTCCGATTTCTGGGCTGCGACCGCTATTGCTAAAGCTCAAAGAACGGGATTTTTGTCTGGCTATCCGGATGGAACGGTTCGTCCTAATGAATCCATCACGCGCATTCAGGCAATCGTTGCCATGATTAACGGACTAGGGTTTACGGGCGGACGGGTCGATGAAATCGGCATCTATCGCGATCGGGCTCAGGTGCCTAGCTATGCCGTCGATGCGCTGGCTACGGCCACCCAGCGGCGACTTGTTGTCAACTATCCCGATCCCTTAGTTTTGCGTCCGCTAGAAGCGATGACGCGGGGTGAGGTCTCGGCTCTCATCTATCAAGGTCGCGTTGCTGTGGGCAAATCTGCCGCCATTGAGTCGCCCTACATCGTACAGCCGGACACAACCCAGACCCTATTTAGCGATTTAGCCGGACATTGGGCTGCCAACTTTGTGCGCGGTCTGGCAGAGGCTAATTTAGTCCGTGGCATGAGTGACGGTCGCTTTGCGCCAGATGCCCCCATGAATCGCGCCCAGTTCGCAGCCTTAATTGTCAATGCCTTTCAGCCCCAGCCGACACGACCCGCGACTCCCTTCAGCGATGTGCCTACTGACTTTTGGGGCCATGCCGCCATCCAAAATGCTTATCAAAGTGAATTTATGTCAGGCTTTCCTGACGGTAAATTTGAGCCCAATCATCCTTTAGTACGGGTGCAGGCTTGGGTCTCTTTGGTCAATGGGTTGAACTGGGAAGACCTCGACATGGACCTCAACCCGTTGGGACAGTTCACTGACTACACCACAATTCCACGTTATGCTCTGCGGTCGACCGCGATCGCGATCGCAAAAGGGCTGATTATTAACCATCCTGACCCCACCCTATTGCGACCGAATCAAATTGCCACTCGTGCCGAGATTTGTGCCGCTGTTTACCAATCTCTAGTTGCGCTGGAGCGTCTGCCTGCGATCACTTAGACGCCCCCAACTCATCCGCGACCAACCCCCGATGCAGGACGCGATCGCCGACAACGGCTGAGTGGTCGGCCCGGTGCATTGTGCAGCGATTGTCCCAGATGACAACATCACCCGGCTGCCACCGATGACGATACCTTCGATAAGGACGAATGGAGTGCCGATATAGGAGCCGGATGGCCCGTTGGCTTGCATCCGGATCAAATCCAGATAGGACTCGACATCTTTCGGGGGTTGAAAGGTAGAGGGCTTTGCGGCCCGACAGTGGATGGCGACGAAAGAGCGAATGCCAGCTTTGTGTTTCTTGGTCATCCCCCAGCGTCAACCCTGACACAACATGCAAAACTTGAGTCTCTGCAAGTTTTACTTTTACGGAATCGGGCAGCGTTTCCAATGCCCGATATTGGTTAGAGAACAGTGTGTCGCCGCCAGACTGAGGCAGTGTCACAGCGCGTAGGGCAGTGTAGGCAGGCGGACAGGAAACATAGCTCGTATCAGTGTGGAACACGCTTCGGGGGGGGTGAGTTCGCCCTACATTGCTGACGCGATTCAGCGATGGTTGGTCGGGCACAGGGGTCTCGCCCACGGTAAATGTCAGCGGCCCTAGCTGCTTCAAGAAAGCTACAAAATCATCATCGGTTACCCACTGCTGGCGTAGGATGACGACGCCACAATAAGCTAGCGTCTGTTTCAAAGCCTCGATATCTTCGCGGTTAGTTGCCGTGATGTCGATATCCACTGCCTCAGCACCAAAGGGCCAAAGCTTCCGAAAACCGTTTTCCATGTCTATCTATGAGCGCTGCCGATACAAACCAATTCACCGCTGGGCCATAAACTGCATCAGCTCATCAAAGTCCAGATGACTGACGCGCCAATCCGCTGCCTCAAAGTCGTGATCAGCTGTGTTCTCACCAGGAAACGCGACACAGCTTATACCGGCAGACTTTGAGGCTTTCACGCCGCCTAAGTTATCTTCGATCGCAATACAGCTGTCTGGCTGTTCGCCGAGCTTTTTAAGGGCTAAAAGATATACCTCCTGTGAAGGTTTCGACTGTTTCACGTGAGCGGCTGTTGTAACTAAGTCAAAAGCAGACGTGTCAAAACTTGAGTTCAGAGCTGCCAATATCGAAGCTACATTTTGCTCCGAAGTCGTGGTTACAAAGGCCAAATTCAGGCCATTTTGCTTCGCCTTGTGGATTGTCTCTACAACTCCTAAGCGAGGCTTTAGTTCACCTTCTTGAAGGGAGTTTTGAAAAATTTGGGACTTGGATTGATGTAGCTTTTCGGTATCTACCGATTGTCCTCGTGAGTGTGCATAATCTTCAATCCGCTGGCGTCCCCCGCTTTTCTGTAGTAACGGCATGTATTCTTCACGTGACCAATGCCAGTCTAGCCCTTCTCGCTCAAACGCTTTGTTAAAAGCTTGGCGCTGCAATTCCGAGGTCTCAGCGATCGCGCCAATCGAGCCGAATAGGATAGCAGACATCACGATTTTCTCCATCGAATTAGGGGCCATAGCCTCGATACATAGGATGCCAACAACAGACTATGTTGAAAGCTGCCCAGCGAGGTATTTTCTCATAGTCCATGCCCTACCAGCGACTCGTTACTGATAGGGCATAGGTTCGACACGAAAAGTAGGTTCGATTGTGATTTTCACATCTCAAAGCGCGGATTTCACTGAGAACTCGTCTGCATCCGGACAAATCACTTGATTGCTGTAGGTTTTAACGTATTAATTAAAAGCTCATAAACCAGAACACTAAGGACTTTTAAGCTCTGCAAACAAAGCATAACGTAATTTTAAGCAGGCTAAAGCAAACCACAGGTTCACTCAAAGAAGAATATTTTTACTGCTCTACCAGTACCTTCAACTGAGCAAAAGCATACGCGCAGCTGCCCCCGATGCTATTGAGCTTCGCAACAGTGCTCCTTGAGCGAAGTCGAAGGAGCATCGACATCAATTAGCCATGGCCTTGTCCTCTGTTTCTCTTGCCACAGACCTAGCGGCAATAGCGGCAAGTTGGCCCGTAGGCCTCTGAGAAACTTCTCCAGTCTTGAGCCTGCTACCAACCATCTCAAAACTTATGCGATTTCGCACACCCCTCAATTATGGTAGGAAGCTCTTTCAGTTCAGCGCAGGCACAGACAAAAGAAACGCCCACACTGGCTTTTTGCTTGCTCCTTGTTGCGCTCGTTTCGCTGTCACTGACGGCTATTTTCGTCAAGCTATCGTTGGCCGATATCAGTGCCAATGCAACACTGTTTAACCGACTCTGGATAGCTACGATTATCTTTGGTGCTTGGAATGGCTTGAGTGAATTGCGCAGTGCCAAATCGGAGGAGACGTCTGCAGCAGAAGCGAATCTACCCACTAAGGTAATCCTGCTGCTGGTGCTTGTCGCAGTTCTTCATGTCACCGGACGCTTCTTCTGGACTTGGTCTCTGACTCAAACCAGCGCCGTAAAAGCTACTCTGATGGCGAATATGCCACCCATTTTCACGTTTCTGGGCGGGTGGCTTATTTTCGGACAGCGGTTTGATCGCCGATTTATGGCTGGTATGGCGATCGCCCTGGCCGGTGCCATCACACTCGGCTTTGCTGATTTATCAGCAGTTGCTTTTAGTCACGGAGCTAGCAGCCTGTCCGCTGCGATCGGCGATGCCGCAGCTCTCTTATCAGCCGTTTTTTACGCAGCCAGTTGTCTCATCGTCGAAAAATTGCGAGCGCATTTGAGCGCCTCAACTATCCTCTTGGGGCGATGCTTTATCGGCCTGCTCGTGATGCTGCCTATCGTACTGCTGGAACAGGGGCCTATCCTGCCACTTTCCTTTTCTAGTTGGCTAGCTGTGGGATGCCTAGCCATCATCTGTGAAGCCCTGGGGCATGGCCTGGTGGTCTATGTCTTGCGCTATCTCTCTTCTACCTTCGTGAATGTAGTTCTTCTGATGGAATCGGCGCTAACCGCAGTTTTTGCCTACTTCATTTTTGCCGAAAGCCTAAGTCTCATGAACCTGCTCACTTTCACCTTGATTTTGGGAGGCGTGCTTCTCGCTAAAACTAGCCGAGGGGCCGTACAGGCGATCGCGACAGAACACTCAAAATCCTTGGCAAGACCTACGCCCATAGCGCGTACGCTACAAACAGCCGGTGGCAAGGGGTAATACCCGTTCTCTAAATCAAAGCTACACAAAGAAAATCAAGGTAGCCCCGTGACATGTCACGGGGCTAACGGATCGGTGTAAGGAAGTCGGTATAGCAGGACCGCAATGTAAAAACGCGACATGTCGTGTATCACTTCGCCACCCATCTACCTTCCAGAAAGCGCCTGTCCGATCGCCGTCGCTAACAATTCCGGCAGGGTAATCCCGGCAGCGCGGGCCATCGTGGCCACCACACTGGAGGGTGAGAAAGAGCAGTAGAGCCCGGCCTCTAAGAACCAGGGCTTGCCTTGGGAATCAATGCGAAAGTCAAACAAACTGTAGTGACGACAGCCCAAGGCCTGGTGACACTGCTTGGCAACTGTGTGAACGCACTCAGTAATCGGATCGCTTGGGGAGATAATCCAAGACTTATCTTTCTCTTTGGCTGCAAAGCCTAGAGCCCCCGATTTGTCACGCTTAAGCTTGTCGGCATAGCCGCGAATAGGATGGTCTGCTTCGCTAACAGGGTATTCCTCCAGAGGTAAGCCTATGAGGCGGTCCTCTTGGCAAAGAATGCCACATCTGACCTCACGGCCTAGCTCGATATAGCTCTCTACAAGTACTTCAGATGCATATTGGAAGGCTGTTGCCAAGGCTGCATCATGGCTGACCATATCGTTCACAAGGGTCACGCCCATCGAGTTGTCAGCGCTGACAGGTTTGATGACAACAGGAGGACGCAGTGTTGGAGTGTCACCAGGACGGAGTAGCTCCCCATAGGGAACTTTGACGCCGGCAGCTGCCACGATCGCCTTCGCTTTCGCTTTGTGGGCTGTCAATGCCATCAATTCAGCGCTGTTGCCAACATAGGGAATGTTCAGCAGGTCAAATAAGCTGCGGTACTGGGTCATCCCAGGTAAGCAAAACATTTGGGGAAGGACCACATCAATGCTTTTGGCAGAGAGCGCTGCGATCGCAGACGCTACTGACAGGGGCTCAGCAGCAGCAATATCCGCATGATCTAGTGAAGCGGGAAAGCGCCAGCAGCGATCAGGGGTAACGTAAGCAATGTGGTACTCGTAACGAGCGGCATCCGCTGTTTCAGTCAGGCAGCTTTGGGCATAGAGGCGAGACAAATCGCAGTGAAAGTCATCCTGTGCCGATCCCACTAAATGCAGTACTTGAAGTTGCGGCATCGTCAATCGCCTCCCATTTCAACAAGCTTGCCGATGTTGAAGTCGATCCTTACCCAGCCCTTCAGCTTACGGAGATTGTCCAGCAGCAGCAGCGGGATTTGCCAATGGGGTACGGTCAGAAATGGGAGCGGATCTTCTAGCTGAAAAAGCGCATCGGTCCCTTGCCGGATGACCTGCAGTCGGTGCCGTAAATCGGACCCGTTCCTGACGGTCATTAGCCGCCAGATCTCGTGATAAAGCCAGTAGGTAGGGCGGCTGTCAGGCAAAGGGGTAATAGGGGTTGCGTGTTGCAGAGCGCGATCGCTCAGGTATGCCTCTGCCAGTTCTGGGTGGTTGTAGAACATAGTGATAGCCGAATGCGTACGGGGATTGCATTCAATGGGATACACCGTTCCATCGGCAGCCTGGATGAAATCAAAAGAAATTTGTCCAGTCAGATTCAGCGCACCTACAAATTTTTCGACCCAGGCATAGATTTCAGGCTTATCCACATGCGCGTAGTTCACCTGAAAAGGGGAGGATTGCGAACAGCAGTGCAGTCGAATTTTGCCCTGCCGAACCGTGCTATGGGTGCAGTATTCTTGCCCTGTGATGAACTCTTGCATGACCCAGGGGTTATCAGCACTAATTGGCAACGATTTGACATAGGCCTCCATGCCTGGGAACGGTAAGCGAGTCATGTCTAGCCGTGAGACCGAGTCATACCGGAGGCTTTTCAGTAAGTATTGGCTGCCATCGGCAGGAAACGAAAAATCGAGAATCTGCTGTGGTTGGGTGATCAGAAATGCCCGAGGAGTAGATAGCCCAAGCGCTTCAGCTTTTTTACACAGTTGGAACTTATCATCCAGCAGCTCTGTGACACCTGCCGTAAAGTGCATAACCTGACAATGGGATGCCAGTCTTTCGCCCGCAACCGCGTCGTAGTAGCTAGCAACCGGACTGGATACAGGAATAAAGGCATCAATTTTTTCGCGCTGCACGATCGCTAGAAGTGCTTGGGTGTAATCATCAGCATTCTTTTCAGGTGCGGGAACGGTTTCAAAGCGATCGACTGCCTTGGAAAAGCGATGGCCCGACAGCCAATACTTGTGAGTTTCGACCAAGACAACCCGATGACCAGAGCGATGAAACGACCGGGCCAACTGCAGCGCCTTTGTCATTTTGCCGCCTGTAATCAAAACTCGCTGGGGTTCCCGGGCTATTGGCCGTGAGCGCCAAGGAGCCACAATCACTCTCCATAGAAGCGCAGCGACGACAGCGACGAGGTTAAAAGGCAGCACTACGGCCAATAAAATTAGGGTGGCCAAATTCTGGAGCAAAGCGACCATCTGAGGCCACCACGAGGTAAGCACTTTCATTAGACTTTGCGGCGAATGAGGGTCAGGCCGTCCCGGAGCGGCAGGAGTACTTGCTCTACCCGTGAATCAGCCGCTACGAATCGGTTGAAGTCTGCGATCGCGGCGCCGCTGGGGGTTTGCTGAGAGGAGGCCAAGTAGGGTTGTCCTTGCAGCAGTGTGTTATCAACACAGATAAAACCACCCGGTACGACTAAACCACCGTCAATCAGTAGCTTGAAGTAGTCCACATATTCCTGCTTATCAGCGTCCACAAATACCATGTCAAAGGTTTCTTGGGCCTCAGCAAGGGCTTTCAAAGTATGCAGGGCAGGGGCAACTCGCACCTGGATTTTGTGGCCATGGGGCGATTCATCAAAGCAGCGACGGGCAAAGTCAGCAACATAAGCATCGACTTCACATGCGACTAAAAGCCCCTCTTCTGGTAAGGCTTCGGCCATCGCTAAAGCCGAATAGCCGGTAAACATACCGACTTCTAAAATACGCTTAGCTCCAATCATGTGAGCAAACAGCTTCAGCGTTTGTCCTTCAACATGCCCTGACAACATTTCTTGTTCTAACTGGCGCCCGGTCTCTTGATCAGAAAAGCGCTGGCTCCAATTTTCTGCAGCTGTTTTTCGTGCCAAATGTCTTAATGGAACCGATTCAGGCGTTGCACACTGCTCTAGATAGGGGGCAAGGCCCGCAGCCAATGCCTGTATCTGAGACAGAGACGTTAACAAATGTGACGGAATCTCAGAGTTTTCAGCGATCGCGACTGTCGCCTCAATTTGCTGTACGAGAATCCCCAGCGGCGTTACCGGACGCGATGCCGACCTTGCTGCCAGAGCTGTCTCCACAGATGTTTCTGAAGTTTGAGACAATCCTGAATCGGCAGATGGAGTGGAATGTCTTGGTGCCCCAGACTGCTGTGTCGAGGGCTGTTGGGAATCCTCGCTTGAGGAAGGATGCGACTTGACTTGAACCATTGCTTTACCAATGCAAAGTACCTTCTGGGAGGCACTCAAAAATACCGAGATTTCATCGCCTGCAGCGAAAACAAATCAGCAATTATGAGAGCATCCAGATTTCAGCGTAACAGATTATTAAGAAAATCTAATTTTAATAGAGAAGTATCTTGAGTTACTGCAAATAGCTCCAGATTGATTACGAGGTTATTAACTTCCTCTCACCCTCACATAGAGATGAATTCAGCACTGGCATCACCCAGAGAATATTCCAAAAATTTCAGATATGTTCAAAGACTGTAGAGTTACTTTGAGCTTCGATGGCACAGGTGATGCAGGGGATAATTCAGAGAAGACTGAGCCCATAGTTATCGCCTCAGTCTTCTCTCTTTAGGGAATTTCTCGCAATGAATATACCGCCGTAGGTTGGCGTCGAGGCACGAGACCCAACACCTCCAGCATTGCTATCCTGCTGGGTTTTACTTCGTTCAACCCAGCCTACACAGGCAACTTTGCGGGTGATTTCTTTCTTGGAGATCTCCTTAATCCTTTTGGCCTTTATTCCCCACACTATTTATATGCCTCTCTGTTGGCTGTGCTCTATCCTAACGAAGCCAGACAGATGAGCTGTTCTGCTGCTGTTACGGTAGGGTCCACTATCGCCAGCTGTTTGCTATCCACAAGGGCATCGATGATTCTCTGTACAGTTCCGTGGGTGAGGTCTGGAAATTGCGATCGCACCGTTTCTATTAGCATTGACAGGCCCATAAATTGCTGGGTTGTCATTAAATTCAGGACATACTGCTGTGCTGTCTTTTCCGGCGATTGGGTGCGACGAGGTCGCATTGATGCGTCATCCTTTGTCACCGTTTCTAAAACATCTCCTGTTTCGGGGACGACCTCCAACTCCTGTAACAGCGGACAGCTATTCAAAACGCCTGTACAGCGAACCAAGTGCTGCAACTCTTTTATCGTCGGCGTTGTTCGACCGACGACGAGTTCACCCCCTGCTGCCGCATTTACAAGGCTGTGATACGTCTCCAAATAATGGACCGAAGCCAGGTCGGGCTCGATATGCAGATAGTTGGCATAGGCAAAAATCTGGCGGTAGAGTTGAAACCCTTTAGTTTGTGGCTGGCTGAGGTTGGCGGCCCGAATGAGGTAAAGGCGATCGCACCCGTTTTGCTCGAGGGTCCGTTCACAGGCCCGCATTAGATAATAGAAACTGGTCATGTGGCGGTCTTCGCTCCACACAACCCCTACCCGGGCCGACTGGCAATACTGCAGGGAATAGGCAGAGTACTTGGTACCGGTGAGGAAGGGAGCTTCTAAGTCCATCACCTCTAAGGCGCTCAACACCTCCCAAAGAGCTCGGATCAGTTCTGGCGAAGAGCGCTGCGCAATGCGCGTCACGCGAGTCTGAGCCTTATGAAACTCGCGCTGCCACATCAGCGCAAAATTGGCGACTTGATTTTGCGCCGGTGGGGGCGGCGGTGGGGGAGGAGGAATCGTCTGCTCGGCGGGGAGGTGGAGTTCACCATCACGCTGATATTGCTCAATCAGCTGTTGCCCCAGCATCAGGGTGTTACGAGGCAAGGTTCGACCGCCCGGAAATTTATATTCCAACCAATCGCGGCTGAGGGGCGCGATCGCAGTTGGGGGTTTGGGATCTACTTGCCCATGCAGAGGCACTAGACGTAATTTCCACAGTGCCCCTGCTTGGTCGAGTGTGATGGAACGCAAGGACAAAGACTGATCGATTCGAGCTCTATCAGCAGGTTGAACACTGCCTTTATGCTGCTGCCACGTGCTGGTAATCACGCTGATCAAGATTAAGAAGTTGCTGACCTTCTCGTTGTGAAGCGTGGAGTTCACGTTAAAAAGGGCTTGTAGATCAGGCCGCTGATCGGGCCGTAAGGGAATATTGTCGAGGTTATCGAAACACAGCACAATCGGCAGTGTCGCGCTGGAAATGCGGCCAAAGTTGGCTAGGAGTTTTTGGGCCGCATCTTCAGAATCGATCGACTGTTTGACTTTGAGAGCTTTGAGATCAGCCTCATCGAGGTCGTCCCCCCGGAGCCAGTCAGCTGCAATCGGAGCCAGATCAGGATTCAAAAGATCATAGAGTACGCCCCAAAACTCTTTTCCCTTATAAAGTCCTGTTGGGAAATGAGTCTGCAACGTTTTGATAAATGTGGTTCGTTTGCCACGTACCCAAGTTAGCAGGGTTTGTTCCTGCAAAGCAGGCAGCGATCGCAGCCACAGCAAGAGTTGCGATTCATCAGCGGTGTCTGGCTGTTGTAGCAGGCTATCAACGGTATTGCGGAGAATATGGCGCCAGATAAAGTCACTATCGGCCCAAGGTCCGATGTAGGTGAAGAAGGCGTGATCATTGAACTGACGTTTCATCCGACCCAGAAGGTGACTCTTACCTGAGCCTGAATCGCCTGTCAAGACTATCGTGCGGGTTCTACCATCGGCTCGAACCGTCGCCAAAGCCGTATCGACTGCTTGTAGTACGGGTTGATGGATGGTATCGACCTCTAGCGCCATGTCTGGGCTGTCTTGCCAAAAATTGCCCGGCTTAAATGTCGCGGGATCGAACGGATTTACATTGCGTTGAATTATCTGCTGCAGCGATCGCTTCCGACTCATTGACCTCCTCCTACACCACACTGATAAAGAATAGAGGGCCACCAATGTCTTGGGGAATACCTGCAGCCACTTCTTCCTGAGGATAATGTGCGACATCCTGTAAGGTACTCAGGTCAATGCGATCGTCTCGCTGTAGCTGGTAAAGCTGTTCATCCAATTCCTGTCGCGACAGCGGTGGCTGCAATTTTTCGCGAAGATGATGAATGGGCAAATAGTTCTCTGTGTTGAGGGCTGTATCCAAGTGGACAATCGTCTGTAGTAGTGTCGCTGGCGTTACGTCAGAGGATTTATCAGTCGCTACCGCCATTGTCGTAGGCTGCCGCATGAACTGTAAGTAGCTGCTTAGAAGGTTCCAGCTTATAGCTGGGGCATGCCCTTGAGGTGTACAGTCTTCCCGCAAAAATCGGGCTCCTTCATCAGTTAGCCAAACATCACCGAGTTGACGTTGGGTTACTCTGATTAAACCCTGCTCGTTCAGCTTGGTAAGCAGGTGTTGGCGCCGATCTTTGGGAACTCTTGGATGAATGTTTCCAGGTGTGGCACTCCCTCGCTGACAGGACTTAAGAATCAGCCGTTCGTCTGGTGTTACGGGCAGTACCGTTCGATCCAAAGTCAGCAGTGTTCGCCCTGCCGCTGTTAGACCAAATCGAACGATCGCATCGTTGCAGTCAACTAGCCCTTTTTGATAGAGCTGTCGGCAAAGGCGATCGCGTTCAGCGGGTGTGGTCTTAGCATTGGGACGAATCTGTGCGATCGCGGCTCTGTAGTTGGCGAACTGCAGTAGCCGCAGCAAGAATTTCAACTCTGATGCAGGCAACTGTGAGACTTTGGGCTCCTGATGGGGCATGGTTAAAACGATCAAAAGCAAGCTGTAATGGAATGAAAAGCACGGCAAGCGTACCATCTGCCAATCTTGACGACGTAACAGGCTACTCAGTTAGGCTATCTTCATGTGGGAAAGCCGCTGCGCGGTCTTTTGTCAGTCCATCTTGGCAGCGATACTATGAGCAAAGGCTACTCTCTCGATATAGTCCTCATCCATTCTCATGAAGGCTTCTATAGGTGACGAAAGACATCACTGATCCTAATCACCCATCTAAATCACCGCAGAGCCCAACTGACTTCCTTAAATATGCGCTCGAAGGAGCCGAAGTCGGTATGTGGGATTGGAACTTGATAACGGATGAGATCAGATGGTCACCCCAACAAGAGCGACTATTTGAGTTGCATCCTGGCGGCTTCGGAAAAACTCTTGCAGCCTTTTTAGGATTATTGGTGCCGGCTGATCGGGATCATGTGGCAGCGACCCTACAAAACACTATTCAATCTCGATCTGCTATTGCAACTGAGTTTCGGGTTCCTTTAAGTGATGGCTCGGTCCGATGGCTGAGTCAACGGGGCCGGGTCTTTTCAAATCAGCAGGGAGAACCTGTGCGCTTTGCCGGTATTGCCTTTGATATCACTGTCCAAAAGTTGGCTGAAGCAGAGCGGCTACATCAAATTCGCCGCGAGCGTCTGATTGCCGAAATTTCCCAAGACATTAGCCATTCCAAAAATCTGAGGGTAATTCTGCCGCGGGTTCTCAGTGAAGTGCGTACTTTCCTGGGCGTTGACCGTCTTATCATCATCGATTTAAAGAGAGAAACAATGGGGCGAGTTACCCAAGAAGACCGAGCCACGGCTGTACCATCGATGCTGAATTGGACGCTGCCACAGACGTGGATTACAAATGCTCAATCCTTTGAACAGTATCAAAACGGCTGCTCTATCGCCGTATCGGATATTCAGGCTCAGAACTATACCAAAACCGAACGAGATTTTTTAAGCGAGTTTCAAATTAATGCGTCCTTGACGATACCGCTATTAGAAGATGGTAAGCTCCACGGCCTGTTATCAGCCCATCACAGCATCGCTAAAAACTGGCAAACCGAAGACTGGCGCCTCTTGGGAACGCTCAGTACCCAAGTCAGCATGGCGATGCAGCGCGATCGACTCCATCAAGATTTGACCCGAGCTAATCGCGAACTCAAGCGGCTAGCGTATCTTGATGGCCTGACAAAGGTTGCCAATCGGCTTCGGTTTGAACAGTTTATGCATCAAGAATGGCGCCGACTGGCCCGCGAGCGGGCACCTCTCGCCATCATCATGGCTGATATTGATTATTTCAAGGCTTATAACGATGTCTATGGGCACTTAGCAGGCGATGACTGTCTGCGCGTAATTGCTCAGACCTTAAGAGGAGCTGTACAGCGACCCGCTGATATGGTTGCTCGTTATGGCGGTGAGGAATTTGCCATTGTGCTACCCAAAACAGATGTAGAGGGTGCCAAAACTGTTGCCGAAAAAATTCGCCTCCTAGTCCGCGAACAGCAGATTCCCCATGAACGGTCAGGCCTCAATCGTATTGTTACCCTCAGCTTAGGCGTAGCAGTAACATTACCGCACCCGTTGGAGTCTCCTGATACGCTTATTCAAAAAGCTGATCAGGCTCTTTATGAGGCGAAGAAAGCAGGGCGTGATCGGATTGCTACAGCTTGATGAGTTAAGCTGCTTCCACCAAAGACTTGTAGAGCATAATCGCGTCTACATAACGACCATTGGGCAAATGGGCCGCTTTAGGAATTCGTCCAATCTGATGAAACCCTAATGCTTGCCATATTTTCAACGAGGCGATGTTGGTCTCAAAAACCAGGTTGTACATGATTGCATGGTAACCGCGATCGCGGGCCAGGGATACCATCGCCTCTCCCATTAGGCGTCCCAGGCCCTGCCCACGCGCCTCAGGCGCTACAATAAACCCAGCGTTACAAATATGACTGCAGCGTCCTGGAAAGTTAGATTTGATGTAGAAGGCTCCCAAAATATCTGAAGAGGCCGTTTCACCTTCCTTCATTTCCTGACACAATCTCACCACGAAGGCATCCCCTTTGAGCCAATAATTCGCAAACCCTTCAGGTGGCAATGGCTCTGATTGAGGATAGCTGTCCCCTTCGAGAATCACAGCATTTAACATGGCTCTTACCGCTTCTGATTCAGATGGCAACATTTCATCCAGCTCTACAGTCACAGAAGCCCTGGTTTGGCGATAAATTGGTAAATCCACTGTTAGTCCAGAGTGGTACGTAAAGTTTGTTGAGCGATTTGAGGTTGCATGGCGATCCTACACGGAAGCTGGTTCAAGGAAAATCAGTGTTTCTTTCTTTGGGGAGAAACCTGGCAAAGGCTGGATCCCGATAACCTGTCGGCGGAGCCAGAAATTCGAGACCATCCATTTTGTATGGATCCTCCGTTTCTGCTGGACTGGCTTAAGCCCGTAGGTGGACTTCCCAAAAGTTTCTGGGTTGAGGCTACGGAAGAAGCTTCCCGCAAACGGCGCAAGACATCCTCATCCTCCCAGCGCATTGCTGTTCAAAACTTTGCTCTGCCGAGTATTGTGACACCAGGCAGCTGCCTGCCCATGCACTCAGCCGATGACCCTGCCGAGAACCGTGATGCGATCGCGCTCTATCCTTGGCAAGTAAGCGGTTTCCTGTTATCCCGTGAAGAAGCAGCAGCTTTCTTAGAACAGCTGCCCCTAGGCAGTCGCGACTTTGCTGGGACTGAAATTGGACCCGATTTAAGATACTGGTCCCATGTCGCCCGCTGGGGGTTAGATCTCCTCGCTCGCGGTAAATATTTGCCGGCGATTACCATTACGCCTCAAAAAACGACCAGAGCTCATTGGCGGCTGCTACTAGACAGCGATACCGACGCGGGGCGACTGCGACTATTTACCCAAACCATGCCGTTAGGATGTCGCACCTATCAGCTCGTGACCAAGCCCCGCAAGGGCACGGTCGCTGGCGTCAGTGTCCCCTTATTGTTGGATGCTGAAACGCAGCTCTGTGACTTTCTGGAGGCGATCGTGGACGTTCAGGTGCGTGCCCAAGCCGATCCAGCAATCACAAGTACTGATATTCTTAGCCCTGATTTGCCCATTCGCGAGTGGATTCAGGCTCTTAGTGGCGACGCCAATACGCTGGAAGGCAATGCGATCGCGGCTGCGCGTCTCCGTGATGCTCTGAAAACTTGGACAGCCCCTCTGCAAAACAGCACCACTCAAAATCGATTTCGCGTCTGTTTCCAATTGGAGCCACCTGAGGCGAACCAAGCTGACTGGCAGTTGGTTTATTATCTCCAGTCACGTGAAGATGAAGGCTGTCTGATCCCTGCCGCCATGCTGTGGCAGTATCCTGCCGAACAGGCTGTCATCAATGGTGAGTCCATTGACGCGCCGCAAGAGACCCTTCTGGCCGGACTAGGACGGGCTTCTCGCTTCTGCGATCCCGTTCGCGATAGTCTGCAAGAACAACGCCCTAGCCAAATCTCTTTAGATCCGGCTCAAACCTACGTTTTTCTCAAGGTGATGGTCGATCGCTTGCGCGATAGTGGCTTCGGAGTGATTTTACCATCTGGCTTAGATGGTTCGGGCCAAACCGCCAACCGCTTAGGGATCCAAGTTCATGCGCAAGCGCCTGATCGTAAGCAGAGACAACGCTTGGGACTCAAAAGTTTGTTGAATGTGCAGTGGGAGCTATCGCTAGCGGGCAAAAGTGTCTCCCAAAAGGATTTTGAGAAACTAGTGTCGCAGGAGAGTCCTCTGATCGAGATGGATGGACAGTGGGTCGAATTACGCCCCCAAGACATTCGAGCTGCGCGCGAATTTTTCAAACGTCGCACAACCCCCATCGAACTGAGCGTAGAAGATGCGCTCCGCATGAGTACGGGTGACGGTCAGGTGATTGACAAGTTACCGGTTGTCAGCTTTGAAGCGTCTGGTGTTCTGCAGGATTTAATTCAGACGCTCACAGAAGGGAACCAGACCCTTACCCCCATTACCGAACCAGAAGGCTTCAAGGGCAAGCTGCGCCCTTACCAGGCTCGGGGGGTTTCTTGGCTGTCGTTCCTTGAACAATGGGGCTTGGGAGCTTGTCTGGCCGATGATATGGGTTTGGGAAAAACGATTCAGCTCATTGCTTTCTTACTCACCCTCAAGCAGCGTGAGCTGCTGGACGCCCCTGTCTTGTTGGTCTGCCCAACTTCTGTATTGGGGAACTGGGAACGCGAGGTCCGTAAATTTGCCACGGGTCTCAAAGTCCTGATGCACCATGGCGATAAGCGATCACACGGTGCTGCCTTTGCTCGTAAATCAAAAACCTCGAACATTGTGCTGACCAGCTACGCATTGGTCCAACGGGATCTCAAAGACTTCGAGCGAGTGGAATGGCAAGGGCTTGTATTGGACGAAGCTCAAAACATCAAAAATTCTGACGCCAAACAGTCTAAAGCTGTGCGGCAAATTGATGCCCAGTTCCGCATCGCGCTGACCGGTACGCCGGTAGAGAACCGTCTAGCTGAACTCTGGTCCATCATGGACTTTCTCAATCCTGGCTATCTAGGACCTAAGAATTTCTTCCAGCGCCGGTTTGCGACGCCGATCGAACGCTATGGTGACACTGCTTCGCTCAAAACGCTGCGATCGCTAGTCCAGCCCTTTATCTTGCGCCGCTTAAAAACCGATCGTTCCATCATCCAAGACCTGCCAGAAAAGCAGGAAATGACTATCTTCTGCGGTCTCTCAGGAGAACAGGCAACGCTTTATCAGCAGTCGGTAGAAAAATCCTTGCGCGAAATTGAAGCTTCCGATGGGGTACAGCGCCGGGGCATGATTCTCGGACTCCTGACCAAGCTCAAACAAATTTGCAATCACCCAGCTCAATTTTTGAGCGAAAAAGGCAGTATCATTGCCTCCGGGCGCTCTGGCAAGCTTCGGCGCTTTGATGAGATGATTGAGGAGTTATTGGATGAAGGCGATCGCGCCTTGGTGTTTACTCAGTTTGCCGCCTGGGGCAAGCTCCTCAAAGCCCATCTAGAAAAGACTTTCAAGCAAGAAACGCTCTTTCTCTACGGTAGTACCTCTAAAGCCAAGCGTGAAGCGATGGTTGATCGATTCCAGCATGATCCTAGTGGTCCTCGCCTGTTCATTCTCTCGCTCAAGGCGGGAGGCGTTGGTCTCAACCTCACGCGTGCCAATCACGTCTTTCACTTTGATCGCTGGTGGAATCCTGCCGTTGAAAATCAAGCCACTGACCGAGCCTTCCGTATCGGCCAAACCAAGACGGTCCAGGTTCATAAGTTTGTCTGCACTGGCACGCTAGAGGAACGTATCCACGACATGATCGAATCCAAGAAGGCGCTGTCTGAGCAGGTCGTTGGTGCTGGCGAACAGTGGCTTACCGAACTCGACACCGATCAGCTACGCAATCTCTTGCTGCTGGATCGCAATGCGGTTATTGATGAGGCGGGGTGATGAATTGGTAATTCTGAGATCTTGCACTAGTACATCAGCACCTTGCGTTCGCCCCCTAAATCCCCCAATTCTGGGGGACTTCAACCTCAGAACCCCCCAATTTGGGGGGCAGGGGGGCCAAACCAGGCGATGTAAGCTCAACTGCAATATCTGAGTAATTGGTAATTGGTTGATAGTTAGTTCAAGGTTTGAGGTGGATGGTTCAAGGTTCTTCTCCCCCTTCCCCTTTACCTTTTGACCCCTTCCCCCTTCCCCCTTTTTCCTTTACCTTTCACCCGTGCTTCCTCACGATCTTTTCCCCTACCCTCTACCCTCTACTCCTCAAACAAACCTTCACATTCCCAGCCCCCCTTTTGCCCATGACTTTTTGGTGAAGTGATCAGGAATCCGTGAATGACAGTGCGTAGATTAGATTACCTAGCTGAAGAAAATCACTAGGCTGAGAGTTCTAACTCCGTTTGCTTAGACCAGTTGATTTGCTTGCGTTAGCTTCCATCCATGCATCTACATGGACAATCGTCACTGATCTAAGAGGAACTCAATGATTTGATGCTTGGTCAATAGCAACTGGGCATATTAAATCTAGAGTCCCGAAATCTACGCCGTGCCCTCTTGGAGCTACACCAAACGTCACATGACTTATTCATCCAGCCACCAAGAATCTGAGAAGTTTCTGAACGAAACCGATCTGAATGAGATGACGCCTCCTGAAGACTTTGAGCTGATGGAAGCAGACGAAGATCTGTTAGAAGGCGAAACTGTCGGTGCTAACCAGACAACCACTCGTCGGACTACCGATCTTGTGCGTCTCTATTTGCAGGAAATTGGCCGAGTGCAGCTGCTGCGGCGAGATGAAGAAGTCTCTGAAGCACAGTATGTTCAGCGCTACATGCAGCTCCTGGATTTACGCGATCGCACTGCCGAGCAGAGCGGTGGTGTTTTAGAAACCTATGTGCGATTAATGCAAGCTCGCGATCGCCTGACTTTTCATCTGGGCTATCGTCCTTCGCTAGAGCGGTGGGCTAAGGAAGGCGGCGTACCCATCACTGAGCTGAAGCCTACCCTCTCTGAAGGGAAACGGGCCTGGGCTGCGTTAGCTGACGTTTCCGTTGCTGAATTGGATGAGTTGATTCAGGAAGGGCTGCGGGCGAAAGAGCACATGATCAAAGCGAATCTTCGCTTGGTTGTTTCTGTCGCCAAAAAATATCAAAACCGCGGACTAGAGCTGCTAGATCTGATTCAAGAAGGTACTTTAGGTCTGGAACGGGCTGTCGAGAAATTTGATCCCACCAAGGGCTATCGCTTCAGCACTTATGCATACTGGTGGATTCGACAAGGCATCACACGGGCGATCGCAACCCAAAGCCGGACCATTCGCCTCCCAGTCCACATCACTGAAAAGCTCAACAAAATCAAAAAGGCTCAGCGCAAACTCTCGCAGGACAAGGGACGCACCCCCAGCCTAGAAGATGTGGCTAAAGAGCTAGATATGACACCGGCTCAAATCCGTGAGGTGTTGGTGCGAGTTCCTCGATCGGTATCACTCGAAACCAAAGTTGGTAAGGAGCGAGATACCGAGTTGGGTGACCTCCTCGAAACAGATGGACTTTCCCCTGAAGAGCTCCTCATGCGGGATTCGCTGCGTCGTGACTTAAAGCAGCTGATGTCAGAGTTGACCGAGCGTGAGCGCGATGTGATTCACATGCGCTTCGGTCTACGAGACGGCATTCCTTACTCTTTAGCAGAGATTGGCCGAGCTTTAGAACTCTCACGCGAGCGGGTTCGCCAGATTGAGTCGAAAGCATTACAAAAGCTACGCCAGCCCAAGCGTCGTAACCGTATTCGCGATTATCTAGAAGCGCTTTAGATCTCAGGATGGGCAAAGAAAAGAGAGGAGAGTAGACGGTGAAAGGTAAAGAAGAAATACTTTGCAAACCACCTTCTACAACTCATTCCATCACTGAGGTCATCTCTAATAACGTGTCTGACTGCGAATTTGTGTTCTATCGGCGAGTATTAAACCTGATTCTTGTGATTTATTAACAAATCAGGCAACAATGCTCGCTTTTTTATGTTTTCTCACCTATGGAGGCGATCGCTCAAACCCCTGAAAGCTAGGACATGCGGTGTGATCCTGGCTTTGCCGCGGCTCTGAGGGGAAAAGCCTTCCTCCGTATACTGTAGATGTAAATTTGCTGAGAGAGAAAGCGATATGGCTGCCACTGTTTCTTTGCTGCGTGCCCAAAGTTATGCTGTCGATGAACTCAATGAGATTCTGCAGCGATTACTTGAACCTCTAGGGGGCATCAAGGCGATTGTGAAACCTGGCGATCGCGTTCTTCTCAAGCCTAATTTACTCACCGGAGCCCGTCCTACCAAGGAATGTGTGACCCGCCCTGAGATTGTCTACTGTATCGCCGAATTGGTGAAAGCGGCTGGGGGTAAGCCCTTTCTGGGGGATAGTCCGGCTTTTGGCAGTGCCTATGGAGTGGCTAAGGCCAACGGCTATTTGCCCTGGCTAGAAAAAGCAGATGTTCCTATTCAAGAGCTGCACGGTCAGCGCTTTGCTACTGATGCCAGTGGCGAATTAGCGCATTTACTGCTGTCCAAAGAGGCCATGAATGCGGATGTTGTGATTAACCTGCCCAAGGTGAAATCTCATATGCAGCTCACCTTGACTCTGGGCGTGAAGAATTTGTTTGGCTGTGTACCGGGCAAAATGAAAGCTTGGTGGCATATGGAGGCAGGCAAAGATCGCGATCGCTTTGGCACAATGCTGGTTGAAACAGCCCGTACGATCGCACCTCAGCTTACAATTATCGACGGCATTGTGGGCCATGAAGGCAACGGTCCTAGCGGCGGCGAACCTCGTGCCTTGGGGCTGCTAGGCGCATCGACCGATGTATTCGCGCTTGATCGCGTGCTGGTTGAAATTTTAGGCGTTAAGCCTACGGCGGTTCCAACCGTTGCTCAGTCGCAGCGTTTGCGATACTGCCCGGAGCTAGCTGATATTGACTTGCCATTGCAGTCACCGGCAGAACTGGCGATCGCGAATTGGCAACTTCCTGACCGGCTTATGCCTATCGATTTCGGTCTCCCCCGTGTCTTACGCTCAACCTTCAAGCACCTCTATATCCGCTTCATCAAAGAGCCAATTGCGGCTTACGCAAATCGTTAGGGAAACAATCCTCTCCCTAAAAACTCTGGCGTGCTACCGACTGCAGCCGGGTATAGAATTCTGACGATTCGGGTTGCGGGGTGAATTTACGGATGGGTTGCGGGTGGCTGAAGCAAGGAGGGTGAGCCGCAGCTGCAGCAGGTGTTTGGGAATTCACAAGCGAGTCCCATTCTGATACCTGATGCAGCATCGTTTGAGGGGAATCGCCTTCCGCTTCTTGCATAGCTGCATCCTCTGGTGGGGGCATGGATTGAGGCTGAGGAGCAGATTCTATTGGATGTGCAATATTGGCTGTACCAGGAACAGTGCCATCGGCATGATTGTTTATAGTTTGCGCTTGTGGCACTAACAGCTCGGAGGGGCTGAGAGTTGTCATGGGGGCATACTTGCTAGCCGTTGGGTCGATCGGGCCTAGAATGACGCGCTCAAACTCGTGGTTAAAGTGCCGAATTGGGTATCCCCGGCGCTTCCAAAGTCTTAATATCTGTTCGACTGAAAAGGCTTTGTATCGTCCCTGATAGAGAGCTTCGATGACGGCTGAGCGAATCCAACTAGAGTCTGCTTCAAGGCTGTCATGCCAGAGCACGACTAGCTCCCCAGGCTGGTATCCCTCCAGGTCAAAGCTATATTCCTGAAGTAAGTGGCAGACTTGTTCAGCGTCCCTGTCTAGTCCCATTGGTTGGATTGGGGTATCAACCGTATACTGTGCATCTTAGCGAAACTCCTCGATTTCGGGCATCTTATCATCGAAAGCTACCAAGCTTCTAAGCCTGCGACGATCGCTAGGATGAGATATCTAGCATATGTGACTGGGGCATGGATAGGGACAGCTGGCTGGCAATTTTGAAGCAGCATCGGGCGATCGCGGTGATTCGAGCACCTAGTCTAACGGCAGGATTTGCTATGGCACAAGCAGTGGTGCAAGCAGGATTTCGGCTGATCGAAATTACTTGGGCCAGCGATTGCCCTAGTGAACTTGTTGCTCGTTTACGGCAAACGGTGCCGCCCGATTGCTATGTAGGCAGTGGTACTGTCCTGTCTTGCCAAGCAATGCAAGAAGCCGTTGCCGCAGGAGCCCAATTCTGCTTTTCGCCCCACACTGATCAGGAACTTATCAATCTGGCTCACAAGCTAGAAATTCCTGTTATTCCAGGTGCTTTGACGCCTACCGAAATTGCTCGAGCCTGGCAGTTAGGCGCTAGCAGCGTCAAGGTATTTCCGTCCCAGGCCTTAGGAGGACCCGCTTATATCCGACATTTGCAAGGTCCATTGGGCCACATCCCGCTCGTTCCTACGGGTGGTGTTACGGTCGAAGCAGGGTGCGCTTTTTTAGAGGCGGGTGCGATCGCGATTGGGCTTTCCAGCAGTTTGTTTCCTAAACTGCTGGTGGCTCATCAGGACTGGCCGTCAATTCAGGCGCGATCGCGCACATTTCTGACCACTCTCCGCAATCATCTTTAGCTGCAGGATTCTATTCTGATTGATTGACAAAAGATTCTCTTGTAGGTTGGGTTGAGGTGATGAAACCCAACACCAGCAACGGTTTTGTGGGTTACGCTGTCGCTTTAGCGAAGCCATGCCCGGAGGGCTCTACCCAACCTATAGCAGAATGAGAGTTGCAAGGGTTTGTCAGCCCAATAGATACCCGCTGTCTCTCAATAAAAGCAACCTTAACCAATGTCTAAGTTGACTAAGTTGCCACTGAATCCTGTAATTTCAATGATGGCGTCGCTTGCGG
Source organism: Leptolyngbyaceae cyanobacterium (assembly GCA_050330865.1). Lineage (GTDB taxonomy): Bacteria > Cyanobacteriota > Cyanobacteriia > Phormidesmidales > Phormidesmidaceae > SIO1E4. The sequence continues at coordinate 52,230 of JBHJHM010000072.1, forward strand.
TTTGATACCCTTCCACGCTGTCGTTAATAGCTAAAAAGCTGCGAGAACCGAGTGTGAAGGTGGCGGCTCTATTGGCGGCAAAGGAGCTCGAAGTTAGAACAGCCTGCAGACCCGCCTCATTCAGGGATGCGGCATCGCCTAACTGTTGAACATTTGCAGCACTCACAGGATTCACGCTATCGATGATATCGGTACCGATTGCAAGATCGGTAATGACATCAAACGTGTTCGACACAGAGCCTTCTGACAACAGCGACTGGGTAAGCAGAGCATAGCGAAAAGTATCACTGCCGGTACCCCCCGTTAAAACATCGCCTTGAAAGCCACCCGACAGAACATCGTCACCGTCTTGGCCACTCAGCGTATCGACGCCGGCACTTCCGCCCAGGAAGTCATTCCCCGAGCCTCCATTGAGCTGATCATTGCCTGCCTGTCCAAAAAGACTGTCGCTACCGCTATCCCCTTCAAGGGTATCGTTGCCGTTGCCACCGATCAAAATATCGTCATCAAATCGACCTAGCAGCAGGTCATTACCGTTGCCGCCTTCGAGCGTATCGTTACCAAAGCCGCCACCAAGGGTGTCATCACCATTGCCCCCGCGTAGCGTATCTTCGCCAATCTGCCCGCTCAGGAAGTCGTTGCCGTCATCGCCTTCAAGGGTATCGTCACCGCTGCCCCCTACCAGAGTGTCGTCATCAAACCGACCTAGCAGCAAGTCATTGCCATCCCCTCCCTCAAGGATGTCATTACCGATGCCACCCCCAAGAACATCATCACCACTGCCACCTCGTAGGGTATCGTTGCCAGTCTGCCCACTCAGGAAGTCATCGCCGTCGCCGCCTTCAAGGGTATCGTTACCGGTTCCCCCTATCAGGGTGTCGTTATCAAACCGACCCAGCAGCAAGTCATTACCGTCGCCGCCTTCGAGCGTATCATTACCGAAGCCACCACCAAGGGTGTCATCGCCACCACCGCCATTGAGGAAATCTTCTCCCAGTTGCCCACTCAAGAAGTCATTGCCGTCGTCGCCCTCAAGAAAATCGACACCGTTGCCGCCTTGAATGATGTTGTTGCTGGCATTGCCAGTGTAAAAGTCGGAGCGATCGCCGCCTGTAAAATTACCATTGCTAGAACTGCTTCCAGAATTTAACTCCAGGAGGCTTATGGGGCCTAGGGTGAACTCCGAAAAGGCGCGATCGGTATCATCACCCAGAAAGATGAAGCTATCAGTTTCGTAGGGGTTTAAATCAGCAGGAAACGGCGGGTCGCTGTTGGTGGGGTCAAAGTTGTATTCAATCAAGTCACCTGTAAGCAGCAAGACGCCGTGACTTGTTAGATAGTACTGACCGTCTATAACGTTAAGGTCATACGTAATATCTTGATTGATGCTGTTGACTTGAACAGACTGACCAAAGCCAAAGTTCGCATCGTAGGCAGAGACTGTATCAGGGTTTGCTCCGTTAGATTGCCAGACAATTTCAATGGCTTTGCCCCCGTCCGCAACGGCTAAGACGCTAAATCCACCGGCATCGGCTCCACCACCATTGTCGAACTTGCCTGCTTCTGCCGCGATATTGACTTGGAACGTTAGATTAAAGCCGTCTTCGTCATCCAAAACAATCGGATTGTCAGCAACTGGAACAAGTGCAATATCATCAGGATTAAAGTTGCTGAGATCAATATTGTCGAAGTCAAAATTGCTTGTATGGGTGGTGTAGCCGCCGTAGCCCAGATATGTATCGGCAACAAAGAACTCGCCGGTAGGAACCAGGTCGTTTCCATTGCTGCCAAAGTAGGCAACTGGGTTGTATCCGGTCAGGTTGTTGAAAATGGTGCCATTTGTATCGACGGTAGAGCCTTCTCCTAGCTGGTCGGTAACTGGAAATGGAGGCACTTGGTACACGCTACCAAAGCTGTTAGAAGGAGAAGAGCCTAGGTTATAGGTAAAAACAGCTGCCCCAAAACCACTGATGTTGCCGAGAATGTTGTTGGCGTCGTCAGGATAAACCGGCGATGTCGGTAGTTGCTCGAAGGCTAGATAGCCGAATGACTCGACATCAGCGTTTGTTTGAGGATCATAAAAAACAAGGTTGGGCATAATCCTTAGGTATCAAGACCGTTCGATACGTTGGTTCGACAGGAACACTTGGGCTTATCCGTGGCGTGTATAACAGAATATCTGGCCCTTTTACGTAAGTTACTCAGGTCTCTTGAAAAGCAGGTTCAGTTGTTTCACGGATTTTGAAGTGTTCTTAAAGCTTTCTTTACAGGCTATTGAATTAAAGCTGCGATCACACCAGATTGCTGAGTTCTTGAGATGACCTTCAATAATCGGTCAAGAATTCGAGAATTAGGAGCGCGAAAGGGTGGGACAGAGCTTATTTCTGCATTGAAGTATTTTCCCTTTGGCCCTTTCACTCAACCCACGAGATATCCTCGACCAAAACACACAGGACCCTATATTTGAACACTTGTGTCAGGGTACTGAGTATCATCCGGCCTGATGCAGTTATTTTTAGCTGCCCAGTTTGAATGCCTCAACAAAGAGACCATAAGTCATCCCAATCTTGAGCGCGTTCATCACCTCTAGCAGCAAACTACTCTGCTGATCGGCTTGTCGAGACGGGCGACGGTATACCAGCCAACTTACGAGTTCTGTAGCAACCAGCAAAATGGCTGCAATTACGACGTCCAGTTCTGCAGCCTGCCCTGCGATCGCTGAAATAGAAACCGCAAAGAAGTTCCCAAACAGTAAACCGATAATCACTAAAGACAGTCGCCGCCAAGGGTTGAATATCCAACGACTAAAGCGGTTAGTGATTGTTTCAATTAATGTGGCGAGGCGGGTCCGTTGCATAGTGGCATCGCATATTAATCGGGTTTTGATGAGTCACAAGCAGGGTGGACGGCTCTTCGGGAACAAATGAAGGTGAGCTGTTCTGACTCTAGGTTTTGAACTTCGCTGAAGTCAACTCCCGCCAGCTTATGCCTGGACAATCGATCCGGGACTGCTGTGACAAAACCATGTTCAGATTCTCCGGAAGGGACCGTGAAGATAGCGCCCGCGAAATCAGCACCCGCGAGATCGGCATCTTGCAACCAGACGTCTCGTAAGTCCGCATCCCGAAGATTGGCATTGCGAAGATTAGCGCCGCTCAGATTTGCTCCTTGCAGGCTTGCTCCGGAGAGGTCTGCGTTTTCTAAAACAGCAGCGCTCAGATCTGCATCTGCCAAATTGGCTGACTTAGCCGATATTCCTATCATCGTGGCACCTGACATTTGAGCACCGGTTGCAGTGACTTCAGATAAACGAGCCGCTGCCAAATTAGCATCTGTGAGCTGAGCCGCTGTCAGATCAGCTTGGGATAGACGGGCCTCAAACAGGTTCGCTTGACTTAGATTAGCCTGAATTAACTGGGAATTTTCTAAATTGACTCGCGTCAGGTCAGCTAGCGTAAGATTGGCGCGATTAAGGATTGCATTCAGCAGGCTGCTGCCTACCAAGCGACTGAAGGATAAATCGGCACCGACTAAATTTGCCTGCGTGAGATCGGCTCCACTCAGATCAGTCGTGTCATCATCGTACGTGTCAAGATGACCGTCATTACCAGGACCGAAGAACGTGCTTCCTTGAAGCTGAGCCCCATTCAGAACGGTGCCACGCCATCGTATTCCTGAAAGGTCTTGATTTTGCAGAACTAGCGTGAATTCAGTGCCGTGGCTGGATAAGCGACCCAAGTAAAGGCGACTAAGATCAAACTCTTTAGAGTGATCGCTCGGTCCTAGCAAAACCAACTTGGCTAAAATCTGGTTCACAGTTTGTAGACGCATCGATAAGCTATGGCGTTGAGTCGCGTCCTCTTGCAAGGTCAAATCAGTTGCTAGGCTTTGATTCAATCGACGTAGGGCAGGAACTGCATCGACTCCTTGAGCAATCAAGGCTTGCTGTAGCACATCAAGCCACTGAGAATCGTCTGTTTGGGCGATGAGGTCAACTAACAAAGGTGCGACGCGATCGTCAGATAAATTTCCCAAAGCCAGCACGGCTGCGCGTCTAGCTGCTGTATCTACTTCAGGATTGGTCAAAGTTGACACCAATGTGGCATATAGAGCATCTTCAGTTTTGTTGGCTGGCTGCGGCATAGCAAAGAGGTGATAGCTGCCAACACCAGCGAGTCCCCCTAAGATAAGGAGAGCTCCAATCGAGAGTCCTAACTCGGATTGGTATATGCGATATCGTCTCCGCTTGCCATTTGCGGGACCCAAAACGACTGACGTGGGTCCGCCGTAGGTGTCTCCCAAAACTAGCGCCTGGCTATCATCTTGGGAGGCTGCTGCCGGAGCGACTACCTCGTCCCACAGGCTAGACAGCCGAATAATGGCTCCTGTTTCTTGGTCTACCACGCAGGTGCCGGCTAGCCAGTCATGCCAGGAACGACGAGGACGGTTACCCAGACCTGTAAGACTTTCTCCCACCACTGCTAAGACGCCCAGCCCACCGAGAACGAGTAATCCTGGAAAGCCGCCACTGAGCTGCCAGATACCATAAGCAATTAGAGCTGGCCCGCCCCATTTACCAAATCCTTCGCGCAGAAGCGATCGCCGCCAACCCGGTAGCTTGCCATTCAATGCCAGCACCTGCACCCCGAGCCATTGCTTCGGCCAACTGCGGCCATATCGACCAATGCTATAAAGATGGGCTACAGCTAATGCCAAAGGAAGTCCTAATGCGATCGACCACAAGACATTTGTAAAGGGCGTCACTTTCTCCGGCAGCGATCGGGGTGACAGTCCCAAGCTCTTCGCGAGGGTCGTTTGCGTCGCTTTGAGTACGGGGGGCAAGTTCGCAGTAGTTGTAGTAGCGCGTTGATTCAGCTGACCGCCCCAATATAGGGGGCCTGCAATGCTACCCGCGAAGATGGCAAGTTCCAGACTCCAGGCCAAAAATCGCCGTCCCAGCGTCGGCATAGACCACTTAACTGATACAGACGCGATGTCGGCGGCATCGATGTTGGAAGAAGATTTGCGCCGTGAGAATGCACTCATATCCAACCCAGGCAGGCTTCATAGCCCCAGTTGTAACACTGTTATCGCGATCGCGTGCAAGATTTATAATTGTCACTACTGCTTGTACTCATTCTGTGTGTGGCAGCTGCACATCGCGAGACCCAACACTTCCAGCCTTGCTATCCTGCTGGGTTTTATTGCGTTCAACCCAGCTACACAGTCAATTTTTCGGGTAATTTCTTTCTCGGAGATCTTCCTAAGGCTATTGCCGCCCGAAGACATCCTACGCAGCCTAAAAACGAGCCAAGCCCCAGGCCGCTTTGGGCTCAGGGATTTCGCAGGTGAACGCAATCGCGAATATCGTAAGGTACGTCAAAAATTCTACGCAACGGAGACCGATTCATTAACCTGCGCTTCAACCGTTTCGGAATGCTCCAGGGCTTCCATAATTTGTAGAAGTTCGCGCTCAAAGGTAACCTGAGCGCGATTGGTGCGTCCGCCAACAAAGAAGCGATCGCCGGTCTCCAGTGCCCAGATCTGTGAGTGCGAGATGTAGCTCATCAATACACCCACCATCAATAAGCCAAATCCTAAATACACTACCGGAATACCCGGGTCTGCTTTAATCTGTAGTCCGGTACTGCCAACAATATCAGCGATGGCGAGCGTAATGCCATTCACTTCAGTTGCCATGCCTTTCCGAACTGTAGACACTAGCTGTCCCGAATTGTCATAAATCAATAGTGTTCCCTGTAAATCGGTTGCGACCACAGACACGCCGTCACTCATATCAGGTTTGGTAGGTAGCCAAGTCCCCCACAACCGAGCCTTGCTATTGGTCTCAAGCAGCTGCATGGGCACATCTAGGACGGGGCTGTTGTTCAGCCGCACCTTGATACCTGCAATAGCCCAGTCAGCTTGGTAGAGCGTAACGCCCTTATGGCGCAGGGGTTCGTTGACATGAATTGTTTTGCGCTGGATCTCTTCACCATCCATATTTAGTACGGACAGGTCGGAATAGAACTGATCAATCGCGCCTTCAGCAGTGTAGTCAATCCAAAAACGATTGACTCGCACAGCCCAATCTCTGGGAATTTGTGCCGCCGCCCAAGGGCCAGCATCGAATACGTTGCGAACTTGGAAAACCTGACCGCTGGGGATGATTTCTTGGGCAAAAAATCCAGTCATGCTGCCGTAGATAGCTCCAGCCAAAATGAGCAACATACTGGCATGAACCACGATGGGACCAATTCTGCCCGCAATTCCTTTCTGGGCATAGAGGGCACAATCGCGAGTAAAAATTTTATAGCCGCGTTTTTCCAATAGCGGCGTTATCGTGGTCAAATTTCCCTGCGATAGTTCGCCGCTCAACGCTAGCTTGTTGAACTGGCGTGGCTGAGTGTAGAAATTCCAGGTTCGGGAAAACCAGCGCAGAGCTGTGAGTTGTCTTGTGAAGGTACAGGCTGTCAGGCTGGCCCCAAACAAAATTAGCAGCGAGAGGTACCACCAAGTGCGATAGACGTGATCGAGTCCTAGCGTCAGCAGTAGCTGCCAATCCAGGAAGCCAAAGAGCGCCGGATCGTTAGGATAATTCGTCTGATAAAAGGCCAGCGATTCTCCCTGCTCAATAACGGTGCCGGTAATGCTAGTAATTGCAATAACGAGAAGGAGGGCGATCGCTAGCTGCAAGTTTGCCAACACTGGCAACAGTTCCCGTTTCCAATATCGCCGTATCCAGCGTCCGGTAGACGTGATGTTTGAAGAAGCCATGCTATGTCAAGTGGGGATTTTGAAACTCAGAGTTTATGGAGAAAAGTAAGGTTCGGTTGCGTAAAGGAGAAAAGGTTAAAGGGGTGGGTTACTGACTGCGCCGCTGTGGACTGATATATGAAGGGAGAAAGGGGAAAGGGTTAGATTGTTGGCTGCACCGCTACAAACGGGTCATGTTCACAGGGCTTGAACTTGTTGTTGGGCTAGCGCTTGTTGTTGGGCTAGCGATCGCTGCTAGACCAATTGCCCGGGTGCAAATCGAAGGAGGAGGGAGAAGACACCGAAGCCCACGAGCAAGATGCCGCTGGCAGGTGTGATCCATCCCGACCAGCGCCGTAGTTCTAAAAAGCGCTTGATGGTGGCCGTAAAGCTACCGGCTAGCACCAAGGGCGATACGTAGCCAACGGTATATGCCAGCAGCAAGACTGCGCCGAGTACTGGATCGCCTGTCGTCGCAATCCAGGCGAGTAGCGTCGCTAACACAGGTGTGCTGCAGGGAGACGCTACTAGACCAAACGTCAGTCCTAGCAGATAGCTTTTGATAAAGATGGGCATTCCCTGGTTCAGAAAATCCCAGTCGCCTGAACTGGGTAGAGGCAAGGGCAGTGCTTCTAGTAAGTTAAGTCCCATTAAGATGGCTAGCATGCTCACAATGATGGGCAAGCCGATGCCAATTTGCCCATATATGCCTCCAAGAACCCCCGCTACGAGTCCTAAGGCTGCTAGTGTCGTTGCTAAACCCAAAGCAAACCAGATTGATTGCGAAACCGATTGAACCCGGCCTTCTGCCTCATAGCCGCCCATGTATCCCACCATAATGGGCAGCATTGAAAGCATGCAGGGAGTCAAGCTGGTCAAGAGACCTGCCAAGCAGACAATGCCGACACTTAATAGCGAGATACTCGTCAGCTGGTTTGCTACTAGCTCATTGGCATACTGACTCACCTCATACAGACGAGTCTGAAAGGTTTCTAACATATTGGCTGCAATATCCGACAAGGGCGATCGCCCCGTTTCTTTCTTTAAGTATTCTATCGAGTTCTCAGGATTGGTTATGGGTTATTCGTTCAAGGCAGCGCTATTACGTTATCTTCTCTAATCTCACGGGCCACGCGAGTCAGCAGTGCGGCTGTCATCAGGCTGGCGATCATGGAACTGCCGCCATAGCTGAACAACGGCAAAGGTAAACCGGTCGTAGGCAAGGCTCCGACCGTGACGGCGATGTTCAGGAGGGATTGGCCGACTAATAGAACCATTGCCCCCACCGCGATTAGGCGCTGTAGGGAATGGTTAGCACGTAGCGCGATCGCAGTGGCCAAGGTAGCGTAGCCTAACAGCAGTATCAAAAAGAGCGCGCTGCCAAGAAAGCCAAATTCTTCGGCATAGACGGCAAAAATAAAGTCTGTGTATTGGATGGGCAGATAGAAAAGCTTTTGCTGGGAGAATCCGAAGCCGGTTCCAAACAGACCTCCAGAGCCGATCGCTAGCAAGCTCTGAATCAGCTGATACCCACTACCCGTCGGGTCAGCCCAAGGGTTGAGAAAAGCCGTTACGCGCTCTCTTTGATATGAATTTATGCTGAGGCTAAGGGTCGCCGAAAGTAATCCCCCCATCATCGTGAGCCCTAAGAATCGATACGGGATGCCTGCTGCCAAGGCTACTAACCAAAGGCAAAGTCCACAAACGGCAGCAGTGCTTAAGTTGGGCTGGAGGAGGATCATCGCGATCGCACTCAAAAACAACGCCAACCAAAGTCCTCGACTCGACCAGGGCAAGCTGGGCCAACGGCTGAACAACCGTGCCGCTTGAAGAATAAGGAGTGGTTTGAGTAATTCTGAAGGTTGGATTAGGAAAGGTCCCAAAGGCAACCACCGCGTTGCGCCATTGATGGTAACCCCTAAAGACGGCATCAAAGTCAGACACAGCAGCCCTAGAATTAAAAAGAAAATTATCCCTGAGCGTTTGACTAACTGAGTGAGCGGCTGATGCACGACCCAGTTAAAGGCAGACATCCCAATAAAAGCCCAAAGCACTTGAATTGCAAGGTATCGCCACCCCACCCCTGTTTCGGCTAGAGAAATAGGATAAGAAGCCGAAAAGAGGGTGATCAGCCCCACCGCTAGCCACAACAGTGTCAGCCAGCGAATCAGGCGCGCTTCCTGTGCCCAGTGGATTGTGGCAGGGTCTAGGAATGGGAAGAGATGCCATAGAAGAAGATTGCCGGACTTAACACTCATCGCTATCAAATTGGGTGGAGTCTGCGGGCTCCCAAAAAGCTCCCGCAAATATCCGGCAAGTATATCGAACTCCTCATAGAATCGGACGGCTTATAAGCGGTTTTACCGAGGGATTTGAAAGTTGCCTTAAATACAAGCACGCCAAACAATGGTTTGGTTTTGCCTTTCCCAAATCACCCATAAAAATGTAGGCCACAGTTCTCCCATGACCTACCCAAAACACTCACATTACCCAACCTAGATTGAGCGCGACTTCTATTTGAGCCCCGTATTGAGCCCTTGACGCCCCGTTGCAAGTTCCACTTTGACAATCTTGCCACCCATTTTTTGGATACGCTGCTGCTCACTAAACCAATTGTCGTAGGGCACCAGCTTGGTGAAATAGGTGTTCTGTAGTTCCCGTTGGGTACGAATGCGGGTTTGGCTAGGAACACAAGCTGTAATCTTAAACATCCGCATAGCTAGTTAGTTCTCCTGACCCAATCAACAGCATCTAAATTTTGAAAAGACTTTGGCATATCTCCATCAGAGAGAGGCCAAATTATTCACAAGACAGTAATACCGCCTCTTAAAACATCTCCCGCAGAAAACCTGTGTCTCAAGCCAATGCCAAAGACGGGAAACCCGTTCCTCAACACTCGCCCCAGACAGAGACCTGCGGGAGCGCATCTTAAACGATATGGACGACGTTCTCAGACTCAATGTCTAGCTCAGACCAGAGCAGATGTAGTCAAAGTAAACGCCCATTTCTTTACCAGCATCAGCACCAACCAAGCTAGCAGTGACTTCCTTCATTGACTGAATAGCATTCACGGTTGCACCAATAGGTACACCAAGCGAGTTGTAGGTCTCTTTGAGGCCATTCAGCACGCGCTCATCCAGAATGGAAGGATCGCCAGCTAGCATTGCGTAAGTGGAATAACGCAGATAGTAGTCGAGGTCACGGATGCAAGCAGCGTAACGACGAGTCGTGTACATGTTGCCGCCGGGACGAGTGATGTCAGAGTACAGCAGCGACTTGGCAACTGCTTCCTTGACAATCTCAGCAGCGTTAGCGCTGATAGAAGTTGCTGCACGAACGCGCAGTTCGCCAGTCTGGAAGTAAGCCTTCAGCTTGTCCATGGAAGAACCATCAAGGTACTTGCCCTGAACATCAGAAGCATTAATGACAGAGGTAATTGCGTCTTGCATGAGTTAATTTCCTTAAGAAAGTGTCCTTACTTGCATTGAAAACGTACGTTAGCTTGGGCAGTCTTACTGCATTGCACCAACGACATAGTCAAAGTAAGCAGCTGCTTCAGCAGCATCTTCACTAGAGAGAAGACCTGCAGCAATGCTCTTCATGCAACGAACCGATTCAGCTACAGCGGGGATGGGGGTACCTAGAGAGTTGTACATCTCCTTGACACCGACCAAACCAATCTCTTCGATGGGAGTCACATCACCTGCAACCACACCGTAGGTGATGAGGCGCAGATAGTAGTCCATATCGCGCAGGCAAGTTGCAGTCATTTCCTCGCCATAGGCATTACCGCCGGGGGAAACAACGTCAGGTCGCTTTTGGAAGAGCTGATCGCCAGCTTGCTTGACGATGCGCTCACGAGATTCGGTTAAAACCTGAGCGATACGCAGACGGCGCTCACCCGTAGTAACGAATCCCTTGATGCGATCTAGTTCACCGGGGCTGAGATAGCGGGCCTCAGCATCGGCATTCACGATGGATTTCGTGACAATGCTCATTTGATGGATTCCTCCAAATTTGTAACCAGTTGTTTAGGTGATAACAGGTATCCACTAAATCTTAAGCAGTCAGCGATCGCCTCCAGAGGCATCGGCCACGCTCAAGGCCGCCGACTGCTAGCATGACTGCGTACAGCAGACTCCAGATAACCTGAGAGACTATGCAAGGTTCCTTATGGCGAACTACATAACCCATCAGAATTCAGCTCTGAAGCCTTTGACACAGGCACCTTCCGGAAATATTGTCCGGTATTTGCTTCGTCTTCCCTAGGAAGACGAAATATTTTGTAACATTTTTCCTCAGCTTTCTAGAGCCGATCAAGTGACCCGCTCCTCAAGAAATCTTTACGTTTCACAAATGCACAGGAACCGCAGGCGGCGATCGCCGCCTGCGGCTTATTAGCGTTTATGCAAAGCTATCTATAACGCCCCAGAACGCCTCAGAAGCATCGCACCAAGAGTATGTAAATCTTTCGATGTGATTCGACTAGAGGCATTCAGAACCGTAGCTACTGATTTGCTGGGCTACCCATTGCATCTGCCAATAAAGGCAGTTGTGCCCCGTCGATGGAGGAACTCACGGGTTCAAAGCTAGGAACAACCACATCATCGTTCTGCCGTGTGAGCTGGTTATATAGTCGCTCGGTATTCGGGAAATTGGCCGCAGGCAATGTCGGGAAGCGACGATAGGGAACCGTATCTTCTCCAAAGCACTCGCCGTACTCGACACTGTTAACCATGGCGCGAATGAAGCCTCGGATACCTTGAGTTGCCAAAATCTGGTTGTACTTCCGGATCTCGGCTTGGTTGGCAGGTGCCCGCCCCAAAAAGTGCTTAGTGCCCAACTCAATCACCTTCGTGTTGGGATAAGGGGCGTAGAATTCCTTCAAGTAAAGCTGCGAGCAGCCTAAGCCTTCAATGAACTCCTTCAGGTTGATTTCACCGTTAGCTACCTGACTTTCCAAAGAGGTGAACTCATCCTTGACGACATAAGGCGCAATATCACGTTCAAAGATCTGGCGATAAGCTGCCTGCAGTACTAGCTTCACGTTTGCCTTGTTGGCTAAGCTAGTGAGCTTGAAGATCTTAGTCTGCTCTCGCTGGCGGTTAACACCTTGGCGAATGCGCGACTGTACCTCTGGTTGGGGCCGCGATGACGACACAGCGCCGAGTTCGACAAACCGAGGCGTCACCTCTGGCTGGGGCTGCGCCATTCCTTTCTCAGGTAGCGTACCAACACGCATACTGCGCAGAGAGACGCCTGCTGGCGTTAGATAACGCTCGTAAGGTATGGTATCTTCCCCAAAAGCTTGATCGTATTCAGGGCTGTCGATGATGGCATCAACCAACGCATAGAACCCTTGCTTAGAACAGATATCGAAGTATTTGTTGGTTTCGCTGCGGCCATAGGTTGGGCGACCCAAAAGCCGGCGGTGAATATACTCAACCGCCTTCATGACGTATAGCGAGGTCCAGTACATCTTACGGAAGACTTCCGACTTCGCCAAAGCGCGAATGAATTCTCGGACGGTGATATCACCGTTTTCTAAGCGATTTTCAGCCGTTTTCAGCCGCTGACCATCGTACACATCGCGCCCAAACACTTGCCGATAGGCAGCCCTAATTACGGCTTGCGTCGAACTTTCGGAGAAGCGAATACTTGCTCCAGTGCTGCCGGTCGCTGGTATTTGATCGAGCTTGAAAACTTTAGGTCCTAAGGATCCGGGCTGTTTGGGACGAGCCGCCGGGTTGCTCAGCTGGTTGTCGATACCAGCACCCCGACGAATAAGGATACGGCGGGTATCCTTATTAAAGAAAGCTGGACTATTGCTAGGATTACGGGTCTCTTTCGGGAAAATAGCCCCAAATTGAATTTCGAGCGGATCATTCCCCGAGCCGTAAGGATGCTGATCTGGCAAGGGCTGCTCGTAGGCAGAGAATAGGGTGACAAACTGAGGGATCTTGCGGAATGGCGCACTGTAGTTGAAAAGATCGCGCTGAGGCCCCCAGTTGCGGCACTCTTGGGCTTCCTGACCGAGACCACGTAGGTAAGGTACAGTCTCTTCGCCGAAGTAGTCAGAATACTCTTGAGAGTCTACCAGTGCATCGACAAGTGCTGAGAGCCCTCCCCTGGAAACAACCGAGAAATAGCGTTGGACCTCTTCCCGTGAGCTCGGAGCCCGTCCCAAAATATGGCGGAAGGCCAATTCCAAGGCTCGGCTGTTGATATAGGGCTCAAAGAAGTTCTTGCGATACAGCGGGGTTTTACAGAGCCGACGAATGAATTCCTTCATGGAAATCTCGCCGTTCCTTACCTTCGACTCTAAATCGGAAATACTCAGGGAGTAGGCCCGTTTGATGTCCCGTTCGAAGACCTGCCGATAGGCAGCCTTCACGACCTCATTTTTCTCAACAATCGACAGCCCTGGCTTCATTGCATACTTCGGACGCCGCTCAGCTGCGTTGAAATAGATTTGGGGTAGCTGCAGTCCCTGTAAGTCAGTCGATGATCGCTGCCGTAGTTTGTCAGAAGGAGCGGGCGCTTTGAACTCCTCAATCATCACATCAAAATACTGAGCTACAGTCTCAGCAGCTTCAGCATCAGCTTTGAAATAGCGCAGCGCAGCCTGACGCATTGTTTGCAGCGCTACAACTGTGGCTGCTGAAGAGCAGGCATTCTCAATGATTTCGCGTAGGCCGCGAACGTTGACAGAGATAATGTTGGGGTCACCTGCCACGATTGCATACGTTAGGTAGCGCAGGAACCAGCTCATGTCACGCAGCGACTTCTGCATGTTGCTGGGGCCATAGCGGCTAACGTTGATGGGGCGAAACCCAGGCGGGATGGAACCGGCGCCAGAAGTACTGAAGATTGAAAGGATACCGCCTAAGAAACCACCATTACTCCCACCATCATCAATGTAAGTGGCTGTTCCCAGTTTTGACGCCTCCTCTTCATCCAGAACCGTTCCAGCCATAGTCATCGGAACGTCTTCTGGTTCTTGGCGCTCAAGGTAAGACAATGGTGAACCGCCTGTAAAAATGCGGTTGGCTGCTTGCGAAACAATCAGCTCCGAGTAACGGGTGATTGCTTCAGCGATCGCGACTCGCTTTGTTCCCGAGTTAAAGAAACTGGTTAGTTCCTCAAGTTCGCCCTTACCCATGTAGCGATCCTGCTGTTCAGCTTGGGAAATCGTCGCAACTGGCAGAGTTTGATACAGCTGGGGTCGCGCTACACCGCCACCACCACTAGCTTTTAGAGTCATTCCTTCTCAACGGCTCCCTAACTCAATTTTCCTAAAAATCGCCCTGAACCAGACGCCTCGGCGGCAGACACAGCAGTCAACCAACCCAAAGAGTTGAGCAACCCAACTCTGCGTTGGCGTAATAACAAATCCTGAAGCCCAGGGAGAGCATTATGTATCTACCGACTCAGAGTAAAACGATTCGGCGTCGAGACATTCCATTGTTAAAAACTGTGTAATAACAATTCCGCCATCTCATACCCGTCATCCTACAAGGAAGCGGCTTTTAAGATGAGAGACTCATAAAGTTCTGTAACAGCTCTTAGCATGAAGTGTTGAATTTGTTCCGATCGGTTTTGCTGGTGGGCTCAAATTTAGATGTTTTATTTGTGTGGAATCAGCACAACTCAGCCGTTAACGTATTGTTACCGTGATATGATCGGCTGTGGCTTGCGAGCTTGCGTAAGCGAGCACCTTAACGCAGAAGCCTTTGTTATGCTTGACCGGATAGATTGTGTGGAAACTCCTTCGAGTAACCCTCTGCCCAGCGCGGTAGAAAATTCTGAGGCTGTGCCGAGTCCATTGTCTAACGCAATGTCAGACTACTATCGACTTCAAACACGGCTGCTAAGAATAACATTGATGTTTTCAGGCATCATCTTTTTCAGCGTTTGGTTGAGCTACTCTCTGCACGTCGCTCTCAACTATTTGATTGGCGCGTGCGTCGGTGTGGTTTACTTGAGGATGTTGTCAAAGAATGTCGAAAGGCTCGGGACAAGTTCCGGAGGAATTTCGGGTGGTCGCTTGGCACTGGTAGCGCTCTTGATTTTGGTCGCTAGCCAATGGAACCAGTTGGAAATCATGCCTACCTTTCTTGGATTCTTGACCTACAAAGCTGCCCTCGTTGGTTACACATTGTGGGAAGCATTCCCGAGTAGCGATTAGTGATTGAGGACGTCACTTTGTCAAACGCCAGTTATGAGAGTCTAGCACTGTTTTTCTGGCAGGTTCTTGTATAAACCTTAAGATTGGCTAGAGATGACTAATTTTATGCCGATTCCAAACCTGTTGGCTGAGTTAGAGGTGGGCCAGCATTTTTACTGGGAAGTTGCGGGTTTGAAGCTGCATGGCCAGGTATTTCTGACCTCGTGGTTCGTTATCGCACTGCTCGTTGCTTTTTCGCTGCTGGCAACGCGGAAAGTGGAGCGGATCCCATCGGGGCTGCAGAATTTCATGGAATACGCTTTGGAATTCATTCGTGATCTTGCTAAGGGTCAGATAGGCGAGAAGGAGTATCGCCCTTGGGTCCCTTTTGTGGGAACACTTTTCCTGTTTATCTTTGTCTCTAATTGGTCTGGTGCCCTGGTGCCCTGGAAGCTGATTCATATTCCAGGGGGAGAATTGGCGGCTCCAACTAATGACATCAATACAACAGTGGCGCTGGCGCTGCTAACTTCTTTGGCTTATTTCTACGCAGGATTAAGCCGTCGTGGTTTGGGATACTTTTCCCGCTACATTGAGCCCACGCCTATCCTGTTGCCCATCAATATTCTGGAAGATTTCACTAAGCCCTTGTCCCTGAGCTTCCGTCTCTTCGGAAATATTCTGGCAGACGAGTTGGTGGTGGCTGTGTTGGTCTTGCTGGTGCCTCTATTTGTCCCCTTACCGGTGATGATATTAGGTTTGTTCACTAGCGCCATTCAGGCACTGATTTTCGCTACCCTTGCTGCTGTCTACATTGGAGAAGCGATCGAAGGGCACGGTGAAGAAGAGCATGGGTAGTCCCCAAAGACTACCCAGAGTCCCCTAAAGTTGATGCGTCAACCTTTGAATCCGCATCAACGATTAGAGGCCTAGCGGATCATCTCGATTGACCGCTTCGAAGAGCAAGCCGCTTGGCGAGTTCATTTCTATCGATGTTATTTCAACTTACTGAGGTAAAGACATGGAACCGATTGTTGCTGTTGCGTCTGTTATTGCTGCTGCTCTGGCTGTAGGATTGGCGGCTATCGGCCCTGGTATTGGTCAAGGAACTGCGGCTGGTCAGGCTGTAGAAGGGATCGCTCGCCAGCCTGAAGCTGAAGGTAAGATTCGCGGCACGCTGCTGCTCTCTCTAGCATTTATGGAAGCCCTGACTATTTATGGTCTTGTGGTTGCCCTGGTGCTGTTGTTTGCTAACCCCTTTAGCTAACCCCGAACGCGGTTGGGGGTGCCGTTTGCTCCCAACCGATACAAACCTGCTTTAGATGATGTGGATATCCTTGATTTGAGCTAAGGCCTAGACGTGATGATTTGGACACTGCTGTTAGCTGTTGAAGAAGCTGCCGAAGAGGGTGGTGGACTGTTTGACATAAATGCCACGTTACCGCTGATGGCAATTCAGTTTTTGATTTTGGCGGCTGTTCTGAACGCTATTTTCTACAAGCCGCTTGGCAGAGCAATTGATGAGCGTGACGAATATGTCCGTAATAACTTGGTGGGTGCCAAAGAGCGTTTAGCCGAGGCTGAGAAAGTGGCCAAGCAGTATGAGCAGGAGCTGGCGGACTCGCGCAAGCAGGCTCAAGCTATTGTGGCTGATGCCCAAGCCGAAGCTCAAGCCGTTGCTGCCCAGCAGTTGTCGGAGGCACAGCAAGAAGCCCAGGCGCTCAGGGAGCAAGCTCAAAAGGAGCTGGATGCTCAGAAAGAAAGCGCGTTTCAAACGCTAGAACAGCAAGTTGAACAGCTCAGTCATCAGATGCTAGATAAGCTTCTGAGCATTGCCTAACTGCACCCTTCTAGCGGGTGTTTGCCTCACATTTCATTGACCGTAGGAAGAAGACTGCCATGACAAGTGTTTGGCTGCTAGCGAATGCGGAAGGTGGGTTCGGATTCAACTTCGATATTCTGGAAACCAACCTGATCAACCTAGCCATCGTAATTGGTGTACTCATTTATTTCGGCAGCAAGTTTTTGGGAAATACCCTTGCCAGCCGTCGCGCTGCTATTGAAGAAGCGATCAAAGACGCTGAAAGTCGTCAGCGTAAGGCGACTGCCGATCTGGCCGAGCAGCAGCAGAATTTGGCTCAGGCCCAGTTCAAGGCGAAGGAGATTGTTGAGACAGCGAAGCAGAATGCCGCTAAGGTCCGGGATGACATCTTGGCTCAGGCGCAAGTGGATATTGAGCGGATGCAGGCTGCGGCTCAGCAGGACATGTCATCGCAGGAAGAGCGAGTGATGCGCGAACTAAGACAGCGCATTGCCGAACTTGCCATGACGCGGGTCGAGAATGAGCTGCCCAATCGGCTGAATGCGGATTTGCAAAGCAGTCTTATTGATAAGAGCATTTCACTGCTGGGAGATTAGGAATGAGCACAAATACGGCGGCGTTGACGATTGCGGACCCCTATGCTCAGGCGTTGATGTCTTTGGCCAAAGAGCAGCAGCTGGTCGATCGCTTTGGTGAAGATGCCCAGGCTATTTTAGAAGCGCTGAGCAGCTCTGAAGACTTCCAGCAGTTTCTCGCCAATCCACTGATTGACGGTGAGGCCAAGAAGGGTGTGCTGCAGCAGGTCGCGGGCAATGATGTTCATCCAACGTTCATCAATTTTCTGAAACTGTTAGTAGACAAAGGTCGCATTCTTTTTTTAGAAGCCGTCCTCAAGCAGTATCAGATGCTGCTGCGCCAGTTGCGCAAGACGGTATTGGCTGAGGTGACTGCCGCAGTTGAATTGTCGGATGAGCAAAAGAACAGAATTCGCGATCGCGTCAAAGCCATGACCGATGCCGAGCAGGTTGATTTGGAGGTAGATCTGGATCCGGACTTGCTGGGAGGCGTCATTATCAGAGTGGGGTCTCAGATTGTCGATGCAAGTTTGCGCGGGCAACTACGACGGCTGGGTATGAAGCTTAACGCGTCCACCTAGTTGTCAGTCTTCGCAGGATTTCCTGTTTAGTTTAGGTTTTTAATCGTCCACTTAGGTTCAGAAGAGCAAGTCCCATGGTTAGTATCAGACCTGACGAAATTAGCAGCATTATCAGACAGCAGATTGAACAGTACGACCAGTCTGTTCAAGTTTCTAACGTTGGTACGGTTCTCCAAATTGGTGACGGCATCGCCCGTATCTACGGATTGGAAAAGGCCATGGCAGGTGAACTGCTAGAGTTTCAGGATGGCACGATTGGTATTGTCCTGAACCTGGAAGAGGACAACGTGGGTGCAGTGCTGATGGGTTCTGGTGTCGGCATCCAGGAAGGTAGCCCCGTAACGGCAACGGGTCGGATTAACTCGATTCCGGTAGGCGACGCTATGCTGGGCCGCGTGGTGGATTCGCTAGCCCGCCCGATCGATGGCAAAGGCGATATCCAAACTTCGGAAACGCGCCTGACGGAATCAGGGGCACCTGGCATCATTGAGCGGAAGTCTGTCTGTGAGCCCATGCAGACTGGGATTACCGCTATTGATGCCATGATTCCCATTGGTCGGGGCCAGCGTGAGCTAATCATTGGCGATCGTCAGACTGGCAAAACTGCCATTGCGATCGACACTATCTTGAACCAGAAAGGTCAGGACGTTATCTGCGTTTACGTTGCGGTGGGTCAAAAGGCCGCATCGGTTGCGCAGGTTGTTAACACCTTAGAAGAGCGGGGCGCGATGGAGTACACCATCGTAGTTGCCGCTAACGCTAGTGACCCAGCACCGCTGCAGTATTTGGCTCCCTATACGGGGGCGACCCTGGCCGAGTACTTCATGTTTAAGGGCAAGCATACTCTGGTCATCTACGACGATCTCTCTAAGCAAGCTCAGGCTTATCGTCAAATGTCTCTGTTGCTCCGTCGTCCGCCGGGCCGTGAAGCCTATCCTGGCGATGTGTTCTATCTTCACTCTCGTTTGCTGGAGCGGGCTGCGAAGCTTAGCGATGCTCTCGGCGGTGGTAGCATGACAGCCCTGCCGATCATCGAAACTCAGGCTGGTGACGTTTCGGCCTACATTCCTACCAACGTAATTTCGATTACCGACGGCCAAATCTTCCTGTCTTCTGACCTGTTCAACTCTGGTCTGCGCCCTGCCATCAACGCAGGTATTTCTGTATCCCGAGTTGGCGGTGCGGCTCAGATTAAAGCGATGAAGAAGGTTGCCGGTAAGCTGAAGCTAGAGCTGGCCCAGTTTGCTGAACTGCAGGCATTCTCGCAGTTTGCATCCGACTTGGATAAAGCGACACAGGACCAACTCGCTCGCGGCCAGCGCTTGCGTGAACTGCTGAAGCAACCTCAGAATTCGCCGCTGCCGGTTGAGGATCAGGTTGCCATTATTTACGCGGGTACTAATGGTTACCTGGACGACCTGCCAGTTGATAGCGTCACTGAATTTGCTAAGCAGCTGCGAGACTATCTCCGGACCAGCAAGCCTCGCTATGCCGAAATTGTGACTCAGGAGAAGAAGCTCACCGACGAGCTGATCGATATTTTGAAGAGTTCGATTACTGAGACGAAGCAGGCCTTCACAGCAGCTGCTTAGAGAGTCCGTTGCGGCAATGGGCGATCGCGGTGTTATTTCCCGAACGCCTATTGCGCCATCGCTTAGCAAGAGAAAACAATGGCTAACCTCAAATTCATTCGCGATCGCATCAAGTCGGTTAAAAACACCCGCAAGATCACTGAAGCTATGCGCTTGGTGGCTACTGCTAAGGTTCGTCGAGCCCAGGAGCAAGTGCTGGCAACTCGCCCCTTTGCGGATCGCTTAGCGCAGGTTCTGTATGCGCTGCAGTCTCGCCTTAAGTATGAGGACGTTGATCTGCCGCTGCTACAAATTCGGGATGTCGAGAAAGTCGCAATTTTGGTCATTTCGGGCGATCGTGGCTTGTGCGGCGGCTACAACACCAACGTTATTCGTCGCGCCGAGGATCGCGCTGACGAGCTGACGAAGAGTAATATCGACTACACCTACGTATTAGTTGGTCGTAAAGCGGCACAGTACTTTGGTCGTCGCGAGCGGCCTATTGACAGCAAGTTTACGGAGCTTGAGCAGATTCCGACTGCGGATGAAGCCTCTCGTATTGCTGACCAACTCCTGTCGCTCTTTTTGTCTGGCAGTGTAGACCGAGTTGAGTTGGTCTACACCAAGTTTGTCTCCTTAGTCAGCTCACGCCCTGTGGTACAGACGCTTCTGCCGCTAGACCCCCAAGGACTTGAAGCTCAAGACGATGAAGTTTTTCGGCTGATTACCCGATCAGGTCAGATTGATGTCGTTCGGGAAAAAATTGCCGTCGGCGAAGATTCCATTCCCAAAGACATGCTGTTTGAGCAAGACCCTGTTCAGATTCTAGATGCTCTCTTGCCGCTTTACTTCAGCAATCAAATTCTGCGGGCTCTCCAGGAAGCTGCTGCTAGTGAGCTGGCAGCGCGGATGACAGCGATGAATAACGCCAGCGACAACGCGAGTCAACTGGTGAAGAGTTTGACGCTGGACTATAACAAGGCCCGTCAAGCAGCGATTACTCAAGAAATTCTAGAAATCGTGTCGGGAGCAAACGCGCTAGGGTAAATAGCTGCACTCAATAAAGTGATTTTGAAGAGAAGGGGCTGAGCGATCGCTCAGCCCTTTTTGCTAGCCAAACGAGAGTTCGATGCAAATCTTCGGCTCCGCTGCCAAATCGCCCGCGAGTCAACTGCAGGCTAATCGGAAAAACTCATCTGAATGAGTTGAAATCTTGACCCGATAAGTGCTTAAGTGTCTGGGTTTACTATAAATTGACACTTAAGCAGATAGCCACAACTTTTGTAAGGTGTGTCATCGCGAAGCGTGAAGCACTGACCCCTTACGTAGCGGTGCGTTGGGCTAACGCCGCTGGTCATCCACGTATGCTCGATCCTCTGGTTGCAAGAAGGTGGCATAGTCAGTGACTCCAGCTTCTGCCAATGCTGGGTCTGCTTGCCCAAACTCTCGATAAAGTCTTGCAAATTGGGTCAAGTCTGCTGGCGGTCGCTGAAATCGACTGCGAAATTTCAGTAAGGCCTTGCAACAAGAGAGGCTTGTCTTCGCCACGAACCCACTCTGTGAGTTATCGTTGCTGTGAATTCACTATTCGGACGCTTTCTATGGCTGTAACCAGTATTCGTAGTGCCCACCGCTCAGCACCCATCTTGATTTCAGGTGGACTCGTGGCTGTTCTGATCGCCAGCTGTGGTCCCAGCAAAGTGGCCCAGTGCAACTCTTTTGTCGAAGTCGTCAACAAAGAGCAGGCACTTTCCGATGAATTTTTTGCAGCACAGCAGGAGCTTGGGGGGGCACAGGACGAGGACTCCATTCTCAGCTTGGCAACTGCTGCGAAAGACTACAGCCAACAGGTTGGTGGAATTGTTGAGGAAGTAGCGGCTCTCGACTTAGAAGATGAAACCGTGGTTGATTTACAGCAGCGTTATGTAGAGCAACAAACTCAGCTCCAAGAAGGCATTGTTGAAACGGCTAACGCGATGGAGCAGATTGGGAGCGGACAGGTGACAACCCCCGAACAGCTACAGGCAATTGAGCAGCAAATGAATGCTGCAACGACTAAAGTAACTGAAGCCGAGCAGCAGATCGAAACTATCCAAACCGATTACACCGCATACTGTGTTGACGGTTGATTTGATGAAGGGGACTGTTGAGCAAGAGAAAACACGTGGCAGCGCTGCCAATATAGGCAATAGCAGGATACGCGGTAACTTGCCAAACTGAAAGGGACGTTTCATGTCAGCGCTGACTTGGGTATTGCTGGGAATTGATGGGCTTGTCATTGTGGCTATTGTGGCTCTCGCCATCTTCTTCCGCTACTTTTTGTACTCATTTTTGGCCTTGAGCCAACCAACCGATCCAGCCGAGATATTAGTGGTTGAAGGATGGTTAGAGGAGGCGAGTTTCAGCGCTGTGATCGCGGAGTTTGAGCATGGTGGTTATCAGTATCTCGTTACTGTTGGAGGGCCAGTTCATATTGGTTTTCTACTAACCAAATACAAAACTGTAGCAGAAGTAGCTGCTGCAAACCTCCGTTCACTCGGTTTCGATGCCAGTAAGTTGATTGTGGTCGCTTCTGAAAATGCCTTAAGAGACCGGACAGTCGCGACTGCGATCGCTTTCAAAAATTGGCTGTCAGAGCATAAAGCCGAAGTCAAGGGGATCAATATTTATTCCAATAATGTTCACGCTCGACGCAGCTACTTGATTTACAAGAATCATCTACCCACTGATATCAAGCTGGGCGTAATTGCTTCAAAATCGCGAGGGCATTCTCCTGATACTTGGTGGAAAAGCAGCAGCGGTACAAAAGTAATCTTAATGGAGTTTATTGCTTATTGCTATGTCATGTACCGATTGAGTCGCCCTCGATTAGCCGACTATGATTATTAGCGCTAGGCAGTGATTGGCTATCAATGCCCTGAGTATACTGCTGGGCGATACCTTCAATGACGGCCCCTTAACCGCAGTTTTTAGGATGCAATAGCCAAAGGCTTTTTTTCGACAGGTTCTATAGGGAAAGCGTCACGCATTAAGGTAATGCAGAACTCAGTTCCTTTACCTATCTCCGAATCGACTTCAATCTTGCCTCGGTGCTGCTGAATAATTTTGAAGCAAATGCCCAGTCCTAAACCGGTACCTTTGCCTACTCCCTTAGTAGTGAAAAAAGGGTCAAAGATTTTGGCCTGAACCTCTGGTGGAATGCCAATACCGTTATCACGGATGCAGATCTGGACATGATTGGCTGTTGGTTCACAAGTTATAATCGTCAGCTGCTTAGAATCGACTTCAGCCTCAAAGAGGGCGTCCAGGGCATTCGCAATGATGTTTGTGAACACCTGATTGAGCTGTGCGGGTGAGCATCTGACGGTAGAAAGCAAGCCATAGTGCTTAATCACCTCGACCTTATGTTTAATCCGGTGGTTTAGCAGCAATAGAGTATTCTCAATACCTTCGTGAATATCTACATCTTTAATGGCTGCCTCATCCAGCCGCGAATAATTACGGAGCGAAACAACGATATCTTGCACCCGCTGGGCACCGACCTTCATGGAATTTAGGAGCTTAGTCAAGTCCTCCAGCATGAAATCCACATCAATTTCTTGCTGCATTTTCAGAATTGCCTCGGTTGGCTGAGGATATTCATGCTGATAGGTTTCCATAAGGTGCAGCAAATCCTGAAAGTACTCGTTGAGTGGGGGAATGTTGCCCTGAATAAAGCTGAGTGGATTATTCAGCTCATGGGCAATACCTGCTACCATTTGCCCCAAGCTTGACATCTTCTCAGTCTGAATCAGCTGAGCCTGCATCTCCTGGAGTTCTTCCAGTGTGTCCGCCAGTTCGCGGGTACGCTCTTCTACCCGTGATTCCAAGGTTTGTCCTGCAACTTCTAGCTCATGGGTGTACTGCTCCACCCATCGGATCAACTGATTCAGAGCCGTTGCCAGCTTGCCAATTTCATCTTGAGTTTCGACAGGGGCTTGCAGTTTAAAGTCGCCTTCTTCAACAACCCGGTGGGCAACTTTTGTAATGGCTTGAATAGGGTCAGCGATTCTGCGAGCCATCCAGGTCCCACCCCAAATAGTGAGTGTTGCTCCTAAGACGGCTGTGATGACGATAAACAACCAGAGCGTGTTCTTAGCTTGCGTGATGCGCCGCTCGGAAACGAGTAGTACTAAGTCGAAATGTTCGGTATTCAATCCTTTCAGGTGAATTGTTTGTGCTGAGAAAGCCTGCTGCGCGATGGTTATGGAGTTTAACTCATCATGCGATTCAGCCCATTTAGTCCATGGCAAGTCGTGGGTGTTAATTTCTAAGGTCGAGGCAACAACTTCTCCCCCGTACAGCACAATGATTTGCTCTTGAACAGACTCATTAATTTGATTGAGGAGATCATCACTCAAAGCGATGCCAATTAGAATGCCGCCAGCAACTCCCTGTTGGTCCTTAACTGGAGATGTTCCTACTAGAATCGGGGGGCCATTTCTCCCGGAAGATAAAATAGTAGAGACACCGACGCCTGTCAGCAATAAGTCCAGTACCTCATTGCCTCCAGGTTCAGCTGCTTGTAGTACAGGCTGTCGAGAGTCCAACAGCACATTCTTCTGCCGATCAATGACTGTGATCATGTCAGTTTGCAGAATTGATTTCAGCGGCAGTATTTCTTGCTTTACACCAATCTCATCCTGCTCAGAAACACTTTGAACAATCAGTCCTTTGGTTGCCAATAAACGCGCGTACCGCCTCAGTTCAACCAGTTCGTTATCCGTTTCGCGCTTTACCAGAGCCGCCAGTTTTTCAGCCCTTTCGTGTTGCTTCTTGTCAAGCTCATGAGAAAAGTACTGTCCCAAAGCTGCACTTCCCGCTATCCAAAGACTCAAAAACATGAGGATAAACGGAAGGCTAATTTTTAGAGGCAGCGATGCTCGTCTATAGCTGAATAAATAACGATTCCCGAACATGAGATTTAAAGCAAAAGCATGGGCGTTAATGATGAAGTGAGTCTTTATCTACTGGGTATTTTCAATAAAGATGTACTCAGACTCTATTAAGAGCTGTTTTCCTTGTGAGCTGCGGACAAACTGGACAAATGCCTGCGTCGCTGTGGGCAAAGGCTCCGGTACCACAATGCCTAGTGTGAGCGCCATCGGGTACTTTCCTGACTGAATGTTCTCAACTGATGGAGTAACTCCATCAATGTCTAAAACAGTTACAGGTGATTCTCTCACGGTATCTTCCAGGGGGACTGCAGCAATGCTGAAGTCCGTTATGGCGACTGTCTCTAGTAGCTCATCATCTTCAGGAAAGACGATCGCTTCGGAGCTAATTGCCAGATTAGCTCCTAGATAAGCCTTTCTGAGTACCTGCTTTTCGTTCTCGTCTTCGGCGAAATCAAAAAGCACGATCCTTTTATCCGGTCCACCGAGTTCTTGCCAGTTGGTGATGTCCCCGCTGTATATAGCTTTGATCTGCTCAGCACTAATGTTGGTGACGCCGGTCACACTTTCATGAACTATGAATACTAGAGGCGTTTCCGCAAGGGGTAGGTAGCTCAACTGTTCACTTAGTTCTGCCTCAGTCAGTTCGCGACTAACGCCTCCAATATCGAGTGCTGAAATTTCGACGCCTTCAATACCACCGCTAGTTTGACTAGGTGGAAGAAAATCGAACTCGACTTCATCGGTTGTTTCGACATAAGCTTCCAGCAACAGTTCGATAATTTCGTAAGTTTCTGCGGATCCACCTACTCTAAGCAGTACAGTGGATGTTTCAGTGCTGTTCTTCGCAAAGCTACAGCTGCCCACCCAGAAAGCAACGGCGCCTGTAAATAGGTTACGAAGAAATTGTGAGCCCATAGTTTCATGGAGATCCCATAATGGCCTGCTGCCAGGTCTTTATATTTTTCCAACCCTGAGCTGTGTTCACCCTATCCTGCGATGACTGTGAATGGCCCTTGAGATAGCCCGTCGAACTTTTAGATACTTAGGAGTATGACTCCTAAGCTGCTTCTGGAGTTGCCTGTGGGATTGCCTTAGGTGCGAGCTATGGCGGCTACTTACCTAGCCTGAACCTGACTCGGAAAATTTATTAGGAATGTTTTCTAAGGAAAACCTGCTAAGGAAACTTGAATATTACATCAGGGTGAAATCAAACTCAACCAGCGCTTTCTCAATATCTGTCATGAGGAATCGATCCAGCGGTAGATGCAGCCAGCGCAGCGAGGAACTCGGGTCTGCTTTCATCGGCTTGAATCCTAGCGTACAAGCTAATACCTCTAAACGCGGATGAATCGCTATCGTGTGCAAGTCACACAGGTTAGGGAATGATGCTTGCATTTTCCTGAGCGTTGCTTGCGAGTCCTGCAAGAACTGACAGGCGGTGGAGTAGTTCCAGTAAAGCTGGCGAATTTGCCAACTGCGAACAAACACGGCATAGCACTTTTCATCGCCTGGTAGGGCTACTTGTAGCGGATCTACCTTGTCCAGAGTGCTTAGATGGAGGCTGGCACTGGGAGGGAGATGAAACTGTTCTTCTGACTCAGGGTGTGTAGGGAAGAAGGCTGCAAAGCCGATAGGCTCATTGTCTGTAACGGTTCTGAGCACCCGTAAGCCATCGGGGCATTGTGTGGCCCATTGTCGTAAGACTTGAGTGATCTTGAAGGAAGTTGTCTGCGATCGCTGGCTGACCCAACTGTAGCTGTCTTCCAAAAAGGTAGACACGGGTGAAGTATCTTCACGGACGTTAAAGGCGTCTGGATAGAGCTGAGTACTGTGGCTATTGGTTAGGGAAGGAAAAAAGCTATCGAGAATTTGAAGGCTCAGGCGAGTGGGACCACCATCGGTAGGTTCTCGTTTGATCAAATGTTTGGCAATGAGTTGGTCAATCATCATGCCAGCAGAACGACCGCTGCCTCGGGGGCGATCGCAGTAAAACAAATCAGCAGCTTCACGGTGCGAGCAAACAAATGTGCCTGAGCAGCGCTCAAGCGTCTGAATGGGCGATCGCTGTTTGGTTTGCTGCAAATAGGCATAGCCCCATAGGCGAACGAAACATATAGCTTGTCGGCGCGTCAGACCGGATTGTCCTACAAGCTTTTCAATGTAGCGATTCTGGCAGGCAGGCGGAAACCACTCATTCACATCACTGGTTCGGGGCGCGCTGTTCATTACAGTTCACCGATAAGGGGACTATATTGAGATCTCGGTTGCTACAGGCAAACTTCTGCAGAGCAGCGACGAATCGTATCGCTGTTATCCAGAACTTCACCTTGCTTCTATCAAATTCCAGACGCTACGGTAGCCCGACATATCCTCTCAACAGACAACATCGTCTTGCCGTTTCCTCCTAGACAGTGCTGCCGACCCATAGCGATCTTGGGAGTATGATGCGCTGCGAATCCCAAAGATGGTCTAACCCTCAGAACATCCCGATTTGCCGCTCATCGAGCGTCACCCATAGTGCGGAGGACAGACGGGTGTTGAACATGACACATCTAGCCAAGCAACAGCCCCAAAACTTAGCTACGCTTCCCTTACTTCTAGCTCAGTCCAGTAGCCCAGCAGCTTCCAAAAATTTCCTCACGGCTGATTACCTGACCGTTGTGTTTGCAACAGTACTTGATCGCATCTGCCCCTTTATCGGATTTATGCTGCTCGATCCAGGGGGAAATCTGGTGCATAGCAGCCCCAGGGCTCAAAAGCTCTGCCATGTAATGCAGACTACAGGTGCATCCGACCTCAAAGAAACTAGCTCATCCGCAGCGGTTGCGACTCTCCCCGACACGGTTACAAAAGTTGCTCAGTGCCTGATAGAAAGTCGTCAACTGTTTCCCGAACAGCCTATTCGGCTCCTGCAAGATGAGAGCCTATTGGGAACGAAAGCTCGCATTTGCGTTCGGGCCGAGTGGATTGAAACTGATACCGGACAGCCTACCTGTATTGTGATTACTCTCGAAGATCGGCAAGCGATCGCCTACCAACGTGCTCTCTTCGACGCTCAAAGATATCACCTCACCCCTCGGGAAATGGAGGTCTGGGAGCTATCGCTGTTAGGTCGTTCTTATGCCCAGACAGCCCAGGAACTGTTCATTTCACTCAATACTGTGAAGCGGCACATGAAGAATATTCGAGCTAAGCGGAATTTGGTGGAAGGGTGAGGAGTCGAAGACCTATTCCCTATTCCCTGTTCCCTACTTCCCTGCCAAAACTGCCTGCAGGCGATCGCGAAACTCCCCCTTAGGATGACCGCCTTTCACTTCCCCGACGATCGCGAATTCACCTTCGGGATCATCGCAAATGAGGTAAGTGGGCCAGCCCATGTCGCTTTTGTCGGGATATTGCGTGAGGAGAACCTGACGGTATTTGCGATAAGTGGCAGTGTCTTGCAGTTTGATATCGACAAAATCGAGGCCAAGTTCTTCGGCAATTTTGCGATCATAGAAGGACATCTTGTGACAGATGCCGCAGTCTTCAGAGGAGAATTTGAGTACGGTTCGAGCCATTGCGGTTTGTAAAAGTGTCGAATGATTATTAAGTACTTCCATCCTATGACGAATGTCCCTGCTTGACTCAGTTCAGGATGCGGCACCAATCCTTTGGCAGGCTGCGACTCTGAGCAGCTAGTGGCCTTTCCATACAAAACTTTTGGCCAGTCTTCTCGAGCTAATTGCACGCGTCAACATTAGGCGGGGCTGCTGCTTCACAAGTCGCTGCCGTTATCAGAGAATTGATATGGCAAAGGTTGTTTCCAAGATGCTAAGCAGCATCCGCATAGCAAATACATAGAGGCAATTTTGCTTTTCAGTTGACGTGATGATCTGCGGAGCGATCGCTGCATGACCTTGAGACGCTTTCCCACTATCCTGCTGCTGACCTTAGGTATGTTCTCCCCGGCCCTAGCGCAGACCTTCGATGTGCCCGTAGGTGTTGCAACACCGTCATCGGAACCCGTAGAAGCCGTCGTGAACCACCTTGTGGGGATAATGGATACCTCAGCCCAAGCAGCTGTGGATTCTAATCGCGTCAGCGTGCAAATGACGACCTGCCGTGTCGAGTTGGCAGAAAATTCGGCTACTGTAGCGGGAGCCTATTTGTATCAGGAACAAGCACTAACCGAACGTCTGGATAGTCCTTATCGCCAGCGATTTCTTCATATTGTTGCGGATGAAGACAGCGAAGGTGCTAAGTCTCTTACGTTCAAGCCAATTGACTCAGAAGCATGGGTCGGGCTGTGCGATCGCCCTTCGTCGGAGCGTGTGATTCCAAGTACGGCCCTCTTTGCAGATGCTGTCTGTACTGTAGTGCTGCAACCTGCCGACTCGGGCTACGTGGGTACTACCCCATCTGAAGGTTGTCCAGTCAACCTACATGGCGCGGTACGGTTGACCAACACTATCGTTCTTCATGAAGCGGGGATGGATACCTGGGACCGAGGCTTCGACGCGGCAGGTATTCAGGTATGGGGTGCGGAGGATACTCCCTACGAATTTCGCTGGCGCGATCGCTGATCCTATTTATAGCTTTAGCTATTTAGGCGAGGACACCTAGTACCGCTACGCGGAATGCAAAATGCAAAACCACGGCGGGTGAGCCCTTCAAGCATTCTGAAGGGTGCGCGTACTTCTGCCGTTGAGTACTCGTGCTCTGTCAAGCTTAAATTTGTTGATTGGTAAAGCCCTCCGGGCATGGCTTCGCCAAAGCGCCAACGTAACCCAACAAAACCCTTGTCACTGTTGGATTTTACTTCGTCCTACCCCACCTACGCATACCCTAAATTTCTAGGAAGGTTGGGTTGCCTACACTTCTCGAAGAAGAGTTGGTTGGCGTGCGATCGCCCCAAATCATTCACAATTTTGTTCACCTAATTGCCACATTGGCTGCTTAGTCTGCTAGGTGTAAAGGTTTTGTGTGCCCCCCGCAGCGCTGACTCTGGTCACCAGAGCTTATTTGCGTTGTTCTCACACACCGCAAGACGAGGAGTTCACCCATGCAATTCATCCATTGTGAAATTTATCAGGGCGCGATCGCGGCAGTCCATCTCGAATTTCCCACTCAAGAACTCTATGGTGTATCTGAGACATTACCGAGTACTCGGGTAATTAGTCCCGTTGTGATTGACCAAGTTGGCACCATTAATCTGTTGCCACCTGTAAATACGGTGGATCAAGCAATCGCGATCGCGAAAGCTCAAATTGAGTACAATAACGAATCCTATGTAAACCACCTGCTACAGGATGATGTGCCGGCTAAAAACATCGCTCAGCATATTGAAGATTGTGGAATTCCAGTAGAGCTAGCACCACACGTTGTGGAGTCGTCATATTTTCCCAAAACTAATTTTTGATACCTTGATGCAGGCTGTGCAGCATGGGGCAGACTCCGAGTTGCTCTTGGCAAAAAGCTGTCTGCCTCAGCCATCGCGCCGTACAGACAAATCAAGCCCACTCCTTTTCCCTAGCGATTCTTAGGGAGACGAGGTTTGGACGGGTTGGGTTGGGGGTGTGGAGCATAGCCCTTAAAGCGGGTCATTGCTGTACTGGCAGCTTTGACTACAAAAGGATTAGCATCGCGTAACGCCCGACGAAGCAAAGGCAGGCTCTGAGAGGCTTTTTTAGCGTGGCTCAAAGCTTGAATAGCCTGCAAACGGACACTTGGATCGCGATCGCGAATAAGGCGCTTCAAAGTGGGCAACCAGCGAGCCTGCTCGGTTGCAGTTGTACTGGGCATGGCAGTCGCTATCGCAGTCGCTACCTGATGTCTTACAGTGGCGTCAGGCGCGTAGCTATCAACGACCAATGCACTGGCATTTTGGGTCAAGGCGTTCACAGACCGGGCGGCGACATTAGCGTGGTTTGACCCAGGAGGCGAAGTAGCTTGCAGTTGCGAGGCTGTAGGCGTTGGCCTAGGTGCATCTGATACTGCAGTTGGCGATACTGGCAGCGCAGCAGCTTCAGGAATCGATGTAGAAGCTATCGCTGATGAATCTAATTGAGCCGGCTCAGAAACTGCAGGGACGGTGGGCATCATCAGCGTTGCTGCAGTCTCGTCAGAAACAGGTGACAACATAGCTGAGGTCGCAGTCTGAGTATTTTCTGCAAGCGGCAAAGTGTCGCCTGACTCAGGAGCCTCTAACGCCGCGGGAATCGTTGGCATGAGTGGTGCCACTGAGGGGGATGCCACTGAGGGGGGGGCATAGGGCTGAGCTGCTGTAAGCTGTGCCTCGTACTCTTGCTGAAGACGATCCCGTTCGGCCTGTAGGCGCTGATTGTAGTTTGCTTCAGCCTCCGACAGCTTTTGCTGAACTTGGCGGGCTGCATCAGCCTGAACGGCTCGGACATTTGTGTCGTAATCGTATTTAAGACGATCACGCTCGGCCTCTGTGGTTGCTAGCTTTTGTTGAACGGCTGCGGTCTCAGTTTGAGCTTCTGACAGCTGTGTTTCATAGCTTTGCCGCAGGCTTTCGGTTGCAGCTTTGATGCGGCGATCGCGCTCAACGTCGGCCTGGGTAAGCTGTTGTCGTAGTGTCTGCATCGCTGCCCCTTGCTCGGCAACCTGCCGCGACAGCAGGAAATAGATAACAGCAGCACCAACAACCAGGCCTAGAAGTATCCCAAAAAAGAATCCCATCGCTCAAAGCCTCTTACTCTCAAGGGAACGGTGTTGAGTGCCAGGGCCAAATGTGATTGCTCCTTGCACTGCAGTAGACTCGCCATGCGTACCCTGACAGTCCGCCAAGTCTACTGCAATCGATTGCTGATGCGTCTGTAGCTTCACATTAAATCACGGTTATTTCGACCCTTGCCTCCCAAGGTTGTATGAGAAGCACGTTCCTACCGCACAAATTGAGGCATAACTTCGGCAGCAGTGTAGAGGCCATGCTGTCCTCTGTGTTGAAGCGAGATACCAGCTTTGAGATAGCCAAAGGCCGGACCACAGACGTTTGCTGCCATGCTGGTTTCGTCGCCTAATGTGAACGTGTGGGTCGAGCGTTTGCCCTCGAAAGTGCGACCTGTAACCTGAACGTTTGTGCTAAGAGGCTTCTTGGGATTACGGGTATCAACAATGCCCCCGACTGTAACTTGCTCGCGATGGCAAATTCCCGCCAGTTCCAGCATGAAGTCATCGGCGTGTTCCATCCCTTCCAAGGCTAAAAGCCCGTTTGTCTTGTCTAACAGCGTCTCAACCTCCGCGTCAGTCATGGCTTGAGCCGTAGCGACATCATACTCAGGCAGGTGAGCAATATCTTCACGGATGGTGGCACGGTAGGCTTCCCAATTGGCAATACCGACGCCAAAGGTGATTTTGATGCTGTGAATTTCGGCATAACTTTGGGCCGCGATCGCGGCGGCTGCCGTCAACAATCCAGGCGTTGCGCCACAGCCCGTCAGATAGGTAATGCCAGCCGCCCTCAGTTCATCCCGCAGGGTCCAAATTTGCTCCATGGCGCTAGTCCGTTTCAGCGCGTCCACCAGCACTCCCTGCCAGCCAGATGCAATGAACTGACGCACCACAGACGCCATGAATGTGTTGGGTAAGTTAGGCAATGCCAGAAAGTAGCCCTCTACAGAGGGCGCCGACAGAATGAGTTCTGGAATACTCTGCTGGCTGAGGACACCATCCGGTTCGGCATAACCAAGCGAGCCGCGATCGCGGTAGGCAGCGATACAAACGCCAGTGTCCAATCCCTCTGGATTGTAGACATACCCTTGCTTGTCGGCTGCTGCCACCAGCGTCATTTCAGCCTTAGGAGCGATCACATGAGCCGCTGCCTGCCCGAGTCCTCCAAAGCCCAAAACGCCTACAGACACTGGAGTTACCTGGCGAGTGTATTGAAAAGCCATACCGTTTTCCGCGTAAATCACAGTCCTCTATTATCGGACGAACAGGACTTTCCGTCGCAGACTCACAGTGGGATATTACGCCAAAGGGGATTCAATATTTCGGGATATTAAGATGTGCAACAAAACCATACGGGTGCTGCCTTCTATTAGGGGTTTCAGCAGCCATTATGCCGCTCTAGGCTTGACGCTTTTGGGTGATTTACGCAACACTGATTCCTAAGCTGAGGTAGGCACTTGAGCCATCAATAAGTTGCATAAACATTTGCCAAGTTGTGGTTATTTGCCATCCGAAGTGCTTTTTGTAATCAGGTTGTGCCTTCAGCTTGATTACTGCCTCTTAGATCTCATCGCTGAGTTCTGAATCCTTCACCCCTAGGTGCTGTATGGAAACTTTGGAGTTCATCATTTATCCCGACGGTCGCGTCAAGGAAGTGGTGACGGGCGTAGTAGGTGCTTCCTGCGAGGAGGTCACCCGCAAGATTGAAGAGCAGATCGGAACCGTAGTCGCTCGTGAGGCTACATCTGAGTTCTATCAGCAGTCCGTACAGCGTACCGCTGTTACGGAAGCACAAACTAAGGTTTCCTACAGCGAATGGGGATAGCTCAACGTTTGTATATGCACGGTCAACATGTCACACTTTAGCCAGATTCGGACAAAGATCCGCGACCTTTCCTCTTTGCAGGCTGCTCTCACCGATATGGGCGCTACCTGGCAGCAAGGTCCTTCCCCTGTACGTGGTTATCAAGGTCAGGCAGAGACTGCTGAAGTGGTTATTGAGCAGTCAAACGGTTACGACATTGGGTTCAAGCTAAACCCTGAAACAAAAGAATATGAGCTGGTTGCTGATTTGCAGTATTGGCAGCAGCCTCTTTCTGTGGATGGGTTTTTGAATCAGATTAATCAGCGCTATGCATTTCATACGGTGATGGCAGCAACGGCTAAGGAGGGCTTTCAGGTAGCCGAGCAGCAGACTACCGAAGATGGTGCCATCCGTTTAGTTGTACAGCGCTGGTCCTAGTTATCTGCTGATCCTAGTTATCTATAGATAGAGAGAGGGGGACACATATGTCCCAGTCGTTTGAAGAAGCTTCTTCAGAAGCAAACGTTGATTGGCAAACCTCTCCTTCTGGTTTGGAGCCTGAGCTTGGTGGAGACCTCCGGGGTGCTGCTGAGCGTAGCGGTTTTGAACCTGAGTTGGGAGGGGTTTGGCGTCAGAAAGGTGTCTATGTGGATGAGCTGACGTGCATCGGCTGTAAGCACTGTGCGCTTGTCGCTCGTAATACTTTCTACATCGAGCCTGACTATGGGCGGGCTCGCGCTATTCGCCAAGATGGTGATCCAGAAGAGCTGATTCAAGAGGCAATTGATACCTGCCCCGTGGACTGTATCCAGTGGGTTGATTACACCGAGCTTAAGCGACTTGAAGCAGAGCGTAAGCATCAGGTGATTCCGATTGCGGGCTTCCCAGTTGATAAGGCTATGGCACGCACTGAGCAGCGGAAGCGTATAAAACGTAGTAATCGTAACAGCCGCAGCAAGCCACCCAAAGGTGCTGGTCAATCCGATTAGCCCTTTGAATAGACAGGACTGGAAACGAATTGACCATAACGGTTAACTTGCAGGCATTCACCACGCTAAATGGAAGCTGTTAACCGAAGCGACCTGATACGTAGTCGCGAGTAGCTTCTTCCTTAGGGTTGCCAAAGATAGATTTTGTATCGTCATATTCCACTAGATAGCCAACTTTGCCGCCCGATTCTGTGGCTTCAGCATTGAAGAAGGCAGTCTTGTCTGCAACCCGAGTTGCCTGTTGCATGTTGTGAGTCACGATAATGATGGTGTACTTCTCTCGAAGTTCCATCATCAACTCCTCAATCTTGAGCGTCGAGATAGGATCAAGGGCCGAGCAGGGCTCGTCCATCAAAACAACCTCAGGCTCTACAGCAACGGCTCGTGCAATACAAAGACGTTGTTGCTGACCGCCCGATAGAGAGAACCCGCTTTCATGGAGTTTGTCTTTCACTTCGTCCCATAAAACTGCCCGCTTCAAAGAGGTTTCGACGATCGCGTCCATTTCCTCTTTGTTGCCGCTGAAACCATTAACCCTAGGGCCGTAGGCAATATTGTCATAGATGGTCTTGGGAAAGGGGTTAGGACGTTGAAACACCATGCCAATGCGGCGACGTACCTCAACCGGATCAATATCAGGATCGTAAAGGTTAGCACCTCGATAGGTGATTTTGCCGTCGAGGTGGAAAGACTCAATCAAGTCATTGAGACGATTAAAGCAGCGTAGTAGGGTGCTCTTACCGCAGCCCGAAGGTCCAATAAACGCTGTGATTTGATTGCGGTAGACATCCATCGAGACATCGCGCACAGCCTTGTAGCTACCGTAGTAGATATCGCAATTTTCTGCCCTAAAGACCGTATCCGTCGCTGTTTGGGCTGCAGTTTGGTTCACCATGAGTTCACTCTCCCTGGGTCAAGATTATCTCTAGAAGGTTTTCTGTCTGGTCGCAAAGCGAGCTGTCACACTAGTTAAAAGCACCAGCAGCACCAAAATCAAAGAGCCTGCCCAGGCTAGTTCCTGCTGTGGCTCGAACGGAACAATGGCAAAGTTATAAACAAGCACCGACAGGCTGGCAATTGGGTTGAAAATTCCATTCGGCCAGAAAGGGGAAA
The DNA here is from genome assembly GCA_050330865.1 of Leptolyngbyaceae cyanobacterium. Taxonomy (GTDB): domain Bacteria; phylum Cyanobacteriota; class Cyanobacteriia; order Phormidesmidales; family Phormidesmidaceae; genus SIO1E4. The sequence continues at coordinate 87,220 of JBHJHM010000072.1, forward strand.
ATAGAGCCGTGAAAATCAGCGGAGCCGTTTCACCGGCGGCTCGAGCGATCGCCAAAGTTACCCCGGTCAGAATTGAAGGTACAGCCGCTGGTAGAACAATTTGAAGCACTGTTTGATAACGCGAGGACCCTACCCCAACCGATGCCCAGCGAATCTCTTTGGGAATGATCTGCAAGGCCTCGTCAGTTGTTCGAATGATTGTAGGTAGCATCAGCACAGCCAGCGCGACTCCGCCTGCGACTGCCGAATATCCAGTGGCGCCTGTTCTTACCAGCAAAGCATAGATAAACACACCAGAAATAATCGATGGAACACCACTTAGAACGTTGGTGAAGAAACGTACCCAGCGCGCCAGCTGGCTGCCTTCGCTAAATTCTGATAAATAGACTGCCGACAGAACGCCAAAAGGAAGTGAAATCAAGGTTGCAAGTGCAACCACAATGACGGTGCCAATAATGGCATTAGCAATGCCACCACCGTCAAGCCCAGGTGGGGGCGGCAATTGAGTCAGCAGCTCTAAATTGACTCGGCTAAAGCCCTGTATTAAGACAAATGCCAGCACCAACACCAACGGAACTAATGTAATTGCGATGCAAAGCCCTGACAGGATGGTCATGATGATGTTGAACAAGTCGCGAGGGCGAGACGCATCCTTCTTAAGGCCCTTAACATCGGTGACATTACCTGGCGTCCCAGAAAAAGTTGTCATGGTTACAGCAACTCAGAATGACTACACATAGCAAGCGTTATTCGTACTTGGCACGAATCTGATTCACAATCACCTCGGCCAAAACATTGACAACCAGGGTCATAATCATCAAGACAAATGCTGCGTACATGAGAGCTGAAACCTGCAATCCTTTGGCTTCCGCAAACTGGTTGGCTAGCAGAGACGCGATTGTATTAGCAGGGGCCAGCAACGAGACATTGAGCTGGTTTGAGTTACCAATAATCATCGTCGCGGCCATCGTCTCACCCATGGCGCGCCCCAGCGCCAGCATTATGCCTCCGACGATACCCGAAATAGCAGCCGGAATTAGCACCCGAAAAATGGTCCCCCAGCGAGTCGCTCCGATACCCAAAGACGCTTGCCGCAAATCAGGGGGCAGGGACGCCAGTGAATCGCGCGAAATCGCTGTGATAATCGGCAGAATCATGATTGCCAAGATCACACCAGCCGGCAGCATGCCAGGCCCTACCGGCGGCGTACCAAATAAAGGAATCCACCCTAAGGTGTTGTGCAGCCAGTCACCAATAGCCTTCAGAAAAGGAATCAGTACAAAAATGCCCCAAAGTCCATATACCACACTGGGAATCGCTGCCAACAACTCCACCATGAAGACCAAAATGGTGCGAATCTGAAGCGGAATGAAGTTCTCACTGAGGAAGATAGCTGTGCCTAACCCAAGGGGAACAGCGATGATTAGCGCAATCAAGGAACTAATGAGAGTTCCGTAAATCATGGGGAGTGCCCCATACTCTTGACGCCCCTCTACGGGATTCCAGGCGCTGTTCACAAGGAAACCGAGTCCAAATTCCCTAATGGCCGGTACGGACTGAATTAGGATGACAATTGCGATCGCCAATAACAGTAGCCCTGTCCCAACCGCGAAAGCCACAGTCAAACCTACAAAAAATTTGTCGAACGTCTTTTCCCCGCTCGAGCGGCTTTTTGTCTGGGGGGCGTTAGAAGCAGTCACAGCCTTTCTCTCCTCAAAATGGCTATCTGTAGCTAAATATCACACAAAAGGGGGCCGTAGCCCCCTTTTTACGTTCTATCTACTGAACCGTAATGTCGTAGTCAGGGCTCAGGCCGTCAGCAGCCTCAGCGACCCGCTCACGCACGCTTGGAGGAAGCGCAATGTAGCCCAGCTGAGGAGCGGCCTCTTGCCCTTCGTTCAAACCATACTCAACCATGACTTCAACCGCTTTAGCGACTTGAGGATCCTCATAGTTTTCGTATACAAGCATCCAGGTGTAAGTCACGACCGGATAAGACTGATCCCCTTCAGGGTCAGTGATGAAAGCGCGAAGGTTCTCAGGTAGCTCAACAGCGTCCAGAGTGGCTGAGGCAGACTCACCGCTAGGCGTTACGAAGTTGCCAGAAGCATTTTCCAGAGCTGCAACGGTCAGACCATTGTTCTCTGCATAGCCAAACTCGACGTAGCCGATAGCGCCTTCAGTTTGCTGAATCTGAGCGGTAACGCCTTCGTTGCCCTTGCCACCCACAAAAGTCCCAGTGGTCGGCCACTCAACGCTCTTGCCTTCACCGATAGCGCTAGCCCACTCGTCGCTGATAGCGCTTAGGTGCTTAGTGAATACACCTGTGGTACCACTACCGTCAGAACGGTGAACAACCGTAATGGGCTGAGCCGGCAACTCAACATCGGGGTTGGCATCGGCGATCGCAGGATCATCCCAGCTAGTAATGTTGCCTAGCAGAATGTTGACATAAGCATCGCGAGTCAAGTTCAGCTGCTCAACTCCAGGCAGGTTGTAAGCCATCACAATTGCGCCAGCAGTCATTGGCAGCAGGATAGCGCCGTCATCAATGGCTGCAATCTCGTCGTCCTGCATAGCTACGTCACTAGCGCCGAAGTTGACGGTCTCAGCGGTAAATTGCTCAACGCCCGCACCACTCCCTACAGACTGGTAGTTGACCTGAAGCTCAGGAACCTTCTTATTAAGTTCCACAAACCAGTTCTGGTAGATAGGAGCGGGGAAAGATGCGCCAGCACCCGTCAGCGCAACGTTACTATCAAAGATCTTTTCACCAGAAGCTTCACTGACTGTCTCATCGCCAGCGGCAGCGCTCTCGGTGCCTTCGGACGTTTCTTCAGTCGTTGTTGTGGTACCGCAGGCAGCTAGACCTAGAGCTAGAGCCAATGCGGCAAACTTACGCAAATCCATTTGTGCTGCAATTTTCTGAAGCATAGCCAATTTCACTCTGTTTGCTAAAGCAGTTCAACGTTTCAGTCGTTCGTAACTTGAGCGACTACCCCAAGAGATAACGCTCCGTAAAATATTGAGGGCTCTATTGTCTATTGACATCCGCCATGAGGGGTAAAAATCTCAATAGCCATCCAACAGAACCTTCGAGCAGCTCAGTGATACGTATATCACACAAAGCTATTTCACGGTTGCATGAAGCCACCCTTTATACACTTTACTTCAGGAATACTTTTTCTCGGCCAGAGCTGCAAATTAATCGATTTTGGTAAAGAACAGGTTAAGGAATGGTTAATCGTCAATTGTTAGTATTGAATGAACGGTTTATATTCAACTAAGGTCTACGGTGAATATCACTTCCCGATGAATCTTTGTAGTCACGACAGTCTTAGTCTATTTCAGCTGGGGCCTCAAACCTTGCTGGATAAGGCTTTGAGGATGGGTGATTGAAGTAGGTGTGGATTCGCTTTTTGATGTATAGCTATTTAGTCAGAAAGGGTTCCGATAGGCCTTGCGTAAGGGGAGTTGACTTCTACCAATTAACTTTCAATAGCTAACGAAAAGTCAGATGCTTGTCTGGAGAGCAAAATTACTGAAGAATCGAGAATATTTGATATTTCTAAAGATGTAAAAAGACCTCGAACTTTGTTTGCAAAGCTACTTACCTGAAATGAGCTCAAAACAAGTCTGGGCTTGGACTTCAGTGACTTTTATATGACCGAAAATCTACTGCTGCAGACTCGCTATGCCTTATCATGAAGCGTGAATGCTAATTTCAATTAATAAATACCTCATCAGGAAAATCCTCCTGATTCTAGTTGGCAATCTCATGATGGAAAGAGCAGGATAAATAGAAGCCAAGGTATCTATATCCTATTGCATGCAACTATATCTTGACCACATTTAGATTCCCAGTTTGTGCCTAAGGAAAAACTCAGTTTTCAAATCAAAAACTCAGTTTTCAAATCAAATGTGGTTTAAGAGTGTCAACTCACTACTCAGATAGTTTTTAGCGCAAGTCAGGATTATGGAAAGACGCAAGGTATGGCAACTCCTAACTGCAGGTAGTGTTGGGTCTGTTTTAGGGATAAGGGCTGCTCCCTTAAGACAGGCGATCGCTGACGGGGAAGTTGAAACTTGGGGATATGTCGGTGAAAAAAGCCCGGAATATTGGAGCGATTTATCTTCTACCTACAGAGTTTGTCGAGTAGGAAAGCAGCCGTCTCCTATTGATTTACGAAGAGGAAGCCAAGTAGGTCTGGCGGCAATTGATATTCGCTATGAGTCTATACCTCTTCTTCCTATGGAAATGCACTTTGTCCATGCCAATGCGAAAGGTTAACTGGTTGTTATCGGCGTGTTTTTACGCGAAGGAGAAAAAATGCATTTTTACGTCCTATTTGGGAGGCGATGCCTCGTCAGCCAGGTGCCGTTGAAACAATTCCGGGCGTTCAAGTGGAGACGGCTCAGCTACTTCCTCGCGATCGCAGCCTATTCCGCTACTTTGGCTCCCTTACGACGCCCCCATGTTCCGAAGCCGTCAAATGGATTATCTTCCAAAAACCCGTTGAATTATCGGCATTTCAACTGTCTCAGTTCAGCGAAATTTTTCCGCTTAATGCCCGGCCTGTGCAGCCTTTAAATCAACGGTTTGTTCTTCAGTCGCCGTAGCTCCAGCATTTTGGGAAAGCCTAGTACATCACGGCAGAAGTATGCTCACTATTCAGAATGCTGGGAAGGCTTATCTGCCTTAGCTTTGAATTTTGAATTTTGAATTTTGAATTCCGCATAGCGGTACTAGCTTCCCGAAACAGTTACTGTTCGCTGACTAAGTCTTGCAGAATTTAGGTCACGACTCCGCAATAGTGTTCCTCTACCCACCTATCCCCTACGCTTATGAAAATCCTCGTCCTCAACGCCGGATCGAGTAGCCACAAAGCCGCCCTGTTTGATTTTGATACAGCCCGAGAGGCGCTTTGGCGGGCTCAGCTTGATTGGACGCACAAAGCCGGAGCTGTTGAACTAGAAGCGCACACAGCCAGCGGGCATCAGCATCAGGCAGTGTTGGAAACGCATGACAAAGCTGCTGGCATTCGCTGGATGTTGGATACCTTAATCGATGGTCCTGTCAAGGTTCTAGAAACTCTGGACGAGATTCAAGCAGTGGGACATCGAGTGGTGCATGGGGGACGTCAATATCAGCAAAGTACGCAGGTGACGCCAGCCGTCAAAGCCGCGATTCGGGACTTATTTTCCCTAGCCCCCGCTCACAATCCAGCAAACTTAGAAGGCATTGAAGCCCTGGAAACCATTTTGGGAGCGGTGCCTCAGGTAGCAGTATTCGACACGGCTTTTCATGCCCCAATGCCTCCTGCAGCAGCTACTTATCCTGTTCCCTATGAATGGGTCGAGAACGGTATTCAGCGTTATGGGTTTCACGGTATTAGTCACGGCTATGTGGCTCAGCGGGCTGCTGATTTAATGGGCAAAGATCTCAGGGATGTAAGCCTCATTACCTGCCATCTGGGCAATGGTTGCTCCCTGGCTGCGGTACAGGACGGGGTGGGGGTGGATACGACGATGGGTTTTACGCCTTTAGACGGCCTCATGATGGGCAGTCGTTCTGGCTCCATTGATCCTGGAATTTTGATTCATCTTATGCGCCACGATCGCATCACCCCAGACGAACTTGATCGCCTCCTCAACAAATCCTCTGGTCTCAAGGGCATTTCTGGTGTCTCTAACGATATGCGCCAGGTGTTAGAAGCTGCTGAGCAGGGCAGCGATCGCGCTCAGCTCGCCTTCGATATGTTTATCCACGTCCTCCGCCGCAACATTGGGGCCATGCTCGGCAGCTTAGGAAAACTCGACGCTCTGGTCTTTACCGCAGGCATCGGTGAAAACAGTGTCCCCGTTTGGCAAGCTGCCTGCCAGAGCTGGGACTGCTTGGGACTCACCCTCGATCCAGACAAACTACAGCGCAATAAGGCCGATCAAGACATTGCCACAGCGGATTCAGAAGTGCGTGTATTCGTGATTCATACCCAAGAGGAATGGGCGATCGCGCAGGATTGTCGAAAAATTTTGGGCGGCGCGTAGGGGCGAGGCATTGGGAGGATGACTGTTGACAATGTCTATACGCCGCCGTACCCAAATGCCTCGCCCCTACGCGCCCAATCGCTGCCGAATTTCTGCCTCGACAACATTGGGGGGTTGGTTTCCATCTACCTTCAGCAGTCGCTGCCGGTGACCGTAGTAATCCAGGATTGGAATGGTCCGTTCATATAGCAGTTCAATCCGACGTTGCACAGCCTCAGGGTTATCGTCTAAGCGCGATCGCTCAATTGATCGCGCCATGAGCACTTCCTTCGGGACATCTAGCCAGATAGCCCAGTTTACCCTTTGCCCCATCTCATCCAGCAAAAAGTCCAGTTCCTCGGCCTGAAACGCGGTACGGGGATACCCGTCGAGTAGCCAACCATTAGCGGCATCGGGCTGCTGCAGGCGATCGCGGATGAGTTCGATCATCGTTGGATCATCTACCAGCTCACCCCTTTCGAGCGTAGTCTGAACCTGTTGTCCTAATGATGTCTGAGCCTCGACAGCCTGGCGCAAAAGGTCTCCCGAAGAAATCCAAGGAATGTTGAGAGCCGCCTGTAAGCGCTGCGCCTGGGTACCCTTTCCTGCTCCAGGACCCCCTACCATAATGAGTCTCACGATCTGCCTCCAAAATATACTGCCGCCAACATAATTAATCCAAGTAACGCCAACGGAACCCAGAAGTCGAAGGGATTTATCATATGGGCACTCCTAAAAGGCTGGCAGTTTCAGGGTAGTTCATGGGGGCGGAGCCATGGTGACGACGACTGTAAGTGATCGCGTAATTTGGCTGCAGGAACGGTCTGCGCTCAGCAGTTTAGACGAGAACACTCTGGTAGCTTTAAGTAAACAACTAGAACCGCGCCGGATATTGCCCCATCAGGAAGTGATTGTCGCGGATACGCCTCCCGAGGGGATATACATTCTGGAGTCAGGACGGTTAGAGCATAAGCCGGGGGCGCGTAATCCTCGCAGCTTCTTGCCAGGATCGGTGTTGAATTTGCGATCGCTACTCCTGTCTGAGCCGGTGGAAAAAACGGTACTGACCCTGAGTGAGTGTCGCTTTTGGTTCATCGAAGCAGCTAAATTTCAAGCACTGACAGTTCAGTATCCCAGTATTATTCAAACGTTCTCTCAACAAATTGCGGCTGAGCTGCGGCAGATGGCGTCGCAGCTGACCTATGAGCAGGAGCGGCAGGCCACTTTACGCCCCTACCTGGTGACGAAAGCTCGACGGGGCGTAATTGGGCGCAGTCGCTATGCCAACCGTTTGCGACAGCAGGTCCGAGAGGCCTTTGATGATAGCGGAACGATTTTAGTTTTTGGCGAACCAGGAACCGAGAAAGATAATATTGCAGCCCTTATGCACTACGGATCGGCCTATCGCCGGCAGCCCATCATTAAAGTGGATTGTGCCCGACTGCAGGCGAGCGGAGCCGAGTTGTTTGGACGCGTAGGAGGGAAGCCAGGACTCCTGGAGGCGTTGGATCAAGGCACTTTGATTTTGAACAACGCGGATGAATTGCCTGAGGGACTGGTAGAGGCGATCGCGCACCTCCTCAAAAGCCGTACCTATTACCCGGTTAGCCGCGACGAGGCCACCCCTGCCCCAGAGAGCACAAGTAAAGCTCGCTTCATCCTAATTTCCGAGCGGCCTATTGCGGCTCTCAGCAAAGCCGTAGAAAACCAGATCCGGGTGCCGCCTCTGCGTGTGCGTAAGGCCGACATTGAAGACTATGTCACTTACTACATCAGTCTTATGACCCGAGCCCGAGGACTCCCCAAGATTCCCGTGACGCCGGAAGCAATTCGTCGCCTGCAAGCCTACGACTTTCCCAACAATCTGCGCGAGCTGGAAAGTCTGGTATCCCGCGCCCTGTCTCAGGTCGCACCCAACAATATGCTTACCGAAGAGATTCTATGGCCATCGCAGGGAAGAAAAAAACAATTTCGCCTTAATCTATTGAATGCCTATCCAGCCCTACGGCATTTTCTCCGTAGCCCTTGGTGGCCGGATCGCCTCAACTACGGCTTCACCTTGGCCGGATTCGCGATCGTTGTCGCTATTTTGTTTATTGGCCCGCAGACGCGCGACCATAACATCGCACTCAATCTCTTTTGGGCTTGGTGGTGGCCTGTGATTTTGCTAGTGTTTCCTTTCTTAGGGCGGGTTTGGTGTGCGGTGTGCCCCTTTATGATTTATGGCGAAGCGCTGCAGACGCTTTCCCTTAAGCTCTTTCCTCGGCAGTTAAAACGCTGGCCCCGTCAGGAGGCAGAACGCTGGGGAGGGTGGTTTCTGTTTGGCCTATTTGCCCTGATTCTGCTGTGGGAAGAACTTTGGGATTTGGAAAATACAGCCTACCTGTCGGCCTGTTTATTGCTGCTCATTACGGCAGGGGCTGTGATCTTTTCCCAGATTTTTGAGCGACGATTTTGGTGTCGCTATCTGTGTCCCATCGGCGGGATGAACGGACTGTTTGCCAAACTCTCAATCACCGAACTGCGGGCACAACAGGGCACCTGTTCGGCGGAATGCACCACCTACCAGTGCTACAAAGGTGGACCCGCTAAAGGAGAAGGTCAGGCAACCGATGGCTGTCCCCTCTATTCTCACCCGGCACAGTTGGAAGATAACCGTGACTGCGTGCTGTGCATGACCTGTCTGAAAGCCTGCCCCCACCGCTCGGTAGAGGTTAATCTGCGTCCTCCTGGCATGGAGTTGTGGACTACCCATATGCCCCGTGCCTATGAAGTGGCTTTACTTTTGCTGCTGCTGAATGCGGTATTTCTACATCGTTTACCAGAGCTGGTCGAAGGTCTGGGATTCCCGCTGAATTTGGATATCTTTTGGGTCCATAGTGTGGCTGCGATCGCCCTTCTCAGTTTCCCAGCGCTTTTACCCCTCATGGCCCAAGCCGCGTCGCTAGCTATCCACAAGCTAGGCAAAACTCGCAAGCCTCGTCCCTTTATCGAGCTAGCCTACGGCTATTTACCGTTGGTCTTGTTGGGAACCCTCGCGCATTATTTGCACTTGGGGCTCACTGAAGCGGGACGGGTTCTACCCGTAAGTGCCGCGACAATTGGGATGTCGGGTGTGAATCTACCTATCCTAGTGGCTCACCCAGCTGTGATTGCGTTTTTGCAGGGGACATGTCTGATCATGGGGGCGCTGTTGGCGATCGTGCTAACGCAAAAAATTGCCCGCTATCCACTGCGACTCATGCTGCCTCAACATATCTGCACACTTTGTCTGACCACAAGCCTGTGGTGGTTAATTGTTTGAGAGGTGAACTACAAACCCCTCACCTGCCGCCGTGCTAGGCTCTGAAAGTACTTGATTTTTAGAGCGCGTGTTCACAGGCTTGATTCAGTCGCTGGGAACCTTGACAAGGGTCGACCACAACCACCTTAAAATTGAATGTCATACCGATACTGCTGATAGCATTCTGAGCGACATGGCTATTGGCGACAGTGTTTCAGTCGATGGCGTTTGCTTGACGGTCGAGACCGCGATTGCCCGAGGCTTTATTGCTACTGCCTCGCCAGAAACTCTGTCGCGGTCAACGCTGGGGCAGCTAGGCGACGGCGCTGTTGTCAACCTGGAAAGCTCGCTACGAGTCGGCAGTAAAATTGGGGGGCACTTTGTCACCGGCCACGTAGATGGGTTTGGCAAACTGGAGGGGGCGATCGCCACCGCCACCTCCTGGGAACTCCGGTTTTCTGTCCCTGATGCCCAAGTTGCTCGCTACATCGTTCCCAAGGGCAGTGTTGCTGTCAACGGCATCAGCCTTACGGTAGCCAACTGCAGCTCTGCGGGTGACTGGTTTACGATTGCCATCATTCCTGTTACTTATCAAGAAACCAACCTGCAGCATCTGCAGCCCGGTCAAGCTGTTAATCTAGAAGGCGATATTCTGGGCAAATATGCTGAGAAGTTTTTGAACCTAGGACCTATCGGGGTTAAAGCTCCCGCAACCACAGACATCTCACTCGATTTTTTGGCCGAGCATGGGTATGGGTGATTAAAGGGACGTGGCATGTGGAGCTCCACATCGCGCCTTTACAACATCACGGACAGTACAGCGTATCTCGTGTGTCCCTTCCTGTTACGGGGTTAGTACCTTTCGCAATTTCGCAAAGCATGTCGTTTACCCGAGGCGCAAGCAGCACATCCGTGAAATCGGCTCCGTCGATGGTAGCTCCGCGAAAATCTGTATCAAAGGCGTAAGCCCCTTCCAAAATGGCATTGGTTAAATTGGCGCGGATGAACCGAGCTCCATCCAGCGTTGCGCCAGCCATATTCGCTCCTTCTAAGTTGGCCAAACTAAGGGTTGTATCAAACAATCGAGAGCCTCGCAAATCCGAGTAGCTCACGTCAGCCCTGGCCATATCCGCACGGGTAAAGTCATCTCCCCGTAAGTCTCGATGCGAAAAATCCGATTCCCGCAAGTTCTGACGATCATAGCTATCAGCATTGGCAGGAGCAATGCCCGTGAACAGCAGAACAGCTACGAGCAGAACACCTAAAACAAAGCGGCTTGCGATCGCCTGCACCTGTTTGAATACCATTGTGCCAACTGAATTTATGCTCAACATTACTGATCGTACAGGAACAGGGAACAGGCGCTGGAGAGGATCACGGAACCAACACTAGCTTCCCAATATGCTTGCCTGCCTCCATGGTTTGGTGGGCCTGACGCACGTCTTTGAGAGAAAAGGTCGCAGCAATGGGGAGTTGATAGGTGCCATCGGCAATGCGATCAATTACGTGGCGATAAGCGCCCTTTTCGAGGCCACTCCCTACAATTTCATTCAATAGCCAGCCCCGCAGCGACGCCATTTTGCGGATGAGTGGGGTGACATCAACCGTGTCAGGCTGGCCCAGCAGCCCATAAATCCACAGAGCTCCCTGATTGGCCAGAAGGCGAATTTCTTGGTTTAGGAAAGCGCCAGCAGCGATAGGGTCGAAGATGATGTCGAAGCCGTTACCGCTAGTAAGTTGCTTGGCCGTGCGCCACCAATTTTCTTCCTGGGTCAGGATGAGATGGTCGAAGCGTGCTTCTGGCATAGCTTTGAGCATGTCCACTTTGTCGGGGCTGTGGGTGGCTCCGATCGCAATACCGCCGTAATGTTTGACAATTTGGGAAGCCGCGATCGCCACACTGCTGCTAGCTGCTGGCAATAGCACTCGCTGCCCCGGCTGAATATTTTGTTTCCAAACTAGGCAACCCCAGGCAGTCAGATAGGGTAGCCAGAGTGCTCCGAGTAGATGGTCACTAAGTGCTTCTGGAGCAACAACTGTTTTATCAACAGTCACAACATAGTGAGATTGATAGGTTCCTTGCCCTAAACCTCGACTCGCAGGAGCGTCGAGCGTTAGGAGAACGCGCTGGCCGGGTAGACGATCGTCGACGCTCGAACCCACTGCAACGATTTCACCCCCACCCTCTAAACCAGGGATAAAGGGAGGATTGCCAGAAACTAGGCGATAAGCTCCTCGGCGAGCCATGAGCTCAGCATGGTTCATGCCAATGCTAGTCAGGCGAATAACCACTTCATAAGGGCCAGGACTTGGATCGGGGGCGGTTTCAATTGTGAGCTGGTCAACGTCGCCAAATGCAGGTACGACGACTCGATACATAGCCTGACCTCTGATAGTGTATATCTCTATCGATATTGCCCGACCGCGAGACATTAGGCTATCTAGAGAATGCATACCTCGTAAGAAACCAAGTCATCCTCCCTAAGACCGGAATCTAAAAATAACCTTCATATTTTTTTCAGAGTGAGCCGATAAATCTTCAAGGCTCAATAAAGTCACTCAGAATAAACACTGAATTGCGTCTGATAAGTTTATGATTCTGATACCGGAGGGTGCAGCATTGCCGTGTAATCACTTACTTCATCCGCAGTCTCAGGATCGTTGACTTGGTCTCAAAGTTTACTTTGCTTAATGAATTTTCTGAGGAATCACTTAAGCCACAGAACTTTGTAACTAGCGAGTCAGCGTAGTTCCGTCTTTGTGTCTGGAGTTTTAGCTGTGTTCTCTACTGAGTTCCCTGAAATGTTGATGCCTATTAGAACTGCATACTTTCGCTTTGTTTATAGTTTTGAGTCTGGGCATAAGCTAGTAGGGGTTGTGGAAGGTGATTGCTTCCTGAACGCGCCCGAGCAGGTGTTTAATCTCCGATCGCTCAAAGCGATCTGCTTAGACCCCAAGGGTGGCCAACTATTAAACTTTGATCGCGTATTTGGGCAGTTCAGCACGGATGCTCCTGAAATTATTTTTTCAGGAGCCCACGCGACGCAGCGATCGTTCTTTAGCTTCAACTACCGGGGAGCTGATGCGTCGGTATATGATGCAGTCGCTGATAAATGGATTACAACCGGCTGGGATCCAAACAAATGGACTGTTGAGGAGCTAGCCCTGCCCGTTCGGAGACCGGCGACGCAGCCTCTGACTCATCCGCTCTGGAGTACTTGGGTAAGTGCTTAAGCCAGAACGTTACAGACGGTGTGACGGAGTTGACGGCTGGAGCCTGCTGTGGCTGACATTCGCAGATGGATCTGGGGACGTAGCTTGATTTTGGCTTAGATTCCCAGCCATGGACCAAGGGGAAAGTAGAAACTCTTTCAGCCTTTCAATACATACTCTTATATCCACTCAAATGGCCTCTATAGGCTAGGACACCGAGTAGTATCCGATTGCTCAGCGCATAGTCAGATGGCTTCGCCGTCTTGTCCTAACGGACTTGGCGACGGCTATACAAACAAGTGCTATGGAAAGATAAACTACAAAGCCTTATCGCCCTTAACTGTGGCAACACTCTGTTTAGGCGATCGCCCGCCAGGATTGTGACAAAACAGTTCCGGCAGAACGGGCCAAAACTACGGTAAGCAACAGCCCCACTAACAAATCGGGTAGACTGAGATCTTGCACTAGTACATCAGCACCTTGCGTTCGCCCCCTAAATCCCCCAATTCTGGGGGAATTCAACCTCAGAACCCCCCAATTTGGGGGGGCAGGGGGGCCAAACCAGGCGATGTAAGCTCAACTGCAATATCTGAGGTAGAGGGGATTGGGTCAGCAAGACCAGTCCCGCTGCGGCCAAAACTGATGTATTGCCAATGATGTCATTGCGGGAGCAGAGCCAGACGGATGACATATTTAAGTTGTCTTGGCGATAGTCATTATGACGTTCATTTGAATGGTTAAAGAAAAAACAAAGGAGATTAGAGGGTAAAGGGTGCGGGGACTGTTAGGGTTCGTTAGAGCAAGTATGGATTGGGGGCGCTGGGCACAGTAGAACTTCCCTATCGAGACCGTGAATGGCTGGCCGTCCATAGCAAAAGCCTTACACACCTTCGAAGCTAGCTTGAGCCGGTAGCTTCTCTCTAGCCCACCTACCCGCTGAGACAGGTGGGCTAGAGATTGGCCCTAAGGAATGGTGCGCTTGCGGGTCATGACGCTGATGAATTCGCCATTACGTCCGGTAGGCAGGGGCTCGCTCCACGCAATGCGATCGCAGTAGCCCAAAACAGCCATGCGGTTCATAGCTTCGATGAGGGCACCGTGATCGCCCAGGAGGATATGGCGCACGGTCTCCTGATTGAAGGAGGGCAAGTTAAAACTGGAAGGGCTGCTAGCCCCTCCGCCAGATGATTGAAACATACGGGTCGCTCCGTTTTCACTGAAGGAAAACGAGGAACGCTCTAGCACTTCCCAATGAAGGTGCAACCGAGAAGCTAGATCTAAAATGACGCTAGGCATCTCGTCTTACCATCG
>JBHJHM010000073.1:0-13039 GCA_050330865.1 Leptolyngbyaceae cyanobacterium
CCGACTGGGGGCCAGAGCTGTTTGCCCAGGTCCGCTCCCTGGTAAATACAGCGAGACGGCAGGGCATTTCTGCTTTTGAGGCCATTTCGCGAGCCCTTACCTCATCACAGACCGATTGGCTACTGAGTTGAGCAATTACAAGCGAAGATTCATTGCAGCTTTACAACTTCACCCTCCCACAGGTGGTTACCGATCCAGATCTTTTCTCATTTGGGATAGGACAAACCTCATATAATCTCATGTGTAATTTGTATGGGTTTCTTCTGGCCCCTCCATCACCCCTGAGAGTGTGGATTTTGAGACTGCCCTCAAGCTAGTAAACGATGCTATGTCGGCCCAGTTCAGCAGACTTTTGACGGATGCCGAACTGACGCTATTCAAGGGGGCATGGCAAGGACAAACCTATGAGCGTATTGCCGAAGAATCAGGATACGCGACCAGCTATCTGACTCGTGTAATTGGCCCTAAGTTTTGGAAAAATCTTAGTCAGGCATTGGGCGAAAAGGTCAGTAAGAGTAGTTTTCGGGCGGCGCTGGAACGGTGCTATGCTCAGCCATCGCTGGCATCGCCATTCCTTCAAACAGGTCCACTCAGCGGGGTGGCCTCTCCCTCAACGCAGTCATCCGTTGCGCTCGCCTCCCCGTCTACTCCCCTTATTGACTGGGGTGAAGCACCGGATGTGACAGCCTTTTATGGGCGGCAGATAGAACTGGATACTCTGCAGCAGTGGAGTGTGGGCGATCGCTGCCGGTTAATCGGCGTGTTGGGCATGGGGGGCATTGGCAAAACGGCTCTGACGGCTAAGTTTGTGGAACTATTGGAGCAGCAGTCAGAATGTCCATTTACCCATATCATCTGGCGATCGCTCCGCAACGCACCAACACTAAAGGAACTTCTCGAGGAGCTGGTGCCTTTTGTCTCTGACCAGCAGGATACAAATGCGACGCTCCGACGACTACGGTACTGGCTGCAGAAGTCTCGCTGTCTATTGGTTTTCGACAACCTGGAAACGATGCTGCAGGGAAGCGAGCGGGCCGGTTATTTCAAGCCAGAGTATGCCGACTATGGTGACCTTCTGCACTTGGTAGCTGAAACACGCCACCAGAGCTGTGTGCTGTTGACAAGTCGAGAGAAACCCACGCCAGTCGGTAATCTGGAAGGGGTCAATTTGCCGGTGCGATCGCTTCAACTCATGGGGTCACCCGAAGCGGCAGCAGCCCTGCTGAATGCCAAAGGACTCCAAGGAACGACAGCCGCAAAGCGACAACTGGGCGAGCGCTACAACCACAGCCCCCTAGCACTGAAGATTGTAGCGACTTCCATTCAAAGCTTATTTGATGGCGATATTGGGCTGTTTCTGGCTGAAGACACGTTGGTATTCAACGGGCTGCAGCGGTTGCTGGAAAAGCAATTCAACCGTTTGACAGAACTCGAACAGACTGTCATGTATTGGCTGGCCATCAACCGCGAATGGACCTCGATTCAGGAACTGGTGGATGATATTCAGCCATCGACGTCGCGGATGCAGGTGCTCGAAACCTTGGAATCACTAAGCTGGCGATCGCTGTTGGAAAAGCAAGGGGGATGCTACACACAGCAGCCAGTGGTGATGGAGTATGTAATCGGGCAGCTAACGCGGCAGATCGTAGAAGAGCTGAGCACAGGAAGTCTTGCGCTCTTCCTCCGTCATGCTCTGATTAAGACAACCGTTAAGGACTATATTCGCCTCAGCCAAAGCCGACTCATTCTGCAGCCTATTGCCCATCAGCTCGCCAAGACCTTTGGCTCTCAGGCAGTTCTAGAACAGCAGGTGTTGCGCATCTTGACAAGTTTGCGGCAGCAGTCGCGGCAGTTTTTTGGCTACGGTACCGGCAATCTGCTAAACCTATGCATCGCTCTCAAACTAGATATCACGGGGCTTGATTTTTCGCAGCTGACGATTCACCACGGCTATTTGCAAAATGCTCAGCTGCATGAGGTTAGTTTTGCGGGGGCGACGTTTGTTAACACAACGTTTACGCAGACCTTTGGTAATGTACTGGCGATCGCCTTTAGTGCCGATGGGCAGTTCATAGCGGCCTCTGATACGAATGGTCAAATCTGGCTATGGCGGGTAGGCAACCTCGATCAGCCTTATCTCACGCTGCAGGGACATCATGACTGGATATGGTCGCTAGCCTTCAGTCCCGATAGTCAAATTTTGGCCAGCGGCTGCGATGACAATCAGGATACGCTCAAGCTTTGGGATGTGCAGACGGGGCAGCACTTGCACACGTTGGATACAGACAGTCGTGTCCGAGCGGTGGGCTGGAGCCCTGATCAGCAGCTCATCGCTAGCAGCAGCGTCGAGGGTTTAATCCAAATTTGGCATCCTCAGACGGGTGACTGTGTTCGCACGATCACGGGACATGGCAACAAAACGTCTGCGCTGGCATGGTGTCCACGAGTTTGGAAAAGGTTGGAAGAAGAGAGCGGGGGAAGCAGAGGGGGCAAAGGGAGTCAGCGAAGTCAAAATGCTGCAAAGACGCGATTGAGCGTGACTCCAAACACCCCATCCCGCGATGCCTATGTGTTGGCCACAGGGAGCGCCGATCAGACAATTAAGATCTGGGACATAACCGAAGGAACCTGCTTGCAGACGATCGCGGCAGGAGAAGCTGTGTTTGCGATCGCGTGGAGTCCAGACGGGACCAAATTAGCGGGGGGGACTAAGGATGGTCGTATCCAGATTTGGCAGTCAACGGGGCAACTGCTCCAGCGTTTGGAGGGGCACCGGAAATGTATCTGGAGTTTGGCCTGGAGTGCCGATGGGCAGATGCTGGCCAGCGGTGGGGATGATCAAGGTATCCGACTGTGGGATGTCGCCTTTGGACGCTGCATTCGTATTTTGCAAGGACATCAGAATGCGGTGCGATCGGTGCAATGGCAGTCTGCGAGAATCAAGTCGCTGGCTGAGAACTCAGAGACCGCCCTCGGCCATGCTTCAGCAGATGCAATGGAGGCTGCTGGTGGCCTTCTCGCCAGCGGCTCTTTTGACCAAACGGTGCGCCTATGGAGTTCGCGTGCAGATGCGTCGCTTAAGGTCTTACAGGGTTATCGGAATGCATTGCAGGCTCTAGCTTGGCAGCCCGACGGTGACTTACTGGCAAGCGGCGGGCACGATCGCCAAATTCGTATTTGGGATATGCACACGGGGCAGTGCCTAACGTCTTTGGCTGGCCACGATCGCCCCCTCTGGTCCTTAGCCTGGAGCCAGGATGGCCAGTATCTTGCTAGCAGCGGCGACGATCAGACGATTTATCTGTGGGATGTATATGCTCAGCAGGCCTGTGCCAAGCTAACAGGACATCAAAATACAATCTGGGCTGTGGCTTGGCATCCAACGGTCAACCGCCTAGCCAGTGCTTCCCATGATCAAACGGTGCGCCTATGGGATTCTGAAACGGGTCGCTGTCTGCAGGTATTGGCGGGGCATCAAAATTTTGTTCGTACGGTAGCCTGGAGCCCAGACGGTCGATACCTGGCTAGTGGTAGCTATGACCAAACCCTAAGGCTATGGAATCCTACAACAGGCAAGTGTCTGCAGGTGCTGCGGGACCCCGAGAACTGGGTTTGGCAAATGGCATTCAGTCCCGACGGTGATACCCTCGCGACAGGCAGCACTAACGGCGATATCAAGCTCTGGGAGGTTGCCACAGGTAAGCTCCTGCAAACCTTAAGGGGGCATCAAAACTCGGTCTGGTCACTAGCTTGGCGACCGAATGGACAGACAGTGATCAGCAGCTCTCATGATCAGACTGTCCGCATTTGGCGCGTTCGCGATGGTCAGTGCTTGCATGTATTAGCAGGCCATACGAATTCGATTTGGCGAATGGATTTGAGTTCTGACGGCAGGACGATCGCCAGCTGCGGCGCTGATGAAACGATTCGATTGTGGGACGCAATTTCTGGGAATTGTCTGCGCGTATTGCGGCCTCTACGTCCTTATGAAGGAATGGATATCAGCGACGTGCAAGGACTCACCGAAGCGCAGCAGGTAAACCTCCAAACTTTGGGCGCGATTACCCGCGCATCGAGTCAGTGGGAACTGCAATCAGTAGAACTCACCTCCTCGCCGACGCCGACATCGCTGGCATCTGAGTCTCTGGGCTCAGCGGAGCGATTAGACGCTTCCAACTCTGCTAATCAGGATGCATTGACCATTCAACTTCTGGGGAGCTTCAGTTTGAAGGTTGATCAAAAAACAGTTCACAGTCTTGGGTCAACCCGTACCCAGGCACTTCTTGCTTACTTACTGTTGCATCGTCATAGGCCACAGTCACGTCAGCAAATTGCCTTCGCCCTCTGGCCTGATTCGCCGGATAGTCAGGCTCGCACTAACCTTCGCAAAGAACTGCATAACCTACGTCGTCACTTACCCCAAGCTGATCGCTTTCTGCAGGTCGAAGCCAACACGATTGGTTGGCAGCCCCAGTTATCGTTTTGGCTAGATGTCGCAGTCTTTGACCAGGCGATCGCGCTGGCAGAAGATGCTCCAGATGAGTTGGAGAAAGTGCGATCGCTAGAGAAAGTCGTTTCGCTCTATACTGGCGAGCTTCTACCCTCTCTCTATGACGAATGGTTGCTCCCAGTCCGTGAACAGTTCCATCAGCGGTTCCTGCAGGCGTTGACGCAGCTTGTCCAAAGCTTGAAGCAGCAGGAAAACTATGCAGCTGGGCTAGCCTATGCCGAGCAACTCCTACGGCTAGACCCGCTCAAGGAATCCACTTATCAGTCACTGATGCAGTTGCATGATTGGTTAGGCGATCGCGCCACAGCTGTCCAGATCTACTATCAGTGCATGAACGTCCTGCGGGAAGAACTCGGTGTCGATCCAAGTCCGGCCACTCAAGCGCTTTATCAAAAACTGCTTTAACTTGCAGCGATGTAGCCCTTCTCGGAAATCTTAACGCTCAAAGTGCTTCAAGCTGCTGGTTCAGCTGATCAATTTGCTGTTGCTTGGCCGCTTCATCCAAATTCTCGTCGTTCTGTACATCCAGAATTTGTTTGCCAATGTCCAGTTCACGGATAGCGTTCCAGTCTGTGTCCTCGGCAGGCACGAATCCAGACCAGCCCAAGGGCTCCAGAATTTCGCTGTCTTCGTAGCTATAGAAGAAAGCCCTAATTCGCTCTTTGAGGCAGTCGGGCAAATCTTGATGGTAGGCGATCGGCTCGGTTGGAATAATCGGTGATGTCCAGATTACCTGAATCTTCGCGCGGGTTTCAGGGTCAGACTGCGCCAGCATTTCCAAGGTTTCGCTGTTATTAGTGGCGACATCAACCTGGTTATTGGCTGCCGCCAGCGCCGTCGCCTCATGACTCCCCACAAACATCAACTCACGGAATGCTTTGTTAGGATCCACGCCCTTTTCAGCGAACACATAGAGGCTAGGAACCAGATACCCCGAAGTGGAGTTGAGGTCATTAAAGGCAAATGTCAAGTCACTGGCATGATTAACGATGTAGGTGTCACCGTTACCTGTCGCAACATCAATTTCAGCCAGCATGGGATTCTCGTGTGACGTAATCAGATGCGAATAGTAGCCCTGAGTCCCATCGGTATTAACAGTTCGGGTAAACGCCTCAGCTCCCGAACGCTGAGCTGCTTCGATATAAGCTTTGCCCCCATACCACGCGATCTGTAGCTTACCGACGCCCATAGCCTCAATCACGCCAGCATAGTCCGCCGCATATACGCCTTCCACAGGGCGACCTACGGCCTCTGACATAACGGCCAGAAAAGGCTCCCAATCTTGCTTCAAGTTTTGCTGTGACTCCGAAGAGCTGATGCCAAAGGCGATCGCCGTAATTTCAGGGGCACACACTTCACCGCTCGTAGTCTCTGTCGGTGAAGGCAACACCGTGCAGCCTACAACGAACAGACTGCCTAACCAACCTACTGTTGGCCAAAGCTTTGGCAGGTAGCGTCCCGTCATCATAAAGCCCCTCAATGCACTGTAAACACAAGGTTCCATACAAGCTCAGTTGGCAAGATACGTCCTCACACCGCTAGATCTCCAGATCACAGACTCGCTCCTCTCTCCCTATTCCCCGTTCCCTGCTCCCTCTCACCTGCTCCCTTTCCTCCGATCTCAAGTGGTAGGATCGATAAACAAAAGTGAACTTACATATCTCAGCCTTGCCAGGTGCGGCGATCGCCCCTTGTAAAGCCCTGATATATCCGTTTTACTAAAAGCTCTGTCAACTCATCGTCTCCGGACATATGCTGAAAGCTCTGCTAGGTGATCCAAACGCTCGTAAACTCAAACGCTACAAGCCCGACGTAGTGGAGATCAACTTGCTGGAAGAAGAGATCCAGCCACTGTCAGACGAAGCGCTGGCAGCCAAAACGGGCGAGTTCAAACAGCGTCTGGAAAACGGCGAAGCTTTGGATGATTTGCTCACCGAAGCTTTCGCGGTAGTACGGGAAGCCTCCCGACGTGTATTGGGAATGCGTCACTTCGATGTCCAGCTCATTGGCGGCATGGTGCTCCATGAGGGGCAAATTGCCGAGATGAAAACTGGCGAAGGCAAAACCCTGGTAGCAACGCTTCCCTCCTATCTCAATGCCCTCAGCGGCAAAGGGGCACACGTAGTCACGGTGAATGACTATCTGGCCCGCCGCGATGCCGAATGGATGGGACAGGTCCACCGCTTTCTGCAGCTAGACGTCGGTCTGATTCAGCAGGGCATGAGCCCCACCGAGCGGCGCAAAAACTACGCCTGCGACATCACCTACGGTACTAACAGTGAACTCGGCTTTGATTTCCTGCGGGATAACATGGCCACGGCGATCGCGGATGTGGTGCAGCGGCCTTTCAACTTCTGCGTCATTGACGAAGTTGACTCCATCTTGATTGACGAGGCTCGCACCCCTCTGATCATTTCTGGGCAGGTAGAACGCCCTGGCGAGAAATATACGCAAGCCGCTGAGGTTTCCTGGAACCTCCATACCGAAGAACATTATGAGGTAGACGAAAAAGCTCGGAACGTTTTGCTCAACGATGAGGGCTTTATTCGGGCGGAAGAGCTATTGGGTGTGCAGGATCTGTTTGATCCGAAGGATCCTTGGGCGCACTACGTTTTCAACGCTATTAAAGCCAAAGAACTTTTCGTCAAGGATGTTAACTACATTGTTCGCGGCGGCGAAGTGGTGATTGTGGACGAGTTCACGGGTCGGGTCATGCCCGGACGCCGTTGGAGTGACGGCCTGCACCAGGCGATCGAAGCTAAAGAGAAGGTCGAAATCCAACCAGAAACGCAAACGCTGGCAAGCATTACTTACCAGAACTTTTTCCTGCTTTATCCCAAGCTGTCTGGCATGACTGGAACTGCCAAAACTGAAGAGCCGGAATTCGAGAAAATCTACGATTTAGAAGTGACGGTTATCGACACGAACAAACCCTCCCAGCGTCGGGATGTCGCTGACGTGGTCTATAAGACGGAACAGGCGAAGTGGAAAGCGGTAGCAGAAGAATGTGCCGAAATGCATGAAGCCGGTCGTCCGGTATTGGTAGGAACTACCAGCGTTGAGAAGTCGGAACTGCTCTCGGCGCTATTGGCTCAGCGCAATATTCCTCACAATCTGCTGAACGCTAAGCCTGAAAACGTCGAGCGTGAAGCTGAAATCGTTGCTCAGGCAGGTCGCAGTGGGGCCGTGACGATCGCCACCAACATGGCCGGACGAGGCACAGACATCATCCTGGGCGGTAACTCGGAGTATATGGCTCGCCTCAAAGTACGGGAGTACCTTTTACCGCGCGTTGTGAAGCCAGAGGATGAGGAAGGGTTTGCAGTCACCAATGTGCCGGCAGCTAAAGGGCGTAACCAGGCTCAGGGCTTTGGCGGCAAAAAGAAGGTGAAAACCTGGAAAGCGTCGCCTGATATTTTCCCAACGGAGCTTTCTAAGGAAGCTGAGAACGCGCTCAAAGAAGCGGTTGATTTTGCTGTAACGACCTATGGTGAGCAGAGTCTACCCGAGTTGGAAGCCGAAGAAAAAGTCGCGATCGCAGCAGAGAAAGCACCTACGGATGACCCTGTTATTCAAAAACTGCGGGAAGTCTATAACCTGATTCTCAAAGAGTATGAGCACTTTACAGACGCCGAACACGACAAGGTAATCGAACTCGGCGGCCTCCACGTTATCGGTACTGAGCGTCACGAATCGCGTCGGGTGGACAACCAACTGCGCGGACGGGCCGGTCGCCAAGGTGACCCGGGCTCTACGCGCTTCTTCCTAAGTTTGGAAGATAACCTGCTGCGCATCTTTGGCGGCGATCGCGTGGCCGGCTTGATGAATATGTTCCGCGTCGAAGAAGACATGCCAATTGAATCGGGCATGCTTACCCGCTCGCTGGAAGGTGCCCAGAAGAAAGTTGAAACCTACTACTACGACATCCGTAAGCAGGTGTTTGAATACGACGAGGTGATGAACAACCAGCGTCGTGCTATTTACGCCGAACGCCGCCGCGTCTTGGAAGGCGACCAACTGAAGGAACTGGTCATCTCCTATGCTGAGCGCACGATGGATGACATTGTGAATGCCTACATTAATCCTGAGCTGCCACCGGAAGAATGGAAGCTGCCAGAAATGGTGGGCAAGGTAAAGGAATTTGTTTATCTCCTATCCGACATGGAGCCTGAGCAACTCGAAGACCTCTCCGTAGGCGAAATCAAAACCTTCCTCCATGAACAAGTACGGATTGCCTACGATATGAAGGAAGCCCAGGTCGATCAGATGAAGCCAGGACTCATGCGGGATGCCGAGCGCTTCTTCATCCTGCAGCAAATTGATACTCTTTGGCGCGAGCACCTGCAGCAGATGGATGCGCTACGGGAAACGGTGGGGCTACGCGGCTATGGTCAGAAGGATCCGCTAATTGAGTATAAGAGCGAAGGCTACGAGGTTTTCCTCGACATGATGACTGGCATCCGCCGTAACGTCGTCTACACTCTGTTCCAGTTCCAGCCTCAAGCCCAACCCCAAGTGAAAACCTCCCAAGAGGTTGGCTAGTTAAATGCTTAACAGAGATGTGCCACCAGGATTTCGGGCGTTGCTGATTCTAGATATGAATCGGCTCAAGCGCCATATTCTGCATGGCCCCCTCAATCCCCCAACACTGGGGGACTTTAAGCACTCAATTCCCCCCAGTATTGGGGGCAAGGGGGGCGCAATCATACCGCTATTAAGCAACGCCGGATTTCGTATTAGCCCCAAACAGCTTCAGAAACCCTTGGATAAAGCGTCCGACCACTGACGGGATCAAAGAGAAACAGATGATGAGGGTCGAAACGGAGTCGAATCGTTTCCCCAGGCTGAGGCTGTGCCGAGGGCTGAACGAAGAAATTGAGTGTTTGGGGAGTATTGCCCTGTTTTTGAGGGAAAATCTGCCCGCGTACCAGAATTTCGCGTCCCAGGGGTTCGACCACCTCCACCGTCACAGGAATAGCAGCATCAGACTCTGCAGTCAGCACTATCTGCTCGGGGCGAATTCCCAAGTTCACCATTTGATTAGCCGATAGAGAAGCCGACTTTACGGTTGTCGCAGGTGCAGCTAAAGAATATCCATTCACCTGAAAGTCTATACCATCAAACACAGCCGCCAGGATATTCATCGGTGGATTGCCAATAAAGGTAGCCACACGGCGATTGGCAGGATGCTCGTACATGTCCCGAGGTGTCCCAATTTGCTGTACCTGCCCTTGATCAAGCATGACAATACGATCGCTCAAAGTCATAGCCTCTACCTGATCGTGCGTAACATAAAGTGTCGTGATCCCAAATTGCTGATGCAGTTGTTTAAGTTCAGCTCGGGTCTCGTCCCGCAGCTGGGCATCCAGATTGGACAGTGGCTCATCGAGCAGAAAAACCTGAGGACGACGAGCGATCGCGCGTCCTAGGGCAACCCGCTGCTGTTGTCCTCCTGAGAGCTGGCGTGGTCTGCGGTCAAGCAAATGATCAATATTTAAAGACCGGGCTACCTGCTGAACCTGTTTGGTTTGCTCCGCTGGTGAAACGCGCCGCATCCGCAACCCGAAGGCCAGATTTTCTGCCACAGTCATATGAGGATACAGGGCATAATTCTGAAACACCATTGCCACATCCCGCTGACGCGCAGGAACATCATTGACTTGGCGATCGCCGATGTACAGGTTACCTTCGGTAATAATTTCCAGGCCTGCGATCGTTCTCAATAGTGTAGATTTACCACAGCCCGAAGGACCGACAAGGACCCAAAACTCGCCGTCTGGAACTTCGAAAGAGATATCTTGAACTGCGATATTTTTATCAAAGCGTTGGGTAATTTGCTCTAGACGAACCCGTGCCACATCTCCGCTCCACCTTTGGTTTGGTCTATGCTAGCTGGGAATGGCTGGAAGGGTGGGAGGGTAGAAAGGTAAAAAGGTGGAAGGATAATGGTTATTAGTTGTTTGTTGATGGTTGGTTTGAGATTTAGGATTTAGGGTTAAAGGTGCTGCTGCCCTTTCATCCTTTCTCCATTGACTCATTACTCGATCACTCCCCTGCCCCCTATCCGGAGAACTACCGACTTCATTTGAAGTGATCCCCGTATGTTTAGTGGCCCATCTAATCTATCTCGATGCCTAAGATGCAAATACACCGCTGGATTCCGTTGACGATTGCGGTCCTGTTGGCGATCGCCTTAGGAAATTCGCAGCCTTTACTGGCCCAACTCCCTCATGAAGTTGTCCTTGAGCCCATCACTCTGACAAAATCTGAGATTGGGGGGACGGCCTATATCCCTGATAACCAAATCCCCTCGCAGCGACCCGTAGATGGACCGATTCGAGCCGTGGTTAATACGGATGATCGGACTCCTGTGTTGAGCCGTCGTTATCCATGGTCAGCGATCGGACGGGTAGACTGGGTCGATGCTGATGGAGCCGTTTTGGGAGCTTGTACAGGTACACTGATTGGTCCTAGTCTTGTCCTCACAAATGCTCACTGCCTAATTGATGAAGCGACGGATGAGCCAACGACGCTCGAAATTCTTTTTCGGCCAAATCTTATTCAAGGTCGAGCCGATGAAACAGCTCGCGTCACTGCATATGTGTATGGCGAAAGTCCCTTTACGGGGAGCCAAACCGAAGATTGGGCACTCCTCACGCTCGACCAACCCTTGGGGGCAACGTATGGCTATCTGGGCTGGCGTACTGTCGATTTCACAGATATTACTACACTGGCAGAATCGAACGGACAGATTAGCGTTGTCGGATATTCTGGTGACTTTCCAACGGCTTCTCTAAGCGGGTTTGGGGATCCTGGTGAAACAGCTGGACTCAGCAGCAACTGCAGTGTTCTATTTGTGATTCCTGATGGTGATTTGGCTGATAGCCTCATTCACAGCTGTGATACCAATCCTGGGGCATCTGGGGCGCCCCTCTTTGCACTCTTTGAAGACGATAATTACTACATCGTGGGGCTTCATGCCGGCAGCGTCGAACTTCTGGAGAACATAACTTTGCCAACTGGAGAGGACACAGATGTTCTCAACCGAGGCATTCCAGTATTCAAGTGGTCTGAGCAAGCAATCGGTCTTCGCTAGAAAGTAGCCTGGCTTGGTAGCTACTTAGCCAAACGATGCATGAAGAAATGGCGCAGAGTAAGGAGGCTTATCCCCTGTGAGCTGTTGCAGGCTGACACTCAGAGGGCTGGATTCGATACTTGACTAAATCGGCGAGCTCTTGTAGCTGATTAATTGCTTCCGCCCCTTCCAACTTCATCAGTTCGCGATCGTCTCGCATCTCCGTCCAGGTAATACCGTAATCGGATACCAGAAAACGGATCAGGTGACTATCGCCGAGGCTAACCATGAAGGACGCACTATTCATTTGGCCGCCGCACGTATAGCAAGAAGCCAGATAGCCTCTACCCTCCAGGACAATTGCCAGTGCCTGCAGGTTCATGACTAGATCTTTGACAAAGTTCCGGTGCTGTTCTGCCAGTCGAATGAACATGGCAAATCTCCATTACTCCAAGATTTCATTCTAACCACGTTTTTCACATTCTTTTAAGAAAGTCAGGAAAACCCTGATGGAGTTTGTGTCTGGGCAACCATTCTCTCAAGGTTGGGAGATCTGCGAGTTTGTTAAAAACGAAGTCTTATTGAAAATGCCACATTACAGTAGCGCTGATATTCCCCAGACTCTGTATCAATCCAAACATTCATGTAGATATCACCGCCTACCTTCTAGCGCATTGAAAAGGAGACTGCCAAGGGCTAAGTACAAAACATCATCTTGAAATCACAGCGTATAGGGCAGAGCCACCCTTTCAAGGTAGTATCGTTGAGGCGTTAAGAAATCTTGAGCTATGGTTGAGCGTCCTATCAAGAAGTCGGAACGGATTGCCCGCGAAAAGAGTGAAGGTAAAGGCGATCGCGAGGGGCGCGGGGGCGATCGCCAAGACCGTGGCAGCAAAGGCCGCAAAGGGAAGCGAGGCAAAGGACGTCGCGATCAGGAAGAGAAAAAACCTGCCGTTCCTCCAGCTCTAATGCGGGGACCAAAACCTCGGCCTAAAGTGGAAACGCCCGAGCCAGAAGAACCGGTTGTAGAAGAGTCGGCAACTGCGGAAGTTCCTGTTGAGACACCCACTGCCGTTGAGGCTGCGTCCGAGACACCAGTTGAGCCCCCCGTTAGCGAAGCTCCAGTGCCGGCAAAATCTGCACCCGAAGCTGCCACATCGGAGACGCCTATTGAGACATCGGTCACCGAAGCTCCAGCGCCAGAAGCTCTCACCCCAGAGACACCGGTCGAGACACCCCCTGCTGAAGCTCCCATGGCTGCAACGCCTGTACCGGAGACACCGGTCGAGACACCCACTGCTGAAGCTCCTATACCCTAGGGCAATCGCATCTTTATCCAGCTAGAACTTTGAGCAGATACTCATCATCCCATCCAGCCCGCAGCCGTTTATTTTTGAGTCCTAGTTTAGTGGTCTTTTCCTGATTCAAGAGGCTCACAGCCAGATGTCTGAGTA
>JBHJHM010000074.1:0-49310 GCA_050330865.1 Leptolyngbyaceae cyanobacterium
ATATTTAATCTCTATTTCATCAGTTCTTTAATCCCCTATCCCAATACCCCTCTCCCAATTCCCCACTCCCTAATCCCCACTCCCTCAATTTCTTCCCCCTTGCCCTTAGCATCTGGAGAAGCCTCGTGGCAGAATCATTAGGTAATTGACGCCCGAAGCGAGACCCTAGCCATGACGGCCACGATTCCTCCCCTTTCCAGCCAATATGATCCTTCGATGACTGAAGAAAAGTGGCAGCAAGTCTGGGAAGCTCGCCATGTCTTCAAGGCTGATGCAGACCACGAGGGAGAATCCTTTTGTGTGGTGATTCCGCCGCCCAACGTAACGGGTAGCTTGCACATGGGGCATGCTTTTGAGAATGCGTTGATTGATACCCTCGTACGCTATCAGCGGATGCAGGGGCGCAACACGCTCTGGCTACCAGGGACCGATCACGCCAGTATTGCTGTGCAGACCATTCTGGAGAAGCGTGTCAAAGCTGAGGGTAAAACCTTGGAAGAGCTAGGCCGCGATCAATTCTTGGAACGGGCTTGGCAGTGGAAAGAAGAGTCAGGTGGCACCATCGTAGGGCAACTGCGGAAACTTGGCGTCTCCGTAGACTGGACGCGCGAACGCTTCACCATGGATGAAGGACTCTCACAAGCAGTCCTCGCAGCCTTTAATCGTCTCTATGAAGAAGGACTGATTTATCGCGGCAACTATATGGTGAACTGGTGTCCGGCTAGCCAGTCGGCAGTCTCTGATCTAGAGGTAGAGCCGACTGAGGTGAACGGTCACCTCTGGCACTTCCGGTATCCCCTCACCGATGGTTCTGGTTACTTAGAAGTTGCCACTACGCGGCCTGAGACGATGCTGGGTGACACCGCCGTGGCGGTGAATCCTGAGGACGATCGCTACCAGCACCTCATCGGCAAAACCCTAACCCTGCCTATCCTGAATCGCGAAATTCCCATCATCGCAGATGAATACGTGGATAAGGACTTTGGCACCGGCTGCGTGAAGGTGACCCCCGCCCACGACCCGAACGACTTTGCCATGGGCCAGCGCCATAACCTGCCCATGATTACCGTCATGAACAAAGACGGCACCATGAACAATGAAGCAGGGCCGTTTGCGGGGATGGGTCGCTTTGAAGCCCGCAAGGCAGTGGTCCAGCGGTTAGAAACTGACGGCTTCCTGGTGAAAATTGAAGACTATCAGCATACAGTGCCCTATAGCGATCGCGGCAAAGTTCCGGTTGAGCCGCTGCTTTCGACCCAGTGGTTTGTCAAAATCAAACCCCTGGCCGACCGCGCTCTGGATGCTCTGGATAATCACCAATCACCCCGCTTTGTGCCCGAGCGGTGGACCAAGGTTTATCGCGACTGGCTGGTGAGCCTGCGCGACTGGTGTATTTCGCGTCAGCTTTGGTGGGGACACCAGATTCCGGCCTGGTATGCCGTTAGTGAAACCGGGGGACAGATTACCGACAACACCCCCTTCGTGGTCGCTCTCAATGAAGCCGAGGCCCAAGGAAAGGCGATCGCTCAGTTTGGGGAAGGGGTACAGCTCCAGCAAGATCCCGATGTCCTCGATACCTGGTTCTCTTCCGGGCTCTGGCCTTTCTCCACGATGGGCTGGCCCAATGAGACAGCACGCGATTTCCAAACCTACTACCCCACCACGACCCTGGTCACCGGCTTCGACATCATCTTTTTCTGGGTGGCCCGGATGACGATGATGGCAAGTCACTTCACCGGCACGATGCCCTTTGAGACGGTCTATATTCATGGTCTTGTCCGGGATGAAAACAACCAAAAAATGTCTAAGTCCAAGGGCAACGGCATTGATCCGCTGATTCTGATTAATAAATATGGCACCGATGCTTTGCGCTACGCCCTCATTCGGGAAGTAGCGGGTGCCGGACAGGATATTCGTCTGGAATACAACCGCAAAACAGATGAGTCCTCCTCGGTCGAAGCCTCACGGAATTTCACCAATAAGCTCTGGAATGCCGCTCGCTTCGTCATGCTGAATCTGGATGGGCAAACCCCGTCGCAGCTAGGCAAGCCCGAGGCGCAGACGCTGGAGCTAGCCGACCGCTGGATTCTTTCTCGCTACAACGGTGTTGTCCAGCGTGTCCGGAACTACATGGATAAATATGGCTTTGGGGAAGCCGCCAAAGAGCTATATGACTTTATCTGGGGTGACTTTTGCGACTGGTACATTGAACTGGCAAAGGCCCGCTTCCAAGAAAGTGGACTGACAAAGCAGGTCGTACAGCAGACCTTGGCTTACGTCTTGGATGGCATCTTACGCCTGCTGCATCCCTTCATGCCCCATATTACGGAAGAAATTTGGCATACCTTAAATCAGGTAGATGAAGCTCAGTTTCTCTCCCTGCAAGCCTATCCGGTTGTGGAAGCAGAGGCCATTAACGCCCATTTGGAGCAGGAATTTGACCTTCTGATTGGGACCCTGCGGACGATCCGTAACCTACGGGCCGAAGCGGGCATTAAACCCAATGCTCAGATTGAAACTATCCTGCAGTCGGAAAATCCGGAAGAGCACCGCATTCTCGAAGCAACGCGTGCTTACATTCAAGACATCGGTAAAGTCAAGACGCTGTCTATCCGAGCTGAAGAAGTTCCCTCCCTAACCCCTGCAACAGCTGCAACAACTATATCGGCTGAGACGCTCCTATCCCCTGAGACAGCTGCTGAAACGGAAGAAGTCACGCTGGATACGGTGAAAACCGAGGTTGCCGATTTTTGGTTCACCCTGCGCCCCCTGCTGGAAGAGCCACTAGGCTACTTGCAGCGCTTTTTCAGCGATGTGAGGCGACCGTTGACTACGGTGGGAATTCTGCTACTGTCGTTCATCGCCTTCAAAGTGCTATCAGCTTTTGTCGACACTCTTGAGAGCATTCCGTTTGTTGCCCCCCTCTTACAACTGGTGGGTCTTGGCTACAGTGTCTGGTTCGTTAGCCAGAACTTGCTGTACGTTGAGAAGCGTCGCCAAACTTGGCAGCAAATTAAGCAGTGGCGTCGGGAAATTTTGGGCAACGCCCAACCCTGGCTGCGAAACTCGGCGGCGGTGCCCGCTACACGTGTCTATTCGCCCACGAAGGACCGTTCCCCCAAAACCACCTCAGAACAGCCTACTAAACTGTTTGCGGGTGTGATTGGGACCGTACAAGTGTTGATTCCCTTAACCGGTCTCGTCGATATTGACGTGCTGAAGGCCAAATTGGAGAAGGATTTGGCCAAGATCGAAGGCGAAATCAAATCGCTATCAGGGCGCTTGAATAATCCAGGATTCGTGGCGAAAGCGCCAGAAGATGTTGTCGCAGGGGCTCGGGCAGCGCTGGCAGAAGCGCAGACCCAGGCAGAAATTCTGAAATCTCGTTTGGCAATGCTGTGAAATTCAGTATCGTTATCACTACCTACAACCGGGTCGAGTTTCTGAAGCGGGCGATCGCCTCAGCGCTGAACCAGACAATTCCGTGTGAGATTATCGTCGTGGATAATGCTTCGACCGATAGCACCCAGGACTATGTCAAGAGTTTGGGCGATCGCATTACTTATCACCGCAATGCCACCAATGCTCACCATGCTGGAGCTGTAAACAAAGGGGTCCATATTGCAGGGGGCGACTGGATCAAATTTGTCGATGACGATGATTATCTGGCAGCTGACTGCTTAGAGACCCTGGAAGCAGCAATCACGCGCCGTCCCCAAGCCGTTATTTGCTCATGCCAAGCCATTCAGGTAGATACTCAAGAGCAAGAGCTGAGCCGCACTCCCCGAACCGGGCCTGGGACCGCCTTTCTGATTTCCCAAGCCGCTATCCATTACGGCATGCTCCTGGAGCAAGTTCCCTTTGGTACGCCTATCCAGGTTGCGGTTCAGCGTCAGGCTTTTATCACGGCTGGGGGGTGGGACCGCACCATGACTAGCTGTGTCGAGATTGATGCTTGGATTCGTATTAGTGAACAGGGTGACGCGATTTTTATTAATCAACCCTTGGCCTATCGCACTATTTGGCCCGGTGGTTATGACCACCGTATCGACATCACCAACCGACGGGACATGAACTTTACAATTAAAGAGCGCATCTACAAACGTATCAGCGCCCAATATCGCGATCGCATCCCGTCCCTACAAACAATGCGTGATTACCTTAATCTTCACTGGGGCTTAGTTGCCCTAAAACAGAAAAAATGGGGAACCGCTGCCACGCTCTGCTTTCCTGCCACTTTTTCACCCCAAGCTTGGCAATTGCTCCGGCAAGCCCGCGCGATGCGTAAACAGGGATTTGAGCCGTCTCCTATTCCTAAGACAGCGATTGATATGCCGTAGGGGTGCAAGGCCTTGCACCCCTACGGCTGGGTGATTATGGCAGTACAAATATTGCGATTACGGCGATCGTAATCATGCCAATCACAGCAATGCCAATGGCTACAGCATTCCATGCCTTCAGCGTGCTGCCCATACGCTTGACCGAATTGCTGAGTCCTCGGACGCGGACATCTAGCTTCTCCAGACGCTCTCGCTGTACCGAAGAGGCAATCCCAGCTTCGCCTAAACGGTTGACGGCATGACTCATATCGCTCTGCAGGCGGGCTTCAAATTCTTCCATATAGAGCTGCATGGACTGTTGCTGCTTGGTCCATTCTTCGGCACACCGAGACATCGTCTGGTCCATCGTTTGCCTCAGCTGTGTGCACTCGTTAGTAAGATTTTTCAGCCGTGTTTCTAAGGCGTCGGCGCGCTCAGCCAGTGCCCCTTGCATCTTATCGAGACGCTCCAGCGCCGTTTCTGTTTTGCGATTGGTTGTCTTAACGGCTGACTGAAGCTGGTCAACTGCACTGAGCTGCGTTTGTACCCCATTCAGGTCTTCAACGGCCCTGAAATGCTGCTTAATCAGATTTTGTAAATCTTCGAGCTCTTGTTCAACGTATGCCAGCTCGTCTAATTGTTCTACTGGACTAACCATAGATACCTCACGACATTAAAGGATACTAAACCTAACTAAGCTTCTCTATCTGAAAAGGGTTTTCTCAAGGAGCGGAGAGCGTCCGGAAGGGGGGTTCTAAAGAGCACTGAGCACCGCTGACGTGCCGTTGACGCTGACGGTTTCCGAAGCCGTTTCCAGACGTTCGACTTCAGCCCCAGACTTTTTCGACAGAATCATTTTCAAGAAGCGAATCCGATACAAGATTAGGAGCGATCGATATTGAGAAGACCCCCGCCCGAACTGAGCAGCCGCTTCCTGAATCAGGAAGGGAATATGCTTGAGCGTGTTCCAGGGGCTCCCCGTCTGTGTCAACCAGCTAAACGCTGACAAAGGCTCTAGATGGAACCCCTCACGATAAAACAACAGCAGGGCATCCGGCGAGGCTTTCTGACGAATTCCAGCTTGGAAACCAGTCTGTAAGGATGCCAGTGCCTTCTGAGGCTCGTTCCAGACCTGGCGCGCCATTACCCCATGGACATACCGCGCTGCCAAGTTATCTGGCTCTTCGGCAATACGCTGTTCTAAAACTGCCTTTAAAGCACTGGCAGTCTCAGCATGATTACGCGATTGATCAATCAGTGCGTGTAGCTCATCTGGGTTGAATCGATCCAAGGCCAACATCGAAGCTGAGCCCGGCAACATCGACTGAGAGAAGCTACCTGAGGCAGCAGCTGGCTGCTTTTGAGGAAATTCTAGGACTTCCCCTGAAACAGCGGCTGTCGGCGAGCCTACGTCGGCAGTCTCCTCGGCCACAAGCTCTTCGGGTTTGCCAATCCCCGCCACCATTTTTTCAAGAATGCCAGGACTGAACTGTCCATAGCCTTTGTAAACATTGCGAATGGTATCGGTGAGCTCACCACTCAACGTATCCTTCAACAAGTAAGCCTTGGCACCTGCTTTGAGCCCATTCATTAGATAGGCGTCATTGTCATAGGCGCTCAGTAAGATAACCTTGGTTTCCGGAAAGCGCTGAGTAATCAATCGAGTTGCACTCAAGCCGTCCAGATTAGGCATTTCGATGTCTAGGAGAACAACATCGGGTCGGCAGAGTGCAACCTGCTTAATGGCTTCATGACCATCAGATGCTGTGCCCACGATCTTCAGATCGGCATTTTGTGTCAGCAAATTTTCCAGTGCTTGGCGCAGCAATGCCTGATCGTCAACTAGTAAAACATTGATGGTTTCGGACATGTCAAAGATAGCCAGAGGTAGAAGACAGTACCGTCATGTAGACTCGTCGCTAGAACGACAGAGTCGAACCGGCAAAATTTTCATTAGTTCATTCTGCAGGATCAGTGAAAACCAATCAGGAATAAATTGAAGCCGTCAGTACCAGCTTCACCATTGCTTTATACTTTTTAACGGAATATACTGAATTCCTACTAGTACAAAAGTAATTATCCACAGGATTTACGCAACTCTACGGACTCTTGGTGCTTACAGATGTACCAGTAATTCGCTGATTTTAAGGGTTCTCAGCATCCAAACTTATAGAATCTATTATTCATCCACAGTAAGATTTTTTACCGCCGGTAATTCCAAGTCCAGAGCTAGCTGTACAAAGTTCAATTCAGTTGGCGCTGGCTCTAAGTTAGACACCGCAAGTCCCAGTAAGCGTACTTTTTCATGCTGTTCTAAATGCTGATGAAGCATTGACTTGCCCAATTCTAAAATCAGTTCTTTGTCTCGTATGGGATGGATATGGGTGTAGCTGCGGGTAATCTGACGATAGTTACCGTATTTAATTTTGAGAGTCAGTGTTTGCCCCCCTCGACGCTGTTCACAAATACGTTGACTGACCCGTTCAGCTAAATTTTCCAGGGCTGATTCCATGTCTGCCAGGGTCTCAAGATCAGGCGAAAAAGATTTCTCGGCACCAATCGACTTGCGAATACGGTTGGGATTAACCAGGCGGCTATCTTCACCACGCGCCACTCGGTAATAAAATGCCCCGACCTTACCAAATTGCTTCATTAGGTCGGCTTCCGACCATCGTCTCAGGTCAGCTCCTGTAAAGATGCCGCGATCGCGCATTTTAGCCGCTGTCACATGACCAATACCGTGAAACTTTTCGATTGCCAGGGTTTCCACAAACGCTGCTGCTTCCTCCGGGAGGATAACGTATAGCCCATTGGGCTTATTCATGCCGGAGGCAATTTTGGCGAGAAACTTGTTGATTGAGACCCCTGCTGATGCCGTGAGCTGGGTTTCCTGGTAAATATCGTGACGGATTGATTTCGCGATCGCGATTGCCGACGATTCTCCCACCAAGTTCTTAGTTACATCCAAATACGCCTCATCTAGCGCTAGCGGTTCCACTAGTTCTGTGTAGCGATTGAAAATAGCGCGGACCTGCTGTGACACCGCCCGGTACACATCGAACCGAGGCTTCACAAAAATCACATGGGGGCACCTTTGCTGAGCCACTCGGGCAGGCATAGCGGAGCGGATGCCGAATTGCCGTGCTTCATAGCTGGCTGCAGCCACAGCCCCTCGCTGTTCTGGTCGTCCACCTACGACAATCGGCTTGCCACGGTACTCAGCGTGATCACGCTGTTCCACTGAAGCGTAGAACGCATCCATATCGACATGAATGATCTTGCGTGGAATGTTCATTCATCCGTGATGATTGATGGTTAATGACAGGAGGATAGTGGCAGGTAGTTGACTGTGGGCTGATTCCCAGCCCCTGACTTTTAACATGGGTACTCCCAAGATATTCACAAGTCCAAAGTTGAAGGTTTTGGAATTTTTGTGCGTGATTTTGCCCAGCCAGCGCTTTTAGGTGGTTTAGTTCTGAATAACTACAAGTCATGAAGTAACTGATAGGAAGTTTTAGTCTAATGTCTGATTTTTTGGATTGTCTGAAGCATAAATATGCCTACGTCGCCGTGGGTGAATTTAAACCCGGATGCTTTCCCGAAGCCCGTCAGCTATATGAAAAAGCTGTTTCAACCTATCAGCATGGGTTCGAAGGTGCTTATCTCCTGCAGGAACCAGGTAGCGATCGCGGCATTGCGGTCATCTTCTGGGCTAATCCCGGTGACATGGAATCCCATCAAAATGCCGTCTACACCCAGGTTCTGGAGCGTATCTCGCATCTTTTTGCAGCTCCACCCAAAACCGGGTTTTATGAGGTCTGCAGCGAAATTATGCCAATCGCTGCGACAATGGCATCTCCGATTAACAACTAGATGGATTTTGGGAGCGATGCGTCGGCAGTCAAGGGTCGGTAGTCAATGATTAGTCATCGGTAATGGGTTCTCCTCAGATCTTGCACTTGGCCGGGAAACCGCTAAACACCGCCCTGCTGAAAGTGTCAGGGCTCACTGACTCAAACCCCTGAAGGGGTTGAAGGGCGTGTAATCCTTATGCACCAATGGGTTTAGCCTTTAATAGTCCCTTTAGGGACTTGGCTCAGTGAGCGCTGAGGTTTCAACTCGGCGCGGATGTCTGGGCATGGCCAGCTGGGTGCAAGATCTAAGTTCTCGTCGTTAGTATTGCCCATTACCGCTACTCTCATCGCGCCTCTACCCAAGCACCCTGCTCCGCCTCTATCCACCCATCAACGGCTCTTCCGCCTACTTAGTCGTCATGGTGTGTACCCCATCCCAATTCTCAGGCGGTGGGTGAGCCAGATAGGCATTAGCACGGTTAATGTGAATATCGACCGCGCGATCGTCAGATCGCATTTTGGCAGCCCGTTCAAAGATTTGAATCGCCTTCTCAAACTGCATACCTGTGTAGGCTTCGCGGCCTTCTTGATAAAGAGCGAGGAACGCCTCGGTCTCGCTGTTGAGGGGATTACTCTTGAAATCGAGCAGTTCGTAAATACTTACGGGTTGGTTTTTCCCTTTCACGCGAGTTTTATCGAGTTCCCTGACCCAAATTCTGTCTCGGCACAGCTCGTAGGTATGTTCACTCAAAACAATATCGCAACCGTACTGCTTCGTAACCCCCTCTAGACGGGAGCTGAGATTTACCCCATCGCCAATCACGGTGTACTCCATTTTGCGCTGCGAGCCGATGTTGCCAGATACCACTTCACCTGAGCTAATACCAATACCAATGCGGATTTCAGGCTGATTGTGGGTGATACGGTCAGAGTTGAACCGGATCAGGCGCTGTCGCATATCTAATGCCGACTGCACAGCTGCCCAAGCATGATTTTGGAGGGGTAGGGGAGCCCCATAGACCGCCATAATGGCATCACCAATAAATTTGTCGAGCGTGCCTTCGTAGTTGAAAACTGCCTCCACCATTGTTTCAAAGTAGGCATTGAGCATTTCTACCACTTTGCCTGCTTCTAGATTCTCAGTCAGAGTGGTATAGCCGCGGATGTCTGAGAACAGAACGGTGACTTCTCGTCGTTCGCCCCGCATCAGCATGTCATCCCCCAGGGCCATCACTCGTTCGGCGACACCCGGCGTCATGTAGCGATACAGAGTAGTTTTCATTCGTTTTTCTTGGCTGATGTCCTCTAGCACCATCAGGCCACCTCGCACCCCACCCTCAGGATTACTGAGGGGATTCACCGTCAGGTTAATACTCCGTTCCAGCATCTGCACCTGTTCACGGGTGAAGGGAGCGGTGTCGTGCCGATGGCCCCAGGGCCAGAAGTCCTGCGGCTTTTCAGGGTCAGGAACCAAAAGAATTGCGTCGGGGTGAGAATGCCCTTTTTCACCTGAGAAGGCCATTTCACTGAGATAGGGAATAGCTACCTTCAGAGTCTGCTCGGGAACATAATGCTTGGCCCCAGTCTGGAGGCTATCCTCCAGACGAAACCGCAGCTTTTCGATCGGGATTACGTCCCAAACGCAGCGATTAATCAGCTGTTGTTCCCAGAGTGTTCGCAAAGAGCGATCGCTTTCTTCCAATTCTGGACAGCCTAGTAGCTCCAGTGCCGCGTCGTTGATAGTAACAATACGACCTTCCATATCGGTCGAGATGACCGCATCAGACAGACTTTGCAGAATATCTTTCTGATACTGCTTTTCCACCAAGACATCTTCAAAGAGCTTGGCATTCTCCAGCGCAATGCCTGCCTGAATATTGAAGGCCCGCATAAACTCTTCGTCAGAGCTGTTGAAAATTCCCTGCTTTTTATTAATCAGCTGAGTCACTGCAATAAGCTTGCTCCCCGAATCGAACACAGGCATACAGAGAATGGTGCTGGTCCGATAGCCTGTACGTTTGTCCGAAGCAGGATCAAAGCGGGGATCTTGATAAGCATTGGGTATATTCAGTGTTTGTCCCGTGGAAGCCACATAGCCCACAATGCCGCGATCCGCTGGAATCCTAAGCTCAATCAGGGATTGACCGTCCCCTGTTTTGACCTTCGACCAGAGCTCATTGCTGGCTTCATCAATGAGCCAAAGCGTGCTGCGATCAGCATTCATCAAGTCCCGTGCCTCAGCCATCACAGACTGCAGCGTTTTTTCAAGATCCAAACTCTGCTCTAGCGAAGAAATCGCCTTTAGCAGCGAAGAGACTCCCTTCTGGTTACGGGCTGCGATGTAGAAAGAGTTACAGCTTTCCAGAATGATCCCAATCGAGGATGCGAACTCACGGAAGCTACGCTCATCTTGACGGTCAAAGACCATGGGTTTGCCATAGTCGTCCAGTTTATTGAGCAACTGGACGACGGCAACAATGTCTTGCGTTTTGTTGAAAACGGGCATGCACAGAATGCTACGAGTACGGTAGCCCGTCTCCTCATCGGTTTTGCGACTAAATAACTCATTAGCGTAAGCATCAGGAATGTTCAGACATTCACCTGTATCAGCCACATAACCAGCAATCCCTTTACCGATAGGCACTCGAATTTCTAAACGCTCTTCGCCATTGCCCTGAGCAATTTTGGACCAAAGCTCTTGCTTATCACGATCCACCATAAAGATGGTGGTGCGATCAGCCTGGAGAATTTGGCCAATTTTGAGGGTAAACGCCTCCAAAATTTGCTCAAGCATCGTCTCCAAGGCTTCATTGTTGATCATGTCGATCGCCCGGAGAAAATGCTCAAACTCCTGAGTGATCTGATCAAGCAAGTTAATGAATTGAGGAGCTGGTAGACCTTTTACCTGGTGGGCCAGACTCCCTTGCTGATTTACGCGGGAGAAGGCCGCCAACATGCTGGAGTTAGACGGTGCCATAATAGGTCGCTACTATAAGCAATCACAAAAGTTGGGAAACAGGGACAAGGAAGGTCTTGCGGCCTTAGCGATCGCGAAGAATCCTTCCGGTAGGCAAATGAAGTTAGCGAAACTTTAGACGGATTATCTCGCCCGAGATGTAAGGTTTACCAGTAATGGACGAACATCTACTACTCTAACCTCTAACCGATTTCCACAGGTGCATAAAGACGCCAAGACTACAGAACGCTTTGAACATAAGTACGCTACGCATTGTGGAAACCATCCTGGACTGCTGCTCAATGAGATTATGCAGTACGTACAAGGTATTTGAACCGCAATCTCGGTGATTGCCCTAGAACCTTCTTCATCAATCTCTCCTGTGTAACACTCTACTGCCTGTATTCCCTAAACTTGTGTAGGCAAAACATCGGCACCTTTGTTTCTTGCGATAAGAGGATCAGAGATTTTCTGTAAAACCATCTTCAATCCATCTAAAGCAAGAAATCTTTGTTCGTCATTTTAGTCAATCAATCAGCTTATGTAGCTGATCTATATTAATCGTGGTTTATCTATTGAGGTATGTCTGTGTTTAGCAGAATACGGTTTGTTGTGGTGAGTGTACTCTGTTTGGTGCTATTTGCCTGTAGCGGCGTAGCAGCCGAAACCAGCAGCCAATACCAATTTCGAGAGCCCAGCCGCGATGGCATTGGTAAGGTTTACATGGGACGCGAGATTGCCCAAGTAATGGGACATGAGGGGGCGTACTGGCTGGAGCGACCCAGCCGCGAATTGCAAGAGCATCCGCAACTAATTGTGGATCAGCTCGGACTAGAGCCGGCCAATGTCGTGGCTGATCTTGGTGCTGGGACAGGATATATGTCTGTCCGCTTGGCCCAGCAAGTGCCCGAAGGCAAGGTTCTGGCAGTGGATGTTCAGCCAGAGATGCTAGAGCTACTAAGGTTGCGGCTGGCAGAGGAAGACATCGAAAACATTGAGCCAGTACAGGGAGCCGTGGATGATCCGCATTTGCCTGCCGCAAGCGTCGATTTGGCCTTAATGGTGGATGCTTACCATGAATTTGAATTTCCGCTAGAGATGATGACTTACCTAAGAGAAGCTCTTAAGCCGGGTGGTCGGATAGTGCTGGCAGAATACAGAGCGGAGAATCCGTTGGTGCTGATTAAGCGGTTGCACAAGATGAGCGAGGCGCAGGTGAAACGTGAGATGCAAGCAGTCGGGTTTACGTGGCAAAAAACGGATGAGTCACTTCCCCAACAACATCTTCTCTTTTTCGAAAAGTCGGCTTAGGGGCTACATTCCCTCCACGAGGTGCGAATATAGATAACGTGCGATCGCGATCCCCAAGAAATATTCATGCTTAAAAGACTCGCTGCTGTGCTTTTGATTGTTGCTGCTTTGACCTTGCAAGGCTGTGTAAGTTCTGGAGCAGGCCTAAATGCATATGCAGATACCTATGATGGTTACCGCTTCCTTTATCCCAATGGTTGGACCGAGGTAAAGATGTCAGGCATGGCTGATATTGTGTTCCACGACATTGTTAATGAAACGGAAAATGTGAGCGTGGTTATCAGCGATGTTCCGGAAGGACAAACCTTGGAGCAGCTAGGTACGCCTACAGAAGTTGGCTATAAGCTCTCAAAGAGCATCAACATGATAGCGGGTGATGATCGGGATGTGGAGCTGGCCAGTGCTCAATCAATTACGAAGGAAGACGAGACATATTACATTCTGGAATATATTGCCGATTTACCATCCGGGATCCGACATAATTTTGCCAGTGTAGCTGTCCGTCGGGGTAAGCTGTTCACCTTTAATGCCTCAACTCGTGAAGACCGTTGGGATAAGGTGAAAGACCTGATCAAGCAATCCGTAGCCTCTTTCTCGGTGTATTGATTTCCATTGTGTGGAGATGCGATTAGTGGAGGCGCAATTGATTCGCGTCTCTTAAAATTATGGACCTTCAGTTTGTTCTAGCTTCTGCCTCACCAGCGCGACGCAAGCTGCTTACCGATGCGGGTATCCCCGCTTACGTTTGCCCCAGCAACTTTGACGAAGATCAAATTCAAATCTCAGATCCGGCAAAACTGGTCCTTACGCTGGCTCAGGGTAAAGCTGAGGCGGTAGCACCCCAGTTTGAAAATGCCTTGGTTTTAGGGTGCGACTCGGTACTTGCTTTCAATGGCGAAATCTACGGCAAACCCGAAACACCAGCCGCTGCGATCGCTCGTTGGCAGCAAATGCGGGGCCAAGTTGGCGAACTGTTCACAGGTCATACCCTCATCGACACGACATGTAATCGGTCGATTGCACGTTGTCAGGTGACGCGCGTTTTCTTTGCCGCGGTCAGCGATCGCCAAATCGAAACCTACATCGCTACAGAAGAACCCCTCCGATGTGCCGGTGCCTTCGCGATCGACGGCAAAGGCAGTCTGTTTGTTGAAAAGCTGGAAGGTTGCCACACCAACGTCATTGGCCTGAGTATGCCGCTCCTGCGCCAGCTCATTCAGGAGCTAGGGTATGATGTGACAGATTTTTGGTCAGTGGGTTAGAGTCCACGACAGCCATTTCTGGAAAGTACTCCAGTGCACTGTCGCGGTGCTTCAAGAGCGTTGATTTGGGCAAAGGACCGCTGATGTGATCCCAGGGAAGCGGCTGATCTTCACTCCAGTTTTTGTGAACATAAAAGTCGAGCGGCGGGATCTGCCCCTTGAGATCTTTAAAGGCACGTTTGTAGCTGCTCAAGGAATCACCGTAGGAGCGGGCCTGTACCAACAGCTTAGCTAACCGTCGATCGCCCCGTGAAATCAACGCTTGAATAACGGACCAGTTATAGCTTTCGGGACGAAAATCAATCCCCCGCGATCGCAACTGTTTTTGCAGAAACTTTAGCCGCTTCTCAGCTTGGGAGCTGACGCCATACCACTGAAAGGGGGTATGGGCTTTGGGCACGAAGGTACTGCATCCTAGAGTTAGCCGTAGACCCGGTGCGGCTTTTTTCAAAGTCTGCATCAGTGCAGCGGTAGCCTCTAAATCTTCCATGGTTTCACCCGGAACACCTACCATGCCATACAGCTTGAGGGCGCTTAACCCGCCAGCCTTCGCATGAATGGCAGCTGCGATGATGTCGTCTGTTTCCAGTTTTTTATTCACAATGCGGCGCAGACGTTCCGATCCGCTTTCGATCGCGATGGTGACAGACCGCGCATCGTGGCGTTTCAGAGTTTCTGTGAGCTTCTGATCAACTGTATTAGTGCGGACTGATGCGATACTGAGACGCACATCGTCGAACCTCGGGGTGTTGAGATAATCCAGCAGTTCGTCGAAGTCGGGGTGCTGAGTCACCGAAGCTCCGAGTAGCCCTAGACGATTGGTGACGGCCATGCCTCGCTCTACAGCGGGGATCAGGCCTCCTTCTACCGGCGCCGTCCGAAAGGGCAGCGTAAGATAGCTCGCCAGACAGAACCGACACATCTCCGGACAGCTGCGGACGACCTCCACCATGTAGATATTCTCCCAGGCGGCTTTTTCGGTCACGACAGTCGACGTGGACAGGGTGTTACCCCGATAGGTCTGTTTTTCAAGCTGCGCTGGAATTCTTGAGTCTAGGGGCAGAATCGATTCTAGAGGACCATTTGGACTTTGATATGTGGCTTCATACAGCGCCGGAATATAGATGCCTGGAACCGTTGCCAGATGCTTGAGCTGAGTTTCGCGATCGCGATCGCGCACTGACCGATAAGCATCGATAAAAGCATCCAATACGACTTCGCCATCGCCCAACAGCACGACATCGAAGACAGGTGCAAAGGGTTCAGGATTCGCAGTCAGCACCGGTCCACCGCCAAATACAAGCGGATGCTCACTGTCACGTTCGGCAGCCCAAATAGGGATGTTGAGCGATTCCAGCAGATCAAGAATATTGCTGTAATCCAATTCCCAGGAGAGGGAAAATCCCAGCAGGTGCGTTTTACTCGGTAACGCCTCATGTCCGTCTGTGAACAATCGCACCACGTCTAGATCAGAGCGCTGAGCCAGCATGGCCCAAATCACCTGATAACCTAAGCTAGTGATACCCACACTGTATTCATTGGGAAAGGCAAAAACGACCGATGTCGCCCCGTCTTCAGGAACCGCAGGCGTAAACAACAGTCGTTCATTATCTATAGGTATTGTCACAGACAATCAAGCCCCAAAATCCATTTCAAAGTTTCAGGGCAAGTTAGCCAACATTCCCCTTCTTCAGCCTAGAACACCGTTCCGAAATTACGGAGAATTCACCCAGAACGGGTCTTTAGAAAACATTAACTTTTGGTTAAATGCACGGTTATCCTTTCAATACACATTCATTAGGATATCGTCAACAGTTTCAAGCAAAGCTCAGACTCAACCTCTTGACCTTCATGACTGTAGTAACCCCGCCAGTACACGTGTGGTGTCGGCCTGGGTTTTCAGGAACTGCAGCCTAGTACAGTGAGTCCACATATTTAGCGAGTCCGCCGGTACACCGAGTCCACTGAGAAAGTCATACACCCTTGTACAGCGGAGTCATAACGGTGC
Source organism: Leptolyngbyaceae cyanobacterium (assembly GCA_050330865.1). Lineage (GTDB taxonomy): Bacteria > Cyanobacteriota > Cyanobacteriia > Phormidesmidales > Phormidesmidaceae > SIO1E4. The sequence continues at coordinate 15,711 of JBHJHM010000074.1, forward strand.
TCAATACTCCTTCGCCTTCAAAACAGAAGGCTCGTGTTCCCTCTCATCCTCAAAACAGAAAACATTTAAATCCTCTAAAGTCGGCATCGCCCAGTGAGCCACTAGGCTTATCTGTTGAAGCAAATCGCTGGCTGCGGCAAGGGTACACGCAGCGCCGTGAAGGCGATGCAACAGCAGCTCTAACGAGTTTTCAGCGAGCGCTTCAGGCATTTCGTGCATTGTCACAGGCCAATTCTGAAGCCCAGATGCTCGTCAACATTGCCCATCTTTACTACGGCTTTGGCGACTATTCAAGCGCTATTGAATATGCTCAACAAGGTCTGGCCATCGCTCGCCGTGTTGTTTGTAACACCTTGATGCATCAGGCATTGGACTGTTTGGGTAACAGCTACCGCCATTTGCGCGATTTAGACAAGGCGCAGGCAGCTATGCTTCAGAGCCTGAGCTTAGCCCACGCGATGGCAGACCCTAAAGCTAAGATCCGTGCTCTCAGTAACCTGGCGCTGGTTTATCGGAGTCAGGGTGATTCGGCTCAAGCCATTGAACTATACAAACAAGGGCTCCATATCGCCAAAAACCAAGACAATATAACCGCTATTGAACAGCTACTGCGCAAATTGGGAAATGCCTTTTATGGCATCGGTGATCCCCTCAAATCTATCCTGTATTACGATCGCCTCTTGCTACTGTCCCGCGATCTCATGGAACTCCCAATTATCAGCAAAATTTTGCGTAATCTGAATAGTGCTTGCTATGCCCTCGGCGACTATCCGCGATCGCTTGCTTACCTCAAAGAAAGGCTCGGCGTCCTACAACAGCTTCAAGATGATCGCGGCACAGTTCAGACCTTGGAAAGTATGGCTGTCATTTACGATGCTGTGGGTGATACCTACAAAGCCCTGCAGGTTCGCGAAGAGCGCCTGAAAATTGCAATCCGGCTGAAGGATCCACTTTTGTTGCGCCAAACCTTATCCAGTTTCAAGACAGCGTGTCTCGCTGAGGGAGACTTTGAGCGATTTCAGGATTACCTGGATTATTTGACCGAATCGACATTTTAATTACGGCCTGTAGCCGATCTCTGGAAACACAGTCTCTGCAGCATCATCACGATAACAATATGCAGCTAGTACTCAACGGCAGAAGTACGCACACCCTTCAGGATGCTTGAAGGGCTCACCCGCCGTGGTTTTGCATTTTGCATTTTGCATTTTGCATAGCGATACTAGGTTAGCGTTTTCCTCTTGCGGTTCTCGGTTCTCCGTTTTCTACTTGTAGAGAGCCGAACACCGATCCTCTTCACAAGCAGGGTACGCCGATTCGTAGAGGCGATCGCGCTTGCCAAACAGACTGTATCGATTATCACGAATGAAGGCATAAAAGCGATCGCCCGCCGACTTCATACCAGGAAGCCCACGATACAGCTGCACAAACGGATTGCCCACAGGCAGCAACTGCCCGATTTCCTCAGCCGCATCGCTACCCTGCCAGCGCCGATCCGGATGGACCTGATCAAGCAAAATCATGCCCTGTTCACAATCTTCTGGCGTAATTTCCCACGCAGACAACGTCTCCTGATCCTGCATCGGAACATATTCAAACTGCTTACCCTGATCTATCTGCTCTAGTACCCGCACCAGCGTGACACAGAGATTACAGTTCCCATCGTAAATTACTGCATACATGAATCCATAAATCCCAGATGTCTTCTACACAATAACGAACCTTGGGAATCGGAGCAGCGCGTTAGTGGTTGGTAGTTGGTAGCCAGTCTTTTCCTATTCCCGCTCGGCTGAGCGACCTTCGGCCCGAGCGATTCGGCTGAGCCTATCGTCGAAGCCTCACGTCGAGGGCTCACGTCGAAGTCTATTCCCTGTTCCCCAACACTCCCCTCTTAACCTTGCCTTTAAACGACATCGGTAATATGCCGCAGAGTGTATGCTGATATCGCATGTCCAAATGTGCAGAATTGCTCCTAGACGCACTGCTCTCGGCAAGCTAAGAGATATCACTGCTGTGGCAACCAAATTGACGTTTAGAAACAATGACTGCTGAGCTCCCTACTCGTGATAATCCAGCGCTCTGGAGGACTGGTTATCAGCAAGCAAAAACCGTTGAACAAGTTGTCAAATCTGTATGCGGCTTTTTGGCGGTAATTTCGGTTCTGACAACGGCAGGGATTATTGGCACACTTATCTTTGAGACCTTTGAATTTTTTGGCGAGGTCCCTATTTGGCAATTCTTTACGGACACCAAATGGAAGCCTCTTTTCAATAATCCCGAATACGGCATTATTGTTCTTATTAGCGGCACATTATTGACGTCATCGATTGCAACGCTGACGGCGATCCCGTTAGGGCTGTTGTCTGCTATTTTTTTGAGTGAATATGCCTCGCTAAGGGTTCGTAAAATTTTGAAGCCGATCTTAGAGCTGCTGGCTGGCGTGCCTTCAGTCGTATTTGGCTATTTCGCAGTGTTGACCGTAACGCCCTTCTTACAGAAAATCTTCAACACGCCGATCGCAGTTCCAGAGTGGCTTAGCTTTTTGCCGACCTATTACGTAGAACCTGATTACTTTCTGCAGGTTCCTTACCTGGAAGTATTTAATGCGCTAAGCGCCGGGTTGGTGCTGGGGATCAGCATTACGCCTTTAGTTGCCTCGCTGAGTGAAGACGCCATCTATTCGGTCCCCCAGAGCTTACGTGATGGGGCTTATGCGTTAGGAGCAACCAAGCGGGAGACGATCATAGCAGTCGTTTTACCTGCGGCCCTCTCAGGTATTGTGGCATCTGTTATTTTGGCGATTTCGCGGGCCATTGGGGAAACGATGATTGTGACCTTGGCGGCAGGGCAAAACCCAATCTTGGGTTTTAATCCTTTTGGCCCAGTCATGACAATGACCGCCTACATTGCGAACGTCGCCACGGGTGATGTGGCTGTCAATACGCTGAAATACAGAACTATTTTTGCAGTAGGGATGACACTGTTCTGTATGACGCTGTCACTTAACCTATTCAGCTTTTGGTTTGTCCGGCGATTTCGCGAGAGGTATGAGTAATGACAACAGAGCAAATCACCGATCAGGCTGCCGACCGTCAATCTACTTCTACTATTCAGTCATTTAAGTCTAATCAGGCGGGACGGTATCGAGCCGATGCGATTTTCAAAGCCATCACATGGATAGCAACCGCGATCGCGCTGGCAGTGTTGACCTGGCTTATTTTGGATATTCTCATCAGCGGTCTTCCCCTCCTCATTAGGCAGCTTCCCATCGTTAGTTATCCTGACCCTCCCTTCCAGTTCCTGACGAGTCCCCCCTCTAGCCGACCGGAGCAGTCTGGTATCTTAGTGGCCCTTGTAGGGACACTTTGGGTCATGAGCCTGGTGGCAATTTTTTCTTTCCCAATTGGTGTCGGTTCTGGCATCTTCCTGGAAGAGTTTGCCGAAGACAATCTGATCACTCGATTCATCGAGGTCAATATCAGCAATTTGGCTGGGGTTCCCTCCATTATTTATGGTCTACTCGGTTTGGGGGCATTTGTGAATCTCCTGGGCCCGATTACAGGCGGTCCTAGTGTGCTGTCAGGGGCGCTAACGCTAACGCTGCTGATTCTACCTATCATCATCGTGGCAACCCGCGAAGCCCTACGGGCAGTCCCCGATAGTATCCGCAGTGCAGGCTATGCCTTAGGAGCTAGCCGCTGGCAAGTGATCCGGAGCCATACCCTACCGACCGCTTTTCCAGGCATCCTTACAGGCGTGATTCTGGCGCTTTCGCGAGCCATTGGGGAAACGGCTCCCCTGATTGCCATCGGTGCCGTTGTTTTTGTTGCCTCGATTCCGGCTAGTCCCCGCGATTTGTTCTCAGTATTGCCCATCCAAATCTACAGCTGGGTCGGACGACCGCAAAAAGAGTTTCATGAGATTGCAGCTTCTGGCATTATCGTTCTACTAGTGGTTTTACTTTCGATGAATTTTGTGGCGATCTTCTTACGAAACCGATTCCAAAAGGGGCGCTGAAGTTCCCCTGCACTGCTCGATTACACGGCAACTGTAGTTTCTCTTGGCGTTGACCGCATCTAAAACATGGTTCAAAACACTTCCCCCCAAACAGCAGCGAATATTGCTCTCAGAACTGAAGATTTATCGGTCTACTACGGTTCTAACTTAGCTGTACGCGATGTTTATTTAGATATTCCAACCCGGCAAATTGTTGCCTTCATTGGACCCTCTGGCTGCGGTAAGAGTACTGTTCTGCGCTGTTTTAATCGCATGAATGACCTCATTGCGAGTGCTCGGGTTGAAGGTAAAGTGACCTTTGATGGCCAAGATATTTACGGTGGATCGGTTGACCCAGTTGAGCTGCGCCGCCGCATTGGTATGGTTTTTCAAAAGCCTAACCCCTTTCCAAAGTCCATTTACGACAATATTGCTTGGGGTGCTCGGATTAATGGGTATCGTGGCGATATGGATGAGCTGGTGGAGCGCTCTCTGCGGGGAGCAGCTATCTGGGATGAAGTAAAAGATAAGCTTAGAGAGAGTGGTTTGTCGCTCTCGGGTGGACAGCAGCAACGCCTTTGCATTGCCCGAGCGATCGCCATCCAACCTGAGGTGATTCTGATGGACGAACCCTGCTCAGCCTTGGATCCGATATCGACCCTTAAGATTGAAGAGCTGATGCAGCAGCTTAAGGAGAACTACACCATCGTCATCGTGACTCACAATATGCAGCAGGCTTCCCGGGTTTCTGACCGCACCGCCTTTTACAATGCTGAGGCAACGGAAGCGGGCGGTAAGGTTGGTTATTTGGTGGAATATGACGACACTGAGGTTATCTTCAGCAATCCCAAGGAAGAATACACTCGCGATTACGTTTCTGGCCGATTTGGTTAACGCAATCTCAGGGTTCTGCTGATATGACCCACACCGCATGGTCCACATCAAGAACCCTGGAATTGCGAATCCTACCGTAGCTTCTGACGGATTTTTTGCAGTAGCCGCTGCGATCGCAGCTGTGCCAGCCGCGCTGGAGAGAGGCTTGGCACGTCTGGTGGATGATAGGCTGCATGATCAAAGAACTGGTTTACAGACTCCAGAATGTGCTGCAGTCGCGCCACAAGTTTCGCTTCCCGATACGAGTCCCAAAATTCTGTGGATAGCTTGGCTGGATAAGGATCCTTCACAGCAGCGAGAATTCGCTTTGCATCATACGCCGTAGAATAGATGCCAACTGCCTCGCAGTTGAATCCCGGATCGAGATAGTCTGCCAGTGCCCCATTGACGCTTGAGAATATCTGGCAGCCGCAGGCCATGGCTTCTAGAGGAGGCAGGCCAAAACCTTCACTAATCTTGTACTGCGCCCAATACTCTGCCGAGTCGTACAGATAGACTTTTGCACGGTTGAATAGACCAGCTAAATCTTCCACGAAATGGTCGAGGACTTTGACTTTGCACTGCGTTTCGAGAACGGGGACCAATTGATTGAGCAGGTAATCCGATGATTTGCGAGCCTGAACCAGTACATCAATGTCACGGGGTAAGGCGCGATCGCTAAATTCGGGCGAAATCTGATTGGGCAAATAGTAAATCGGTACATTTGGGCACTGCTGTCCCCAGTAGCCCATCGTGTTACGGCTCACGGTTACGATGGGTACCGACGCCGGCACTCTGAAGCCATATCCAGCACTGTGGGCATGATACAGAACAGCGTAATCCTGTAACCGCGCAATTAGCTTAGGAACATCAAATCCCCAACTCACTACAAAAATGCAGTTTTGGGCCTTACCGGACTGCAAAACCTCATCCAAAAAGAGCGTATCGGGCTCTCGCTGCCGATAGGTCACAACCGTTGCACTGCAGACCTGCTGAGCCAATCGTAGCGTCTTCAACTCCGCAAACAAACCGCCGCAGGCGAATTTACCACCCGTCCCTGGCAACAGAAAATAGAGGGTTCGCATGGCGTTCGGTCGATTCCTAGAGAAACAAAGGTATGACAATCATACAAACCACCCGGCGATCTCAAACTGCGGTCGCGATCGCAAATTCGCCCGTTTCCCGTAAAGCATCTAGAAAAGCATAAACGGCAGGGCTGTGTAATGCTTCCTTCAAGAGTGAAGCACCAATGCAGCGTGATTTTGAGAACGGTAGTCGACAGACCCTAACACCCTCGGGGACGGGCCGCGAAGCGAGTTCTGGCATCAGCGCAATGCCCAACCCTTGCTGCACCATGCTGGTAATCGAAGAGTCGTGCCGGATGTGATAAGCCACTCGCAAGTCATCTACCTGCTTCAGCAAGTCATGAACATGCATAGAGCAACTATTGTGGCTGGCGCAAATCAAGGGATACTTGCGGAGGTCTTCTACGGTGAGTTGGGCGTCACACAAGCCACAGTCAGGCGGTAATAGTGCCACGAATTCGTCATTGAGAATGTGAATGGTTTCAAACTCTGCGCCGGGCAGCGTCTCGGCTACGCAAACATCCACCTGCCCCTGGATCAAGGCCTGTTTCAACTGATGTATCTCATCCATTTCTAGCAAGGAGATTTGGATGGATGGGTAGCGCTGATGTAGGCGGGCGATCGCTTCCGCAAGCACGTTGGTAACAATACTCCGATAAGCAGCAATCCGCACCGTGCCGCCCTTCAAGCCTTTTTCCTGTTCAGCAGCACTTAGGATATGTTCGAGCAGTTGCCTAATCTGCTGAGTGTCTTCCAGAATGCGCTCGCCCAAAGGTGTGAGCTGCGCGCCATGACGCCCCCGGTTAAACAGCACGACACCCAGTTCACTTTCCAGCGTGGCGATCGCATGACTGATGGTTGATTGGGTAACATCAAGCTGCAGGGCCGCTTCGCTGAAATTACCGTGCTCAGCTACTGCCAACAACGCCCGTAATTGCGACAGCTTGAGTTTCCAAAGATCCATAGTTGACACAGCCGTGCTCCGTAGCCATAGACTATCGCACCCGGCGATAGAACTTGTATCGATTTCCTGCATAGATGTTATGCACAGCGTGCGTGGGTGTTTTAGGAGGCCATCGCTAGAGTGAATACAACAGTGGATCGGGAGTCTACTGTTAAACGCCACGACAAACGGGGGGTTCTATGAACAGCTACAGTAAACCGTCTAACGTTATCCTGCTCGACCTGCAGCGCCAGCGCCTAGAAGCGACGCTCAGCCACTCAACCCAAACCGCCTACCGACCGGGTCGAATTCGCGAACTCTTCACCTGGTTGGGAACCAGTATCGTCAACTGGCTGACTACAGGCTCTCAACCTAAAGTTTCTAAGCACGTGCAAGGCGATGCAGAATTCTGGCGCGTATATGACCCCATCTCGAAGCATGCATTGCAGTTTGACAACGAAGATATGCTTCGAACCTGGATGGAGCAGCGTTACTATCGCTAGAAATATAGACTGATCCTAGAAGCCAGGGTTCTGCGAAAAAGCTCAAAATCTCAGGCCGTATCGCAAGAACCCTGGCTTCTTTGGAAACACCTTTCAACTCGTAAGGATAAGCCATTCCTCGTAAGATAGGGAGCGATCGCCTCATTCGCTGTTCCCTATGCCCAAATGGTTCAACACAGCCGGTCCCTGCAAAGCCGATTTACACTACATGCTGCCACCCTTGGCACGGCTACCAGGACTTACCAAGTTAATTGACCAGCAAGGTTATTTCGTTATTCATGCCCCTCGACAGGTGGGCAAAACTACGGCAATGCTAGCTTTGGCCCAACAGCTAACAGCCAGTGGTCAGTATGCTGCCGTCATGGTTTCGGCTGAAGTTGGGGCCACCTTTCCCCATGATCCAGGGCTTGCAGAAGCCGCTATTCTGGATGCCTGGCAAGACGATGCAACCTATTGGCTTCCTTCTGAGCTCCATCCGCCAGCCTGGCCGTCCTCCGAACCCGGTCGCCAAATTGGAGCTGCTCTAAGCGCTTGGGCCCAGCGATCGCCCCGTCCCCTAATTGTTTTCATCGATGAAATTGACGCACTACGGGATGAAACCCTAATTGCAACCCTACGCCAGCTTCGGAATGGGTATCCCAAGCGACCTGATCGATTTCCCCATGCTCTAGCGCTTATTGGTGTCCGGGATGTCCGGGACTACAAATATGCCTCAGGAGGGAGTGGTCGTCTAAATACGGCTAGCCCATTCAACATCAAAGTTGAGTCCTTAACCCTTCGTAACTTCACAATGACAGAGGTAGCTGAGCTATACAGGCAACATACCCTTGAAACGGGGCAAATCTTCATTCCTGAGACCGTTCAACGAGCGTTTGAACTGACTCAAGGCCAGCCCTGGCTCGTGAATGCGCTTGCCAGACAAATGGTAGAAGTGGTGGTACCTGACTCAGAGCAAGTCATAACCACAGACCATTTAGAGGAGGCAAAAGAAATCTTGATTCAGCGGCGCGATACTCATATCGACAGCCTCGCGAGCATTCTACGCGAGGACCGCGTACGCGCCATCGTCGAGCCAATTCTGGCAGGACAAGATTTGGGCAACGTTCCGCCAGATGACGTGCAGTTCTTGATTGATTTGGGGCTGTGCTGCATGAGCTCCCAGGGAGGATTAGTGATTGCTAATCCCCTCTACCAAGAAGTCCTGCCGCGCGTATTGAGCCAGACGTCCCAAGCTTCACTCCCCCAAATTTCACCGATTTGGCTAACACCTGCAGGAGCCCTTGACCCGGAAAAACTCTTGCAAGCCTTTCTGAGTTTTTGGCGACAGCACGGTCAGCCCTTACTCAGAAGTGCACCGTATCATGAGATTGCGCCTCATCTGGTATTGATGGCGTTCTTACATCGGGTTGTGAACGGCGGCGGTACTCTGGAGCGGGAATATGCCATTGGTTCTGACCGGATGGATCTATGCCTGCGCTATGGCCAAGTAACGCTGGGTATGGAGCTGAAGGTTTGGCGCGAAGGACGTCCCGACCCCCTTGTAGCAGGCCTAGCGCAGTTAGATCGATATTTGGCCGGACTCGGACTTAGGAGTGGCTGGTTAGTGATTTTTGACCGACGTCCAGGACTCCCTCCGATCGCTGAACGGACTACTACAGAACAGGCAATGACAGTCGGCGATCGCTCAGTCGTTGTAATCCGAGGATGATACCAAATGGTACTGAGAAATAACATGTGGCGACCAACAAGCAGAGATTGATTAGGACTGCAATCGTGGCAGAGAGAAATATTGCTTTTTCGGATCGACGTGACATCGAACTAGGACCAATCCTGACACTTTATCAGGCAAACGGATGGTCTGCTGCTAGTCAACCCCAAGCTCTGCAGCAAGCCCTATTGAATTCTCATACCTTAATATCGGCTTGGGCGGACGATCGCTTGGTAGGCATTGGCAACGCCATCTCGGATGGATATTTGGTGGTCTATTATCCTCACCTGTTAGTTCATCCTGAATATCACGGACGAGGTATCGGTAAGCACCTAATGGCAAGGTTAAAAGTACGATACGAGGGATTCCACATGCACATACTGGTGGCAGAGGGCGGCACAACAGCCTTTTACGAAAAATGTGGTTTTACCCGAGCAGGCAATACCAAATCCATGTGGATTTATACGGGGAATGACGGGTAAGAATCCAGCGTTTCACCCAGCTTATCGGCAATGCCCTCGATCCAGTTTTCATCTTGCTTAGTGTAGCTGCGCGGCGCGTTGGCTCCCAGAATCAAAGCTCCTTTTGCCCCCATTGGCTGACAAATAACGCCCTGAGTATTTTCAGGCAAATAGGTAAACTCCACACGCCCCGGATACAGTTTGAGACTGACAAGATAAACTGCCTTCCCTTTCTCTAAAACGCGCTTGAGAATGGCACCAGGCACGACCTCAGCAGTGGAACTCAAAATTCCCCGACGCATCAGCACCTGACCATCGTAGTAAGCGACAAGCGATCGCGTCACAGTATTGGTCAGCAGCAAATGAGAAGCCCACGCCAACTCTGTTTGAATGTTTTCAGGGAGATCTTTCGCTAACTCGAAGCCTTCTTCACCTTGGAGCTGTACTGCTTCAGGGGGGCGCGGTTGTACTTGCTGCCAGAGCAAGCCTGTCAGCACCAAAAAAGCGCTCAAAATGATGCCCATCACGTCAGACCGGGCTTGGGAATCCGTCAGAGCCGGAGTCAGAAAACGATTGATCATAAGCAGGGAACTCCCCAGGATACCCGTTGCAATGGGGAGTCGCCGCAACACTGCATTTACATCAGTTTTAGCCATTCAGCAGATACTGGAGCCTTGATTCAAGCGACCAGGTTGTAGTATCGCACGTCAATCTCAACGATATTACGAAGCGAGTAAACTACTTACCGGCTTGCTTGCAGAATTTTCTCGAAGTGGTGCTTAGCTTGTTGACCAACAGCTTGCCAATTGAGCCGCTGCTGATATTCTTTGAAAGCGCCAAGAGCCAGCTTTTCGTAGGCAGTGCGATCGCGCATGTACTTCGCTACATAACTGCCATAGGCTGCAATAGGGGCATCCAAATCAAACATTTCGCCATTTACATCGCTCTTCACAACTGTGGGAATCCCGGCGATGTTAGTCGTTAGACAGGGGACGCCAAAAGCATTCGCTTCAATCAGCACATTGGGCGCGCAGTCCTCGCGGGTAGGAAGGATAAGAAAGTGGGCACTTGCTACCCAATCGAGCAGTTTAGCTTTGCCGGCTGCGGTGGATTTATCGATATAGCCAACGACCTTCATAAAGGGAGGCATCGGATCGAAAGCAGGCCTGCAGCCCAAAACAACTAGCTCAGTATCAATGCCTTGAGCATTCAGCCATGCAGCAACTTTGACCGCAACATCGCCCCCTTTACGCTGCCAAGAAATGCCCGAGAACAGCAATCGACAGGGTGTTTGGGGTCGTGCTGCAATAAGCTTTTGGACATCCTCAGCCTTTCTTCCTGGAGCGAGTTCAATATTGGCTCCTCGCGGCAGAACAACGATTTTGTCTGCATCGATACCATAATGCTTGACGGCATTCTGTTTCGCCCAGTCCGAGGTAACGATAATCGCAGCGCAGCGATCAATCGCCCGTTTTTCATAAGTGAAAATGTTACGGCGGGTTTCGTCACAAATATCCTTGAGATACGGATAATAGTCGACTAGCTCCGCAACAAGCGTGTCTACCCACATCACAATCGGTTGAGAGCAATTCAGGTACGCGATTGGATTGGCCCCCTCTGGCGCGATCACTAAGTCTGCGGCTGACGCCTTGAGTTGACGTTCAAGCTGGCGAGCATAGGATTTGCATACAGCCAGATCAGCCCAGCTGTAATAAACTTGCTTGAAAACGTGGCGGTAATATAGCCACTTACTACGCGTCAGCCAACGATAGTGCTGCTCTAGCGGCCCTAGATAGTCAAGATCAATCCCCTCATTTTCCAAGGTGGCGGCAATAAAGCTGTTGGACCCGTAGTTCCCGCGCTTGAATTTAGACCAGGTTGAGGCATTCCTAGCATCATAGGTCGTGGCGTAAGCAATTCTCATAACATTTAGTCTCTAGTCTCTAAGCATTTGATAAAACGACACGGTTTGTTGGCTAATCACAGACCAGTCAAAGGCACTCAAATCAATCGCTGCGGGTCTGGACTGTGTCTTGGCCCACTGCAGTCCTGACTTCAGGGCTGTCGGAGTCAAATCAGTTTCGTAAAGCTTCATCCATTCCGAACCGACGGCATCGCGCAGACTCACCAAAGCACCTTGCTGGGGGACTAAAACTGGGCGATTAAACGAAAGCGCCAACAGTGTACTGCCAGAATTCAGAATTTCGGTAAAGGGTAATGCTACAAGGTCAGCAGCTTGAAAGTAGGTCTGTAGCTGATCGTCTGGAATGAATTTCAGCTGCAATCGAATGCGATCGTCGGCTGCTGCCAGTTGGGCAATTTCTTCACGCAGAGCAGGAACTTCCACTTTGCCTGCAATCAGTAGACACCAGTTCGGCTCGTCTAGTGCTTTGAATGTCTTGATCAGAGCCGGAACATTTTTGTAGTAGTCGATGTAGCCCAAAAACAGCAGCAGGGACTTGCCTTCCGAGATTCCTAGCTGCGCTTTGGCAGTTGCCGGGTCGCCCTGGTCAGGATACACCTCACGATAGTGCCCGTGGGGAATGACTGCATGAGGCTGCGATTTCAGACTTGAAGACGATGCCTCGAACAAAGCCTGACTAGCCTCACAAAGGCTAATACAGCCGTCAATACGTCGGGTGAGATTGTGCTGAAACCATCGAGCAACCTTGGGATACACCACAGAATGGGGCGTTTGGTCATGAATGGTCCAGACGATACGGGTGCCCCGTAGACGCATCCAGTCCAGTACGCGCAGCATCAGGATGGCGCGCCCCCAAGCGGCAGCTGCACTAGAACAGCGCACAATGGTTTCTACCGGCCAATGAAGATGGCAAATGTCATAGCGCTGAGTAATGGCCTGGCGCATAGAAAACTCATCTACCTGGATCCCCTGTTGCTGCATGTGGGAATACAAAAGCCAGTTGTAGGGATTTTTGTACTTAGTTTTGAACGCAGGCCAGGCTGTCACTCTCATGAATTGGGATGTATCACCAAACGAGAACAGGATTTATTGTCAGAGGCTAAATCCAACCTATTGATGGATTTCCAAGCAAGGTACCGCCGTAAATTGAATTGAGCCACAAGACTCGTACATCAAGATTTGGATTTTGTTGGGTTGCTCTTTATTTAACCCAAACCTACGCACTGAACGGATGATCGTCAATTACGTCAAACTAGTTGGATGTTCCGAAATAGGGTACCCCATCACCCCATCACCCCATCACCCGGGGCATGGCTGCGCGAATGCCCCTTAAGTAGCCTGTCCAGCCATCCACCTCTACCCATCCCTCATCTACCCCTTTAATCCCCTCACCCTCCCCAAAAAAACATAAGTAATGCACAATTGGCTCAACTTGGTTTGTGGTGGAGGAGTACTGACATGTTGAGTTGGGATAGAACGCCTGCGCTGAATCCCATGCGTCGTTGTCGGGCTTGGGTTGAAATTGACCTTGCGGCCTTACAGCACAACGTCCAGCAACTGACCCAGTTTCTGGGAGAGAAGACGGCACTGATGGCAGTAGTCAAGGCGGATGCATACGGCCATGGCGCTGTGACGATCGCGCAAACAGCGCTTGCAGCAGGGGCAGCTTGGCTCGGAGTCGCAACCGTGCCCGAAGGACTAGAGCTGCGGCAGGCAGGAGTCGATGCCCCCATTCTGGTAATGGGAGCGGTCAACGATCCAGAAGAAATTACCGCGATCGCCCAATGGCAACTACAGCCCACACTGGTTTCTCCTAAGCAAGCCTTAGTTTTCTCCGAAGTATTGACACAGATAAAGGCATCATCGCAGCCTGTCCATCTAAAGATAGATACTGGCATGTCACGATTGGGGTGCCCTTGGCAGCAGGCTCAAGAATTCGTCAGGTTCGTACAACGATTACCACATTTGCATATCGCGAGTATCTATTCCCACTTAGCTACCGCCGATGATCCAGACCCTACGGTCCTTCATCAACAGCATCAGCGTTTCCAAACCGCGATCGCTCAGATCTCACCTCTGTTTTCCACCTTGCCGCCGCTGCACTTCGCCAATTCAGCAGGAACATTGGGCTTTCCAGATTTGCATTATGACCGGGTTCGGGTTGGCCTAGCGCTCTATGGTTTTTATCCGGCTCCTCACCTCGAATCAGTTCTACCCTTGCGTCCGGTTATGCAAGTTAAAGCTCGCATTACTCATCTGCAGGAGATTCAAGCAGGTACCGGCGTTAGCTATGGACACCAGTTCATCGCGCCTAAGCCGATGCGAATTGCAGTTGTAGGGGTTGGCTACGCCGATGGTGTACCCCGGGCGCTTTCCAATCAGATGACCTTACTTGTAAACGGTCAGCCCGTCAGACAAATTGGCAACATTACAATGGATCAGCTCATGATTGATGTGACCCATGTTCCAGCACTACAAGAAGGAACAGTGGTAACACTTCTGGGCCAAGCAGGAGATCACATCATTACGGCTGACCATTGGGCCAACTTAACCGGTACTATTTCCTGGGAAATCCTTTGCAGCTTCAAACATCGCTTACCCCGGATTATTGTGAATCATCCAGCTTCACAATATTCTCAAATTAAACCCGCGGATCAACGATAAACATCATGTCAGGCATTTCATTTTGCCGTTTTGACCCTTAGGTGTAAAAACCCTGTAGAGGCGATTCTGATTTTCCAGATTGAGCACGAAAATCTTTGTAGAATCTTTGCATCGATTACAGAGTCGCCTCTGTGCAATGTAATCGAGATTCTAAGACATTGGCAGTTGGGGGTTCCAGCAGCGAAAATTCATTGCTTTGCGCAACAGACAACAGGTAGCGCTGACAAAAAATCTACAAAATGGCACAATACTCATCCTCTAGCTGCAGGAATGTGCCACTGTAGTGTTGAGATGAAATAGAATTGAGTTCAGGTGTAGCTCTTGCAGGGTGATAGGTCGTACACAAAAGCACGTAGGTAGCGTGTTTACGTCGATTCTGTCCTACTTTCTTAGGGAATCTACGTACGTTTAGTGTCTTCAGGATCAAGGATTTGTGAACTCAGGCTCTTTGATCTAGTGTGACGAGAGGCTTATGGTTGCTCAACAAGCAGACGGTGAATCCCGGCAGGGAACCGAATACATTGAAGAAATAGACTTTCGGAAATATTGGCTCGTTCTAAAGCGGCGATGGGTTCCAGCGCTTTTCGCTTTCAGTGCAGCAATCGGTTTGGCCATGCTAGCAGCCTTATCGGAAGAATCAGTCTATCAGGCTGAGGGTAGGGTACTGATTAAGCGCGACCGTTCCTCATCGCTCACAGGTCTAACTGAAGGAGATTTAGGGCAAGTCGAAAGACTGACTCAAGAACCTTTAGAGACTCAGGCCGAACTGGTTCGTTCGCTTCCTGTGATGGCGGCGACAGTTGAAGCCCTAAATTTGGAAACGGCAAGCGGTGAACCCATGGAGCCGAGTTCCCTGCTTAGGAGAGTCAGTGCGAATCCTGTAACCGGTACCGATGTTCTGCAGATTAGCTTTCAATCCAAAGATCCAGAAGAGGCTGCCAAAATTGTTAATCAGGTAATTGAATCCTATCGCGAGCAGAACATTGAAGATAATCGCGAAGAAGCCGCTGCCGCTCGTGTGTTTATTGAGGAGCAGCTACCTGCCACGGAAGCCGAGGTACTGGCAGTAGAAGCGGATCTCCGACGATTTAAGGAACTCAACAACGTTATTTTTTTGGAGGAAGAGGCTGAGCAGGCAGTCGAAGTGGTGTCTAACCTAGACACACAGATGAATCAGGTCGAGGCTGAACTCGCTGATGTTAATGCCCAATTGGGTGAATTGCAGGGCCAGTTAGGCGTTAATGTGCCTCAAGCATTAGCCATTACCTCTTTGAATCAGTCAGAGGGGGTGCAGACTGCGCTAGAGGAACTACAGGCCGTGCAAGCTAGTGTGGCTGATTTGCGATCGCGCTACACGGCAAATCATCCTCAGCTGCTCATCGAGCAACGGCGCGAAGCTGAAGCCGAAACGCTGCTGCGAACTCGCATTCAAGAGGTTTTACCAGGTGCAGCTTTTGATCCGGGAGAGCTACAGCTAGGCCAGCTGAGGCAAAGCCTAATGGGTGAACTAGCCCGTCTTGAGATAGAACGTACGGGACTTGTGGATCGTCAAGCCCAGCTGGTGCAGACTCGCTCCAACTACCTGCAACAGCTAGAGAGCTTACCTGGCCTAGAGAAAACGCAGCGCCAGCTAGAACGCCAGCTACAAGCAGCTCAGACTACTTACGAAACGCTTCTGACCCAGCTACAAGAAATCCGCGTAATTGAGAACCAGACTGTCGGTAACGTTCGTGTTGTTTCCTTAGCAGAGGTACCCGGAGCACCCGTTGGCCCTAGTCGGAAGCTTTACCTGGCCGCGGGTGGTTTGGTGGGCATTCTGTTTGCGATCGCCGTTGCCTTTCTGCTGGATCTGCTGGACAGCTCCGTCAAAACAGTCAAAGAAATCAAAGAGCTGTATGGCTACACGCTTTTGGGAGTATTGCCTTTAGTAAAAGGCTCTGTCCAGCGCGAGGATGGCACTATTATTGACCCGGCTTATCCTCGACTATTAGTGGATCAACCTGCTCATGCAGGCGTCCGCGAGGCCTATCAAATCCTGCAAGCCAACTTGAAGTTTCTCCAGTCTGATAGTGAATTAAAGACCGTCGTAATCACAAGTGCGATTCCAGGTGAAGGGAAATCTGAGGTATCTGTCAACTTAGCTGCTGCCCTAGCGCAGGTCGGGCGACGAGTCTTATTGATTGATGCTGATATGCGATTCCCACGTCAGCATCATGCCTTGAAAATTCTCAATGGCAATGGTTTGAGCCACGTTATCACTGGACAAGCGATCCCTGAATCTGCCATTCAACCCGTAGCAGAAAATCTTGATGTGTTGACGGCTGGAGCCGTTCCTCCCAACCCTGTAGCTTTATTAGACTCCAACCGTATGCAATCCCTCCTGCAAACATTTGCTCAAACTTACGACATGGTAATTGTCGATGCACCTCCTTTAGTAGGCTATGCCGATGCCTCTATCTTAGGACGCATGGCAGATGGTATTTTGCTAGTAGTACGTCCGGGCGTAGTGGACTATGCTCAAGGACGGACAGCTAAAGATACACTGACCCAGTCCAACCAGAAGGTTTTAGGAATGGTTGCTAACGGTATTAACCCAGCTAACGAGCCCGATGGTCATTTCTACCACTTCCGTCAAGGTAAAGGGTATGGAAGCAGTGGCGATCGCACGACGGCAGAGCTATCGTCAACGAACTAGGCAAACTAACCAAGGGCTATGGTCGTTTCGCACAATTCACTGACACTCATCATCAGCTTCGAGAAGCAATTGCTTCAACAACGATTAGCGCAGCATTAACGCCTAATTTTAAGGTGGTGACTTTACAAGGAACTAATCCTAGCTGCTGAAAATTGTTAGCCCTAGGGACTCAAACTGAAGCTGTAATAGGGATTAAACGCGCTCCCCAAGACAGGTGTATTCTAGTGCCAGTAACTCCTTTCTAATAAAGCTACTATAAAGCTAGCTTTGAATTTGGCCGAATACTTCAAAATACTGATAATCTATTACGTAACATCTCGTAAATTTCCTTGGGTTCGATTCAGTACCTCTGCATAGCCAATCATGATTTAGCTATTGGGTTTCACTGGTCCCGTAGCTGAAACTAGCTAAGCTCAACCCAAGTGAATAATCACTGTTTCCAGAAATGCCTGCAGTTTGGACTTTGACGGTCTTGTGATCTCGGTCTCTACAGGCATTTGTGTGTAGAATTCCAGTACCTAATATCAAGCCAAGTTGTAAGATTCTCAACGTTTTGGCAAAGGAATAAAATATTCGTAGTTCGTGGGATTGAGCACATATCCTAAAGTAGTCTCTTGGGGAAATACATGGATTTATCTAAAGGAATGCAACTAGCCAGACGGTTGTCGCCCTCAGTAAGATATTCGTTTGGCAATAATATGGAGAAGAAGGTCTTCTTCTTGCACGTTCATAAATGCGGAGGCACTTCAATCCTAAACTCTATCGCAGCAACTTATGGTTTCTCCAACAATATCGCTCGGCGTCGATTCGGCGACCTATCGAACGAAGCATCCGTTAAAGCTGCAAACCTCGTGGGTAGTACGCCAGAAGACTTCCGAGAAAATATACTTCTTTACTACATGTCGCTACCAGATATGCGATACATATATGGTCATTTCTCTTACAGTGAAAGGGCTATGAAAGAGTATGGCAGCGACTGGAACTTCATTACCGTGCTAAGAGATCCTATATCGCGCTGGTTTTCTCACTATTTCATGGACAGGTACAAAGAAGAAAGATCTTTCTACGCAAGCATTGATGAGGAACTAGGTGACTTTCTTCATTCTGAGCGCTCTCTATGGGAAGCCAGGAAGTACGTCTTAATGTTCACAGACGATATTACGTTGGAAGAGGCATCCTCTCAAGCCGCAATTGATCAAGCGATTGAAAACCTCAAGAAGTTTTCAATCGTTGGTTTCCTCGATAGACTGAACGACTTCTCAATCGAATTTGAGAGTAGGCTTGGAACTTATCTGCGGATACCGAAGTTAAACAAAAGTCCAATTTCAAAGGTGGAACAAAAGAAATTGGTAACCCCGGCTATCAGAAAGAAAGTCGAGGCAATTTGCGAACCGAGTACTCAGGTGTATCAGGCAATCCGGGCTTTGAAATAGATTTCGGATTATCAAATATAAATTACTCTTTGGAAGTGATTTTGCCTCTTGTCCAGGTATACAAGCTTTTGATATACGAAGGGTAATCTGTTTAGTAGACTTAGCAATACAGTAGCACTGCCAATTCATTCCTTCAATGATTTCTTTTCTGAAAGAGGCTGCGACAAAACCAGAAATATTAGGGATAGTAGTTGTCACGGTATGTACCTACTTTGCCTTGCTTTATGGAATAGTAAGAAAACTGAAAGTATCACCTCGTATACACAAATTATTAACATTTCTATTCATCATTATCATTCCTGGTACAAACGTTTTTCCGCTATATTATTTCCATCCATTTTGGCTGAAAAATACTGGCGTCATGGTGACCATAGCATGGTTAACGTATATCGCCATTGGTCTAATACTTAGCTCGAAAACGCGTCATCTTTTTTCGCACTTTAGTCTCATATGTAGAGACTTTTCTTTAGCACTTGTGCTTGCTTTACTACTTTTATCAACTTTGTGGTCTGAGCTTCCATGGGTAACGTTTATAAACAGTTCAATTTTTGTATTCTTGAGCATAATAGGTGCTCATGTAGGGGCAGAGTATAATTTATCGCAGATTTCCTCACTATTCAGATGGGGTAGTCAAGTTGTCATACTACTCAGTCTGTTCGTTGGGATGTTCCTTCCCCAGATTGGTATTCAGGATAAAGGGCTGAGAGGTGTCCTAGATCATCCTAATCCTTTAGGGATCTATGCTGTGATACATCTTTTGCTATGGTTAATTAACTATCTCGATCCCACAGTTAAGAATAAATTCTTTTCACTATTCTCTATCTTTTCATCTTTAGCTGTAATATTACTGACGAATTCTGCCAGTTCTTTGTTTCAGTTAATGCTGTTAGCGTGCGTACTCTTTTGCTCTACCATCTTAGTTAAATTCTCTGGCAATAAGAGTATGGTATTGCTCAACATAATCTTTTGTGCTGCAACTTTTTTGAGCATATTTGTGGCGTATAATGCTGACACAATCTTGACACTGTTTGGCAGAGATTTAACGCTCACGGGGAGAACTGAATTTTGGCCTCAGCTGTTACAGCTTATCGCTGAGAAGCCACTTCTTGGTTACGGATTCTGGGGATTCTGGGCAAATCCTAGTGGCCCAGCTGCAACCGTCGGAACCGCAAACTTCCAACCCGTCCATGCCCATAATGGATTTTTGGATGCCGCTCTCAGTATAGGTATTGTAGGGCTCATAGCGATCATACTTTCGATTACCAGAAGCGTAGTTTGGGGGTTTAGATTGCTCCGTAGAGATCGCTATCAAACTGTCATTCCACTGCTGCTGTCGTTATTCATCATTACCTCGAACTTAACTGAGAGTCGTCTATTTAAAGTGGATTTTGTTTGGTTTTATTATGCTGTTGTTGTAACGAGAATAAACGTCGCGCAGAAAAACCCCACGAATCTCTAATGAAAAAGTTCTATTCTGCGACTTTATGAGAATAAACGTATTTGTAAACAAGTTTCCAGCTTACTCAGAAACATTCATATACAACCAGGTTCAGGGTTTTATAAAGAAGGGCTTCAAAGTAACGTTGTACTGCCAGTCCGTGAACAAGTCAGAGGACAGCAGCCATGAATCTATTGAGTTTGTGCACCAGAATTGTGAAATTGTAGTTGTCGATGTACCCTATCGCTATCGCGAGAAACTTTTAAAGCTTGCCCCAACCATTTTTCATGTCATTAGAAAGTCCGGTTGGAAGTCACTAAGAATTCTCAATATCTTCTCAGAACAAGATGATAACAAAACGCTTGTCCAGGTATACATGGCGAAGGCGATGGTAGAAAACCCACCTGAGGGTTTAATTATCTGCCATTTTGGTGTGCATGGCGTGCTTCTGACTACGTTGGCTAAGGCTGGAGTTTTTAAGCCGCACGACGATATTGTGACTTACTTTCATGGCTGTGATTTCAGCTCCTATGTAGCAGCTAGAAGCGATCGCATCTATGAAAATTTGTTTGCCTATGGCTCAAAGTTTATTGCCAATAGCGAGTTTACTCGAAACAAGTTAATAGCGCTAGGGGCTGAGCCTAGTAAGGTTATCAAAATTCCGGTTGGCTACAATGATAAAATATTCACCTATTATGACCGCCAAGATCTGAAGTTATCACCTGTCATTTTTATGTCGATTGGTAGGTTAACTGAAAAAAAAGGACATCAGTATCTTATTGCTGCTTTCAGAAAAGTGCTGGATTCAGGTCTAGAGGCAAAACTCATTATCGTAGGAGAAGGCAATCTGGAATCTCAGCTCTTAGACCAGATTCATGATCTCAATCTCAATGATTCCGTAGAGTTGCTGGGTCGAAAAAGTCAGAAGGAAATTAAGGAACTCTTACAGAGTGTTCATGTTTTTGTGCTTGCCAGCGTCACCGCTAGTAATGGCGATACAGAAGGTCAAGGGTTGGTACTTCAGGAAGCACAAGCTGTTGGATTACCTGTAATCGCGACCGATCATAATGGCTTCCCTGACAGCCTACAAGATAAACACACTGGATTTCTTGTACCTGAGCGAGACAGCGACATACTGGCTCAAAAGATGTGTTTACTAGGTTTCGAGCCAAATCTGAGACACAAAATGGGGCGAGCAGGTGCTGAGTTTGCTAAGGAAAACTTTTCATCTGAGGTTATATCAGCTTTGACAGAAGAAAAGGTTCTCAACTTATCTGCCAAACATTGATTGCGCGATCTCTTAAAGCCTATGAGGTGGGTCTTTGCCATAGACAGTGATTGTAAAGCCAATTCGATAAGGCTTTTGCTCATATGAAAGTTTTACACATCAACTATTCCGATATTGAAGGCGGTGCTGCCAGAGGTGCATATTGGATGCACAAAGCGCTTAAGCAGGCAGGCCTTGAGTCTACTATGCTTGTAGCACGCAAGCGAAGCGGTGATCCAAGCGTGCATAGTATCAGTGGTTTCATTGATAAATCCATCTATAACTTGAATGCCGAATTTGTGGATAGCTTGCCTTTACAACTTTATAAAGGCGTGAGAACTCATTCCTTTTCGCCGGCTATGACTATACCTCTAGTCCAAAACCCTTTTCTCAACTATATTGACCGTCTTAACCCGGACATTATCAACATCCACTGGGCGGGACATGGTCTACTTTCCCCTGAGGATCTAAGACGTTTAGAAAAGCCAATTGTTTGGACATTACGAGATATGTGGGCTTTTACAGGTGGGTGTCATTACTCTGGAGCATGCGATCGCTACAAGGTCAACTGTGGCAAATGTCCTCAACTATCGTCTACTCGTGAACAGGATATTTCACGACAAGTTTGGAAAAGAAAATTAGATAGCTGGAAATCGCTTAATCTGACGATCGCACCTATCAGCCATTGGCTGGCATCGTGTGCTAGAGAGAGTTCCTTATTGAACAAATTTAGGATTGAGGTGATTCACAACGCCTTAGATACTCAAAAGTTCAAACCAATCCATAAGAAAGTCGCCAGAGAAGTTTTAGGCTTACCCCTAGACAAAAAATTGGTGCTGTTCGGGGCTATCAGCGCTGTTACTGATAAACGGAAGGGCTTCGCTTATGTCCAGGCAGCTGCAAAGAACCTTGCCCGAAGAGGGCTCTACGACAACACCGAACTGATTGTCTTTGGCTCTTCGGAACCCGATAAGCCCCCTGAGATGGGATTGCAAACAGCCTATTTAGGAAAACTCAGCGATGATGTCACGCTCGCTCTCGTTTATTCTTCTGCTGATGTTACTGTCGTGCCTTCTACTCAGGAAGCCTTTGGGAAAACTGCCATAGAGTCATTGGCTTGTGGAACACCAGTTGTCTCCTTTGACTCCACAGGGTTAAAGGACATCATCGACCATAAAGAAAATGGATATCGTGCTGCGTGCTTTTCAGCAGATGATTTAGCTGAAGGAATTGCGTGGATTCTTGAGCATGAGAGCGATGATATCCAAAAGAAGCTCATGCAAAATTCTAGAAGCAAAGTGGAGAAAAGCTTTTCCCTCAAGGTACAAGCAAATCGATACGAGCAGCTCTATCGAGAACTACTCTCTGAGAAATCTAACCGGCCTTCTATCCATGTTTAGAAAGTCAAATTCAATTTCGATATACTCATCTTTTGAAGGTATTTAGAGCGTTTGATGTGAAGAACATACTACTCTTTGATCTGGAAATCACTGGGCATCATTCTAGCTATATTTACTATTTAACAAGTTACTGGAAAAAACATTGTATAGTAGGAAATTTACATATTGTTGTTTCTCCCCGTTTTTTAGAACAGTATCCAGATATCACGGCGATTGCATCAACAGCCAACTTGTCGACTATTCAATTTACAGCGATAACTCAAGCTGAATATAAAACTCTAGTATCCAGGGTGAACGGTCTTGCAAGCTTGAAACGAGCTTTACAAGAGTGGCATTTACTCAGAAAATATGCTGAACAATTAACAGCTAATCATTGTCTCTTACTTTACCTAGATAGAAGCCATTTTCCTATTATCCTCAGGCGTCATTTACCCTGCCCTTTTTCAAGTATCTATTTTCGACCGACTTTTCATTACTCCACCTTTTCTTCACATATCACTCAGAAATGGGAAAATATCCAAGCTTGGCGTGAACGGACCCAGATTAGCCTTGGACTAGCACATCCTATGGCGCATACTTTATTCTGCCTCGACCCTTTCGCAGTCAAACAGATTAACCAACTGTTAGGACGCTCGCAAGCCGTTTATCTTCCTGACCCTGTTCCCCTACAACCTTCTCTAGATCAAGAAGTATTTACGCTTCGTAACAGCTTAGGGATCGCACCAAGTAGAAAAATTTTCCTCCTATTTGGCGCTTTAAACGAGAGAAAAGGAATTTATGAAATCATTGAAGCTCTTAATAAACTGTCAGATAATCAGTCAGAACGATTGTGCTTTTTGGTGGTTGGAAAACTCAGCAGCTCTGACATTGTACCGATTCGTACTCGGCTTCAGGAGCTCCAAGAATCCCAGCCCATCCAAATTATTGTCCAAAATGATTTTGTTCCAGAAGAAACTGTACTCAGCTACTTTCATCTGGCCGATATTGTATTAGCAGCATACCAGCAACATGTTGGTATGAGTGGTATTTTAGTGCGAGCTGCGGCAGCCCAAAAGCCTACTATTTGCTCTAACTATGGCCTCATGGGGGAAGTTACTAGACAATACCAGTTGGGTCTGCTCGTGAACTCTCAATCATCTGATAGCATTGCAGAGGCTATAGTTCAATGTCTTGATTTGCCTGCCGACAAGCTTGGCAATTTTGAGCAGATGCAGATGTTTGCTCAAATTAACTCAGTGGATAATTTTGCCAGAACAATCTTCGATACGATAGTCCCCTGAAGAACACACCTCTTATGTCAAGAGATTTCTCAAAGTATAAATTTTCAAAGATTTTTCTTTGAACACTTGCCAAACTAAACTGTCATCAGTTTTGAAGTAATCGCTATGGTTGTGAATAAAAAGAAGCATGTCTTGTTTTTATGTAAGTCCTTGCCACATTATCGCAAGCCATTTTTTGAGCAACTGAAGGATAAGTTGGATGATTCCAATGTGGAGCTTAGTTTGGTCTATGGTGACGGCGGTGACAGTGATCGTAAAAAGCAGGATCTGGTCCATGTTAGCTGGGGATATTTTGTACCTAATAAGATCATCAAAATCTATGGCAAAGAACTTTATTGGCAGCCAGTCACCCAATATGTTAAGGATAAGGACTTAATTGTTGTCGAGCAGGCAAGTAAACTTCTAATTAATTACTACATACAGTTTCTTCAATCTTTAGGACTCATAAAGTTGGCTTTTTGGGGTCACGGTCGTAACTTCCAAGCAGATAAAAGCCATGCGATCGCAGAAAGCATCAAGAAAACTGTCTCAAATCATGCCCACTGGTGGTTTGTCTACAATGAGCGAAGTCAGAAAGTAATTGAGAAACTTGGCTTTGATGAGACACGAATAACGTCGTTCGAAAACTCTATCGATACTCGCGCTCTTAGAGTAAGCCTAGGCAAAGTTTCTGATGAAGATAGAACCGTAATTCGGCAAAAATATAACTTAAAAGGTCAGAATATCTGTCTTTTCTGTGGCAGCTTATATGAGTATAAGAATCTACCATTCCTATTTAAATCGGCTGATCTAATCAGGCAACAAGTAAAAGACTTTGAATTACTGATAGTTGGTTCCGGACCTCAAAGACAGTATGTCGAGGAGATGGCTGGAAAACATGATTGGATACGATACCTAGGTCCCTTGTTTGGGCGAGAAAAGGTCGAAGTCTTCAGTATCAGCCGCTTATATCTAATGCCGGGGCTGGTAGGGCTTGGGATATTGGACTCTTTTGCACTAGAGGTTCCTTTGGTAACTACAGATATTCCTAATCATAGTCCTGAGATTTCATATCTTGATAACGGCGTCAATGGGCTTATGACGCACAATGATGTTTTTCAATATTCGAATGCAGTCGTTTCGCTTCTTCGAGATAGAGCTACCTATGAAAAAATAAAGCTATCGGCGCTGAGGGCAGGTAAAGATTACTCGATTGAAAACATGGTTGATAACGTTTACTGCGGTATTCTCAGTGCATTAGAGAGAACCTAAAATCTATGATAATTCTGACTGTACATAACCGATATCAGTTCAGAGGTGGTGAAGACGCTGTCCTAGAAGCAGAGGATAATCTCCTTCGCGATAGAGGCAATGAGACTATCAGATACGAGGCCCACAATGATGAAATTGAAAGACTTGGTAAGCTAAGGACATCGTTCAGAACTATCTGGTCGCAAGATTCGATTCAACGACTAGACAAAATTCTCCTAAATAAGCATGCTGATATTATGCATGTTCATAATTTTTTTCCGCTTATCTCGCCGTCTATTTATTATGCTGCGAAGCGACATAATATTCCAGTTGTTCAAACGATTCACAACTACAGACTGTTTTGCCTAAACGGGTACTTCTTTAGGCAAGATAAGACTTGCGAAGACTGCCTTGGAAAGCTTGTTCCTTGGCCTGGCGTTGTTCATGCTTGCTATCGGGAAAGTATGGCAGGCAGCGCAGTCGTTGCCACTATGCTAGCCACGCATCGACTGATGAAAACATGGCTTAATCAGGTTGATATATTTATAGCATTAACAGAGTTTTCACGATCCAAGCTAATAGAAGGTGGTCTTCCTGAGTACAAAATTATTGTAAAGTCTAACTTTCTTGATCGTGATCCTGGTGTGGGTGACGGGTGTGGTGGTTATGCTCTATTTGTCGGTCGGCTCTCTCCCGAGAAAGGAATTAATACTTTAATTAATGCTTGGAAAGAGAATAAGTCGGCGCCTCCTTTAAAGATTGTGGGCGATGGCCCTCTTTCAACGGAGGTTTTAAAGGCTTCGATGTCAGTCCCTAAGATTGAATGGCTAGGGCAGCAACCTCCAGAAACGGTTTATGACTTTATGGGTGCTGCATCGTTTCTTGTGTTCCCATCACAATGGTATGAGGGACTACCCCGAACTATTATCGAGTCCTTTGCCAAGGGGACTCCCGTAATTGCCTCTAAAATTGGAGCTACAACGGAACTTATCGAACCTGGCCGCACAGGCTTGTTGTTTGAGACTGGCAATCCACGGGACTTGATCGAGAAAGTAGATTGGGCGATGGCTTATCCAAAAAAAATGGCCGAAATGCGGCGAGAAGCCAGGGCTGAGTTTGAAGCGAAATACACCTCGGAGCGAAACTATAAGATGCTGATGGACATTTATCAGCAAGCGATATGAAGCTCTATTTGAGAATTAAGCTCAGACCCTGTACTCAAATCAAATCGTAATTTCTTATAGACCATTATGAAATCAACTGTAACTTATCAATTTCCAGGTATTTCAGATCAAAGAGTCGTATCTTCTAAGATTTATGGGAAACAGCTACGAAAAACAATACAACGGATTATTGAGTGGTCTTTCAACGAGGTTGTCTTCTGCTTCGCTACGTAGTCAATCTCATCATGAGTGCATCGCATACGCAATGAATTAGATATTTCAAATCTTCTAGCGATCGCCCTTTACAGAGCCAGTACTCTTACGTAAAGTATGGTAGTCACCTCGATTTGCCTAGACCACTTTAGAAACTAAGCTAGCGTTCTTTTTACTGAAATTTGACCGTATAAGGAGGAGCTAAGATTGTGAGCGTAGCAATTATTACGGGTTCAGCTGGCTTGATTGGTTCTGAAGCATCTCGCTTCTTCAGCCAGCTTGGTATGCATGTTGTTGGTATAGACAATGATATGCGTAAGTTCTTCTTTGGAGAAGAAGCTTCTACCGAATGGAATCGAAAGCAGCTAGAGGCCAATCTGCAGAAATATGATCACCGTGACGTAGATATCCGCGACTATTCAAGTATAGAGCAGATATTTGAAGAGTTTGGTCAAGATATTTCTCTTGTCATCCATACAGCAGCACAGCCTTCTCATGATTGGGCTGCAAGCGATCCCTTCTCTGATTTTTCGGTAAACGCTAATGGTACTCTAAATCTCCTGCAAGCAACCCGAGAATATTGTCCCGAAGCAATTTTCATCTTTACTTCAACGAATAAAGTTTACGGTGATCTGCCAAATTTTTTGCCTTTAGTAGAGCAAGAGAGTCGATGGGAGATAGATTCTTCTCATAAGTATTACTCTGGTATTTCAGAAGATATGAGCATCGATCAATGTAAGCATTCTCTCTTTGGTGCTTCAAAGGTTGCTGCAGATGTTTTAGTGCAAGAATATGGCCGATACTTTGGTATTAAGACAGGTTCTTTTCGTGGGGGATGCTTAACCGGTCCTAATCATTCAGGAACAAAGCTCCATGGTTTTCTAGCCTACTTGATGAGGTGTACGGTTACCGGCAATCCATATACGGTTTTTGGCTATAAAGGGAAGCAAGTCCGAGATAATATTCATTCTACTGATTTAATTTTAGCCTTCTATGAGTTTTATAAAGATCCAGATAGTGCGGCTGTGTACAACATTGGCGGAGGTCGTGAAAGCAATTGCTCAATGCTAGAAGCGATTGAGTTTTGCCAAGAGATTACTGGTCGAAAGCTAAACTATTCCTACTCTGAATCAAATCGAGTTGGTGATCATATCTGGTATATCAGTGATTTATCAAAGTTCAAGCAGCGATACCCAGAATGGTCTATCAAATATACCGTGAAAGATATTCTGGAAGAAATATACGAAGGTAATCTAGAGAGGTGGAAGCAGTCATGATAAATAAGGGTAAGCATTCTATTCTTGGTATCTATATTCATGCAGTAGATTATGAGTTTGCTGTCAGCAAGATTGCCGATGCTGCTATCAAAAAGCAACCATACTCTGTTAGCGCTTTAGCTGTTCATGGGGTCATGACTGGTTTTCTCAACCCAACTCATGCTCGACGCTTAAATGGCTTAGATCTAGTCGTCCCCGATGGTCAGCCCGTTCGCTGGGCATTGCGGTGGTTACACGGTAAGAGCTTGCCAGATAGAGTTTATGGGCCAAATCTAACCCTGAAAACTCTGAATGCTTTTGCAGAAAATAATTTAAGCGTATATATCTACGGTAGCAAAAAGGAAGTTGTAAACAATCTAGTTGGTAATTTAAAGCACCGTTTTCCAATGCTTGAAATTGCTGGGTATGAACCTTCAAAGTTTCGCAGGCTTTCGGAGCATGAAAAAATAGAGGTTGTTGACCGAGTTAAAGCTTCAGGTGCTCACGCGCTTATTCTGGGCCTTGGTTGCCCTAGACAGGAAGTTTGGGCTTATGAATATAGAGATCTTCTCGAAATTCCGGTTTTAGCGGTCGGCGCGGCATTTGACTTTTTTGCGGGCAATCTCCCGCAAGCTCCCAAGTTCTTTCAAGATAGAGGACTAGAGTGGCTATTTCGACTAGTTCAAGAACCCAAGCGTTTATGGTATCGATACCTTGTTCTCAATCCTCTATATCTGTGGAATATTCTTCAGCAAAGGCTAGGTTTGAGAAAGTTTCAACCCTTGACACCAGATGGCAATGAAAAGATTGAGTCTTATGGATAGTTCCTGTATAAGTTATTCTTCTTGCATCATTTGAAACGCCAGTGTTTAATATCGATTGCTTAAGACTGCTGTGCTTTGATGACAATTTTTTATGGAGCCTAGCTAGGTAGATACATTGTCAGCAATGTAGCGCAGCCTACGAAAGTATCAGGAAATCTAATGTATGTGTATATAGATTTTATTCTCTTTAATTCATGAATTCATTGTCTCTTCAAATAGGAACACTTGTGACTTGAGTGAAGCAACTCTAAGCTAATCGAAACAGTGCGTCCAGTTTACAGGCAGAGTAATTAATCGCAAACGAGTCAGAATGTAAAAGCGGGTATACTGCTTAGATTCCTTAAAATGGGAGCATCCTAGTAGGCGGCTCTCCGAAAGCAGCTTTGTGACTATTGGAAGCCAGCAGTTCCGGACTCTCTATAGGTAATCAGTCCCATGGGATACATTGATTCTCCAACGCCAGTCTCAGCTGTCTCTAAGCAAGACATCCGTAGTACGCCGGGTATTGCAGGTTTGCGTCGGGGTGTTCTATTAAGCTGGATGCGTCGTTCAGTATTACTTGCGTCAGATGTATTGTCAATTAGCGCAGCTTCTATATTAGCAAAAGTTCTGGGAACACCAACCCAGTCTTTTTGGAGTGCTGAGGCAACCCGGGTCACCTTAATTGTGGTTTTGGGCATTAGTCTGAGCTTTTTCTCTGCAGGTAATCTCTATAAGCCCGGCAATGCCCGCCGTAATTATCTGGGGGTGATTAAGGCGCTCAGCCTTTCTGTTTTAGTCCTATTGCTCATTAGTTATTTTTACAGCCCTAACCAGTTTGTCTCTAGGTCTCAGTTTGTGCTGTTATGGGGGTTCAGCATCTTATTTGTATGTGGTGGACGTTTCGTTACAGATCAGCTGACCCACTTACTCAGAATGCGGGGTTCTATTCGCTACCCTGCGATGGTGATCGCTGACCCGGGATACCGGGATCGAGCTATGACTGTCGTCCAAAATGAGCAGCGCTACCGGGTAATTAGTGTGCTTGATGCAAAGGCCCTTGACCGCGACCATCGTACCGATACTTTCGAACAGATTGAGCAATTAGGCATTGCCGAAGTCTTTGTTGCTTGGGATGCTATCAAAAATCGGATGTTTTTAGGACAGCGGTTCCAGACTTTGGGTATTACCTTACACGTTGTTCCGATTGAGCAAGATCGAACCTTTGGAGGCGCCAACATTCACACCCTGAGCGGTGAAGTTCCTTGCGTCAGCTTTTATCCCTCCGTCATTTCTGGCATGGATTTCTGGACTAAGCGCGGCTTCGACATTGTTTTTGCTTTGCTGTTTATCGTTTTGGCCTCGCCGATTTATTTAGCGATCGCCCTTGCTATCCGCCTCGATTCTCCTGGTCCTACCTTTTACAAACAGACTCGTATTGGACTGCATGGTTGCCCTTTCAAGGTTTGGAAATTCCGCAGCATGGTACAGGATGCCGACAAATTGCAGGGAAAGCTTGAACAGATGAATCAGACAAAAGACGGTGTACTATTCAAAATAAAAGCCGATCCCCGGATCACGAGTGTGGGCAGATTCATTCGCCGCTACAGTTTGGATGAGCTACCTCAGATTTTCAACGTTCTACTGGGCGAAATGAGCCTGGTAGGACCCCGCCCTTTACCCATAAGAGACGTCGAGAAGTTCAAGCAGCACTACTTTATTCGTCAAGATGTACTACCTGGAATCACTGGCATGTGGCAGGTATCGGGGCGCTCTGATATCGACAATTTTGACGATGTACTAAAGCTTGACCTACACTACATTCAGAACTGGTCTATCTGGTTGGACATCAGCATTTTGTTTAGAACGTTTGCTGCTGTACTGAAAAAATCAGGTGCCTATTAAGGTTTGGTATGTATTTGACTATTTTGCAATCGATGCTAATGGTGCAAGTCTTGCCGACTTCTTTAGAATTTGCATTATGGCTGCAAAGAACTGACAAATGAATTAGATTTGCCTTACCACGCATCTATATCAATATCTTGACCTTGCTCTTCACAGATCAAAATATTTTGAGCAACGGTTTCAATATTTCTGTGGTTCTGGATACGTAAAATTTCCAGATGGCTTTCTGAAGACAACTGAATTCTTCAGAAGAGATTTGCATAGTAAGCCAATCATTGAAATAGGTTTGTTTTGTTTAGGATGCCCTCATAACAATAGATAAGGAACCACTTTCAGGAAACTAGATATCGTGCTTTTGCTATGAAGAAACAAATCTCAACAAAGAAAGATAGTTCCTTGGTTCGCGATATCCGACAGCTATTAGGGTACATGAGTTCGCAACATCGGCGTCGAATGGGAATGTTGCTAATGCTGATGCTCGTCTCTTCTCTCAGTGAGATGATCAGCTTGGGAATTCTTCTCCCATTCTTAGGAGTACTCAGTGATCCTTCTAGACTTCTAACAGATGCCCGATGGCAACCTCTATTCGTTTATGCAAACATCACCTCATCATCGCAACTGGTCACAGGGCTAGCTCTACTTTTTATAATTGCTACCCTTGTTGCCAGCGGTTTGCGTCTCCTAACTCAACATGTGCAACTTACTCTATCAGCGTCAATTGGTAGCGATATAAGTTCTCAAATTTTTCAGAAGACTTTACATCAGCCCTACTGCTTTTACATTCAACATAACAGTAGCGACTTGATGCAGACTTTGATAGATGATACCCACCGCATTACGGTACAAGTTGTCCGGCCATTGCTGGTCCTATTCACCGACAGCATGTTGTCGATAGGAATAATAGGGGCTCTGATTTTAATTGATGCTCGTACAGCAGTATCAGCAGCTGTTTTGCTGGGTGGAGCTTACATTACTATATATCGACTGAAGCGGAAGGTTTTGGAGCAGAATAGCAAAACCATATCCCGATCAGGTCAGCTCAAGATCAAAGCGGTACAGGAGAGCTTAGGAGGGATTCGAGAACTATTAATTTCACATAGGCAAAGCTTTTTCCAGCAGCTCTACAGAAATTCAGATTACAACTTCAGACAAGGTCAAGCTATGAATGCTTTTTGGGCAATTTCGCCAAGAAGCATGGTTGAAGCGATCGCCATGTGCGGAATTGCCCTCCTAGCCCTAGCCTCAGGAAATGACGGTGATTTCAGTGAAGTGGTGCCTGTTTTAGGTGCTTTAGCCTTAGGAGCAAAGCGGCTACTTCCAGCACTACAATCCGTTTTTGGCTGCTTTGCAACAATTCAAGGATCAAGAGCCTCATTAATAAGAGTTTTGATTGCTTTGAAGCGCTCCATAGCTCCTTTAGCAATATTACCCGCTTCTGAATTTCCCTTGATCCTAAATAAGGACCTGCAACTTAGAGACATTTGGTTTCGCTATAGCCACGACAGTGCCTGGGTGTTGAGAGGCCTAAATATGAAGATCGCTGCAAAGACTACAGTAGGCTTTGTAGGAAGTACCGGTAGCGGTAAAAGTACGACGGCAGACTTAATATTAGGCTTGCTGCAGTCTCAGAAGGGAGAAATGTGGGTGGACGATCAGCTGCTGAAAGGAGAAAGCTTACAGGCATGGCAACAAGGTATTGCTATGGTGCCTCAAAGTATCTTTCTGACAGACGCTTCGGTTGCTGAAAATATAGCTTTTGCTGTACCTAGAGAAGAAATTGATTTTGAACAAGTTCGTAAGGCTGCTCGGCTTGCTCGGATAGACGAATTCATTGAGAAGTTGCCTACAGGTTATGACACTTATGTGGGAGAGCGAGGAGTTCGCTTGTCGGGAGGGCAACGCCAGCGAATTGGGATTGCGCGAGCATTGTATCGGCAGGCTTCAGTTGTCGTATTCGATGAAGCAACAAGTGCCCTGGATAATTCAACCGAGAAAGAAGTGATGACTGCCATTAATGGGTTAAGTCATCAGCTTACGATCATACTGATTGCACATAGATTGAGCACAGTTGAAAAGTGTGACAAAATCTTCGAACTAGAGCAAGGACAGGTTGTTGCAGAAGGGACTTATCAAGAATTGAAGGAAAGTTCCCAAAGCTTTAGGCATATGCTGTCGCAGCGATGATTAGAACTGAGTTTTCCATAGTAGAAGTCCTTAGAAAGTTTACCAACTTTCTAAAATTCGAAAAAATACTCTACATCTACAACATTCAAACTCTACTTTAAGATAGTGCTATTCGGCAGCTACCGCCACTCCTTTTTAGACTCGGAAATCCATTCTTTTCGTTCTCTGGTCTGTTTTCATCTGTTGAATGCTCCAAATTTCAGGAAGGCAAATGATGAGTACTATGAGTTCCGAAATACAAAAGCTAGATAATCGCCACTTGCTAAGGGGAATGTGGATGCGTTTCGGCAATAGAAAAGGCTATCCTCATTTTATTTTCGACTTTTCAGGAAAGCGGATAGTCTATTGCTATATCAGGAAGAATGCATGCTCAGCCTTTAAAGGGCTAATTGTAGGGCTATCAAATGCTGATCCAAAACCTCAATATCAGGATGTTCTACAGTACATTCTCCAGCATCACAGGTGCCAATATCCTCAAGACTTTACCCAAGCTGATCACATAATATTCGTTCATCGCGATCCCATTGATCGAATTATTTCA
This sequence comes from Leptolyngbyaceae cyanobacterium, assembly GCA_050330865.1. Taxonomy (GTDB): domain Bacteria; phylum Cyanobacteriota; class Cyanobacteriia; order Phormidesmidales; family Phormidesmidaceae; genus SIO1E4. Next base: position 48,676 of record JBHJHM010000074.1, read on the forward strand.
TTATTCATAAATAAGTTTATTCAGCAGCGTGGCAATACTGATATTTTCAATAATTATCGAGCGATGACGGGTTCTGATCCTAGAGCTGCAAATTTCCGTGACTTTGTAGAAAGCTATCTCCCAAAAGACATGAAGAAGCTTGATCCACATGTAATCCCACAGTTCGACCACTTGCTTCCAGTCGTATACACTGAGTCTATTCCACTTGCAAGGTTACATGAGGCTATGGCTGGCATACTGAATGAACAAATTGCCGACACATACTTCAGCCAGAAAGTTAATGCGACAATTTCCAGCGGACAAGACTACGATGATCCCATGGCAGCACAGATACCAGCAATTAAGCTTCGACAAACTTGGCTTGCTGAGGGAACGTTGCCAACTAAGAAATCTTTCATCGACAATGAGATGCATCTGGACAAGAAACTACAGTCAATTTATGCAAAAGATGCGATTTTTCAAGCCCAATAACGACCCTTCTAAACATGAAATATATTTTGTAATTGCTCAACTGGGTTGACTTGCAAAGTTTTACTGGTACGGGTGGTAAACTTTGGCCATGAAAGACCTGCCCCCACTCGACGGACTCAGTGATGAGGAAAAGGATGCCCTCATTGCTCAACTGTGGCAGGAAT
>JBHJHM010000075.1:0-17128 GCA_050330865.1 Leptolyngbyaceae cyanobacterium
CGTGGCTCGACTACTCACCGTCACTACCTCGCTCAAGGCTCAAGGCAAAAACATCCTCGATTTCCTGACTCATGCCTGCTTGGCAGCACGAACTGGAAAAGAGCCCCCTTCTTTGCTCCCACAACAGCAACGCTAGGGACGGTTACTTATTAGGAGGGTAAACGTTGTTACTTCCTTCCCTTAGCTTTTGAGCAATAAAGGCATCAAATAAATCCGCTTGACTAGCAATCCCCCTCCCTTGATAAGCTACCACCATCATGGAAAGAAATAATGGTGACCGGGCAAGTTCTACAAGCTTTGAGTTAGTCCGGATTTGTTGCCATATGCTTGATCGATTGAGCTGCTTAAAGAAAGTCTGTATTTGCTCTTCCCGAAGCGGTTCCAAATAAACTGCACCATTGAGAGAATCTAACTTGATTTGACCAGCTTCATATTCTTCTCGACGGCAACAGACAACGAGACCATATCTCACCTTCTTTGTCATGAATGCATTGATCGCACCGATGCATTTCTTTTGGTTCATCAAACCCAACTCATCAAGACCATCTAACAGTAGAAAAATATCGTCCTGCTGAAGCCACTGATCGGTAATTTTTGGGGCAAGGCCGTATTGCTTTTTGACTGTATCAGCAATCCATTGCTGCATCGATTCACTCTCCTTCCATGTGGATAGCTCCAAAATCAAAGGAATAGGTAGGTTTTTGTCCTGGGAAGCTCCTTCTACCAGGTCTTTAGCCAGATGGAGAAGTTCGGTCGTTTTACCTGAACCTGGTTCCCCCAGAATCAACAGCTTCCCTTGGATATCTGGCCGCTCAAAGACCTCTACAATCTTCTGAGTTGCTGACAGTGGGATAGACTCTGCTGGTTGTCTATTGAGAAGCATCAAGACTCGATCGACGAATGATGGCATTCCAGGTTTGGAGATCGCTGATGAGTCCTCAGAAACAAGCTTTATCTTATGCTTGCCGACCTGCTGCTGCTGGTCTTCCATGCCCAGATCGATTTTGACGCTTTTATGGAGGGAGGTATCCAGCCGCCGGTCGATTTCGTTCCTGAGAATTCGCAAGAGTTTGTTGCGAACTTTTGGCAACTCAGCGCTAGACAACCTGCCTTGCCGAAATGGGCTTTCAATTCCCCACAGGCTCAACGTCCCAGAAACCGTATCCCCGAACGCAAAGACTCCGATGATAAGCGCGATCGCTGCTGCCCCCCAAACCCATGCGGGATGCTCTTGAACCGTTTGCATCCATTCTGTCCAGGGCTTTGAGTCTGATTGTGCTAGAGCTGTCCATATCAGTGCCGTAGCAGCCTTTGCAGTAATAACTAGCATTTGCTCTCTGACTGCGATCGTTGTTGGACCTCTTGTTGCTTGAATTGCTGAATGAAGGCTTTGACTTGAGCTTCAAATCGAATCGGCACTCTAACGAGCCTGGTGGTTCGACCAGTAGGTTTTCTACTCATGGCTGCCAACAGTTAACCGCTATATCGATTATGTTCTAAAGCTACCATTCTACAGATAGAGCATAGAGCTTGAGCCATCCAGGGGAGCTTGATCACTTGGAGACTCCAAGGCAACCGATCAAGAATGACATCATAGGTTTCCTTTTCTACTTGCAGTAGCCATTTATCGTTATCGATTTTGAGAATATCTGATCGTTGTAAAAGAGCTTTTCTAAAGCCTTCAAGGCTCGTGTTTTCAACGCTGACTAATTTAGGAACAATCGCTGCAAACAAATGGTCATATTCAATATGCTCTGTGTATTTATCTCAAGACTAGTACCGCTACGCGGAATGCAAAATGCAAAATGTCAACCCACAGCGGGTGCGCCTTTCAAGCATTCTGAATAATGAGCATACTTCTGCCGTGATGTACTAGCTGCAACAGGATCTAAAATTTCCAAGCCGCATAAGAATTTATTGAAGGGGAGTAAAGGCTCAGGGATAGTGGTAGCTGCATCGACTAAATCTGAAGTAAGAGTACGGTGCGTTCGATCGCTTATAGTAATTAGCTCACCTGACTTCATAAATGCTAATTTGCTTGACTTCTTTGTATTCTTCTTTTTTGCTGCTTATATTGATACTTGAAAATTCCCTCTATTCAGCCCAACCCCAACCCTTCTACACATCTGAATTGCTTAATGCTGGAAAGTCGCACTTGCGGATCAATGAACTCCTCATAGCGCCGGGTATATGGCCTGTCTCGAATCGATCTGTGAAGATATTCGCAGGCTGTTGCTAAATGGGTGGCCAGAAATAAAGAACGCTGTAGTGTTAGCCCAACGCACCGTTACGTGAGGGGTTGGTGCGTCACGCTGCGCGATGACACACCCTACGAAAATTGTGGCTATCTATTGTGGCTATCTACTTAATATCGCGAATGCGATTGCATCCTGCGGGAGTAGTGCAAAATCGCCCTAACTTCGGGCTTATTCCTGAGATCTTTATATTCTTTTGTTCTAATAGGTTCATTCACTTAGATGATTTCACTGTGAAGATCAATGACTACTCTTCTCCAACGTCAAGATACATCCTTGTGGGAGAGATTCTGTAATTGGGTCACCAGCATCGAAAATCGGCTCTATATTGGCTGGTTCGGTGTTTTGATGATTCCGCTTCTCGGAGTCTCTGTAACTGTTTTTGTTCTCGCCTTCATAGCCGCTCCTCCGGTTGATATTGATGGTATCCGTGAGCCGCTTTCGGGCTCGTTGCTTTACGGCAACAACATTATTACCGCAGCAGTTGTTCCCTCTTCCAATGCGATCGGCCTCCATTTTTATCCAATTTGGGAAGCGGCCACTCTAGATGAGTGGCTATACAATGGTGGCCCTTACCAAATGATCGCATTCCACTATATTCCAGCCTTGCTCTGTTACATGGGGCGAGAGTGGGAGCTGAGCTATCGCCTGGGTATGCGTCCTTGGATCTGCGTTGCCTATTCGGCCCCTGTAGCAGCAACGACCTCTGTGTTTTTGATCTACCCTATTGGTCAAGGTAGCTTCTCAGATGGTCTGCCGATGGGGATCAGCGGTACCTTCAACTTTATGTTCGTCTTCCAGGCGGAACATAATATTTTGATGCACCCGTTTCATATGCTGGGAGTTGCGGGAGTTTTAGGCGGCTCGTTGTTCTGTGCCATGCATGGATCGCTGGTTACCTCAAGCCTCATTCGTGAAACGACCGACAGCCAATCCCAGAACTATGGTTACAAGTTTGGCCAAGAGGAAGAGACCTACAATATTCTGGCCGCCCATGGGTATTTTGGTCGCTTGATTTTTCAATATGCCAGTTTTAATAACTCACGCTGGCTGCACTTTTTCCTAGCAGCATGGCCTGTGGTGTGTATCTGGTTTGTGGCTCTGGGCATTAGCACCATGGCCTTTAACCTCAACGGCTTTAACTTTAATCACTCCATCTTGGACTCTCAAGGTCGGGTATTACCGAGTTGGGCTGATGTGGTGAATCGCGCCAACTTAGGGTTTGAAGTATTACATGAGCGCAATGCTCACAACTTCCCGCTAGATTTGGCCAGCGGACCTGCAGTCCCTGTTGGCTATCAAGCTCCAGCATTGTCTGCTTAACCCTAATTCGTCTTCGGACGAATGCGTCGAACACAAAGCGTCTTCCCTAGGGAAGGCGTTTTTTTAATGACGGTAGAGGCCCAAGGCCCTGCACCCCTACAAAATTTCTATCAAAGTATCGGCTTGAGCCTTCGGCAGCAGATTATTGAGCTTTTGACGAGCCTCCAACAACTCCGCTGCCAACTTAGGAGATTTCTAGAAATGAATGTACCACTGTAGGTTGGCGTCGAGGCACGAGACCCAACATTGCCAACATCCTGCTCTGTTGGGTTTTACTAGCGCTGCAACCCAACCTACCACAGACAATTTTCTGGGTATTTTCTTTTTCAAAGATCACCTTAGCTGTTTTCCTGCAGTCGACCCACGTCAGAGCGTTGAGACGAGTCTTCTGTGGTCTTTGCAACTTCCGCTGCTTTTGCCATCAATGGATTTGCTGAAGCAGTCTGATCAGATGAGTCTGAAGCTCCCACTGTGGGATGTACATGATGCATAACGGTACTCACTCATCTGCAAGTCGCGGATGCAGGAGTGCATCTCACCCCTGGTTCGCTGAGAGAGCCACGACGGCTGCAGTGATGAGGCAAGGCGTCTGTTAACCGGCAGTAAGTTCGCTGAGCGATCGCCTGACTGTGTAGCCTAATGATTAGCCTTTTATTAGCTTATTTTGATTCATGGTCTACAGCATTTCTGAAGCTAGTGAGGTATACAGATCGGCTTAGAACCCTTGACTTCAGCAGATAAGCTGTACCTTACCCAGAAAGAAAGTGCTGTATTTTGTTTGCAAATTATTTGAGATATCTCTATTGGTGTTAGCCATCAAAAAAGCCCTCTCATGAGAGGGCTAATCTGCCTATGCTTTAGCAAACTTATCAACTCCAACGCTGCACAACCAAGCGGATTGAACCATCCTGTAGATGCTGCTGTTCTGTGACTTCAAAACCTTCCTGAGCGGTTTCACTCATAATCTTTTGGTAGGTATAGCGCTGAGTAATTTGCTTCAAAAAGCCATCAACGGATAGAGGCTGCTGCCAAAATTGTAAATCGGCTACGAGGGTATATTCCTGACCCTCCCAGGCAAAGCCAAGATCATGGCCGTTGGGTTGCTCAATAACGATATTGGCAGTACAGACTTGATTCTGATAGCCTCTGACTTTCTCTGGTCCCGATTTCCATTCGATGTTTAGATCCGTTAAAGCTAATTGCAGAGCCTTTAAATCACAGATACGAGTTTTGATGTAGCTAAAGTGTGACATGGCCAGACAAGGTTTCAAAAACAACAAGTTGCGTAGTAGCAACGGAATCACTCCGTATACCGGTTTGCTCAGCTAGTAAGAGAGATGGCTAGCTGAGCTAAGTCCCAGCTGGCAGAAGATATGGAGTGAAGCTAGCGGAAAATATGGAATGATTGTCGACGTGAAAAGTTATTTCTTATCCATGGGATAAGTTCTGTAAGAGTACACGCCAAAAACGATACAGCAAATGACAAACACAATTAATCCTGAGAAAATTCCACTTGCAGTCGTTCCAAATTGGCCTTCACCATAGGCCAAATAGAATGTGTAAGGCATCGATAAACTCCATTGAAAGCTACTAAAGGTTGATATTGACGCCGTCTAGCAAAATTGTGCCGTTGTAGAGCTGCAGAATAATGAGGATGAAAACAAGGAGTAAAGCCAGTAATGCTCCCATAATTGGGGCGGTGCCCCAACCTGGTGAAACTCGGCCTGCTTCAGAATTTAACTTCCTCAGGCTATACTGCAGCGGAGCGACTTTGCGGGGGACATATTTTTGTTGCATCAGTTGCCTCTAATTCAAAGCGAAATGACTTCAAAGGGTGTTGTAAAAAAGGATTCATGTAGGGATATACAGTATCCCTACATGAATGAATGATGTTTGATGTACGTAGCTGACCAGAGTTATTTGAGCTACAGAGACACGCTTATAGCACCTCTACAGACCCATCAAATTGTGGTGGTTTGTCGGGATGTCGGGTCGCCCACCTTCCTGAAATAGCCCCATTCAACCTGTTCGATATTTAGCTCTGGATCGATACCAGAGAAAACATCTTGGAAGAGAGCCCGCAGGCCATGCCAGATATGTCCGAAGAACCAAACTAGGGCAAAGCAGGCATGGAAAAAGGCAAAGAAGCCCCGATTGGTGGTTCTGAAAGCGCCATCGGAGTTGTAGACGGTACGGTCAAACTCGAAGGGCTCACCTAGCTGAGCTTTGCGGGCATACTTTTTAACGGTTTGGGGGTCAGTAAAGGTTTGTCCATTTAACTGACCACCGTAGAAGCTGACCGTCACGCCGGTTTGCTCAAAGCCGTACCGGGACTCCGATCGCCGGAAGGGAATATCGGCTCGCACAATGCCCTCCCGATCAGACAACACGACGGGGAAATTTTCAAAGAAGTTGGGCATCCGTCGAACTTCTATGTCTCGCCCACCTTTGTCCTTAAAGACAGGGTGACCTAACCAGCCGGTTGGCAAACCATCGCCATCAACCATACGACCGACGCGGAATAAGCCTCCCTTCGCCGGACTATTACCCACATAGTCATAAAAGGCTAATTTGGTGGGAATTGCTGACCAAGCCTGAGCTACGCTCTTGCCTTCTTCAATACTGGACTGGACGCGACGGCTAATCTCTTGTTGAAAGTAGCCTCGATCCCATTGGTAGCGAGTCGGTCCCCATAGTTCTACCGGCGTTGTCGCAGTGCCGTACCACATGGTGCCCGCAGCAATAAATCCGCCCGCAAAGAAAACGGCTAATCCACTTGCTAAGGCCCCTTCAATATTGCCCATCCTGAGTGCTTTATAGAGATACTCTGGCGGTCGCACAAAGATATGGAACAGCCCGCCAATGATGGCTACGATGCCCGCAGCAATATGATGGGCCACAACCCCACCCGGATTTTGGGGATTGAATCCGGACGGTCCCCAGTCGGGAGCTACCCCCTGGACATGCCCCGTGAGCCCGAAAGGATCAGAAACCCACATGCCGGGGCCAAAGACCCCGGTGAGGTGGAAGGCTCCAAAACCAAAACACAGCAAACCTGCGAGCAATAGATGAATGCCAAAGACTCGGGGGAGGTCGATAATTGGCTCATCCGTTTTGGGGTCAAAGAAGGTGGCAACATCCCAGTAGTTCCAGTGCCAGCAGGCGGCCAGGAACTCTAATCCGGAAAACACAATATGGGCAACGGCCACCATTTCAAAGGTCCAAAATCCAGGATCGGCGAAGGTTTCACCCGTAATGCTCCAACCCTGCCAGGAATTGGTGACCCCTAAGCGGGCGACAAAGGGCATTAGAAAACAGCCCTGTCGCCACATTGGATTTAAGATCGGATCAGTGGGATCATAGCGGGCTAGCTCGAACAGCAGCATCGAGCCGGCAAATCCGGCACAGAGGGCATTGTGCATCAGATGCACGGCTAATAGTCGGCCCGGATCATTGATAACAGATGTATGAACACGGTACCAAGGCAGTCCCATGCGGTTCTTCTCCTTGTGTTTAATTGGACAAAAATCAGCTTTAACGGAGGCTCGGATCGATCGGTGGCATGGAAAGTACAGGCTCGTTTTCGCGATCGATCCCGGTTTCAAATCCAGCTGCTGTAGCGCGAGCTCGTCCCGAATGCCAGAGGTGCCCCACTAGGAAAAAGAAGGCGAAAATGAAGTGGGCGGTGGCCATCCAGGTACGGGGAGAGACAAAGTTAAAGGCATTGGTTTCAGTAGCTAGTCCAGCTACGGAGTTGATTGACCCTAGGGGTGCGTGTGTCATGTACTCGGCAGCGCGGCGCAATTGCCAAGGCTGGATATCGTTCTTGATTTTGTCCAGATCGAGACCGTTGGTACCGCGCAAGGGCTCCAGCCAGGGGGCTTCAGCATCCCAAAAGCGCATGGTTTCCCCACCGAAGATGATTTCGCCAGTGGGCGATCGCTGCAAATACTTGCCCAGCCCCGTAGGCCCCTGAGCCGAAGCCACATCAGCTCCCAGATTTTGGTCCCGCGCCAAAAACACCAAGGATTGAGCCTGGGATGCTTCGGGAATAGTGGGTCCATAGAAAACACTGGGATAGGCTGTATTGTTAAACCAAATAAATGCGGTTGCAATGAATGCCTGTCCGGCCACGTTGCCTAGACTCTGAGACAAGTAGGTTTCGCCAGTCCAGGGATAGAGGATGTAAGTCCAGCGCAAGGGGGTAACCAAAATGTGCCAGATGCCGCCAAGCACGAGCATGGACCCCACCCAAATGTGACCGCCAATGATGTCCTCCAGGTTGTCGACGCTAACGATCCACCCTCCGCCACCGAAGGGATTACGCAGCAGATACCCGAAAATGATGCGGGGGTCGAGGGTAGGATTGGTGATCAGGCGAACGTCGCCGCCACCGGGTGCCCAGGGGTCATACAGACCGCCCCAAAACACAGCCTTGCAAACAAATAACAGGGCAAACAGACCCAATGTCAAGATGTGGAATCCCAGAATCTGGGCCACCTTGGCTCTATCGGTCCAGTCAAACTGGAAGAATCCAGCCAGCTTCTCGGGTCCCTGAACGGCGTGGTAGATACCGCCAGCGCCTAGAACGGCTGAGCCAATCAGGTGAGCGACGCCAATGGCGAAAAAGGGAAAGATATTAGTCACTGCACCCCCCTGGCCGACGCCGAAGCCGAGGGTAGCAATGTGGGGCATCAGAATGCACCCCTGTTCGTACATGGGCTGAGACACGTTGTAATGAGAGACCTCAAAGAGCAACATGCCCCCAGCCCAGAAGGCGATGAGGCCAGCATGGGCAATGTGTGCGCCTAAAAAACGGCCTGTCAGTTCAGGCGTAATGAAGCGGGCATTCCCGGCCCACCAGGCAAAACCGCTAGAAGTTTCATCGTACCCAGGTCGGGATGGAGCAAAAAAAGAGCCTTCCTCAGGCGCGATTGGGGCCGATATGTCTGGAATCGTTTCGATGGGTGTTTCCACAGGGGGTAGACCTCCTCGTTGTGTAAATGGGTTTTTGGGGGAGAGAGGGAGTGGGGGAGAGAGTGTGTGGGAGTTATGAGTTTTAAGTTGTGAGTTTTGAATTGACTAAGAACTCAAGACTTAAAACTCAAAACTTCCTTCTGAGGAATAACGAACAACCAATAACGAATAACGGTTTGTTCCCTGTTCCCGTTCGGCTGAAGCCCTTCGGCTTGAGCGATTCGGCTGAGCTCATCGTCGAAGCCTCAGGTCGAAAGCTCACGTCGAAGCCTATTTCCTATGCCCTACTCCTTCCAACTACTCAGAAAAGCCGCGGGGTAGGACTTCTTCTGGGAAGACAAACTTCTTCGCCGGTTGATCGAGCTCTGACATCCAGGCGCGGACACCTTCGTTGAGCAAGACATTTTTGGTGTAGAAGGTTTCGTATTCGGGGTCTTGAGCGGCTCGAATTTCCTGGCTGACGAAGTCGTAGGCCCGCAGGTTAAAGGCCAGCCCCACCATGCCAATGGCGCTCATCCACAGACCGGTTACCGGTACAAACAGCATGAAGAAGTGCAGCCAGCGCTTGTTAGAGAAGGCAATGCCAAAAATCTGTGACCAAAAGCGGTTGGCGGTCACCATGGAGTAGGTCTCTTCGGCCTGAGTAGTGGTGAACCCTTTGAAGGTGTTCTTGCCATCCGAGTCTTTGAACAGGGTATTTTGTACGGTTGCACCGTGAATCGCGCAGAGTAGGGCTGCCCCTAAGACACCGGTAACGCCCATCATGTGGAAGGGGTTTAGGGTGTAATTATGGAATCCCTGGAAGAAGAGTAGAAATCGGAAAATAGCGGCAACGCCGAAACTAGGTGCAAAGAACCAGCTCGACTGACCCAGTGGATACATTAAGAAGGTTGCGACAAAAACGGCGATAGGGGCTGAAAAGGCGATCGCGTTATAAGGCCGGAGACCTACCAAACGGGCGACCTCAATTTGCCGCAGCATAAAGCCCATGAGTCCGAGTACGCCGTGAAACGCTGTGAAGCTCCAAAGTCCGCCAATTTGACACCAGCGGACAAAGTCCCAGTTAGCTTCGGGTCCCCACAAGAGCAGTAGCGAATGCCCCATGCTCTCAGCGGGAGTAGATACGGCAGCTGTCAGAAAATTGCAGCCTTCTAGATACGAACTCACCAGCCCGTGCGTGTACCAGGACGTTACAAAGGTGGTGCCTGTAAACCAAGCTCCGATCGCGAGATAGGAACAGGGAAACAGCAATAGTCCCGACCAGCCTATAAACACAAAGCGATCGGCTTTTAACCAATCGTCCAGCACACCTACCCAGCTTCTAGCTGGCTTAAGTGCTCCTGCTGAAATTGTCATAATGATGTCCTCGTCTTTCTAAAAATGCTTTGCCAGTCAACCGACAGGTTCGCTTTCGCCAGGGCCGTCATTCATGAAATACGGTGGTCCTGGCAGGGCTAGCTCCTGAATAATTTCGTCAAAGTAGGGAATGATGTCGGCAGCATCAGCCTCTTCTAGCTGGGCGATCGCCTCGGCCTTGAGGCAGCGCATGTACTGCAGGATGTTGGCGAGGGGAATACCGACATTGGTGTACAGATCTTTCATTCCCTCTAAGCCAATTTCTCGCAGGGGGCGATCGTCGCCCGCCAGCAGGCAGTAGCTAATCAACCGAATGTACCAACCCACATCCCGCTTAGCTGCCCCGGTTTTGCGGCGATCGCCGCTGTTGCTGGGCGTCTTAGGACAAATCCGCCAGAACTGACGGGTTCCGCGTTCCACAATGGTTGGAGCCTTTTCCTCTAAGGCTTTCGCTAAGCGAATTCGTTCTGTGCCGGTTTTACAGAAGGTGCGGACCATCCGCAATTCTCCTGGCGTCGGGTAGCGCTGCTCTTCGTCAGCGTTGAGAATGACCTGTTTAACGATGCTCATGGTTCTCAGCGATGGAATAGATGTGTATACCGCCAAACCAGCCAATATGAATGCGATAGTCCAGAAGACTCAGGTACCGATCAAACGGCTTTATTGGCGTCTCTGGTTTGTCCAAATTGGGCTCCGTGGCTGGCGAGGAAGCCTCAAGGGAGTGGGAATGAAGGTGAATCATTGTGCCCTCTTTTTAGGGTTAGGTGCTGACTTGCGGCTGGGCTGTCCCTCTAGCAACCGTTGCAGGATTGTTGCTGCCGTTGTTTGCCGAGCCCGGTGCGGATGATGAAGTCAACGGTTGGACAACAGCAATGTTGGCGGCTTCCGCCTGAGCATTGGCGACTGAATGGGGAGGGCGATAGTGCTGCATCCATTCACCCGCGATCGCGGGGTTGTCTCTAGGTTTCGACCAAGCAACCGGTCCCTGAGGCGATCGCAAGGCCACTCCACGCGGCGTCAGGTAGCGCTCATAGGGCACGATATCTTCCCCAAACACCTCAAAGTATTCATCACTGTCGAGCAGAGTATCGATCAGCACATAGAACCCTTGGCGGGCACAGATATCGTAGTATTGCCCCATTTCCCGGCGGCCAAAGGTAGGTCGGCCCAACAGCCGTCGATGGATGTACTCGATCGCCTTCGTGATGTAGAGCCCTTCCCAATACAGGCGACGGAACGGGCGGGACTGGGCCAACTGGCGCACGAATTCCCGCAAGGTAATGTCGCCTCCTTTGAGCTGCGTCTCAGCCACCCACTGCCGTTGACTATCGAACAGCTCACGGCCAAATACTTGGCGATAGGCTGCATGGATGACGGCCTCAGGCGAGTGGTGGGTGAGATTCATACTGAGTTGAGGTTTCGTCCGACTTACACGTGTCTTGGCAAATCGGCCATTCCCATCATCGGTATACTCCCATCTCAAGATGTGATGCCCGGGAGAGCCAGGGACTCGGCCTAAATCAGCGGTTCCATTGGAGCCATTGCTGAAGCCCCCATTAAGACTACTATGCCTGTTCCCAGCCCCAGTGCTGATTAAGATGCGGCGGCTGTCTTCACTAAAATGAGCAGGCTGCAGCTTGGGGTCACGGGTTTCCTGCGGGAAGATCGCGCCAAACTGAATTTCCAGCGGATCATTACCCACACCATAGGGATGCTGGTTAGGCAACGGTTGCTGATAGCGGCCAAAGGTGGTGACAAACTGAGGCACCTTACGCACAGGCGCACTGTATTTGAACAGATCTAACTGCGGCCCCCAGTTACCGCATTCCTGCGCTTCCAGCCCTAGTCCTCGCAGATAGGGAACCGTCTCTTCACCAAAATAATCAGCATATTCCTGAGAATCGATGAAGACGTCTATCAGAGCCTTAAATCCACGGGTAGATACCACCTCGAAGTAAGTCTGAAACTCCTCCATGCAGCTAATCCCCCGTCCCAAAAAGTGACGACAGGCCAGCTCAATGCTACGGCTGATGGTGTAAGGCTCGTAATACAACCGCCGATAGAGGCGCGATCGCCCCAGCTGGCGAACGAACTCTTTCATGGACCAAAGGCCACTTTTCACCTGGGAAACGGGTTCCGCTACCGTGGCACCGTAGGGATGTGTAATATCGCGCTCAAAGACCTGTCGATAGGCAGCGCGCACTACCTCATCCTTTTCAATGTCAGGCAGATGTGACTTCATCACCCAGCGTGGTTGGGAAATTGCGCTATCGCGATAACTCTGAGGAAGCTGCAACCCAGCGTGATGTTTGGAAACTCCAACCCGTAGCTGAGGGGCAGGTTTTTCAACCCAGTAGTCAGCAATCAGCACCTCAAAGTATTGCTTCACCAACGCTGCCGTTGCCGACTCGGCTGGGAAGTAAGTAAGGGCTTTCCACTGCATTTCGCGCAGAGCCACGACCGTAGCGAGGGTGACGTCTTCGGGGATAACGCCTCGCAGTCCACGGGTGTTAACCGTGAGGATGCTAGTGTCCCCCGCCACGATCGCATAGGTGATATAGCGCAAAAACCAGCTCAGGTCCCGCAGTGAACGTTTCATTCGCACGGTGCCGTAGCGGCTAATATCAATAGCCTGAAAGCTGCTGGGGATAGCGGGTCGACCGCCGGTGATGACATCCTTGAACCACTCAACGAGGGCGTTGGAAGAATCAACCGAGCGGGGGCGATCGCGTGCAGCTGTTTGCTCTTTCTGTTGCCGCTTGGCAGCAGACAGGTAATCTTCCCCGATGTAGTAGTCTGAGCCTGGCATTCCCAGAGGATCGCCTGGTTGCTCCAGGTAAGCCATTGGGTTGCCCCCCACAAAGATGCGGTTAGCCCCAGCAGCAATGATTTTGCCAGCTTGTTGAGTCAGAGTCTGAGCAATCTCTAGTCGCTTCAGACCCATACTGAAGAAGAGCGAAAGTTCCTTCGCTTCAGCCTGGTTCAAATAGCGATCGCGCTGCTGTGCCTCGGCAAGGATGCTCGTCGGTACAGTGTGATACTGCTGCGGATGGACGACTGGGCTGCCCCCGTTGGTCCGATCAGTCATGGCGTTTTACCAAATCAAAATTCAAAATGTTTTTTAGGGACCAGGCTTCTTCGCGAAGAAACCTGGTCCCTGGGAGAGATTCCGGCTCAGGGCATCAGCCCTTGGATCAGGTAGTCAAAATAGGGAGCCACCTCAGCCGCATCCTCTACAACCAGCAGTTCGAGAGTTACTTCCTTAAGGCAGCGCATACATTCCGCTACATTTTTGAGAGGAATTTCCAGAGAGACATACATCTCCTTGACTCCCCGGACTCCACTAGCCTGAAGCGGATCGATATCGCCGACCACCACGGCATAGGAAATCAAGCGCAGAAACCAAGCCTGATCGCGTAAACAGGAAGCTCGAAACGTGCTATTGCCGCTATTGCTGGGAGTGATCGAACAACGCTGCCAAAACCGCTGGCTGCCTTTCTCCACAATGGCTTGGACATTGGTAGTCAAAATGGAGGCAATGCGGAGACGCTGTTCACCCGCCTCAAAAAAGTGGTGAATGATATTCAGTTCGCCTCGACTGAGATAGCGAGCCTCGCGATCGGCATTCGCGATCGCCTGTGTAATGATGCTCATGATGAGGGGTGTGTTTAAAGTGTGCAACGGTTGAAGCAGATAAGGATTGCTAACTCAATCCGGAGCAAATGTGGTCGAAGTAAACACCCATTTCGCGACCGGCCTCAGCCCCCAGCATTTCGTTGGCAACTTCTTTCATGGCCTGCACAGAGCGTACGGTGGCCCCTACTGGAACTCCGAGAGAGTTATAGGTTTCCTTTAAGCCGTTGAGCACTCGCTCATCCAAAATGGATGCATCGCCCGCTAGCATCGCGTACGTGGCGTAACGCAGGAAATAGTCCATATCCCGGACGCAGGCAGCGTAGCGACGGCAGGTATACATGTTGCCACCCGGAGCAGTGATGTCGGTATAGAGAAGTGCCTGAGCCACCGTTCTCGTTACGATCTTGGAAGCATTAGCACTCACCGTCATTGCTGCCCGTGCCCGCAGGTCACCACTCCGAAAATAAGCCTGCAAATTTTCTAAGGAGGCATCATCTAAATATTTGCCTTGAACGTCGGAGGAATTAATAAGGGTTGTGATAGCGTCTTGCATGGGGTTCTCCTATTGGGATGAAACTATTAGGGCTAAAAAGGGATTGATGAATTGTGGGTAGAAGAGTGGAAGAGTAGGAGGGTAGAAGAGTGGAAGACTAGGAGGGTAGAAGAGTAGGAGAATGGCAACTTGGACGTTGTATAAATCACCCAGCTACCCGACCATCCAGCTACCTAGCCATTCCACGGGTTGACACCTCAACTCAGGCACTCATCTACGACAGTGAATGAATGATCAAATCAAAGTAGGGGGCCACCTCTTGGGCATCCTCTTCACTCATGACTGTCATGGCTTCTTCTTTCAAACAGCGCATACATTCCGCGATATTTCTAATCGGAATTTCTAGGTTGTTGTACATTTCTTTGATGCCAACCGTGCCAATTTCTTCCAGAGGACGCTCACTTCCAGCCAAGATAGAATAGGCAATCAGGCGCACATACCAGCCCTGATCGCGTTGACAGGATGCCGTTTTGCGATCGTTCCCGCTATTACTTGGAGTATTCGGACAGCGTTCCCAGAACTTTCGACTACCGTTTTGAACAATTCGCTGTTCATTTTCGGCTAATGCTTTAGCGATACGAATACGCTGTTCGCCAGTTTTAGCAAAGTCTTGAAAGATGCGAAGTTCTTTGGGAGCCGGATAGCGAGCTTCACTATCAGCACTGAGAATTAGTTCCGTAACCAGGCTCATTTCAGCTTTCTCCTAAACGTAGAGGGTTAAATTCAGTAGTTAACGCTGACTCGTCCTCATCCTGCAAAAGATGAAAGATGTCTTTAGAAATCTATCAAGGTTTGAAGGGTCTTCTAACCCGCAAGATCATGAACTATTAAGTGCAATGACAAGCCTTCGTCCTGACTTAAGGTTTGCAAGAAGAATAAGCAAAAAAAATGAAGAACCAATGAAAGAATGAGAGCTGCTTAAGAAAAGTTAACAATTTATCGCCAATGAATTTTATCTTCACGAGTTCTTCAGTTTTTTCTGATTGAATACGGAGTGCATATTAGAAGAGATCGCTGCTGTCTGAGACGTCTAGAGTAGCCAAGCAATATAGAAATCTATAGTTATGCTTGGTTTCTATCGATGCTTAGCCGCTTGTTCTTTATGCTTAACAGGAATCAATATTGCGAGTTTAAACGCGAGATTCGTTGAGAAAATCCTGCGTTTCTCATGTTGAGCCTGTGAACTTCAAAATGAATAAATTTGAGTAGAGACATGAAATATCGTGCTTTAATAGCAACCTTTTTAATTCTGTGTTTGGGACTGTTAACCGCTTGTAACAGCGGCCCCAAGGCGAACGATACCTCATTGAGCTATGACGACATTAAAGGAAGTGGATTGGCCAATCTCTGTCCTCAGCTTCCCGAAGCGAGCTTAGATGCGATCGCGATTGATGCTAATCAGTCCTATCAGCTGAAGGAACTGTGTTTAGAGCCCAAAACATTTCTCGTGCGGCGATCGCTGATGAAACGCCAAGAGGGCGAATTTATTGCCACAAAGCCCCTAACGCGGGAAAGTTTCACCCTGGATCAAGTCAGTGGTTCGCTAAAGGTTGCTCCCGACGGCAGCATAACCTTTGTTGAGCAGGGCGGGTTTGATTTCCAACCAGTGACAGTTCAGTTGCCGGATGGTGAACGCGTACCCCTCTTGTTCACGGTTAAGGGACTTGTGGCTGAAAATCAGAATTCATCCGGCAGCCTTGGCCCTTCAACGCTTTTGGCAGGCACCTTTCAGGTACCGCCCTATCGGACATCCAGCTTTATTGACCCCAAAGGTCGAGGCTTAACGATGGGGTATGACGTAGCGCTAGGGTTACCGATTCAGGCTGACAGTGAAACGTTTGCTCGTCCGAACAACAAAACCTTTGATATGGAGCAGGGGCGAATTTCGTTTCAGATTAATCGGGTCAACCGGGCAACCGGAGAAATTGCCGGATTCTTTGAGAGCGAACAGCCTTCGGATACTGAATTTGGGGCTAAAGAGTCCATGGATGTCAAAATTCGAGGTCAGTTTTATGGCCGCGTCGAGCCCGAGGTTGTTTAAGGGATCTTTTGAAATGAAAATCCCACCGTAGGTTGGTGTCGAGGTATGAGACCCAACACTCCAATGGGTAATTTCTTTCTCAGCTCCTTCGTAGGATGGGCAAAACGAAGGGTGCCCATCATGACCAACGCTCTATTCGGGATGGGCACGGGTATTCATCCTTTGCCCATCCCACGGAAGAGCTGGGTTGCAAAGTATTTTGCCCACAACATCTGAGGTACAGGATCTAACGCTCCAACTTCAGAAATCGCTTTAAGCCTTAGTAGGAGAGCATTCATCATGACTAACTTTAACCGTCCGCAAGAAGTTAACTATCCTATCTTCACGATTCGATGGCTGGCAGTACATACGCTGGCGATTCCAACAGTGTTTTTTCTAGGTGCGATCGCTGCCATGCAGTTTATCCAACGCTGAGTTCACTTAGCAAAATTCGGTGAAACAAGCCGTCATGAAATTAGGAGCCGCCTACAGAAGAGTCACCCTGACGGGAGAGCGATCGTAATGGAAGTGCCAGGTAAATTGAGCCTAGAACAAGAATTTGCGCTGCAAATTCTCAGAGAGCAGGTCAAAAATCTGTCTCTCAATCAAATCCAAGACTATGTCGTAGAAATTAAGCGACAGATGATGGTGAAGGAAAACCTGTTTAAGTGCTTGCTCAGGAAGAACTTAGAAGATAGCCTGACAAAGGCTAAACCGTTTTAGCAGTGCCCCTAGTACCGCTACGCGGAATTCAAAATACTCTGCGAGAAGAGCAAAGCTCTACAAAATTCAAAATTCAAAACCACGACGGGTGAGCCTTTCAAGCATTCTGAAAGGTGCGCGTACTTCTGCCGTCGAGTACTAGTAAGGAGATTTCCAGAAATGAATGTACCACTGTAGGTTGGCGTCGAGGCACGAGACCCAACATTGCCAACATCCCGCTCTGTTGGGTTTTGCTAGCGCTGCAACCCAACCTACCACCGACAATTTTCTGGGTAATTTCTTTCT
>JBHJHM010000076.1:0-67646 GCA_050330865.1 Leptolyngbyaceae cyanobacterium
GCTCTTTGGCCATCCCTTTCCTGACCTCTTTGAGTCGGTGCTCAGTACCTTTACAGAGTTACCCCTACCTAGACAGTCTTCCTTGTCACAACAGCCCAATCCCTGGCACGGTCAACCTATCCCGGCTTGAGTTGATACCCCTGGAATTGTCTGTAACTGTGCCGGTGCGGTCGTGAACACATCCTCGATGATCGCTTGGACACGAAGCCCTAAAAGAACGTGCTTAAACTGCAGTAAAACCAAATTGCACGATCGCTCCAAACACTGATTTGTAGACAACCCTAAGAGTCGAGCTAAGTCAGTCACCCACAACATCTGATTCTGATAATTCACCAGCCCTAACATCGTGGGTGGCATACAAGAAGTCGGGCTAATGCTCTGAAGCGATACTGTGACAGTCTTAGCAACCTGATGAATGGGTAATAGAAGTAGATGATAGCCAAGACGAAACTTCACATAGCTATGGCTCACTGGCTGCCTACTGCGATGAGAAGTATTAGCGGCACTATTTTTGCTTGTACAAGCTACCAACTCTGACGTGTAGAAGGTGGAATCAGCTAATAAATTCATTGATCATCTACAACAAAACACATGACCTGCGCCTGTGCCCTCACCTCAGCAGAGCGAGCACATGAGCGTCACCCTCTATGGCTTAGCAGAGAGTAATGCCCGTTTAAAGATAGGCCTGAAATAGCGATGAAAAAAATCAGACTTTGACACTGAGATGCACTAATTTTGTTGATTCAACGAGCGCTACTGAACCAATGCCTAATTTTGGGGCGAGACGATGCATCCGTAATATTGAAGAGACACGACAGCCTCTAAATCTGCTTCATCAGGAGAAATAGGAGACCAGAATACCCTCGGTCTCCATGGCTAAGGTCATTGTTCGAGAGGGCATCGAATTCTGTTCAGATTTGCCTCTTTTGAGGTCATCTACAGGGCTATTGACAGTTGTCTCACATCATTATTGCGACTGACAAGGCTTCTTAGAATTCTCTAATTGTTTATTCACGAGGGTTCATGAGAAATCTCTCATCAAACATTCATTAATCTCTTAAATATTGTGTGCTTTTTTAGGGTATCTGTTGCAACGTAGAAGCTTTTGGCTTTTGCCGCAAATTGACATTTTTATATCTTAGAAGCTCTTATTAAGGCAATTTTTGCTCGTCTGGGCGTCATCCTCATGCGGACGTTTGCTGGCAAATTTCAACTAACCCACAACATTTATGAAGTCTTACGGAACTTGGAGGATTTATTGATTTAACTGCAGAATAAAGGATATTGAGAAACCCTGAAACTGGACTTATGGCTTGTCGTGCTGCAGTCGTGCTTACGCCCCCGGAACTAAAGTCTGCCATCGTTCGTGAACCTTTGATTACAGCGCCGGATACTTCGGTGATGTCAGCGATCGCCTTGATGGATGACTCACGTGATTGGGGTGCTTCGCCGTCGATGATAGATGCAGAGGTCGAACTTGATGAACTGCATCAGTCAGTCCGGTCAAGCTGTGTATTCGTGGTCGATACTGGGTGCGTTGTCGGTATCTTCACAGAACGAGATGTGGTGCGTTTGGTACGCCAGCACCAGTCTCTCGACCATCTTTTGATGAAACAGGTGATGCAGTCTGTTGCCTCCCCTGTAAGAGAATCAGCCTTGGGTGATGCGCTTGCGGCTGTTAACCAATTGCAGCAGCAAGCGGCTCAGCATCTGCCGGTTCTAGACGAGCAGGACAATCTGATTGGAGTTATCACCCCTGCAAGTTTGGCGGGTCCCTTAACTGGCATCGGCGATTGCCATGCGGCAGTCGCTGAACTGAGTCTCAAAAAGACGCTGCTAGCCCAGATTGCTAACAATGCCCCCTGCTCCGAAGTGCTTTCGATATTGACGGATGCCATGGAGCAAACTTTGCCAGGAGCGCTGTGTTCGGTATTGCTAGTGGATGAGCATCATCGATTGCGCAATGGTGCTTCGCCTAGTCTACCGCTTGGATATATTCAGGCCATTGAAGGAGCTCCTGTCAGAGAAGGCGTGGGCTCCTGTGGCACAGCGGCGAGCCGACGAGAAACCGTTATCGTCACTGATATTGCTACGGATCCGCTATGGCAAGACTACAAGCACATTGCTCTCGCGTATGATTTAAAGGCCTGCTGGTCAACGCCTATCATTACCCAGCATGAACGGGTCGTGGGAACTTTTGCGGTGTATTACCCAGCCGTGCGATCGCCCCAGCTCCACGATCTAGAAATCATTGCTCGAATGGCCGATATTGCGGGTGTTGCTGTTCAGCATTACCAAACCCAAGGGGCTTTGCAGAAAAGTGAAACTCGCTGGCAGTTCGCGCTCGAAGGGGCGGGTGCCGGTGTCTGGGATTGGAATGCCTATGGTGAGCCTATTTTCTTTTCGCCGCAGTGGAAAGCCATGCTGGGATACGACGAGCATGAAATCGGTGATTACCAGGAAGAATGGGAAAGCCGTATTCATCCTGACGATAGGGCTCGGGTCTATGAGGCTATCGAGCGACATAGCAGAGGCGAAACGGCCCTGTACGAAAATGAGCATCGCCTCCGCTGTAAGGATGGTCGTTATAAATGGGTGTTGAGCCGTGGCAAAGCTATTGAGCGGGCAGCCAATGGTGACCCTGTCAGGATCTTAGGGATTCATACAGACATTAGCGATCGTAAACAGGCTGAGATCGCCCTACGAGAGAGCGAAGCGCGCTGGCAATTTGCCCTAGAGGGAGCCGGTGCCGGTGTTTGGGATTGGAATCCTGAAACCGGTGTCGTGTTTTTCTCGCCGCAGTGGAAAGCCATGCTGGGGTACGACGAGCATGAGATAAGTACGCGAATCGAGGAGTGGCAAAGCCGCATCCATCCGGATGACAAAGCCCGCGTTATGGCGGCTACTGAAAGCCATTTCCGGGGAGTGACTCCTACTTATATCAGTGAATATCGTCTCCTTTGCAAGGATGGTCGCTACAAATGGATTGCATCGCGCGGCAAGGTAATTGAGCGAACCGCTACGGGTGAACCGCTGCGAATCATTGGCTTCCACACAGATATTAGCGATCGCAAACGGGCCGAAGCGGCCCTTATAGAGAGCGAACAGCGATTTCGGAGCTTGTTTGAGTCAACCCCCAAAATTGCCGTTCAAGGATACAACTGCCATCGGCAAGTCATTTACTGGAATGAGGCCAGTGAGCAGCTGTATGGATATACCCGGGAAGAAGTGATGGGCCAGCGACTGGAGGATTTGATTATTCCACCAGAAATGCAGCCGGACATGATCAAGGCTGTACGAGCTTGGAGTGAAGAAGGACAGCCCATACCAGCCAGCGAATTGAACTTATTGCACAAAGACGGCTCCAGAGTAACCGTTTTTTCGAGTCACATTATGGTGACAAATGCTCATGACGAGCCAGAAATGTATTGCGTTGATATTGACCTGAGTGCGGCTAAAAAAGCAGAAGCACAACTGCAAATGCTGGTGGCAGGAACCGCAACGACAACTGGGGACGAGTTTTTTCCCGCACTGGCACGCTGTATCGCTAAAGCCCTTGATGTTACCCACGTGATTGTGGCTGAAAAGGTAGGCAATCAGCTGCATACTTTAGCCTTTTGGGGCGACGGTACGTTGCAACCGGTTTTTTCCTATGCCCTAGTGAGTACGCCCTGTGAAAGGGTCTTGGAAGATGGACTGTTCTACTGTGCTAACGCCGTGCAGCAAGCGTTTCCGGATGATCTAGATCTCGTTGCGATGGGGATAGAGAGCTATTTGGGAGTCGTATTACAGAATGCTCAAGGGCAGGCGATTGGCCATTTATGCATCCTGCATCAGCATCCTATTCAGAATTCGCATCAAGCCGAGCAAATTTTACGCGTATTTGCGGCTCGAGCTGCCGCCGAATTAGAACGTCAACGGGCACTGGTAGCGCTTGAACAGCTGAATCAATCGCTCGAAGCGAGAGTTACACAGCGTACGGCTGAACTCCAAGAGCGAGAAAAGTTTTTGCAAACAGTATTGGATTCGTTTCCATTATCTGTCTTTTGGAAGGATCGGGACTCAGTTTATCTAGGCGGCAATCGCCAGTTTTTGCAGAGTGCAGGGCTCTCGTCCAGTGCCGATCTTCTAGGCAAAACAGACTACGATATGCCCTGGCGAGATACCGAAGCCGAGGCGTATAGGGCTGACGATCGCGTCGTGATGGCCGCTGATGTGGGTCTACTCGGCATTGTTGAAACTCAAACACAGGCGGATGGTTGCCAAATCTGGGCAGAAACAAATAAAGTCCCGCTCCATAGTCTCGATGGTGAAGTCATTGGTGTTTTGGGCACCTATCAAGATATCAGCGATCGCAAACAAGCTGAGCTTGATCGTCAACAGTTAACTCAAGAATTGGCGGAATGGCGCGATCGCTACGAGATTGCTGCCCAAGCCAGCGGTCAAGTGTTGTTCGAATACGACCTGGCAACCGATCAAGACACCTGGGGACCCAATTTTGAAACGGTTTTGGGGCATCGGTTGGATGTTTTTCCCGAGGGCATGCAGGTATACCTAAGCCAGATTCACCCCGAGGACCAAGCAGCTTATCAGTGCATCATTGATAATGATCGCACGATTAAAGGGCCTTACCAGACGGAGTACCGCTTTCGAGCTGCCGATGGCACCTACCGCTGGATCGAAGAACGAGGCATGACGCGCTATGACGCTCAGGGTGAACCCGTTCAAGTAATTGGCTATTTGCAGAATGTTAGCGATCGCAAGCAAGCTGAATTCAAGCTACAGCAGCTGACCCAGGAACTGGCGGAATGGCGCGATCGCTACGATATTGCTGCCCGGGCTAGTGGTCAAGTGCTGTTTGAATATACCATCGCTACGGATCAAGATACCTGGGGGCCAAATTTAGAAGCGGTTTTGGGCTGTACGGCGGCGGCAATGCCCCCCAGCATCGAAGCCTGTATCAGTCGCGTTCATCCGGAAGATCAAGACACTTTTCGGCAAGTTGTCCTCCATGACCGGATCGCGAACGAGCCATACCAGATTGAATTTCGCTTTCGGAATCCCGATGGTACCTATCGCTGGATCGAAGAACGGGGCATGACGCTCCGTAACAATCGGTGTGAGGCAGTTCAGGTCATCGGCTATTGGCGTGATATTAGCGATCGCAAACAAACGGAAGCGGCACTGATCCAAAGCGAAGCCAAAAGCCGCGCCATCCTAGCCGCAATTCCAGATTTAATTCTACGGGTCGATAGGGACGGTATTTATCGCGAGTTGGTGGTAAATAGTCCTGATATTGAAGCCTTCTTTCGGGGGCGCGATCCGGTTGGCATATCCATGAAAGAAACATTGCCTGCAGAACTGCTTCCCCAAAAGCTGCAGGCCATTACCCAAGCTCTACAGACTGGACAACTGCAGGTCTACGAACAACAGGTGAAAATTGGCGATCGCCTTCGCCATGAGGAAATCAGAGTCGTTAAAGGCGGCGCCGATGAAGTCATTCTAATGATTCGGGATATTAGCGATCGCAAACGGGCTGAACTCGCTTTACGAAACAAAACCGAAGAATTGGATAGGTTCTTCTCACTAGCACTCGATTTGCTCTGCATCGCTAATGTCGAGGGTTATTTTATACGCCTGAATAGTCAGTGGGAAAAGACACTGGGATATCCGCTGTCCGATTTAGAAGGAACCCAGTTTTTGAATTATGTCCATCCTGATGACTTCGAAGGTACGCTGCAGACTTTCCAGCAGACAAGGGCTGGTGAAGAGACCCTCAATTTCGTGAACCGTTATCGCTGCCGTGATGGCTCGTACCGGTGGATTGAATGGCGCTCGGTCACCCATGGTCATCTCATCTATGCCGCTGCCCGCGACATCACCGAGCGCAAACAAGCTGAAGCTGAGCTGCGTGCCAGTCGGGCCTACTATCAAGGCATTGTTGCCGATCAGACTGACCTGATTTGTCGCTTCTTACCCGATGGCACACTGACCTTTGTCAACGAGGCGTATTGTGACTTCTTCCAGCGATCGCGCCAATCACTCGTCGGCTCTAGCTTTCTGGGTCTAATGCCCGAAACAGATGCGGTCATTGCTCTGCACAGACTGAACAGCCTGTCGCAGGAGGAGCCGGTTAGCACGTATGAGCATCAAGTCTTTGCACCGGATGGAACGCTTCGCTGGCAACAATGGACCGATCGGGCTCTATTTAACGACGAAGGAAACTTGGTGAAATTTCAGTCGGTTGGACACGATATTACGGCTTTGAAAACTGCTGAAGCTGCCTTACTGGATAGCGAACAGCGCTTCCGTCGAGCGATTGAAGATGCTCCCTTCCCCATCATCATTTACGCCGAAGATGGTGAGGTGCTGCAACTTAACACTGCTTGGAGCGATTTGAGTGGCTACACCCATCGCGATATTCCCACAATGCATGCTTGGGCCGAACGGGCTTACGGCGAGCAGGCACCCGATGTTCTGGAAAACGTTGTTACTCAGAAATACATCCTGAAGTCCCGTTGGGATGAAGGCGAATTTACCATCACTACCCGCAACGGCACTCAGCTCATCTGGCATTTCAGTTCAGCTCCCTTAGGTTGCCTGCCAGATGGTCGTCGCGCCGTGATTTCGATGGCTGCGGATATGACTCGATATCGGCAGGCGGAGACTGCACTGCGTGAAAGCGAGGCTCGTTGGCAATTTGCGCTCGAAGGGGCGGGACATGGTGTCTGGGATTGGAATATCCAGAGCAATAGTATTTTCTTCTCGCCCCAATTAAAAGCCATGCTGGGCTATGCAGAAACTGAAATTGAAAGCTCTGTAGAGGCTTGGAATGACTGGATTCATCCGGAAGACAAAGCCTTGGTTGAGTGTGAAGTGAGTCGGTATCTCAGTGGCGCAACGTCCACTTATCAAAATGAGCACCGTCTGCGCTGCAAAGATGGCAGCTACAAATGGATTCTGGATCGCGCCACTGTGATTAAGTACACGGCTCATGGCGAACCCTGGCGGATGATTGGGACGCACACCGACATCACTGAGCGGAAACAGCGTGAATTAGAGTCGCGCTTGCTAGCTTCTGTTGTTGAATCCTCCGAAGATGCCATTATCACCCAGGATCTGAACGGCACCATTACGAGCTGGAATACAGGAGCCGTGAACTTATTCAGTCGCTCACAAGAAGAAGCCATCGGCCAATCGATTACCCTCCTCGTGCCGCTCGATTGGCCTAGCGATATGTTCGACATCTTTGAGAATCTTGAACAAGAGCAGTCGATTAAACACTTTGAAATGGTCTGCTGCCGCAACAGCCCTATGCAGATTGATGTTGCCGTGACGGTGGCGCCGTTGAGGGCAAAAGATGGCAAGTTGACAGGGACCTCCATCATCGTGCGAGACATTACCGAGCGCAAACAGATTGAAGCCGAGCGGCTGCGGGCCGAAGAAACTCGCAAAGCCTTTGAGCTGTTGGAGCGAGTGGTAGACAACGTTCTCGCGGGCTATTGGGACTGGGATATTCCTAACGGTGTCGAATATCTCAGCCCTGGATTCAAGCGTATGTTTGGCTACACCGACCATGAGCTAGCCAATACGCCTAGAATCTGGCAAGATTTGATCTTTCCCGAGGATCTGGATATTGTTCAGACGTGTTTTGATCGCCATGTAAAGAGTCGGGGACAGACGCCTTACTACAACGAAGTTCGTTACCGCCATAAGAATGGATCGACCGTATGGGTAATGTGTTCTGGACAGGTTATCGAGTGGGATGAAACGGGTGCGCCACGGCGGATGATTGGCTGCCACATAGACATTAGCGATCGCAAGCTGGCCGAGGCCTATGTCCGGCAAGAGAGTACATTCCGGCAAAAAATTGTGGAGCATATGACTGAGGGGTTATGCGTATGCCACGAAATTGAAACGTTTCCCTTTTTGCATTTCACGGTCTGGAACCCTCAGATGCACACGATTACAGGCTATACCCAGGAAGAAATTAATCGCTTGGGTTGGTATCAAAGCCTGTTCCCCAATGCTGTCAGTCAGCAACAAGCCATTACGCGTATGGAACGGATGCAGCGAGGCGAAACTTTGACGGATGAGGAATGGTACATCCAGCGCCAAGATGGTGAACAGCGGGCGATCGCAATTTCGACCTCGGTGCTCCCCAGTGATGCTGGTGAAATCTATATTCTGGCGCTCATGCAGGACATCACAGTCCGTAAGCGGGCGGATGCTCAACTGCGACAAACCAACGAAGAGCTAGCCCGAGCGACCCGGCTGAAAGATGAATTTCTCGCCAACATGAGCCACGAACTTCGGACACCGCTCAACGCCATTTTAGGTATTACGGAAGGACTACAGGTAAAAGCATTCGGTGAGCTTAGCTCCGATCAACTGGATGCGTTGGGAACTATCGAGCGCAGTGGTAGCTATTTATTGGATCTCATCAACGACATTCTCGATGTTGCCAAAATTGAAGCCGGCCAAATCCAATTGAACAAGACGTGGGTATCGGTGGCCTCACTCTGCCAATCGAGCGTGGCGTTCGTCAAGCAACCTGCCTGGAAAAAAGACATTCAGATCGACTTACGGCTGCCGCATTTCCCCCTCAATGTTTACGTGGATGAGCGGCGGATGCGCCAGGTATTGCTGAATTTACTCGACAATGCCGTCAAATTTACGCCGACAGGCGGCAAGATTACCTTACAAGCTATGGGTCGTCCTTCCTATTGGGAAGAGCCCCATACCGTTGGCTCGATGGCGCCCGATGTCCTGCGGTTAACCGTTAGCGATACCGGTATCGGGATTGCCCGCGATCGCATTGATAGTTTGTTTGAGCCATTTGTCCAAATCGACAGTGCCCTCAGTCGTCAAAATACCGGAACAGGGCTGGGACTAGCCCTGGTAGAGCGCATTGTGAAACTCCATGGCGGGGAGGTAACGATTACCAGTGAGTTAGACGTGGGGAGCTGTTTTACGATTGACCTGCCCTGTCAAATTTCGACAGTTGTCTCAACTGCGACTGTTTTTCAAGCCGAACAAGGCACCACTTATGCGCCCCCGGCGGCAGCATCACCCTTAATTCTATTAGCTGAAGATAACGAGGCCAACATCAAAACAACCTCGCGCTATTTAATTGCCAAGGGATACCGAGTTGCGATCGCCAGAACGGGTAAAGAAGCGGTTACCGCAGCCCAATCGGAACAGCCGGATTTGATTCTGATGGATATTCAAATGCCGCAAATGGATGGCCTCGAAGCCATTCAGCAAATTCGCCAAGATCCCCAATTGCTGAGCACCCCGATTATTGCGCTGACGGCTTTGGCAATGAGTGGCGATCGCGATCGATGTTTGGCGGCAGGCGCCGATGACTATCTCAGCAAGCCCGTCAGGTTACACAAACTGGTTACTACGATTCAACAATTTTTGTCCCACAATAATGACACCTAACACAGGCTTGGCTAACGAACACCTACAGACAATCGAAGCGCTTTATGTGGCTAAATTATTCCTTCAATCGAGGTGTGTGTCTATCTTTTCATCAACAGTAACCCTCAATCTGCGATCAATAGCACCTCAAATTTAGACTTGTGAATAAACGCCGACGCTATCGTCATTTTTTAGGCTCCATACGCAGGCTGGCTTTACCTACCAAGTTAGTGTTAATTGTCAGCACTATTGTTTTAGCGACAACTCACTTTGTCGACATTGATTTGTTCGAGCAACTGGCCGATTTTCTGAATAAATATGAGAGTTGGGAACTCGATGAGATTTTTCTATGGGTAATTTGCTGGTTACCTGCACTACTGGTTGACTATTACATTGCTGTCTGGCGCAACCTCAGAGAATCTAATCAGTCTTTAGAAGATACTAATGCAAAACTCGCCCAGGCCAACTATGCCAAAGGTCAACTTTTGGCGGAGCGCCAACAAGCTGAGGCAAAACTGCATCAGACCAATCGAGAACTAAGCCGCGTTACTCGTCTTAAAGATGAATTTCTCGCCAGCATGAGCCATGAATTTCGCACGCCGCTCAATGCTATTTTAGGCATTACAGAGGGACTGCAGGGAGGCATCTATGGGGCTCTTAGCAGCGAGCAAGTAAGCGCTCTCCAAACGGTTGAACGCAGTGGGTTTCATCTGCTAGAGCTGATCAACGATATTCTGGATGTTGCTCGGATTGAATCTGGGCAGATCCAGCTAAACCGTGGACCGACGACGATTGCATCCCTCTGCAAATTAAGCCTGAGCCTTGTTGAACAGTTGGCGGCAAAGAAAAATATTCAACTAGAGCTCGCCATGCCGTCCTATTTACCCGAAATTTGGGTGGATGAACGCCGGATGCGTCAAGTACTACTGAATCTACTCAATAACGCCATCAAGTTCACACCGGAAGGAGGCTGTGTCACACTGGAAGCTCGCTATCGAGAGCCCGTAGCAGCTTTTCAAGCGCCGCATGAAGGATTCCCAGGCAGTCTTCAAATCAGAGTTAAAGATACCGGTATTGGTATTGCCCAACATCACATTGATAAGCTGTTTCAGCCCTTTGTCCAAATTGAAAATGCCTTGAATCGTCAGTCGAATGGAACGGGTCTAGGGCTGGCATTGGTAAAACGGATTGTTGACCTGCACGGCGGCCAGATTGATGTGATTAGCCAGATCAATCTGGGTAGCTGTTTTACTATCCAGATACCTTACAGGATGCCAAACTCCTCTAAAACTGCAGCAGTCCCTCAGCATGCCAAAGTTTCGGACTCTACTCCACCCAAGCCTTTAATGTCCCCTCTCATTCTATTAGCGGAAGATGACGAAGCCTCAGTCAAAACAGTCTCGATCTATTTAAAGGCGAAGGGCTATCGCATCGTGGTAGCAAAGACAGGTCAGCAGGCGATCACGCTGGCTCAGTCTGATCAGCCTGACATTATTTTGATGGATATCCAGATGCCTGAAGTTGATGGTTTAGAAGCAATCCAGAAACTTCGCTGTAACTCAACCCTAGCGAACGTGCCAATTATTGCGGTCACTGCCCTAGCAATGGCGGGCGATCGAGAACGGTGTTTGACAGCCGGAGCGAATGCTTACCTGAGTAAACCCATTAAACTACAGAAATTACTAGCCCTGATCCAGCAGATATCAACAGCTGACTATCAGGTTCGCTAAGGCGGCTACCGGCTTTACGGCCCGCTGCTGTTCGAGCACCAATCCTTCGTCTTGTTGAAAGGAAACGATAAAACAAAAAATCCCAATTCAACTGCACGTTGCTACGAACCCAGTTAAAGGTCTAGAATCGTTAATTAAACATCTAAAACTGACATAAATTCATAAGATTTCAAAGAATTCAAGAAATGTCTAAGATTTCCATTTTAGTTATTGATGATGAAGCTGATAATTTTGACGTCATTGAATCAGCTTTGCCGGATCAAACCTACCAGTTGAACTATATAGATAGTGGTCAAGAAGCGATCGACTCGCTTGACGTGTTTCAGCCTGATTTGATCTTGCTCGATCTCAAAATGCCAGAAATAGACGGAATCCAGGTCTGTAAGCAGATTCGCAGCATTCCGAAATGGCAGCCGATACCAATCATTATGATCACAGCACTTACCGATAAGAAGGACTTAGCTCGATGTCTGAAAGCGGGTGCTAATGATTTTATTAGCAAGCCTTTTAATTACTTAGAACTGAACGCCAGAGTGAATTCGATGCTGCGAATTAAGCAGCAGCATGATGGTCTCAAGACTTTACTCAAATTTCGTGAGGACATGGTCTACATGCTGGTTCATGATCTTCGTAATCGCTTAACTGAGATCTTGCTGGGTTTGGAGTTTCAAAAAGCTAAAGTGCCGCTAGATCGAGAGGAACTTGCCCAGATTCAGTCTTCAGCGAATGCCTTACAAGGTCTGATTAGCGATCTTTTGAAAGTGGCGCTGCTCGAATCTGACAAGATTCGCCTGACCTTTACAGAAGCTAATATTGATCAATTGATTCAATCAGTGGTGTCTAGCTTTGAAGCGATCGCAGCGCAGAAACAACAGTCCATCCTCTGTGAGCTGCCCCAAGTGTCTGAGCAAAAGGTGTCTATTGATACGACGATGATGTGTCGCGTTATTGATAATCTCCTCTCGAATGCAATTAAATTTTCACCCTGCGATAGCCAAATCTTTGTGAGAGCATTATTCATGGAATCGAATCATCTCAAGATCCAAGTCATTGACTCTGGGCCAGGGGTTCCTAATAGTCTTAAGCAAAAAATTTTTGAGAAATATGAAATTGGTATCTTGGCTCCAGGTATTCCTCAAATAGGACTTGGTCTGGCCTTCTCCAAAATGGTGATCGAAGCCCATGGCGGTAGAATCCGCGTGAAAGACAATCAACCTAAAGGAGCTATCTTTGAAATTACGTTGCCGGCAAGGTTTTAAGAGGCACAATCATGTCTGCTTTTTCCATCTTGATCGTGGATGATGAAGTCATCAATTTTGATGTGATTGAAGCTATGTTGTCCAGCCAAGATTATCAATTAAATTACGTTGATACAGGGCAGGAAGCTATTAACTCACTTAGCCTGTTTCAACCCGATCTAATTCTGCTAGATGTGATGATGCCTGGGATGGATGGTATTGCAACCTGTCGGCACATTAAAGCCATGGAAAACTGGCGACCGGTGCCTATCATTATGGTTACAGCCCTCAATACTAAAGATGACCTTGCTCGCTGCCTTAATGCGGGAGCCGACGACTTTATTAGCAAACCTATTAATCGCGTTGAGTTACGTGCCCGTGTCGAAGCGATGCTGCGAATTAAGCAGCAATATGATGACTTACAAGCGCTATTGGCCTTAAGAGAAAATATGGTCGATATGATTATTCACGACCTCAAAGCTCCGCTCCAGTCAACTTTATCTGGATTAGAACTGCTTGAGCAGGAAACCATTACGCCAGCGAAACAGCAAGTAATTTTAGACACCACCTATGCATCAGCGCAGACATTAGAAACTCTGATTGATAGCCTATTAAAAACTGCACTTATTGAAGCGGGTAAACTTCGTCTCGATCGCACAGAAGCAAATCTGTACGACTTGATTCAATCGATAATGCCTACCCTTACTAGCAAAGCAGCTGAGAAGTCTCAGTCTCTCACCATAGAACTGCCTGAACGCATGATTAAAAGCATCATGATTGATGTTGGCATGATTTGCCAAGCTTTAGAAAAGCTGGTGACGGGAATGCTTCGACTGGTTGCAGAAAATAGCCACATTACTATCAAACTCGATGAACCCAATATGAATGAGTTCATCATCTGCATTATCGATACTGAATCGGATAGTGCTGACAGCTTAGAGCAAATACTTTTTGGGAAATCTGCGGCAGACCCTGTACTCCCCGCGATCGCTCAACTCGCCTCGGGATTAACCTTTTGTAAGCGTGTCATTGAAGCCCATGGAGGCAGGATGGGAATTCAGAAAAGTAACCCTAAAGGTGTCATGCTCGAAATTAGTCTTCCATCATTTGATCAGTAACCCGAACTCTTGGAGACGGGAATCGGTAAAATCTTGAATCACCAAGCTTGCTCCATAGCTTTGCAAAACTGCAGGCTCATGGGTAGAAGCTACACCGATAGTGGGAATCTGGGCGGCAACGGCGGCTTGGATGCCTGTTTTAGAATCTTCGAAGACGACAGCAGACTCGGCGGCGACCTCAAAATGATCAAGCGCAGTTTGATAGGGCAGCGGATCGGGTTTACTGCGGACCAGTTCCCCGGCAACGATGACCAATTCAAACGCGGTTTCCAGATCGAGTACTTTAAGCATAAATTCTGCGTTCGCCCGAGGCGCATTAGTTACTACAGCCGTTCGTAGCTCTTGGGTTTTAATCTCCTTAAAGAGTTCCGTAAACCCCGGCATACGGTCGAGTTCAGAGGCCGCTAACTCGCGAAACTTAGCCTCCTTATGGATCGCTAGCTCGCGTCCCTCTGCTTCTGATAGCTGCGGTAGAAGCTCTTGAATCAGATGTTCGTTTAATCGACCACTGATGTGTTGCTTGAAGAAGGCTTCATCCACCTCATAGTCATGGGGTTTCAGGAGGTCACGCCAGACCTCCAGATGAATCGGATCAGTATTGGCAAGAGTGCCATCAAGGTCAAAAAAGACAGCTTGCAGCATGGGGTTTAGCCTTTGGACCCCTCTGTTTCAGATTCAGTCTGACGCTTAGGACGCCATCCAGGCACAACCGTTTTCTTGGTACGAGCTACGACCAAACAATCATCTTCGATATCTTTGGTGATCACCGACCCGGCGCCAACCGTGACATCTGCACCAATAGTCACGGGAGCCACAAAAACGCTGTTAGAGCCCGTTTTAGTGCGATCGCCAATCACCGTTGGATGCTTTTGAACGCCGTCGTAGTTAGCGGTGATGGTACCCGCCCCCACATTCACTTGTGTCCCTAGCGTCGCATTCCCTAAATAAGAGAGGTGGGCTACATTGACGCGATCGGCTAGAGTCGATTGCTTGATCTCCACGAAATTACCGATACGACAGCCATCGCCCACTACAGCTTCCCCCCGCAAATGGGCATACGGCCCGACCCGTGTCCTATCGCCAACCTGACTATCGGACACAGTGGAGAACAACACTGTGGCATCTTTACCAATGGTGCTGTTTTCAATGAAGCTGCCGGGTCCAATGCGACTGCCGCTACGAACCATAGTTGAGCCCCGCAAATGGGTCTGAGGTTCAATCACAACATCAGCCTCTAGCTGCACCGTAATATCGATTGTGATGCTGTCAGGGTCAATCAGCGTCACCCCAGCCGTCATCCAGTCGTCTTTGATACGGTCCTGCAGAATGCTGTAAGCCTGCGCCAGTTGCTTACGATTGTTGATGCCCTGAATTTCCTCTGGGTCGTCTACGTCCACTGCCATCGCTGGTGACAGATCTTTCACTACATCCGTCAAATAATATTCTTGCTGATCATTATCGGCTTTAAGCTTCGGGAGGAGGGTGCTTAATGCTGACCAGCTGAAGCAATAGACGCCTGCATTAATGCGACGATTCTGGCGTTGTGCTTCGGAGCAATCGCGATGCTCAATGATTTCTGTAATAACATTGTCATCGTTACAAAACACGCGCCCATACCCTGTTGGGTCCATAAACTGGGCTGTTAGCAAAGTAGCCGCATTTTGCCGAGTCTGATGAACTTCTAACATCTGTTTGAGGGTGGAGGCGCGCAGCAGAGGCACGTCTCCGTTCAAAACCAAAAGATCCCCTGTAAAGTTCTGGAGATAAGGGATAACCTGCTGCACAGCATGGCCCGTGCCTAGCTGTTCTCGCTGTTCGACAAAGGTTAGTCCTGGAAGATGGCTGAGGGCAGCCTGTACCTTTTCTGCCTCATAACCAACCACCACCAGCCGATGTAAAGGATTCACATCTTGTAGACTATCGAGCACACATTCTACAAGCGAACGCCCACCCAAAGGATGCAGCACCTTGGGCAGTGACGACTTCATCCGCGTACCTTTTCCGGCTGCCAGCACAACCACCGCTAGCTCACCCGCCATAAGCTTTTCTCCACCCATACCAAGCCACGCACGGAAGTATAGCGTGGTTTGGTGCGGAAGGAGTGGAGGGGGTAGAAGAGGTCGTCGGGTCGATGGGTAACAGAGTTCGAAGTCGAAATTCGGAATTCGGAATCTAGAGAGTAAGACAGTGATTACAGCAACGCCCACTCCGGTATAGGGAAAGAGCCTGCCATTAGGAGTAACGGCGTTGAAATCGTAGGCACAGTCTAGCCGTCTGACCTTTCCGGATACTGCTGCTGCCCCACAGCCATTTGGAGCACCATGGGGCGTCCGCCAACCTGGTGATATTTATCAGCCCAGGCTCGAATAACTTCGTCTAATTCTGCGAGAGCACCGGTTAATTTCTCAGGAGGAATGTCTAATTCTTCCAAAATACGGATGGTGTTGCCCTGGCGCTCGGCCCATTCACGCATCATGCGGAAGTAGCGAGCTGTGTCTTCTAACATGATGTAGGTACGCTCTTCCTGATCGGCAGGTGAATAGGAAGGGCGCTTAAGTGCGTAGAAAGACATGCCCCAGGGCGAATCGATGCGGCTGACGGTGCCTGAATAGATAAGTCGCCTTCGAATATGCTCGGCTAGCGCTTCACTGAGGGGCATTTGACGATCGGCTGGAAAATCTTCCTGCGATCGCTCATGGAGAAATTCGATGAGTTCCAAAAATTGGAACGATGTAATCATTTGGGCATTCGGAATCCCCGTTGGCAACTTTTTCTCCAGCAGACGTTTTTCCTCAGACGTCAAACTATTGCCCGAGATGCGCGATCGACCCGACTCCCAAGGGTATCGCTCCAGCCAAACATAGGGAAATTGAATCAAATATCGAGGCTCCTGAGAGCCCAACATCTTCAGCAATCCACCTTCTGTGAGGGCTTGCTGCAGCTCATGCACGATTGCCTTAACGCGCTTGGGTTCAATGTGGTGCAAGTGCCCAGTCATACGCAGGTTTTCACCCTGCTCTAGGTATGTCATGTAAATAGCGCACTTAGCAGCCGTTGCTGCTGCATCTAAAAACGCTCCGTGACGATGCCCCCCAGTACGCATCGCGCTAAAAGCTAGATACAGCAGTATTTGATCAATTGCACTAGGACTTAGTTGGCGGACCAGATCCATATCATTCGCCACAGTACCAGACGTATCTACCATACCTTGACACCCAATACCGTCTATAAGTTGCCTTCTATTGATGAAGTTATTTAGATTTATGATCGGCAGCCTGAATCAGACCTAAAGCTCAAAAACCTATTCATCAGTCCAATGCGTGGAATTTCGGGCGACTCACAGACGGAATCGTTAATGATGCTACACCTTTCACAGTCGTTTGGCGACTCTTTTACAGGGTCCAGCTTTTTCTCATCTCGATAAGCCAACCTCGAAGAGGCTGGGCATTATGCCCTGATGGATAATAAAGACGGGACATAGCTCATTATTTCCACTTTTGGCTGGGTTTATGCAACCAGAATGAAGACTAATCTATAGAACTTCCGTAAAGGATTGAGCTGATAGGGCCGATTAAGGAGACCACACGCGAGTAAACTCGCTCGTCCTCTAGCTGATATGCAGAGGTGTGCCCATCCCATCGGTAGAGATGCGACCACTGCCCCGATAGGCAACGTCATTCGCATCAGTCGTATCGTTATCGACTCGACCACTGCCGCGATGGGCGAGTGTCGGATTGATAGGCTCAGAGTAGCGACCAGTGCCTCGGTAGGCGATCGCACTTTCGGATTGCTGTTGTCCCGAAACTAAACGAGTTTGAACGCGTTCTGCAGTTTCGGAAAGTGTAGATGCACTCAGACAACCTA
This sequence comes from Leptolyngbyaceae cyanobacterium, assembly GCA_050330865.1. Classification (GTDB taxonomy): domain Bacteria; phylum Cyanobacteriota; class Cyanobacteriia; order Phormidesmidales; family Phormidesmidaceae; genus SIO1E4. The sequence continues at coordinate 17,377 of JBHJHM010000076.1, forward strand.
GTGTTGCTGCAGCCAATAAATAGCTAGCCAGATGGCGTAAGGAAAACATTGTTTGAAACCCCTTTGTATGCCTCTATCTCCTGTTTCAAAGGGGGTGATCATTCCTCAGGAAGGTTTGTCTGCGTATAAGTTCGGATTTGGTCAACTTTACGCGATTTTAATCGCCTGAAGCCAGCCTGCAGCCCAGTTTGGCAGGCCGATTACGCGGATCTTCTGACCGTTCTTAAGACTCTGGAATTGCTGATGGATGAGGGGATGTAAGGTCACTAAATCGAGTGTATTTAGCGCCGATAACTGTAGCTGAACTTGTTGATTTTGGTCGTTCATCTTAACTTTAAGAATCCCTTCAAAGGTGGAAAGGAATAGGCTATTTTCTGAGGACAATTCTAAGTTCTGGCACACAAACATACCGCCATGTCCGCTCATTGCATAGCTCTCTGGATGAGTTTGATACTGCTGCTGTTGCGATCGCCAATTCTTATTTGTGAGGGGCAAATTATCCAACAAAGGCACCACGGCAGCAGGAGCAATAGGGTCTTGAAGGAGCGCTGTCTGTAGCGCTTGGACGGACAAATCGCGCGGCTGGCAGTGGTGCTCTACACACAAAGCTGCGGCCATACCTGCTGCCTGTCCTAGCCCTAACACTACCGGCTGTAGCCGGGTCGCTCCGTTAGCGATATGAGACACAGACAGATTTTTGTCGCCGACCAACAGCCCATCAGTCGCAAGTGGCACAAGCGCTTCGTACGGCAGGGCAAAGGGAGTCCCGGTCCAGCGCCCGCCCCAATAGAGGGCTTTGGGCTGTAGCGGTAGATCAAAACCGGGGTAGTGGTGATCGTTAGGATAGTTGCCGATCGCGATCGCACTCATTTCCCCTTTCGCATTCATCGGCAGCTTGGCGACCTGTCCTCCCGGCTGCGGCAAGATATCTAGCTCAGTGACCGTAGTCAGTCCCACTAAGCGCCGGCTTTCGCGGTAATAAGGCTGCAAGGCGAAAGCCCCTCCGCCTAACTGACCTGGAAGCTTAGGAAAGGTATCCGCTGCCAGTCCATACCGCTGACCCAACTCCGATTGAATAAAGTGAGCAAAATTTTGACTATGGGCGATCGCCTCCCCAGCCCATTCCTGGCACGACTTCTCACCTTGCACCAGACGATTTAGATTGACTCCGTAATCATTGCCTTGCTGAGGCCAATTGAGCATGAATCGCCCACCTGGTAATTGTCCATAGGTCAAAAACGTTTCTGCTCCATACCCCTCCCAAGCACCCCTGAAGTGGCTGGAGCTATAGCTTTTCGTGGGGGCAATACGGGGTGCAGCTGTTCCTTCACCGTAATCTTGCAGCATCACAATCCAAGTCGGAGCCTGGACGGGATATGTTTGGGTGAGTTCATAGAGTGGGTCAGTTGGGTCGTCCAATGTTTTGGGCGCGCTCGGTTCCCCAAAAGTGGTTTGGGTTTCCCAACCCCAGCGATAAGGCACCGCACCCAATGCGAGCAAATCTCCCAGTTCTGTCCCGTCTAGAGTAATGGTGGCGTAGACAGTCAAATCATCGAAACTAACGCCCAGGATGCGATCGTGCTTTTTCAGAACCTGTCTGGGTACCTTCCCCGCTATCCAGCGCAAGTTAGGAAGTGCTTTAACCCAATCGGCGAAAATTGCAGCTCCGATGTGGGGTTCATAGGTGAAGAAGCTCACCCAAGCGTTATCTAAACCGCCCGGCTGTCGCTGTCGTAGTTCTTGTAAAAACGCACCCCATATCCCGGTCTGGAAGGCTAACAGCTCGTTGCCGTCAGGAGCCGAAACACCCGCTGCGGTCAACATTCCCCCTAACCAAGGCAGCTCGCTAACAAGGATAGTCTGAGCGCCTCGACGAGCAGCCTGAATGGCGGCGGCGGTTCCCCCTGTGCCGCCGCCAACAACTAAGACATCGGTACTTAACACCTCTATATTCAATCGGTTCCCCTACAACGAATAGGCATAGCTTATGGATGGGTTGCAATAATGTGTTCCTACCCCTCCCGAATGGGGTAGGCATATTAAGGTCTCTAAACATAAACTTAGATATATGGATCGAGACAGAATCATAGAGAACCACTGGAAGTGCATTGAGTTGATTAGTATGCCGCTTGAGGCATTGCTGCACCAACTTCTCTAGCTTTAAAGGACTCTACGCACAGGTGAATTTTATTCAGGTGGTTCCGTGGCTGCTGCAGGCATCAGCCTGAGCGACGCACAACACTATACGATATGGAGCGGAAACCATGAAAAAGCTTGAGGTTAGAACAGCAGTTGATGAAGGATGGGCAGTGCAAGTATACGGGCGCGATCGCCGCTTGCTGTGCGTGCTGGAATCTTCCCATGGCTGGATCTTTTTGCTCGGATGCAGCTTGGGCGCCCTCTTGACGCTTCTCTTCGTAACTCTGGCTCATCACAGTCCGGCGCCGGAGCCGATAGAGCCAGCCAGCATTCCCTCTTCGATTTCACCCTCTTTACAGGTGGATTAGCTGCTCACCGAAAAGTTATCTGCCAGATTTTCCGAATTAGAGGTGGGGAACTCGTCTCTAGGTCCATTGAGCGGCGAGAATAGGCACACCCTTGCCGGTTTTACTGAACAAGTGCGATCATGCATAGCCGTTTCGCGCTGGTCTCAAGGCGCCAATTGCGGGCAAACTGTCAGCGCCTCAGCCGTTGCCAAGTCCTTTAGGAAAAGACGGCGCAGCCATCTGGCTATGTGCTAAGCAACCGGATGCTACTTGGTGTCTTGCCGTAGCGGGCGAAAGCTGTCAATCGGCAACGGGTGTTTTGTCCAAATCGAGCCAGCTTAGCTGCGTCAGCCCTTTTGATAGGGTGATGTTACTCACTTGGATGTTAGAGAGAGCTAGTTCTTGTGGGTTGACACGCGATCGCAGCAGTTCTAGATCTTCCCTTTAATTCATGCCAAGGGATAGCCGTGTCGGTTGCTGCAAGGATGCAAGTGGACGCCGATCTTGGATTGCTAAGCGTTCCAATACCAAAGTGGTTTCTTGCTGGAGAAGACTGTCCGCTTGGGCATAGCCTTCGGTGCCCACCAAGGCGAGGCAGCTAATTCACGATATGGGTGGCTGCAGGCATAAGCACACGCTGCCCACACCAATCGGCAAAGGTCGCAAAAGTGCCCCTTGAGAATGCTGTCTTTGAGGGCAACAGACTGAGCACCCCAATGGTCATCGTCAGCAGCATCACGAATAGACGAACCATCCGAGTGGGCTGGAAAAATTAAGCAGCATAATCAACATCTCTCTCGATCGAGGGTTGAATCTAGCGCAAATGCATTGTATTTAATATTAGTCAGAGATATAAGATGATTTTTTGACAAAAGTTTTGCTTATGAATTGAATTGGATAATTCGCTCGAATTTCGCCTCCAACGGTCGCGAATCCGGGTTTTTTTAATGATAGACTCAAATACATAAAGATTCTGGTTTGAATAGAACTGAATCTATATTTTGGTTTTTGCGATAAATAGCGATCGCCGAACCGAGTAGTTCAGAGTACGGCCCCCCTGAGTACCCCTGTTGACAGGTTCTCGCTTGCACCTGTGCTGCGAGGGATGAGGTTCGTCACCCCTGTTTTCTTGATTGCCTGCCGTCCTGACCCATAAGATCTGATTCTAAGGAGGAATTACAACATGGGCTTTTTGTCCGATTTCTTAACGCTCTTTCTGGGCAAGTTGCAGTCCCCGACACTCGGCTTTCTGATAGGGGGCATGGTTATTGCCGCCTGCAATAGCCGTCTGCAAATTCCAGATTCGATCTATAAGTTCATCGTCTTCATGCTGCTCATCAAAGTTGGCCTGAGCGGCGGTATTGCCATCCGCGATGCCAATTTGGCGGAGATGCTGTTGCCCGCAGTATTCGCGATGGTTATTGGCATCCTGGTCGTGTTCATCGCCCGCACCACGTTGGCTAGGCTGCCAGGTGTCAAAACCGTAGATGCCATTGCAACTGGCGGGTTGTTTGGTGCCGTGAGTGGCTCTACCCTGGCCGCTGGCATCACGCTGCTGGAATCGGAAGGCATGCAATACGAGCCTTGGTCCGCCGCCCTCTATCCTTTTATGGATATCCCAGCGCTGGTGACGGCGATCGTCTTGGCCAGTATTTATGTCAGCAAGCAGAAGCGTGATAAATATCTCAAAAATGAGGAGTATCTCAGGAAGGAGGAGTATGTCAGCAAGCAGACCGTTGCTGCCGGCGGGTATGCTGGTGGGCAGGGCGGTACTGCTGGCGGGTATGCCGGTGGGTCAGGCGGTAGTGCCGGCGGGTATGACGGCGGGCAAGGTGGTACCCCGAGCCAGCGGGTCAAGATCTGGCCCATCATTAAAGAAAGTCTCCAGGGCTCTGCCCTATCAGCGCTGCTGCTCGGTCTCGCGCTAGGCATCCTGACCCAACCTGAGAGTGTCTATGAGGGCTTCTTCAATCCCCCCTTCCGGGGTCTGCTTTCGGTTCTGATGCTGGTCATGGGTATGGAAGCTTGGTCAAGGCTCGGCGAGTTGCGCAAGGTGGGCCAGTGGTATGCCCTGTATGCCTTGCTGGCACCAATACTAAATGGGTTTCTTGGCTTCGGTCTCGGCTATATTGCCCATATCACTACGGGATTCAGCCCAGGTGGCGTCGTGCTTCTGTCCGTTATCGCTGCCTCCAGTTCAGATATCTCAGGACCGCCCACTTTGCGAGCTGGTATTCCCAAGGCCAATCCCTCAGCCTACATCGGCTCGTCCACAGCTGTCGGCACGCCGATTGCGCTCGCTGTGTGCATCCCCTTCTTCATCGGGCTTGCCCAAGCAACGATGGGGGGTGGCTGATCCCAGACGGGACACGGTCTGTCGGTGCTCCCCTGGCCCGGCGACCAACGCGACGGCTAGATCGACACGATCACGTAGTGCTGCCGTTTGCATAAGTTTCTATGTCGTTCAATGAATACACATGTTAGGAGGTGACCAACATGGCCAAGCCAGCTAGCAAGCTCGTTATCATTACAGAAAAGTTGCTGCTAAAGAAGATCGCCAACATCATCGATGAAGCCGGGGCAACCGGTTACACGGTGTTAGAAACTGGCGGTAAAGGTAGTCGCAACGTGCGCTCTTCAGGACAACCCAACGTTTCCGACACCCAGGCGAATATAAAGTTTGAGGTGCTCACCGACAGTCGGGATATGGCTCTGAAGATTTCGGATAAGGTCGCATTAGAGTTTTTCGAGGATTATTCGGGCATCGCTTATATCTGTGATGCGGAGGTACTGTACGCGCACAAATTCTGTGGACCAGACGGCTGTTGAATCGAGACAACACGGCCACCCAAAAGCCGGGGACATGTCCGGCTTTTGGGTGGCCGTGTTTTGTGCTCGGACCTGGCAGCTTGAGTTTAGCGAAAGACAGATTGCCGAGGGGGCACAAAATCCTGTGTTCCGATGGCCTTCTAAGCACCTCATCCATTCCCATAACTGTCACACGCACAAACTAGCTGTACCGGATATTCACCGATAGCCCTAACCGAATACGGGTAAAGGATTTTTATTCACTTTCATCCGACCTTGCGAGCGTCACAGGCACGAAAATGACGGACTTTATCGCCGCCATCATGGGGACGTTGACGTTCCGACTCTATTTACATGACTTTCAAAGATATCGGTGGGTTTCTGATTTTTTCGTCGTCGCTGGCGCTCTTGCTGCTGCTGGTGTTTGGTGTACTCCAGTGGCTACACATACCATCGGGCAGCTTTCTGGATTGGATGATTGGGATTGCTAGCTTTTGGTGGTTGCTGGTAATTGTCACCGTTCCTTGGAATATTCATTTTGCCGCCAAGAAAGTCCTCACGGAAGCTGATGAGTCGCGCCAGCGGGGTATTCCGGTTGAGGTAACTCAGCTGAATTACGTCGGCAAGGTTGCTCGTTGGTCATTCTGGAGCGCGATCGCGCTGCACGGTCTGTCGGCGCTCGGGCTGTATGGGCTTGCTGCTGGTGATGTTAGCGCCATTGGCTACATCGGCTCCATTGCTGCGCTGCTGCTAACAGGGCTACGTCCAGCGGTCTCCCTATGTCAGTATCTGATTGATCGGCTGCAGACCATTCAGCGCATTATTAAATATCCTCGTGAGGATGTCGTGGACCTCAAGCAGCGATTAGCAAAATTGGAGACAACGCTGACAACGCTTGCCTATCAGCTCAACCTGGATACGGACGACTCGGTTGAGCACCCAGATAGTTGGGCAACGATGCAGAAGCAAACGCTAGCGGCTCTGCGTCGGGATTTCACCCAGCTAGCCGTAGGCATCGAAGATCTCCGGGTGACTAATCAGGCTGATCATGACCGGCTTGCAAGAGAAGCTCGCAATGCAATTGCTCAACTCAGCACCGATAGCCAATTTCTCGAACATGTCCGGGAAATCATTCGCTTCTTTAAAGCAGCATGACCCATCTCGTCGCTTTGCTCACGGCCTCTGCTTCTGAGGCCGAACCAGTTAAAACTCGCCCTAGAGATAGGGGGTCACGTCCTCGCCGCAGTCATCCGCCAGGTAGGATAAAGCCCGAAACCGTAACCCTACCAGCTGGTCATACAAAGGATTCAACTTGCACATTGGGGGAATGTGAACAATCTTACGACCAAACAAAGTTACATCCCGCTCAAAGGGACATTGGGCAGGGACTAGCTTACAGACGAAGCGAGCCAAGCGAGGATCATGAACTTCTAGCTGATCAAGCCATTCACGGGCAGGCTTTAGCGGTTCAATGCTATGGTCCTTGTCCGGGCTACCTGCAATGCCAGAGGGAGCGTTGCGATCGTACAGAGTCGAGCGTACCGACTCTAAGACCTGTCCTTCGAGCCCTAACGCTTTGCAGAAACCCTGTAGTTTCTCATCTTCCTCCGTTGAGTAAACGCCGTCGGCCAGCGCTACCATTACAGCCATACGCAAGAAGTTTTCAGCAGCATCACTCTCCTGGCCCAGGACATCTGCAATTTCCAGAGGGGAGACCGGCTCCAGTGTGTCGAAAAAATTTAAGCTAGGCGCAAGCTCCTCTTGCGTCATGGAAGTGATTAGGCTTTTCTCATCTTCGTCGAAGTGACCATCTGCCCAGGCAACCGTCAACAAACCCCGTAGCCAAATCTGGATTTGCTCGGGCGTGTAGGGAGATTCAATAGTTACGGATGACATATGACACCGTCACACTACACAGCAATAGTTTAAAATCAATGCGATTCAATTCTATACTTGTCCTTCAGTGGACAAAGACACTCTAACGGACGAATTCATACTTAGAGCTGTTATTTCAAGATTTGCTCAAAGTTTGCCTCAAGGAAGACCCCGTTTTGCCGGTAAAAACCCACCAAACGGCTCTAGCACCATCCCGTAAGCCTCGTGCAAGCGACTCAGACTCAGGATGCTCGGAAGGAACCGGTATTGTTTGAAAGGCAATGTCGTGTCGCCCTAGCACAATCTGCCCGATAATGGCTGCCCGTCTCATGTGATAGTCAGAGGTGACAAGGTAAACGCTTTGAATGCCCTGCGCTTTCAGGTCACGCACAATAGTTGTAAAATTCGTCACCGTATCAACAGCCCGGTAATCTAGGTGAACTCGCACTGCTTCAACATTGGCTTCCTGAAAGAGCCATTCAGCATATTCAGGATTTGTTCCTGAAGAGACCCAAACTTCTAAAGCCGGATTCTGGCGGGCTAGCTCCGCAGCAAAGTGTTCTCTTTGGGCGTCTCCTCCTAGGACCAAAATAGCTTGGGGCTCTCTGAGTTTAGCCTTCATCTGGCCGTACCCAATCCAGAGGGTCGGCACGAGCACCAGCATCGACCAGAAGCGCCAACGATGTCTGGATTTGTGTCGCTGTGGCATACCTGATGGGGTCCTCAATTGCGGGGGAGTAGATCTTTTAGAATAGCCATCCTATCCTGACATGAGTAGCCTAAGAGAAAAAGAAAATATAGTCTAAAAATCCTCTCCAAAGAAGAGCTTTGAAGAGGATTGTATGGGCAGTCTGCGTCGGACCCTGTCATATCCTTGCGGATTCTTTCAACAGGTGTTGTCGCAAACCTATGTTCCGTAGAAATCTGGCATTGCCAATTGCAACGATCTAGCCCATGGAAGCAGACTGACGTCGTACCTGCTTAGCCATGTCTTTAAAGGGTGAAATGCTAGGGCCTGGACGACGACGGGGCGATCGATTCACCTTAGGGTTGACCAGGTAATCGGTTGCGAAATTGGTGACCTGCGGAGTAGTGGGCTGCTTGCGCGATTGAGCCATTGAAGGCTGAGGAGTCGCGGGTCCTGCAGAAGCTGACTGAGCAGCGGCAGCTGCTTTGTTTTTCTTCTTAGAGCGCTTTTTGGCCTTCGTAGGCGCTGAGGCTTCTGCTGAAGCCTCCGGCGATGCAGGTTGTGCTGCCGCTGTGCTATCTACATCCTGTTGATCGACATACTCGGCCTTTTGTCCAAAGCCAAGCATCTTAGAGATGCCACCAGAGTTTTGCTTTGCTTCAGCCGTGGATGTTGTCGCAGGAGCAGCCGTCGTAGCTACGGGTGTTGCAGTAACAGCCGATGCGGTTGGCGCCGATGCGGCTTCATCCAACTCCATGTAGAATCCATCACGCTTGCCGAAACCAAGCAAGCCGCCAAAAAAGGCAAAAATTCCGCCCAAAATCTTCTTAATCAGACCCATATCAATACTCCCAACTGGGTTGTTGTCCCAAATTGATTGACCCAGCGTAGATAGACACGCTTCGATGCGTCTACAAACCTGTGTGAACCATTATTAAATCTGGTTCACAAACAAGGCAAGTTATCAGCAGCTTCGTTCAAGAAAGTTAATAGAAACGGCGATCCAGCTTTCTGGATCGCCGCACACACAGCTATGTTTCAGCAGTTTTGAGAATCAAACGATGACTAGTCAGCCGCTGCCGGAGTCAAGAGCTCGCGTCGCTGGCCGGGCTGAATCGTCACCTTGCCTGCGTCATCGACATCAACAACTGCAGTATCGCCTTCGCCCAGACGGCCCGAGAGAATTTCCTCAGCAAGCGTATCCTCTAGCAGACGCATGATGGCGCGGCGTAAAGGACGTGCCCCATAGCTGGGGTTGTAGCCCTCTTCAACCAGGCGATCTTTGAATCGTTCGGTAACTTCCAGGGTGATGCCTTGCTCCGTTAGGCGACCAAAGACTTCCTTCAGCAGAATGTCAGAGATTTGCTTGACCTCATCTTTCGTAAGCTGACGGAAGACAATAATCTCATCCAATCGGTTTAAGAACTCAGGCCGGAAGTACTGCTTCAGCTCTTCGTTGACCAAAGAACGGATGCGGTTGTACTGCGATTCGGCTTGATTCTCTTCGAAGTCGAAACCGAGGCCTCCGCCTCCCTTCTCAATGACCTTGGAGCCAATGTTTGAGGTCATAATGAGCAGTGTGTTCTTAAAGTCAACAGTTCTTCCCTTAGCGTCGGTCAAACGGCCATCTTCAAGAATCTGCAGCAGCATGTTGAAGACATCCGGGTGGGCCTTTTCGATTTCGTCAAAGAGGACCACAGTATAAGGCCGACGGCGAACTGCTTCGGTGAGCTGTCCGCCCTCGTTGTAGCCAACGTAGCCAGGAGGCGAACCAATTAACTTAGAAACCGTATGACGCTCCATGAACTCAGACATATCCAACCGAATCATGGCTTCTTCAGAGCCGAAGAAATAGGCTGCCAAGGATTTCGCTAATTCGGTTTTACCGACCCCTGTAGGACCGGAGAAGACGAAACTTGCAATGGGTCGATTGGGACTCTTAAGGCCCACGCGAGCTCTACGAATAGCTCGGGAAATGGCTTTAACCGCCTCATCCTGTCCGACTAACCGCTGGTGCAGAGTATCTTCCATATGCAACAGTTTCTCAGACTCGGACTCAGTCAGCTTGTTGACCGGTACACCTGTCCAAGACGCTACGATGTGGGCGATATCTTCCTCTGTAACCGAGGGTGAATCGTCACCATTATCCGACTCCGTTTTCTTGTTCTGAGCAATTGTGCGGATCTCGGCCTTGATTTCCATTTCGCGATCGCGCAACTCCCCAGCTCGATCAAAGTCTTGGGATCTTACAGCGTTGTCTTTTTCCTTCAATAGCTGACGCAGTTCCTTGTCTAGCTCCTTAGCTGCGGGAGGCAACTGCGAATTGATCAGGCGAACCCGGGAGCCGGCTTCATCAATCAGGTCAATAGCCTTGTCTGGCAAATAGCGATCAGAGATGTAGCGATCAGAGAGCTTCGCAGCTGCTTCTAAGGCCTCATCTTCAATCTTGAGCTTGTGATGCTGTTCGTAGCGATCCCGCAGACCATGGAGGATTTCAATCGTCTCATCGACGCTGGGCTCACCTACCATGACTGGCTGGAAGCGGCGTTCCAGGGCAGCGTCTCGCTCGATGTGTTTACGGTACTCATCAAGGGTTGTAGCCCCAATGCACTGCAGTTCACCCCGAGCTAGGGCCGGTTTCAGAATATTGGCAGCGTCAATGGCGCCCTCAGCTGCACCCGCCCCGATCAAGGTATGCACCTCATCAATAACCAAGATGACATTGCCCGCTGAGCGGATCTCATCCATGATCTTCTTGAGGCGTTCCTCAAACTCACCTCGGTATTTGGTCCCGGCTACCAGCAAGCCGATATCCAACGTAACCACCCGCTTTTCTTCCAAAATATCGGGAATGTCGCCATTGGTAATGCGCTGGGCCAGCCCCTCGGCGATCGCGGTCTTACCTACACCGGGCTCACCAATCAGCACCGGATTATTCTTGGTGCGACGCCCCAGAATCTGGATTACGCGCTCGATTTCGGTCTGACGTCCCACGACTGGGTCAAGCTTGCCTTCGCCAGCCATTTGCGTCAAGTTGGCACCAAACTCATCCAACGTTGGCGTCTTGGTTCGCCCTTGACTTCCCCCTGCAGAGACTTCAGCCGTTTCACCCAACATCCGAATGACCTGGGTTCGTACCTTGGACAAATCAACGCCCAAGTTTTCCAGCACACGGGCAGCGACGCCCTCTCCCTCACGAATCAGCCCTAACAATAAATGTTCTGTTCCAATATAGTTGTGCCCAAGCTGACGAGCCTCCTCTAAAGAAAGCTCTAAGACGCGCTTGGCACGAGGCGTAAATGGAATCTCAACGGCCACAAAGCCTGAGCCGCGACCAATGATTTTCTCAACCTCAATTCGTGCATCCTTGAGGTTGACGCCCATCGACTTGAGAACTTTAGCGGCAACGCCCGTTCCCTCTCCTATGAGGCCCAGGAGGATTTGCTCAGTTCCCACGAAGTTGTGGCCCAGGCGGCGGGCTTCTTCTTGGGCGAGCATGATAACTTTGATGGCTTTTTCTGTGAAGCGTTCAAACATTAGTTGAAGTCCAAATACCTGCTGCGCGCTGGTTAGGGTGATTCTAGCACAGGGGTATTGGTGAACTGTGGCCCGGTACACAGTGGTGAAATCCACACCGTATCCAAGTTCATAAGTATGGTGGAAGTCACGATCAAAGACGCTACGGGCGTTTGCTCTTCGTATCGAAAACTGGCAACTCAGGCTGAATTAAAGCCGAGGTGCAAGCAATAGCCGAGCAGAAGGCTGAATTTCAAGTTGGCTGCTGTAAATTCATCATTCAGGACCTGAAATCTTGGATGAAAGACGCTTTCAGTTCTCGAGTTGGCGGTGGACTAATTTGGACTAATTTGGAGCAGGACTTCAGCCGTTGAATTCGGCTTGTTCCCTTATCTCTCATTACTGGGGAAGACCGGATGCAAGGCTCCTCAGAAGAATTGGGGGATTTAGCCAGCTATTGTGTAAGCCCCAAGGACATAACAGCTGTGGTCGTTGAAAATATCGAAGCTAGACGTCTTTAGAATGTCTCAAGCGTTGTTGACTTAGCCGGGGCAATGTTTCTTTGTGTTCTCAGATACAGAGGTTTCTACTTTCTTAATTATTCTTCAACGGGAGATGGGGCATTTCAGGATATTAGGTGGCAGAAGATAAATCATGCTTAATGTCTGGATGACATCGGCAAAACATCTACAGTTTGCCAACCGTGCTGGCTGAGTTTGTACTTACAGCTGTTGGTCCAGGTGTGGAGTGCTTGGCTGAAGGCAGCGTTCTGGAGTCCACTCCGCCACAAGATCAGAGCATTCTCACCATCGGTATAGTATTGCCGACGTTCGCCGGCAACTTGAAACCCCAGCTTCTGGTACAGCGCCTGAGCCTGGTGGTTAGATTGACGGACTTCTAGCGTGGCGTGAGTCAGACCGCGATCGCAGGCTCGGCCCAAAAGTTTGAGTAGCAGCCACTGGCCTAACCCCTGTTGCCGCTGGCTAGGGGCGATTCCCAATAGTGTGATGTGGGCCTCCTCTAAAATAGCCCACGAACACCCGACGCCAATAAGGGCCGGCAGGTGTTCGTGGGCAGATTCAGTTCCGAATGCTTCTAAAATCAACAAATCGCTGTTAGGGCTCTCAACCTCTCGCTGATAACCAGCATGGCTCCATAAGCCACCAAAGCAAGCCTGATCGAGCTCTAAAACGGTGGGTAAGTCAGCCATCACAAGCGGACGACAGTGCAAGAAAACCATGAATAACCGCCAGCTTTCGGGCTCCCAATTGTACACTGGTGTCTTGAGCTAAGGTTTCGGTGTCCCTACCTTTATCGCGAAGCAGCAGTAATTAATCTATGGTTTCAACTGTCGAGTCTCCCAACGCCGATCTGAATGCTCCATCTGTTCGTTCAGACGCTGCCGCGGGACAAAATCCTGCGCCTAACCAATCACTTCTGCCTTTGACGGCTCATGTATCTGAGGCTGATCACTTGATCGTAGGAGGCTGCGATGTGATTCGCCTGGTTGAGCAGTTTGGTTCACCTCTATATATCTTGGATGAAACCACTCTGAGAAAAGCCTGCCAGCAATATCGCCATGCTATGGCGCGCTACTATCCAGGTGAAACCTTAGTTCTCTATGCCTCTAAAGCTTGGAGCTGCTTAGCCGTTTGTGCGATCGTCTCCAGTGAGGGCCTGGGGGTTGATGTGGTCTCTGGTGGAGAACTCTTTACTGCAATTGAGGCCGGTGTGGCCGCAGAGTCGATCTATTTCCACGGTAATAATAAATCGTCAGCTGAGCTGGCGTTCGCGATTGAAACGGGCTGCCGGATTATGGTGGATAACTGGCATGAACTCCACTTACTGACCCAGCTGATCGCAACCTCGGAAGTGACGATTCCTATTCTGTTGCGTCTGACGCCTGGTATCGAGTGCCATACCCATGAATACATTCGCACCGGCCACTTGGACAGTAAGTTTGGCTTCGACCCTGATCAGATTGAGGCCGTTTTTCGGTACGTGAGTGAGCACCCTCGACTGAAATGCATCGGCCTGCATGCCCACATTGGTTCGCAGATCTTTGAACTTCAGCCCCATGCTGATTTACCAGGTGTGCTGGTGGAATGGATGCAGCGGGCTGCTGACTTTGGACTTCCCATTACGGAGCTGAATATTGGGGGAGGTTTAGGGATTCGCTATACCGAAGCAGATGATCCGCCCAGCATTGATCAGTGGGTTCGAACGGTTGCGGAGTCGGTAGCAAATGCCTGCCATGAGAGGGGGATCCCATTGCCTCGTTTGCTGTGTGAACCGGGGCGATCGCTGATTGGTTCAGCCTGCGTCACCGCTTATACCGTTGGCAGCCAGAAAACTGTTCCTGGCATACGGACCTATGTAGCTGTGGATGGTGGTATGTCCGATAATCCCCGGCCTATCACTTACCAATCGGCCTATCGTGCCTTTGTCGCAAACCGGATGTCGGCTCCTTTGACGGAGAAAATAACCCTGGCAGGCAAGCACTGTGAATCAGGCGATGTCTTAATTCCAGAGGCATCCCTGCCCACCGTTGCACCAGATGATGTTGTCGTCATTGCAGCGACAGGTGCTTACAATTACAGTATGGCTTCAAACTACAATAGAGTACCGAGACCTGCCGCTGTTTTGGTGAGTCATGGCGAAGCGCATCTCATCATCCGGCGGGAAACGTTACACGATCTAATTCGTCAGGATTATCTGCCAGCAGTCATTGCACCAGAGGTCTCCTGGGATAAATAACTTGGTGCGGCTCATAACCGGATTGAGCACGTACAATTAGCTTTCGATGAGGCTCATGATGAAAGCATTTCTGCGGCACTTAAGCTTTCAAGAGCTTCGCATTATTGGTGATACCACCCGTTAAATTGACGCTACGGCACTGCACATGGGGCAACTCTGGGAGCAAGGGCGGATAATCCTCGAATTTCTTGGAGGATGGCCACTGCGGCTCCTAGACGGAGTGCTTGTGGTGTTATTGGTGTATACCATCCTGGTTTTAATTGGCGAACGCCGAACGCTCTGGATGGTAAGGGGATTCATTATTTTGCTGTTGGCAGCGACCATCAGCCGGAATATTGGTCTGGCATTGCTAGGGTTTGTTCTGGATAAGTTGGTTGTTGGAGCCGCTGTGGCGATGGCGTTCATCTTGCAGGGAGAATTTCGGCGCTTGCTTGAGCAGATTGGTCGGGGGCGTCTGGGGCAACTGCTGATTATTAGCGATCGCGAACCCCTGCCGCAGCCTGACAGTGTCATTGACGAGCTGGTAGACGCCGTCAAGGAGCTATCGCAGAACCGTACTGGGGCTCTCATCATTGTGGAGACGGATCAGCCCATTGATGAACGCGATTTTTCGGTTCCGGGGGTACGGCTAAACGCTGAGATTTCACGTGAGCTGCTGCAAACGATTTTCCAGACGACAACCCTGCTTCACGATGGTGCTGTGCTAATTCGCGGATCGCGAGTGATGGCGGCAGGTGTTATTTTACCGATTTCGGAACGCTCGGCTTCGCGCCAGCTCGGAACCCGCCACCGGGCTGCCATGGGAATTACCGAGCGAGTGGAAAACTGTCTCTGCATTGTGGTCTCTGAAGAAACCGGATCGATTTCACTCGCTGAGCAAGGAACGCTAAACCGGCCCCTAACCAGCAGTAAACTGAGGGAACTGTTGAGTGCCAAATTGAACTTGACGGTTGATCGCGATTCCATGAGACCGCAGTTTCGCACCCTTAGGAAGCAACTGCGGAATCGGGGGCGATCGCTCTTACAAACCTTGTTACGTTTACCGTCGTCCGCTTCTCGGGGAAAAAAATGACCGCTGAGCCCCTCGTGAAATCGTCTTTACCTGCCGATCTCCAGGTTGACCGTTTACCGCATCACGTTGCTGTCATTATGGACGGCAACGGTCGCTGGGCCAAGCAGCGGGGGCTGCCGCGCATCATGGGCCATCGACGGGGCGTTGATACGCTCAAGAAACTGCTGCGCCGTTGTGATGATTGGGGCATCGCTGCCCTAACGGCCTATGCTTTTTCGACTGAGAACTGGGGGCGCCCTCTAGAGGAAGTCGACTTTCTCATGACGTTGTTCGAACGGGTTTTACGCCAGGAGCTGGCTGAAATGATGACTGAAAATGTCCGTATTCAGTTTGTCGGCAATCTAGCGGCGCTGCCATCTTCCCTGCAAGAAGAAATTGATCGCGCCGTTCACCAGACTAAAGAGAATCCCGGTATCCAGTTCACGGTTGCTACTAACTATGGCGGACGCCAAGAAATTGTCCAAGCCTGTCGCGCGATCGCGACTCAAGTACAGCAAGGCGAACTCGCCCTTGATCAAATTGACGAGTCTGTCTTTAGCAGCCACCTTTACACTGCTGGCCTCAGTGATCCCGATCTACTCATCCGTACCAGCGGCGAAATGCGGATCAGCAATTTTCTGCTCTGGCAACTGGCCTATTCCGAAATTTACGTGACCGATGTCCTCTGGCCTGATTTTGATCAGGTGGAATTTCACCGGGCGTTGTGTGCATATCAGAAGCGCGATCGCCGATTTGGGAAGGTGTAGAGACGCAAAACTTTGGGCCTCTACACCGGGATTGAGACCGTCACTGCCGCGATCGCGACGTACATGTCGTCATTCTTGTCGTCGAGTTCGGGAATTGCCCGACCGGCAACCACCATACCGCCTACTTCTAGCGATAATGTTTTTTGACCAAACGGCAGAACCGCGAGCACTTCATCCTGGCGGACAGATTCAGGAAAAGGGACCGCGATTTGAACATCGACAAGCATTTCATCGGGATGATCGAGACCCGCAACTTCCCAAACGCCAGGTAAGGCATTGTGAGCGATCGCATTCCGCACAGCCCGGGCAGCCGCCACCGTTGGATCTTGACCATGCTGATCAACGCCCATGCCCATCTCAATCACCAATCGTCTTTGACTCATCTCGATCTCCTTGGATAAGGTTGCTTTAAGTTCAAGCGCGTCTGAATAGATGCCAACAGGCCATTATGTCTGGATGTTTCCGAAACAGAGGTACCCATTACTGCACGCTGATTCTCGGATGTTTACTCTGGTTTGGGTGTGCCTCTTCGACGACAAGTCAGCCTAAAAAACTTTCCACAGCCAGCGTTCCTGGCTCAACATCTGCAAAACCAACGCAACAATACGAGATTGATTCTGAAGTTGAGTTAAACAGCCAGTTTTTAGCAAAGATCGAGCAGATACCGGATGATTTCGCCAAGCGATACTACATGCACGGCATCCATGAGTTGTCTAGACAAGCTCAGCGGGATCCAGCTAATCAAGCGATCTTAAAAAAGCTAATTACACATCAGGAGAAGACTCTACAAATCTTTCAAGCTTGCGGTCATTCCGCCAGCTCCGGCGACATTATCTTCGACTGGCAAGCAATACCCTATGCTCAGTTTTGGGAAAGAGCAGATAGCAGTTATCTGATCTTACTGATTTGTAATAGCAGCAGAAATCGTTCCATCGTGCCTGCAATCTTCTCAGAAGCAAAGGGTGAAGCCCAGCTTAAAATGCTTAAACTGACTCAGTTTCGCCAGGGAGAAGACGGCGAAATTTATCAAGTCGAGTCTCATAAGGGTATCGGGAGGCCATTCCCCGACGAGCCTTACGAATGGTTTAACCCAGAGACACAGGAATTAAAACTCTGGTTACAGATGGCAGGAGGAACCAATCCCTGTGGAACCAGAGCAACATATCGCTTGCAGCACGATGAGTTTGTCCTACAAAAATTTACCGCCCTGTTCGACTGCGATCGCCTCGGAGCCACCATGGATGACCATGAACAAATCTATCCGTAGAGTTGGCTGCTTCAAAACGGTGGGCATGGGTATCGGTGAATGTTGGCTGCTTCGTAATGGTGGGCATTGGGGTAGTGGTGAGGGCTTGATGGGTTTTCCCGTACACCAATTCCTACCCTACAGCTGCTTAAATCCGTTCCCTATTTGCCAAACCGCTATTTCCCGTTTCCCTTACACTCCCCTGTTCCCTGTCCCCTATTCCCTGTTCCCTGTTCCCTGAACACGACAATGCCTAACCTAAGTCGGCGGTGCCTGATAGCCCTGGATATTTTCAGGCCGAAAGCGGCGAATAATGGGCGTTGCTACGCGAATATCCGTATCCGAGCCACGCACGACTAGCAGATACTTACCTGCATTCAGGCGGTTGCGATAGGACAGCGCATCGCCACTACCAATCGCGGCCCCAACACCACCCCCGACAAAAAACGCACCCATTGCACCAGAGCCTGCGCCTAGCAATCCACCCAAGATTTGGTTTCCCAGCGTGCCAGCCCAGGGAAATGTATCGAGTCCTGTGATGGCGTTAAAACCAAACCCGGCGATAAACCCAAACGGAATCAGCCAGACCATCATGCCGCGCATTTGTTTCCACGCCTGATTCGCCGGGTCGATTAAGCCATACTCATCGGCACTCTTGAAGCCTCTGCCTAGAATCGCCACCTCCTGCATCGCAAACTCTGCCGCCTCTAGGGCTGCATAAGCCTCCTCCACCTTGATGCGATCGCTCAAAACAGCCACAAGATAATTCATGAATCCAACCAACATCGACACACTCCCTAATTATCGCGTGTCCCGAGAGGTCTTCGGTGTTTGGAGGTGCATTGCCATGATGTTCAAAATTCTGCGACCTCCCTTAATCCCTCCTTGGCAAGGAGGTAGACTGTGTTCTCACATTCGTAAAGGGGATCGATAAAGGGGCTACATGCCGCTTCTGGATCATCTGAGGACTTGTGTGCATAAAGCAGAACCTTTACCTCATCATCCCCTACTCATCTACCCTCCTACCCATTCACCCATCCACTCTTCCCCCCACATCCCTCTACCCACAACCCTATCTTTTAGCGTAGAGTCGAGGTGTCGAAACGCAACCAGCGGAAAGGGGACTTGGCGTGAATTTTCAGTCTGTGATTACGACACTACACACGTTCTGGAGTGAGCAGGGATGTCTGATTGTGCAGCCCTACGACACAGAGAAAGGCGCAGGTACGAAGAGTCCTCATACATTTTTACGCGCGATCGGCCCCGAGCCTTGGTCGGTGGCATATGTAGAGCCGTGTCGTCGCCCTGCTGATGGACGCTATGGCGAAAACCCGAATCGCTATCAGCACTATTTTCAGTACCAGGTACTGATCAAACCCTCACCGAGTAATATTCAAGACGTTTATCTGGATTCGCTGCGAGCCTTGGGCATCAAGCCCGAAGATCACGATATTCGCTTCGTTGAAGACAACTGGGAAGATGCCGCTGTGGGAGCCTGGGGGGTTGGCTGGGAGGTGTGGCTCGACGGTATGGAGATCACCCAGTTCACTTACTTTCAGCAGTGTGGTGGCATCGATTGTCGCCCCGTGTCGATTGAGCTGACATACGGACTGGAACGCTTGACGATGTACTTACAGGAAGTCGATGCGATCGCCAAAATCCAGTGGAATGACGCCTTGACCTATGGCGATGTCTACATGCAGAGCGAGATCGAGCACTCCCAATACAATTTTGATGAGTCCGACGCCGAACTCCTCTTTACGCTGTTTACCCTTTATCAAAAAGAAGCCGAGCAGCTAATGGATAAGGGACTGGTGCTACCTAGCTATGACTATGTTTTGAAGTGCTCCCACACCTTTAACCTGCTAGATGCGCGCGGCGTTATTTCGGTGACCGAACGAACGCGCTATATTCGGCAGGTGCGATCGCTGGCTCGACGTGTTGCCCAACTCTATCTAGAACAGCGTGAGGCATTAGGATTCCCGCTTTTGCAAGAAGCTGCGAAAACAGCTGCGTAATTCAAATAGATGTGGCATGTTAAGACATGTTACGCCCAATGACGCAGCAAGGAGACTTCTTCAGTGGCTTCTCAAATCACGGCTTTTTTGAAACCAATCGCAGACTGGTTTGCTGGTTTTAACCTGCCTGAACCCATTGTCCATTGGGGGCATCCCGCCATGATGGGCATCGTTATTTTTGTCTTAGGAATTTATGTGGCCTGGGCCGGTTGGCAAGGACGCACGGCGCAAGATGCGGATGTTGCCCTTAAAGCCCGTAACGACCATCACAAACTGGCTCCTCTGATGTTTCTCTTCATTGCTCTGGGATACACGGGCGGCGTCCTTTCGCTGGTCATGCAGGGTCAGCCGATTCTGGAAAGCCCCCACTTCTGGACAGGGACTGCGGCAGTCGGTCTGCTGGGTTTGAATGGAGTCATTTCGGGTACGAAGTTTGGCGGCGGTCAGGCTGCTCTGCGAACAACCCATGCTTACCTCGGCAGTATTGCCATGATTCTGCTGTTCGTTCATGCAGCTTTTGGGATGAAGCTGGGCCTCTCGCTCTAAGGATTCGCGGGTGGGGAGCAGTTCGTCCCAGGCGTTTGATGTGTTTGACTTCGACTACGCTCAGTCAAACACATTTGCTCTGGAGAGAGTTTTGTTATTAAAGCCAACTTCTTTAAACTGCCATTAACTTGCGTTAACCCCCTCTAGACTTGGTTGTTCACCGTGGTACTTTAGTAAATAAGAAAGACAACTGAATAAACATACAAGCTTCTTCAAATCCTTCCGAGGATAGGAGCTGGTGATAGCCTCAAAACTAACAATATTTCTGTTTTGCAAAACACAATAAGACGGGCTATGGATACATTCCAACCCGATATTTTTGAGCCAGTGCTTTTGCAGAACGAAGTAAACCCTTGAAAGATTTTGTCATAGCTCATTCAGTAAGTTTTGCCTAAATCTTAAAAGCTACAAGCTTTGAAAATATTTCAAAGAGCTTCAGTTAGGTCTGCCTAATTGAAGCTCTTTGAGTTCTGATTATCATCAAAATTGGTTGCGTTTTTGAATTGAACCAAGATCATTCTCTCTATTTTCTTCCAATTTGACTTCGACACAGCAATTGATAAAGCTTTTTCAAAAATTTCACTTCTGTTATTAGGTAAGTTTTGCTTTTTCCCATATACCAAGCATAAGAAAGTCAGAAGCAAGGGAGTTCTCGAAAGCTGCGTTATAGGCTCATTCTCCGGAGAATTCAATACACGAATGAACTTTTGAGAGACTTTCATATCCTGGTCGAGATCAGAACTAAACCAGTTTTCAATGAAATTCTCAACTTGCTTATCGCTGAGTGTGGAAATTCTGACATCTGAGAACGACTTAAGCTTAGATTTATATGCTGCTTCTCTACAAGAAACTAAAAAACGATTTCCATCATATCTATCAGCAAAGTCTTCAATTTCGGTGATAACTTGATTAAACCTATCTCTTAGAACTTCATCTAAGCCATCTAAAAGAATCAACAATCTTCCAGCACTTAAAAGTGCTTCTGTAAATACTATATGTTCTGGAAATCCGCAAATTCCAAACTCATTTGCTATCATCTCTGTTTATATTAAATTCAGTGTCATTAACCCTTTTTAGTTCAATGAAAACTGGAATGCATAAGTGTTTATAGTTACCTTTCTTACCTTTTATTGCCTCCACTCCAATTTTTCGAAGAAAAGTAGTCTTGCCGGTGCCTGGTTTTCCTAATAGCATTAAGTTTTCCTGACACTACCGTTTTCTATGTCATAGCTCTGCGACCCTGGCAAGATGCACAAACCTGTAGATTATGCAGCCAATGTGGATGATATTGCTTCTGGTTGAGCCGATGAGCCAGACTTTGATAAACCCGAACTTGTCCACTGCAAGGAGCAAAGGGCCGAAAGTTGTTCAGTAACGCCCAGCCTCGTAGCCTCAGTTCGCTGGCTGGCAGATGGCCATGTAAGCCGCGACCGTGGTAAAGAAACCGGGTCAGTCGATTCATCAGTCGATCCACTAAATTGCTGGTGCGGTGGCATCCTGGGTGACGGTAACTGAGGGCATACGGGTCCGTACGCTGCCACAACTTAGCTACCATCGCAGCGATCGCCTGAGGCCAGGTTTCCTGCTCAAACCAGGTGCGAAAGTGAGCCATCTGTTGGGCAAAGGCCTCCCCAGTTTCGGCTCGATAGACCGCCCACACCTTCTGATGTAAATCACGGCGCTTGCGGGAGCGGTCCCGAATCTTTAAGAAGCCATGTAGAAAGCACAAAATGGGGACAATGGTCGAAAACAGAGCGCTAAAAGCATTTTGCGTGGCCCACCACCCATCGGTATTGACGGTTTCTGGGGCATAGGCGGGGTCAAGCGTCCGGGCTTCGGTGGCAAAGACCCCATAGGCTTCGCTCAGAGGCGCTTCATCGGCAGCGGCACTCAAGGCGATGTCGAGAATACAACCCGCTCCGGCGGCAAACGCCACATAGCCCTTCTGAGCGCACCCATCAGCGTGATGCTCATCGGCCACCAAGTGGACCGGCAATTGGCTTGCTATCGGCACTGTTGTCCCAGACTAAACGATTGCGCCCCAACCGTTCCAGGTGCCGATGCCAAAACATATCATTGCCTCCGAATACAGTCGTCACCACCCAGCAGGGGACGCCCAACGAGAGCAGGAGCAGAGGATGCTCTAGCGCCTCGACAGTACCGCTCATATAACTGAGCACAAAACTCGGGCGTAAGCTGTACACCTGCTCTTGGATGCGCACCTGCCGCAACCGAATACCGGGCAATTTCTTCGACTCGGGCAACCGTCCCGTTAACCGATAACCGTTGGCAATAGCTCCTGGAAAAAGTTCTGGCGACTCAGCCCACACCTTTTCCACAAAGGTGCGTACTTGCTGAGCGTCGGCCCAAATCGCATCATACTGTTCGCGACTCATGGGCAGGCAGATTTGTTTCGACCCGCGCGCCGTAGACGCTTTGGGTGCGCTACGATGACGCTGACACGACCGGGTTTGTCGAATTGTGGCCATAGAGCTTTAACCTTTTTGCCTAGAGAACAAAAAGGATAGGCGATTGGCTCCGGTTTAGTCAGCCTGGTTGTGTTTCCTTACAGACGTAGAATCCATACGGACATAGAAAACGGTAGTGTCAGCAAAATTCAAACCTAAGGCAGATAAGCCTTCCCAGCATTCTGAATAGTGAGCATACTTCTGCCGTGATGTACTAGCCAAACCTGACACAGCTTCGCAGGAGGCTGCCAGTAAAAACCTGGCACGTCAGTTCGCTTAAAGTCGTAACCTAGAGATTTCAACTGAGCTAGATGATCTTCGACGTAGCAGGCTTCGACGTAGCAGGGGGTATGGGCAAAGGTTACTTCTTCTTCGTGGAGTGGTCAGAGTTATCTTGCAGCATCTTCAGTGACGCGCTAGTCTGCAGGCTTAAACATATCTGGGATGCCAATTAGCGATGTCTCAACCTAAAGCTATTGTGCTCTTATCAGGAGGTCTGGATTCGGCGACAGCAGCGGCTCAGGCGATCGCCGATGGATACACACCTATTGCGTTGTCTTTTCGCTACGGACAACGTCACGCCCGTGAACTAGACGCTGCCCGCAAGATTTCAACCGTACTTGGCATCCAAGAGCACTACGTTATGGATGTGAATTTATCCCAATGGGGCGGCTCCTCCTTGACGGACCCAGACAAGACCTTACCCCAGACTGGCGTTGAACCTGATGCCATACCCTCCACTTATGTGCCAGGTCGCAACACTGTATTTATCGCTATTGCCTTGTCTCTCGCTGAAGCCAAAACAGCTCAGGCTATCTATCTGGGCATCAATGCAGTTGACTATTCCGGCTATCCTGATTGCCGCCCTGAGTATCTCGAAGCATTTCAAACATTGGCAGCGTTATCCTCCAAAACGGGACTTGAAGGAAAGGCTCCTACCCTAGTCGCGCCCTTGGTGAGAGATACAAAGGTAGCAATCGTTAGACGCGCTCTACAGCTGGGTGTCCCAATTGAGGAAACGTGGTCGTGCTATCAGGGCGGACACATTCCCTGTGGACTCTGCGATTCTTGTCGCATTCGCGACAAGGCCCTGATTGATGCCGAGCGATCAGATCTAGCAACGCCAGTGGGTCGAGGGTTACACCTTGAGACGACACGCACTTCGGCTTCAGGGTCGTAGGCGTATTGGGACTAAAGCTGCAATTGTTTCAGGCACTGAAGCAATTCAACGGGAATACTTTTGTTGTAGGCCAATCGCTTACAGACGAAGTTATTAGAGAACCGTTGAATTAGCCATGAAAACGCACCCTCTGGTTGCAATGTTTCTCTTATGCCTATCATTGTCGTTTTGCCGCCGTACCCTCATCCCGAATGTCTCTCAGGGTCAAGAGCGTTCAAATGAGGCGTCCATCGGAGTAGCGTTACCTCGCGATCCGCTTGAGGTGACACTGCAAGTTGAGGCAACCGAACCTGAACCCCAGCAGCTGCGCATCGCTGGAAGAACCAACTTACCTGATGGCTTCGTAATGCGGGTCAGCGCTTGTCGGATGCTAGTCGCGCCAGAAGAGGCTGGCTCAGAAAAGTTCACGCGGGGGAGCTGCGGTCCTGATACCTACACTGAATTTCAGGATGTCAAGGTTACTGAAGGCAGGTTCATCGCCTGGTTTGAGGTCCCGACGGTCGATGCAGCGCGCCAAATTCAGATGGACTACCTTGAGCAAAGGGGAGACAATCAGTGGTACCGCGAGGCTGTACCTTGGGAGTTCGTAAAGATTGAAGTTAGCGGCTATCCGAAGCTGCAACCAGATGCTGTTTTGCAGGTTATTGGAGGGCAAGAAGGCCGCAATCTTACTGGCCACAGGGTTCGTAAACACCAAAACAGCTTTTCTGACAGCAACGAAGCCCCTTACAATTACGTTACGTGGCGAACTAACTTCAAGATGTAACCTTACTGACCGCCATAGACAAGATCATTAGCATCAGCATCGCAAGGCATCCAAAATTGACGGGCGAACACCGCTGCTCTTGTACCCCGTAAAAGTTGGGCAAAGATACTTGATTTCGGCAACCGCCATCCCTGAATGTCCTTCTAGGCATCATGATAAGCAGAGGCATCATTGAGGATGCCACAACACATCCGCTAGTTTTCTTTTATTGACGTTTGCATAGCAGTAGGCCAAACCATTGCTTTGCGTCCGTAAAAGTCTCAACCGCCTGCAATCCATGCGCCCCTAGTTCTTGAGACAAGATATCCAGGTCAAACTTGCGGGAGATTTCGCTCAACAGACGTTCTCCTCGGTCAAAGTGGACGGTGAGGTTCAGCGCTTTTAGCGTAATGGTTTGATCCCGTAGACTTTCGATGTACATTTCAATCTGTCGATCGCGATCGTTGTAGATCGCCAAATGGCGAAACTGGGTTAGGTCAAAATCACCTTGAAAGCGCCAGTTGAGATGGCTCAGCATGTTGAGGTTAAAGGCTGCTGTAATTCCCTGAGAGTCGTTGTAGGCCGCTTCTAACGTTGCGGTATCTTTGTGGCGATCAATACCGAGCAAGAAATAATCTCCCGGCGCCAGTGCTTGACTGATGTTCTGAAAGAAAATTTGACAGCGATCAGGGGACAAATTGCCTAATGTGCTGCCGATAAAAGCAATCATGCGAAGGGGCAAGAGAGTTGAAGGAAGTGCTGCGAGGGCTCCTTCATAAGTACTCACCAAGCCATGAATACTAAGCGACGGATATTCGCTCAAAAGAGACCGCGCCGATTCTTCTAACATGCCGCCGCTGACGTCGACAGGAACGTATCGCAGCGGGCATTCGCGCTGACGATAAGCATCCAAAAGGATGCGAGTCTTGCTAGAGCTACCACTGCCCAATTCAACTAAATCACAGGAGCCAACTTGATCGACAATGGCATCGGCAAACTGTTCTAGAATCTGGCGCTCCTTGCGGGTCAGATAGTATTCCGGAAGTGCCGTAATGGCTTCAAAGAGCTGCGATCCCTGATCGTCATAAAAGTACTTCGGGGGGAGCGATTTAGGGGTTTGTGTCAATCCAGCAATGACGTCCTGTCCGTCCTCCCCTACGGTCAGGGCGTCTGCTGAAGTGCGGTATTCAATGGTGAGGCGATCGCGGGAGAGCATGGGGGGAAGCGGCGATCGCGGCAGGTCTTGCGAAAACGGAGAAGGACTTGTTGGCGAGGAATTCACAGGCATGGTTTCTCAGAATTCATCAGGGGGGTCAGCTAAAACCCCTGAGTATTCTGACACTGGATGCTGAGGATGGCTATGCGGACAGCGCACATCGAAAACCTGCGAAAATTTCTCGGATCCAGGGCTGATACCAGTTCCGGAATGTTGAGCGCAACACCCAAGGACGGGTTGCCCAGCTCCCGCCTCGCAACACCCGATGCGCCCCATCAAAATAAGTTTGCGAGTATCCCGGATAGGGATAAGGTACAAAGTCGGGGTAGCCCTCAAACCAGGTATTAGTCCACTCCCAAACATTTCCTAATAAATCATCACAACCCGTGGCACTGCGCCCTGCTGGGTAAGAACCGACGGGAGCCACCCCGCCTCGATCACCACCAAAGTTAGCCCGGTCGGTCGTCAGTGCAGCATTTCCCCAGGGATAAAGCTGCATACAATCCTGCTCTGGTTGCCAGTGAGCAGCGCGCTCCCATTCGGCCTCGGTTGGGAGACGCTTGCCCACAAAGCAACTGTAGGCATCGGCTTCATACCAACTCACCCCACACACAGGCATATCTTCCCAGGTTGAGAGAGTAGTGTGCCAGTAAAGGGGCTGCGTGATGCTGTGTTTCTGGACCCAGGCCCATCCTTCAGGGTGCCACCATTGGCTATTCTGGTAGCCCCCAGCAGCCATAAAAGCGGCATAGTCTGCCACCGTTACCAGCGTGCAGTCCAGCCAATAGTCTCGGACCATCACCCGATGACTAGGACGCTCGTTATCTAACGCATCTAAGGTACTGCTACCCATGGCAAACTCACCCCCTGGGATGAGAACCATATTGCGCTTGGAGGCTGAAGTTGCCCCTGTTTGAAGCGCACTGTTGAATACTGTTTTTTGCCATTGCGACGTTTTCTGCGATCGCCGATGCAGTGCCAAAACATAGGTTGCGGTCTCAGCATGCTGACTTTCATGCTGCACCAACCAGCGCCAAAGTCGTAGCTGATCATATAGGGGAGCCTTTTCTAAATAGGCGAAGGTGCGATCGCGGATATCCTGCATGAATGCCAAAATTTCGGGCAAATCCGGCAAATTCTCGCGCTCAGCTTTTGGCAATCCATCCGCTGCAAAGAGTTTCTGATAATTCGGATAAGGGCAGGGGTCTTCCTTCAGATGCTCTAACAGCCAGAGTGATTCGGTAAATCCAATGTGCCCTAAGTGCCAACCGATAGGGCTAAAGTTGGGATGCGATTGATGTCGAAGTTCTGCTTCAGTTAGGTCTCTCAGAAGTTCTAGAGTACTTTGGCGACATGCGGCCATATCGTCTCTAAGAATTTGGCGTAACTCAGCCAGGGTAGGATTGCCGGAGGTGGCTGAGCGAATGAAACTGAACGTCACAGTTGGCGTTTACCGTAAACAACGAGGATTCGGGACAAATCATCCAGTTACCGCCAAATAAAGGCTCAGAGGCGACTAAAACGGCATCTGGAAAGCGGGGATCACACTTTAGCCAGTATAGAGAAGGAGCGCGGTTATGGGACGCTAGGCGAGACCCCACTAAATTTTCACCGTCACTGATTAATACATTTGCGGCTACCGGAGTGTCGTGTTCATAGGCCAGTGCCATGAGCATTTCGAGAGCCTCGGCTAAGGCGGCCTCTAAAGAAGATGAGGGATTCGCATCTAACTTACTGAGCACCCATCCCCAAATGTGTTCAGAGTCGGTACTGCCTCTCAGGGTGGTGTAGGCGCGATCGCTCATCGCCTGGCGCATCGGTCGGTACAGCTTGTCATGAAATTGCTTGATGTAGCCATTGTGGGTAAAGAGCCAATTCTCTGCCTGAAAAGGCTGGCAATTGCTGATATCCACGCCTTGCCCCGGCGTTGCACTCCGTACATAGGCCACTGCACAGCCCGTCGTCACATAACGGCAAAGCGCAGCTAAGTTCGCATCATTCCAAATAGGCAGAGTATTTCGGTATGTGAAAGGCTCTGTTTTTTCAGTTGCGTGATACCAACCTAAGCCAAATCCATCCGCATTTAGCACGGCAACTTCTAGTTCTTTAGGTGCATAGCTCTGTACAACTAAGGAGTGGGGTGGGTCCAGAACCAGGGAATCGAGCTGAATAGCAGGTCCTAAATACCCTAATAGACGACACATAGAATTTGGTTGTTGGTTATTGGTTTGTGGGTGATGGTGATAATTTTAGTTCTGAGTTTTAAGTTCTGAGTTCAATTCAAAAATCAAAACTGAGAACTCAGAACTCCCCCCTCTTCCCTTACCCATCCCCCCATCTACCCTTCCACCCAAACCTGTGCTAATCTTGTAGTCCACTTGCGGGTGTAGTTTAGTGGTAAAACCTTAGCCTTCCAAGCTAATGATGGGGGTTCGATTCCCCCCACCCGCTTATGTAGTCAAAAGTCGCCAGTCTCTTGAGCAACGAATTTTCAAGGAATGCTGTCTTGATACGCGATAACTCAACCCTCAAAAGCCTTTTATAGTAAAGGATTTCAGTATTTATGCGTGATCAAACACGCTTGCGCGTTTCGTGAAATAAGTTTGCGCGCTTTATGCGTGATTATGGAAGGGTGTAGTAGCTCCTCGACTTTTGCCGTGGAGCGTCAGCTCGATTTCAACTAGCTGCTCAAGAATGGTACGGGCTTGGGCTTCCGGCCCTTCCCAAGCAAGTACATTACTGAAAACTAAGTCTCCAGGCGGCTCTAACTACATGCATCGTCGTTGAAGTTTCAGAATTTTATCAATACGAACCACATCCTAATTATTGATACTCTGTATCATCGGTCGTGAGCTTGAAAGAGTTCTATGTTGAAGCGATCGCTTTTCCAATGTGTTTAAGAATCTGCAAAACTGTCTGCACTTCCTCTGCCAAGGTGTAGAGCGAAAAGGCTCGGGAGAGGCTGTATTGTTTTACGGGTTGGGGGGTCAATTTCACAAACAGCACATCATCGCCGTTGGTCATCATACCAAAGGTGGGTTGCTCGGCTTGGGTGTTGGTCAGCATATAGGCCAGGGCTTGGGGTAAAGCTGATCGCGTCGAAATTGTCGTTTTCTTTGCTTCCAGCACCAACATCCAAAAGTTTTGCTGCAGAATCAGGGCATCAATTCGCCCCCGGAGCACCTCTTCTCCATCGTCAACCGTTACCTCTACTGCCGCTTCCGCTTTCAACTTAGGGGATTTCCGGGAAAGAATTTACCAACTGTAGGGTGTCATTAGCGGAGCGCAATGCACCGCAGCCCGGTATTTTTATTCCTGGAAATCCCCTTAAACGGCGCATCATAAAACCCAGCCAGTTCCAACAAGGGTGATGCTACTAGCAACATCACCGCCCCCTCTGGCAAATCCCCATCTGCCCGATGGTAGAGCAACCGTCGCTGCAACAAACTTAGGCGATCTAATTCTGTCGCATCTAGGGCGGGCAACGCCTCGCGCCACTCGGTAAAGAAGTCTGCCTGCTCACTACGGTTCACCCCAAAACGGGTCTCAACCTCAGTGAGCGTTTTGAACGCATCTGTGATTGCAATTACTTTTGCCATGATGTTTCCAACCAAGCGAAATGACCCACTAGGTTCTAGAGCACTTATCCTAAGAGCTACCCAGGCAAAACAAATCAAGGGAGTCGAGCCATGGCAATACAGCGAGTTTCGTCGGGGAGTATGTGGGAAGCCAAGGTCGGGTACTGTCGGGCGGTGAAAGTAGGATCGCAGATTTTTGTGTCCGGCACCGCGCCGTCCGATGGACAGGGTGGAACCTATGCTCCCGGCGATGCCTATGCCCAAACCAAGCGCTGTTTTGACATCATCCAGGCAGCCCTGAAAGAGCTCGGCGCTGACCTCTCTAACATTGTGCGGACGCGCCTTTACATTACTGACTTTGCCTATTGGGAAGACTTTGCCCGCGCGCATCAAGAGCTGTTTGGCGACCATCCTCCCGCTAGCTGCATGGTGGCGATCGCGGCCTTGGTCAATCCCGATATGTTGGTAGAGATAGAGGCAGATGCGATCGTGGCGGCATAGAGCCGCGATTAATCGCGGCTCTATGCCGTCGCGCTTTAATCCATCACCAAAACCACCTTCCCCATACCCTCGCCCTTCTCAATCCACTGATGGGCGGTAGCCGCTTGGTCGAGCGTGAAGGTTTTATCGACGTGGATGTGGAGCTGTCCGGTTTCCAGCCAGCGGGCACAGCTTTCTAAGATTTTGGTTTGGTGGCGGCGGGCCTCCTGAAGCTTCTGAAGTTGGGGCGTGAGCATCAGTTCAAAGCTGACGCGGAGGTTGCGATCGCGCGCCGTTTTCCAGTCTGTTCCTTCAGCAGGCGCTAGCAGCGACACGACATCCCCCCCAAACTTGGCGGCTTTGAAGCTCTGCGATAACAGGGGTCCGCCTACGGTATCGAAGGCAATATCAACTCCTTTGCCATCCGTCCAAGCCATCACTGCCTCGACAAAGTCAATGCGGGGATAGTAGATGCAGTGATCGGCTCCGTAGTGGGTGACAAAATGGGCCTTTGCTTCCGAACTAACGGTAGTAGCGATGTGGGCTTCTCGTAGGTGAGCCAGTTGCACAGCCACGTGGCCAACGCCACCCGCCCCGCCATGAATCAAAATGCGCTGATTGGCGGTAAGGCGAGCGCGATCGTACAGAGCTTCCCAAGCTGTCAGTAAAACGAGAGGCGCTGCTGCCGCCTCAGCAAAAGAAATACGGGCAGGTTTGAGCACGGCATCGGGTTCATCCACAATCGCGTACTCGGCATAGTTGCCGCGATCGCCGCCGAGTCCGCCACTGCAGAAAAAGACCTCATCCCCTGGGCTAAACTGACGAACCGCAGAACCCACTGTCTCCACAATACCGGCTCCATCACACCCAAGTACCGTTAAAGCAGCCTCTGGATAGAACGAGCCGCGACGGCGAATCTTGGTATCAATAGGATTGACACCGGCAGCCTTGAGGCGGACGCGCATTTCTGTATCGCGCTGCAAAGCGGGAACTGGCAGCTCAGTCACCTTCAGAACATCGGGTGTACCGGGTTGATGAAAGATAGCAGCTTTCATAGTGGTTGTGGAAGTCTCTAAAACTAGAGTGCTTAAGGACATAAACCACATCCGATTTGGCAACAGAAGTTTTTCCTTGGGGCAAAAAAACGGGGATCTGGATGTGGTCAGGGTACATTCTAAAGAACCCTTGGTAAGTAGATGGTTCTTCGAAGCAGGATCGCTATGATCAGGAATAAGGGGATAGAAGCCTGTAAGGAGATAGAGCGCGATCGCTACCTAAATTTTGTCGGTACTGGGAGGTAACCACAATGAGCAAACGGTATTTATTACTTTGCATAAGCACATTCTGTTTGCTGAGTGCCTGTGGCTCAGGGACTCCTACAGCAGAGGATCTATCCTCTGAACCGGCACCGGACACTGCGGCTGAGTCAGAGCCTAACAGCACATCAGACACCAGCGCATCAGATTCGACGGACGAAAGTGTTCCGCAGGCTGCAGAGCCTGCTGTTGAGGCGGGACCTTCTACCGCCGAAACGCGAACTGAAACATCCCAAGCAAATGCGCCAAGCGCAGCGGGACAGCTCCTGGAAGATACCCTAATTGTTCCGGGTGAGCGGGTGGGACCTGTGACGCAGGAAACAACCCGAGCCGACTTAGCTGAATTGTATGGCGAAGCAGCGCTGGAAGATACTGAGATCCCAGTGGGAGAAGGGTTTACAGAGTCGGGCACCATCGTTAATGGTGACTCCGATGAAACGTTTTCGGTGATCTGGACCGACGAAACTCAGACAGAACCCTCGACCCTTGTAGATTTTGGTCCTGCTTGGCAAACGGTAGAAGGCGTACAGTTGGGAACCTCTTTCGATGAGTTAAAGGATACGCTTGGTAGCTTCAGCCTCTACGGATTTGGCTGGGATTACGAAGGGACAGTGGTTTTAGAAGAGTCCGATCTGGAAGAATATTATGGTCTGCTGCTGCTGCGGGTGCGACCTGAAACAGACGCTATCAAACAATTCCCGGATGCTTACCAGGCCGTTAGCGGCGACAAGCTGTTATCGTCGGACGATCCCAATTTGCCACCGTTGAATCTGTCGGTTTATGAAATGATTGTGTATGTGACGCCCTTAATTCAGTAGACGCGATGCATCGCGCCTCGTTCACGAACGATGTCTAAACCTCCTAAAATCGCTGCTGGTTTACCCCCTGGTTTGGTTGTACGGCTGGGTAAAACGGTTTGGCATACCCTCTGGCAAATTATGATGGCGCGTCTGGCTCCTACTGACAGCACGGGTGCTTATACACGTCCTCCCAGCGAATTTCGTCAAGCGATCGAGATGGAAGGTCCCCATCCGCCCGAACCGGATCGATACCGACTGATTGTGGGCATGGGGTGCCCATGGGCGCATCGCACGCTGGTCGTCAGAGCATTGAAAGGTTTAGAGACGGCGATTCCGGTTTGGGAGGTGACGCCGTCGCCCAATGAAGGACGCTGGCTGTTCACAGATGAGAATTTGGAGTGGCGATCGCTGCCGGAACTCTACCAAACAGCCCAATCGAGCTACTCGGGGCGTAGTACCGTTCCCGTTCTATGGGATACACGCAGCCGCACCATCGTAAACAACGAAAGTGCTGACCTAATTAAAATTCTGAATTCAGCCTTCAATGCCGAGGCAGCTTATCCCGACCTGGATTTGTATCCGGAAGATCTGCGATCGACGATTGAGAACTGGAACGAGCGTATCTACCACGCTGTCAACAATGGTGTTTATCGCTGTGGCTTTGCGCGTACGCAGGCCGCGTATGAAGAAGCTTGTTCCCTACTGTTCGTAACCCTGGATGCGATTGATCAGCAGTTGGCAACCCAGCGCTATCTCTGCGGTGATCGGCTGACTTTGGCGGATGTCCGCCTATTTACAACCCTATTTCGCTTCGACGTGGTTTATCACGGGTTGTTTAAGTGCGATCGCCGCTGTCTTCGCGATTATGAGCATCTATGGCCTTACGCCCGTGACCTCTATCAGCAGTCCGGTGTCGCTGCCACTTGCGATTTAGACACCATTCGCCGCGAGTACTTTGGCAATCTGTTTCCCCTCAACCCTGGCGGCATTGTTCCACTCGGGCCTGATCCTGCGGTTTGGCGTACTCCTCATCATCGGGAGCAGATTGCTGGACAAGCAGTGTCATCGGTGTAGGCACGATTCATTAGCTGTCAAGACGCCTGAGCCGCATATCGATATGTTCAATTCCCTCATCGTCATAGGGCTGACTAACCGTTGTAAATCCGAAACTTTGATAGAACTTCTCAAGATAAGTCTGGGCTGAGATACAAACGTCCATATGGGGATATTCAGCACCGCATTTGGCAAGACACTGCTCGACAATTTGACGTCCGATCCCCATTCCCCGAGCTGTCTTAACCGTGAGTACACGCCCGAAGGAAGGTTCTGGGTAGCGGGTTCCCGGAACCGTAATCCGAGCGTAAGCCACTAGTTCATCTTTTTCAGTGCAACCGAGCAGATGCCAAGATTTTGGGTCCAACTCATCGGCATCTTGATAAATACACTGTTGCTCGATGACGAAAACGGTCTGCCGTGCCGCCAGGATTTCGTGCATTTGGGGTCCGGAAATTGCGTCAAATGGCTTCCAGCTCCAGTTGATTTCCATAGCCGTCAGAAAATTACGTTCGCCCCAATTTCACCATAAAAAACCCGTCCATATTCTGACGATGCGGCCAAACCTTGATCCATCCTTGAGGCGTGACATAAGCGGCAGCGATTTCGCCAGGCTTAGGGGGGATGATCTGCCAATCTGGATGGGTTGCCAAAAAATATTGGACTTGGGATTCATTTTCGGCAGGGTGAAGCGTGCAGGTAGCGTACACTAAAATGCCGTTGGGCTTTACCCAGGTGGCGGCCTGAGCGAGGAGCTTGGCCTGCAGAGTGGTGAGCTCAGCAACTGTTTGAGGCGTCTGTCGCCAGCGAGCATCGGCATGTCGGTGGAGCGTGCCCAAGCCTGAACAAGGAGCATCCACCAGCACCCGATCGCCCTGTCCCTTAAACCGATTGATGGTTGTACTATCACCCGTAAACGGTTTAATGCTCGTTAGCTCAAGGCGCTTGAGATTTTGCTTGACCTTATTGAGGCGCGAGGTCGTGTGATCGCAGGCCCAGATCTTGCCCTGATCGCCCATGAGTTCAGCTAAATGAGTCGCCTTGCCACCGGGCGCAGCGCAAGCATCAATGATCGTTTCGCCCGGCTGAGGATCGACCAGATGGCCCACCAGCTGAGCACTCGCATCCTGCACGGTCCACCAGCCTTCAGCATATCCAGGGAGTTCACGAATTGAGCCCGCATGCTTGGCCAAGCGTAATAGCTGGGGAAACCCCGTCAGCTGATGCGTTTCAATCCCGCTCGCGGCAAATGCTTGGGCTAAATCTGCTAAAGACGTTTTGCAAAGGTTGAGGCGCAAATCAATGCTGGGAGGATGATTGAACCATTCGCACAGAGCTTCAGTTTCATCACCAAGCTGCGCTTGCCACAGCTCTACGATCCAATCAGGATAGCTATGATAGATGCCGAGCGCTGGCGTGCGATCGCTGGGTAGCGCCAACGGATCAGGCTGCGCTTCACGGAGGCGCACGTACTGTCGCAGCAGTCCGTTAACAACCCCCGCGAGTCTACCTTTGCCAACCGCCTTGACCAAATCAACACTGGTGTTGACTGCGGCTGATTCCGGCACATGCGTTAAGTACCGGAGCTGGTACAGGCCCAAATGCAAAACCGTTCGTAAATCAGCAGGTTGCTGCTGCGCTTTCCGTTTGCCTAGCTGGTCGATTAAAGCATCCAGCGTTCGCTGACGTCTCACAGCACCATAGACCAGTTCTGTTGCGAACTGACGATCCAGTTTGCCTAGCGGGCGCTGATGCAGCAGCCGATGGAGAACAACATCGGCATAGCCGCCACGACTAATTTCCTTAAGAGCATCGAACGCCAGTCTTCGGGCTGGTGGGGGCGATGTTGGGGCAGCAGGGGGCGGTTCGGACACAATTCAAGCGTAGCAATCACTTCTTGCGACGAGGGGCAGCAATTTCCTGATCGCGTTTACGGCGACGGCGATCGCGCCAATCAACTGCAGTCAGGTAGACAACCCCTCCAGTCACAATTACCAGAAGTAAGACTGCTACTACAGCCAAGGCTGTAAATGTCTGTGATGCAAAAGCCGCTTCCATATCAACTGTAAAAACGGGGAACAGTACCCAACCTTAGAAACCGTTGCGGCCCCAGATCACCATTGACAGTGAAAAGGTAAATACAACTAGCAGAGAAACCCAGCCGAGCGTCAGAATATCCATAAACGTGTCTTAAATCAGATATCAACGAGTGTCTTCTATGATACGGCAAAGATGCCGCTGAAATATGACTTCCTCTTCCCAATTCACAGCCGTAGAACGGTTAGAGTCACTTAAAGCCGCAGCCCTTGGCGGCACTTGTGCAGGGGCTATCAGCGTCGGGCTCCTGGCAGCAAATCGTTTTATCACGCAAGGAACCCTTGCCTCCCTAATGGGGCTTCCATTCAGCCTAGCAAAGCTAACGCTGCTGGTGACCTTAGCGATCGCGGTTCTTTCGGGTGCCTTGTTTGCCCTCACTTATCGTTACGCCGTGCGCCAGGATGAGAATCCTCAGCTCAAAGTCGGGGTTGTCTTTGCTTTCACATTAGTTAGAGGACTCGCTCAAGTTGATGCAGGATCAGCGATCGCTCAGAACTTCTGGCCATTTCTGAAAGCTTGTGGCGAAAGCTTTTTGATATTCGGAGTAGGAGCGCTAGTGCTGGCGCTGGCCATGCAACGCGGTTGGGTTACTCCCTTTGGCAACCCATAACTTTGCAATCTGTCAGCTTTTGGGTATGGCCTGCTTGACCTCGCAAAGCTTGCCAGAATCTTTGCCTTCGAAGCCTCGCAGTAAGATTCTCAACATTATCCAATCTGGCGATATCGCTGCTCTTAATCAAGGCCTCTAGCCCTTATAAAGCTACTTACATACCTTCGCAACTTCAGCTAAGTAATCTCACAATGGCGTCAATGCTACGAGAGTTTTGCCACCCGCCGAGATTTCCGGCTTAGGGCGCTATATTTTTTTGATTTTGGTGCCCGGCAACTATATAATTGGACACTCGAGGAATGCGCTTACGCATTAGCAAAAATTTTTCGTTTAGAGATCTATGGCAACTCCGACTCAATACCCCGTCATGGCGATTGGAGGGGCAGAAGATAAGGTCGGTAGCCGTACTATATTGACGACCTTCTTTGACAATGCCGGGGGAGCGCGAGCAACTATCGGCATTGTTCCTTGTGCGTCTCAAGAGCCCAGTGTTGTCGGCGATCGCTACCGCAATATTTTCACTCAAATGGGTGCCTATGACGTCCAGGTACTTGATATTCGGCGTCCTTATGAGTGCGATGAAGACCACTGGCTCAAGCTTCTGGAAAGCTGCACTGGCATCTTTCTCTCGGGAGGTGACCAAGTTCGCTTATTCAACTTCATCCATGCCAGTACCTTCATGCGGATTATCAAAGAACGCATCCAGATGGGCTCGCTGGTGCTCGCTGGGACTAGCGCTGGCGCGGCAGTCATGGGTGAAAAGATGATTTCAGGCGGCAGCAGTGGTGAATCGCCCAATCGCTCGCTGGTCGATTTGATGGATGGCCTAGGCATTATTCCTGAGCTGTTGGTAGATCAGCACTTTCATAACCGTAATCGCATGGCTCGACTGATGAGCGCGATCGCGGCTTACCCTGACAAGTTAGGCCTTGGCATTGATGAAGACACCTGCGCCGCATTCAAACAGGATGGAACTTTTCAGGTAATGGGCAAAGGTACGGTCACCATCATTGATCCCCGGGAGCTGACGCACACAAACCATCGCTTCGCCGATGCTACTTCGCCGCTAAGCCTTCATGATTTGAGGGTTCATGTGCTCAGCGAGGGAGACCACTATGACTACAGACGTCGTTCGGTTTGTGCCCCCAGCTTCGGAGTTGTGTCTCAGCTCTGAATGGATGTCCGAAGCTGCTGAAGCTGCTGCCACTTAGATCGGACAAGACAGAAATAACCGCCCTACTCTATCTCAACCAAGGTTCCGACTCAACAGTTTTGCATTTTGAATTCCGCGTAGCGGTACTAGTTTTTTTTGCTTTGGGAGCCTATTCTCTTCAAAAATACTGTAAAAAAGACTCTTGGAATAGCTAACCCAAACATTTTGAGATAACCGCTTCCTCCCAAGAAAACTGAAATCTAGTAGCTGAACTGACATGCTTTCTTATCAGATTTTATTATGGGAGCTAATAGTTGATCTAATAGTTAGATAATTGTGTTCTGAGAACAGAACAGTCTGCCTTAAAGCCAGGGAAATCCTAACCATCTCAGAAAGATGTTATGAGGCACTGACAAAGAATTTGCTTTTTTGGTCTTAATTGGTATTATTCAATACAGTTACTTAATGCTTTTTGAACAAAAGTGCTCGATACGCTTGGGGATACTTTCAAGATTTGAGTCAAGCTTGGTTTTCCTGAGAAGTGGTTGTTTATAGGCTTCAAGTCGTTCATTTGTATCTGTAGATGGATTACAAATTGGACCAGTAGAATGTAGTGATCGGTTGAAGGCTTACGCTAGTTTCCCGTAACCTCATTCAGGCTTCTCCATTATTTGAGGGAAGTCTTGATAGGTTTAGCTTTGCCATCAAGCCATAATTCATTTATTGCTCTCGGAATCTGCATCATACCCTTTTAATATTGCCCATGAAAATTCTGCAAACTCGAACTCTTCGCGGCCCTAACTATTGGAGTATTCGTCGTTCCAAGCTGATTGTTGTGCGTCTGGATTTGGAGGATCTGGCTGATCGCCCTTCCGATACATTGACGGGTTTTTACGATGGTTTGGTGCAGGTGCTTCCCAGTCTTGAAGAGCATCATTGCTCGCCGGGATGCCGCGGTGGGTTCCTGAGTCGCTTGCGTGAAGGGACCATGATGGGCCACATCGTAGAGCATGTAGCCCTCGAACTGCAGGCGCTAGCTGGGATGCCCGTTGGCTTTGGTCGCACGCGCGAAACCAGTACACCTGGTATTTACCAAGTGGTCGTTGAGTATCAGAACGAAGCTGCGGGTCGCTACGCCACCCGTGCCGCTGTGCGGTTGTGCCAAAGCATTGTTGAGACCGGCACGTATCCTGATTACGAGCTACAAACGGATCTTGCCGATTTGCGCGAGCTACGATCCGAAGCAGTTCTGGGAACTTCTACCGAAGCTTTAGTGTACGAAGCTGAAGCCCGTGGCATTCCCTGGATGGAGCTGGAGAACTGCGAGCTGTTTCAGCTTGGATACGGGAAATATCAAAAGCGCATACAGGCAGCCCTAACCTCCTCCAGCAATGTGTTGGGTGTTGAGTTGGCCTGCGACAAGGAGCGCACCAAGGCAATTCTGGAAAATATGGGAGCACCCGTCCCCCTTGGGCATTTGATTTATGCGTTTGATGAGCTTGAAACCGCGATCGAAAGAGTGGGCGGCTATCCAATCGTCATCAAGCCATTAGATGGCAACCACGGACGCGGTATTACAATCGATATCCGCTCTTGGGAGCAGGCCGAGCAGGCGTATGACCGAGCCAAAGAGGTCTCCAGTGGCTTGATTGTGGAACGCTTTTATGCAGGGCGCGATCATCGAATTTTGGTAGTTAATCATCAGGTGATCGCCGTTGCGGAGCGGGTACCTGCTCACGTGGTGGGTAATGGGCGCGACACGATCGCCGAGCTAGTAGAACGGGAGAATCAAGATGCGCGTCGAGGCAATGGCCACGATAACGTGCTCACCCAGATTGAGCTGAATGCATCCACCGATGAAATGCTGAGTCGTCAAGGGCTGACTTTAGATACAGTTCTGGAATCGGGAGAGGTTGGCTATCTACGGGCAACGGCCAACTTGAGCACCGGCGGAACAGCTATTGATCGTACCGATGATATTCATCCAGACACAGTGTGGCTGGCAGAGCGAGTTTCACGAATTATCGATCTGGATATTGCTGGCATTG
The DNA here is from genome assembly GCA_050330865.1 of Leptolyngbyaceae cyanobacterium. GTDB lineage: Bacteria > Cyanobacteriota > Cyanobacteriia > Phormidesmidales > Phormidesmidaceae > SIO1E4. The sequence continues at coordinate 55,879 of JBHJHM010000076.1, forward strand.
ATGTCATCACCACCGATATTACAAAGCCGCTGAGTGAAGCAGACGGCGTGATTGTGGAAGTGAATGCAGCCCCCGGATTGCGTATGCATTTGGCGCCCAGCGAAGGGGTGGCGCGCAACGTTGCGGCTCCGGTTTTGCAAATGCTGTTCCCACCAGGAACGCCAACTCGGGTACCGATTGTGGCGGTAACCGGTACTAATGGTAAAACTACCACCACTCGTTTGATTGCCCATATTGCCAGACAAGTCTACGACGCGGTCGGCTTCACAACTACAGATGGCATCTATATCGGCGATCATCTTATCGAAAAGGGTGACACCACGGGACCCCAAAGTGCTCAGATGATCCTGCAGGATCCGACTGTTGAAATGGCAGTGCTAGAAACCGCTCGAGGTGGCATTCTGCGATCAGGATTAGCGTTTCCTCACTGTGATGTCGGTGTGGTCCTAAATGTCGCTGCTGATCACCTGGGTCTAGGCGATATTGACACCATTGACCAGATGGCAAGGGTGAAAGGAGTCATTGCTGAAGCGGTCCATGCTGATGGCTACGCTGTCCTTAATGCTGATGATGAGCGGGTGGCTGCAATGGCACACCAGGTCATTGGCAAGGTGGCTTATTTCTCAATGGATGCTCAGAATTCCCTGGTGCAGAAGCACATCCGGCAGGGAGGTATTGCTGCTGTCTACGACAACGGCTACATTGTCATCTTGCAGCAGGATTGGGTCCATCGGATCGAGCACGTTGAACGGGTGCCGCTAACATTAGGTGGACGGGCACCATTTATGATTGCCAATGCCTTGGCAGCGAGCTTGGCAGCCTTTGTACAAGGGATCAAGGTGGAGCAGATTCGGGCAGCGCTGCGGAGTTTCGAAGCTTCGGCTAAACAGACACCTGGACGCATGAATCTCTTCAATCTGAGACATTACCACGTGTTGGTGGACTATGCTCACAATCCAGCTGGGTATAAGGCCGTGGGTGGTTTTGTGAAAAACTGGTCAGGTCCAACCATTGGCGTTGTTGGCGGACCTGGCGATCGCCGCGATGAGGATCTCATTGGCTTGGGCCAGCTAGCAGCAACGTTCTTCGATCAGATTATTGTCAAAGAGGATGATGATAGTCGGGGTCGTCCTGCTGGTGATGCAGCCGCCTTGGTTGCTCAGGGTGTCGCTATGGCTGAATCATCTGTCCCTCACTCCGTCCAATTGGATGAAATTGAGGCGATCGAATGGGCGCTGGAACATGCACCGGAAGATGCGTTGGTCGTGATCTTTCCTGAAAAGGTAAGTCGTGCCATCGATCTCATTAAGGCTCGCAACCCCATTGTTGATGCCCCGAAAGCAATGGCTTCGAATGTACCAGCAACATCCTCCCCGTTGGAGCCCATGTCGGTAGGCGGCTAGTCGGGCAGCGTCTACTGATATTAGTTTGCTAGTTACTCCCTCACCCCTCGGCCTTTTTCGCAAAAATATGGCGCCGAGGGGTGATTTTTGAGCGTCGGTAGTCTAGCTAAAGCACGGGCTCTTGCCACCCAGGCTAAGATCAGAGCAGAACTGGCCTCACCTGAACTCACCCCATGTCTGATCCAGTCACCCTCGAAGACATCTACGCTCTGTTCCAACGGTCGCAAGAAGAAGCGGATCGGCGCTTCGCTGAAGCGGATCGGCGGGCTGCTGAAGCGGATAAACGACTGGCCCGAGCTGAAGCGATCGCAGCCCAGGCTAATGGAGCTGTCAACGGCCTGAGCAGTCGCTGGAGCCGGTTCGTTGAGAATATTGTCGCGCCTGCCGCGCTACGGTTGTTTCAAGAGCAGGGCATGGCGGTGCAAGAAGTCTATCAGCGGGTCCGTTCAGCCCGAGGTAACCGCAACCTAGAAATCGATATTTTAGTGGTGGATGACGACGTGGCGGTGGCTATTGAAGTGAAATCGCGGCTGACGCAAGATGACGTTCGCCAGGTTCTTCGCAGCTTAGAACAATTCAAAATGGCATTTCCTCACTATGCCAACTATCGGCTCTACGGCGCGGTGGCTGCCATTGAGATCGATAAGGATGTAGACATCTATGCGTACAATCAGGGCCTGTTTGTGATTCAGCAATCCGGGGATAGCGTCGCGATTAGCAACACACCCGACTTTGCTCCCCGCACCTGGTAATCAAAAGTCTGGCCATCTGGGATGGCAAAGTTGGGCAACACTAGCGCAGCTACTCGCGCCCTCAAGCAGCAGTTAGAAGCATTGTGAGATAGATTGCCAGCGCTACTCTTGGAACCGGCGATCGCCGAACTGATGCCTCTAAATTTTTTCACTAGAACTAGCTGAAACGCTTTTAGTTCGTCTCTTCAAGAGCTGGATTGAGTGGAAGAAATGTTTATAGTTTGCAGTATTCATCTGCCTTTTGCTGAAAATCGAGCGAAACTCAAGAGTATAAGGTTTCAGAAGGTGCGGGCTGCGTATGGTTATTTCAGAGCAAACAGTGAGCGTTCAATCTGCTGCTGAGAAAGTTGGGGAAGTACACATTCAAGCGATCGCACGCGAGCTGCTGAAGGAGAGTACTGAAGGACGATCGCTCTTTGCTAAAGTGCGTGATTCGTTTCGCTGGGATGACAAGCTACTCAGCTGGGCTATGGAGAACCCTGGCTTGCGGGTCCACCTATTCCAGCTGATCGACTGTTTGCCCTCACTAACGACCAAGACAGAAATCGCTCGGCACCTGCAGGAATATTTGAGTGATGACACCGTAGAGCTCCCCTCGGCACTGAAAGGTTTGCTCAACTTCACGGCCACCGACTCCATGCCCGGCAAAGCCGCCGCAACGACGCTCGCAACTGCCGTGGAAACCTTGGCCCGTAAGTACATTGCCGGATCAACGCTACAAGAAGCCTGCAAAAGCATTGAAAAACTCCGCAAGCAGTCGATGACCTTCACGGTGGACGTACTCGGTGAGGCGGTGATTACCGAGGCCGAAGCACAGGCATACCTGGATCAGTATTTGGCTTTGATGACACAGCTGACGGAAGCTTCCCAACAGTGGTCTGCGGTACCCCAGGCTGATCAGGCCAACGGCGTTGCCATCCCCAAAGTCCAAGTATCCGTTAAGCTGACGGCGTTCTACTCCCAGTTTGATCCGCTTGATGTCGAGGGCTCCCGAACGAAAGTGAGCGATCGCATTCGTTTACTGCTTCGACATGCAGAAAAAGTCGGTGCCGCAGTTCATTTTGACATGGAGCAATATCGCTACAAAGATGCGACGCTGGCAGCGCTGAAGCAGCTGCTGATGGAAGACGAATTTCGCGATCGCACCGACATCGGCATGACCCTTCAGGCCTATTTGCGGGATAGCTATCGCGATCTCGAGGATCTGATCGCCTGGGCTAAGCAGCGCGGCAACCCTGTTACAGTCAGGCTGGTTAAAGGAGCCTATTGGGACCAGGAGACTATCGCAGCCCGCCAAAATCATTGGTCTACCCCCGTTTACAACGCCAAATCCTCAACGGATGCCAACTTCGAGCGCATGACACGCCTACTGCTCGAAAACCATGAGCATCTCTACGCTGCCATCGGCAGTCATAATGTGCGCTCTCAGGCTCTGGCCCTGGCGATCGTCCAAGCGCTTGAAATTCCCCAACGGCACGTTGAATTTCAGGTGCTCTACGGCATGGCCGACAATCTGGCTACCGCGATCGCCCAACGCGGCCATCGCGTGCGCGTGTACTGTCCCTATGGGGACTTGATTCCCGGCATGGCCTACCTGATTCGACGCCTGCTGGAAAATACTGCCAATAGCTCGTTTCTGCGTCAGAGTGTGGCCGAAGTTCCGGTTGAAGATTTATTAGCGCCCCCGGTGTGGGGTAAGGGTGATACCGACGATGCTGAAGTGCAACCGGAAGCGAGTCGTCTGCCGTTCCATCCCGCTGCCGATACAGACTATGCGATCGCCGCTGCCCGAGAACAAGCAACGGCTGCTATCGAATCTATTAGACATCAGTTGGGTCAGCAGTATTGGCCGCTGATTAATGGCGAGTCGGTTCAGACGGAGAACACACTGCAGTCGGTGAATCCCTCCAATCCGGCTGAGGTTGTGGGGACTGTTGGACAAGTGGATATTGAGCAAGCAGAACAGGCGATCGCAGCTGCTAAGACAGCTTTCCAAAGCTGGAAAAATACCTCTGCTTCAGAACGGGCCACGATACTTCGGCGGGCGGCAGACTTACTCGAAGCCCAGCGTCATGACCTGAATGCTTGGATGGTGTTTGAGGGCGGTAAACCCCTGCAGCAGGCCGATGCGGAAATCTCTGAAGCTGCCGATTTCTGTCGGTATTATGCGGCAGAGATGGAGCGTCTTGAGGCTGAAGTTGATTATGACGTGGCTGGGGAAAGCGATCGCTATTTCTACCGTCCCAAAGGGATTGTGCTAGTAATCTCGCCTTGGAACTTCCCTCTGGCGATTCCTACGGGTATGACGGTAGCAGGACTGGTTACAGGTAACTGCGTCCTGCTGAAGCCTGCCGCTACGACCGCTGTGATTGCGGCTAAGCTGAGCGAAATTCTCGTTGAAGCAGGTATTCCCCAAGGTGTTTTCCAATACATTCCGGGTCGAGGATCTACCGTGGGCTCACATCTGGTTAAGCATCCAGACGTACACATGGTTGTCTTCACCGGCTCTCAGGAAGTCGGCTGTCAAATCTATGCTGATGCCGCCATTCTGCAGCCCGGTCAGCGGCATTTGAAACGAGTCGTTGCCGAGATGGGGGGTAAAAACGCCATCATTGTTGATGAAAGCGCCGACCTCGATCAGGCCGTACAAGGGGTCGTCTATTCAGCCTTTGGCTACAGCGGTCAGAAGTGTTCTGCGTGCTCTCGGGTCGTCGTCCTAGCCTCTGTTTATGACACCTTTATCGCTCGCCTGGTAGAGGCCACGAAATCCCTCAATGTTGGCATTGCTGCTGATCCCAGCACCAAAGTTGGCCCGGTTATTGATGCCGCTGCTCAGGAACGTATTCGTGAGGTCATTGCTCAAGGCAAAACCGAAGCAACCCTCGCCCTCGAATTACCAACTCCGGCAACCGGCTACTTTGTCGGTCCCGTAATTTTTACCGATGTCGATCCCCATGGCTCCCTAGCTCAGGAAGAGATTTTTGGCCCTGTGCTGTCGGTGATGAAAGTCCAGGGCTTTGAGCAGGCATTGGCGATCGCCAACAACACACGCTACGCGCTCACGGGCGGCCTCTACTCCCGTACTCCCTCCCACATTGAACAAGCCAAAGCAGAATTTGAGGTGGGTAATCTCTATATCAATCGCAGCATCACCGGAGCGATCGTTTCCCGTCAACCCTTTGGCGGCTTCAAACTGTCGGGTGTGGGCTCCAAAGCAGGGGGACCGGATTATCTGCTGCAATTTCTGGAACCCCGCACGGTCACAGAAAATATTCAGCGCCAAGGCTTCGCGCCGATTGAAGGCATGTCCTAGAGCCCTACTCGATATCGGTCTTGCCGACTCGCAGAGTCTAGCGAAGAGGGTTGCTATTCCTCCGCAGCAACGAGCTGAGTCACCTTGTTAATGAGGTCCAGCGTCGAGAACCCTTTGGTTAAATAATCGTCAGCGCCGACCCGTTTGGCCTCTGCAAACCAGTCTTCCGACAGGCGGGAAGAGACCACCAAAATGGGCATGGATAGGTTTTCCTGACGGCAGCGATCAATCAGGGTGAAGCCGTCCATATTGGGCATTTCAATATCGGTAATGACAAGGGCTGGAGCGGGGTTAGCCTTCAGCCAATTCCAAGCTTCGAGACCATCACCGCAGGTGTGGGTAACGTGCCCATAGGAGGTAAGGCTAGCCTCAATGCGGCGTCGCATTAGGGCGGCATCGTCCACAATCAAAATGGTAGGTGTGCTGCTGACCGTGACAGGTGCATCAGCCTCAGACTCACCGCTCACCGCAACGTCTGATTCAGGCGTCGCGGTGTAGAGCCACTCGATAATATCGGTCGCATTCAGCACTGGAACCAGCGTGCCATCAGGCTGCAGACTCACTCCCAGGAGTCCTTCGGGTGGCTGTAAAGGCGTTGGCAGCGCATTGATGAGCAAATCAGACTGACCGAGCAACTCATCGGCAATCAGCCACGCGCCTCGATCAAGCCCCGAGGAATGAACATAAGCACAAACGGCTGTTTCTTCTAGCGTGCGCCCCGACCGCTGTGGTTGCCAGTATTCCAGCAAATCGAGTCCTGGGATGGCGCCATTGTCTTGTTCAATTTGCCAGGAGTAGGCTGAATCTTTCTCCTTTACCTGGATCGCTTGCAGGCTTTCTATGAGCGCTGCATTCCTGACATCTTCAGTCGGAACCGCGAAGGTGCGATCGCCTGCCTGCAGTAACATGCAAGGCACCAGCAGGTGCGGAACTGGAAACTGGAGTGAAAACGTTGTGCCTCGGCCCGGATGCGTCTCAACGGTTAGCTTGCCGCCTAGTCTCGTCACCTGAGCCGCGACGACATCCATGCCGACCCCGCGTCCTGAAATATCGCTGACTTCCGTCTCAGAGCTAAAACCGGGCTGACAAATGACCGCCAGTAAGTTAGACGCAGTCGATGTATCGCTTAGGGGGAGGCCAAGCGTTTGAGCGCGATCGCAAATAGCTTGGGCGTTCATCCCCCGCCCATCATCTTGCAGACTGAGCCGATAAAGGTTGCCCAAACGCTGTAAGGATAGCGTCAGGGTGCCTTGTTCTGGTTTGCCTGCAGCCTGGCGATCTTGTGGAAGTTCGAGTGCATGGTCAAAGGCATTCCGGATCAGGTGCAGAAGAGCGGGTTCCAAGCTACGAGCACTCCCCACATCCAGTTCGGTATGTTCCCCCTGAATAACTAATTTAGCTGGCTTCTGGAAGCGCGTGATCAGGTCGCGCAGAATCGCTCGGGCTCGGAAAGCTAAGTTCCGAAACGGCACTAAACGACTCTCTTCTACCGTGGCTTGAAGCCTCAAGATATTTCGATCCAGAAACTGCAGACTTTCGGTCATCTGCTTTGCCGATTTTTCGGTTTCAGCCCCCAACTCAGAAAGGCGTAGGCTAGTTTCTAGCAGTCGGTTAATCGTGACATAGCCTTGCCGATAGCGTTCTGGCGTCGGTCCAGTCTGCCGTGCATTCAGCCTCAGGTTATCGACCAAGGCATAATCATCTTGAATTTGTCGTAAACGGGTGATGTGCTGAACCCCTTCTTTGGCCAGGGAAGCGAGCTGTAGAATCTGAGACTGCAAGACATCATAGATGCCTTGTGTACTTCTAACAGCCAGCAAGGCATTAACGAGATCCTGAGCCGAGCGATCAAGCCTTTCCAGAGGCACTGGGATCTGAATTTGCTCAGTTGTTTCGGTGGCTTCAGCTGTAGCCGATAGTGAGGAAACTGATGTGTTGGACAGCGCTGCAGCTGTCTCGGCATCGGTCTCAGCATCGGTGTCGAGGGCCTCAGCCAATAGATTAATCAACCAAGTATCAGAAGTCGCAGCCTCAGACACAGGTAGTTGATTCTGAGTGTCAGCTGCCATCTCTGGATCAAGCGCAGCTAGTGCGTCGAGGTCTTCTACTTGAGGCGGGACACCCGCAGCAGGATCTTCCACCAAGAAAATGTCCGAGTGCTCTTGTCCCGATTCGGGAGCGGCGGTGCCATTCCTTTGAGCTCCCGCACCATTGAGAGCGGGAGCTTCTTCCGAGGCTGATGGTGAGACTGATGGTGAGTCGGTCTGAGCAGGGAGCGATGTGCTGTGGCTCTGGACCGTATCGGCATTAGGAGCTTCATCCGCCTCCTGTTCTGGAGTTGACTCTGAGGTGCCCCAGTTCAAACCAGCAGAATCTTCGATCGCCATCGATGCTGTATCAGAGACCGCAGCCTCAGTATCAGTATCAGTAGGTGTTACATCCTGAGTTGCTTCGGAGATAGCTCGATCAATCGCTGCGAGGGTTTCAGGATCGTCGATTGCGGCAGGTTCGGCTGCTGGAGGGGTTGTCACTCCTGCGATCGCAGAAGGCGGGTCTGAATCGGTAGCCGCTACATCGGAGTCATCAGGGTCAAGGGGAGCTTCCAAACTACCGAGTTCGTCCAAGAAGGTGTCCATATCAGGAAACACATCGGTCATGTCCGCTGTGTCATCAGCTGCATCGGTTGGATCTGTCGTTGGCCTCACTGCCGTAGAGGCCGTTCCTGGTTCGCCTGGAAATAGGGGGACTGGCACTGGCTCGCTTGCAGCGAGGTTCAGGGTAAAAGAAACGGCTTCACCGCTAGCTCGAGCACAGGCTTTGAGGGCTTGAATCAGACGGGGCCACTGAGTTCGCCACACCGTCTCGCTGAGTTCGCCCATCAGCGTTTCTGCCTGCAAAAGCAGCTGGCCCCAGCCTGAAGACAGCTGTAAGTCCTGACCAATTTGGTACAGCTGATCGATACTGTTGCGGGCAGTATGCAGCAGGCTCTCGGATAATGCTGCTCCGCTGGGAAGATTCTCCAACGCAATTTCGAGGTCCAGCACCACTAGGTCTAACCCCTGCTGGGCAAACTCCTGCTGGATTTGTTTCTGCTGGCTCCACTGCGGCAGGTAACGCTCCTGAATCTGCGATCGCAATACTTGAATACGCTGCACGGACGGATCAACCTGAGCGCGTGCGGCTTCGCCTTTTGCTTCAATCGGCAGCGTAGCGGCCAGCAGTTCGCCTGCCTCCACCAGTACTTCCCGGAGTTGGCCATCCTCTAGCGGGGGCGCGGTTTCTAAATGACGCAAATCGGAGAGCAAGTCTTCCAGCACAGTGGATACGTGCAAAATGGCATCGGCCCCCACCGTAACCGCCCCCCCCTTAATCGTATGAATTACCCGATACAAAGTCTGTATGTCGTTACTCCAGGTCTCAGATTGTAGACGCCCAGATTGGTCCAGGTAGGTCTGCAGCCCTTTCTGGGTATCTACGTCAAACATGCTGCGGAGTTCTTGCTGCAGCTGAGCCTCCATCGGGTCTTCAAAGTCACCGACAGAATCAGCTGTGGGGGCCGGAGCCTTGGGAACGTTTTCAGGATTGGGCATGATTGAACACTAGAGGATGATAGGGGAAGAGCAAGATACCATTGCGGGGCAGGACAGGGCGCGACGCTCGTAGCCAAGTACACAGCGACCCAAAACGCCAACCTCTAGCTTGAGGGATTGAGCGGTAAAGGTTTGCCATCGTCAGTTTGGGCTGAGGATAGCCGCGACGGCAAGTGGAAAAGCGATACACTTTGTCGCAGCGTCTGAGCAACCTGTTCCATCGTTTGGGATTGTTGCGTGGTTAGGTCAGCGCGCTCGGACGTTTCTGTCGCGATTTTAGAAATCGCCTGGACAGACTGTAAGGTGGTTTGGGTGGCCTCGGCGATCGCTTGGCTAGACTGAGTCACCTGCTGACCTAAAACAGCGACTTGTTGGGTCGCTGCCTTAATTTGATCAAACGCTTGACTGGATTGATCAACGCCTGTTGTCAAACTATCCGCTCGCTGGCTAATGTTTTCAACATCATGGTTCAGACCTGACACCACTGTTTGAATCTGCTCTGTGCGCTGCTGCAGTACAACCAGACTCTGGTTCGTTTGCGCGGCCAAATCGTTGACTTGGGTCGCGACAGTCTCAAATTCGCGCGTAATCGCAGCAAACTGATCGGGATCTTGCTGTTGCGAGGCCCTAGTGGACAGCATGGAGGCGTTCATTGCCAAAACGCGGGTCAGAGAAGCAATGCGTTTTTGATCTTTCACAAATTGGGCTGCGAGGTCGGTGTAACTCGTCAAGGTTTGAGCCCGTCCGACGATGTGCTGCATCTCTTGCTGGAGGACACCAATATCATTCGTCACCGTTGTGATTTCTTGCTGCCCTTGTGCAATCGCTTTTTGGGTATCCGTCATGGCATTATCCGTTGCGGCAACTTGCTGCACGTTGCCGCGCGATAGCTCATTGATGTTTTCCATCAGCATCTGTACTCGATTTACAGCTTCTGCTTGCTGACGGGCATTCCCGGCCATATCAACCGCCAATGCCTGCACCTGTGCTGTTCGCTGGTCGACTTGTTCAGCGGCACTAGAAACGGTTGCCATAATGTGGCCAAACCGCTCAATCAGGCGGTTGAACGTATCGGCTACTAGTCCGGTAACAGTCGGGCTAACCTCAGCTGCAATCGTTAAATCACCCTCCTCCACGATGGATACAACATCCAGCAAATGTTCGACTTCATCTTGTAGGGCTTGGGTCTGTTGGTTTAAGGCAGCGGTACGATTCTCGACGCGCTCTTCTAACTCGGTGTTGGCAGTCTCTAATGCGGTAAAGGACTGTCGCAGTTGGTAGGCCATTTGGTTAAAGGATTGCGCCAGTACGCCCAATTCGCCAATGCCACTCACGTTGACTCGTTGCTCCAAATCACCTTGAGCGATCGCTTGCGAAGCCTTGCTCAGACGAATGACTGGATTAGTAATCCAGCGAGAAACGAGGATACCGATGAGTGTGGCAATCACCAAAGCAGCCCCGCAGAGGAGAAGGGTAGTGCGCGTATTGGCATTGATTTGGGCCAAAAAGTCCGACTCAGGAATCGCCACCACGATCAGCCAGTCCAAACCAAACTCATCCTGGTAGGGCGTGACCTGCAGGAGCTGATTTTCTCCCCCCAGCTTAAATGTCAGCTGTTGGGCCTGATCAATTGTATTCAGGTTGTCGTAGGTCTGATTTAGATACGCCACGGCTCCCTGAATGAGAGGGCTCTGACTCTGGGCAGCGGGTAACCGTCTTTGTTCGTCGTCTTCCTCAATAAACGGCAACTCTTCGGTAGAAGAAGCCACTAATAGGCCGTCGCGCTCCATGATGAAAACTTGTCCCGTTTGCCCGACCTCTAACGTTTGCAGAAAATTGCTAATCGCCAGCAGCGATAAATCGACTGCAAAGACGCCCTGAAACTCACCGGTATCGCCATAGATAGGCTGGACAGCAGGTAGCGCCACCTCGGCATAAGGGAACGCCCACACATAAATATCACCCCACAGAGGTTGTCCAGCTTCTTTAGCAGCCACGTACCACGGGCGTTCGAACATGTTGTAGCCGGGTTCAACAGACACCAATTCAGTGCGGTTGCCGCGATCGTCTGTGGCATAGGTTTGCACATCGCCGTTGGGGGATTCCGCAGTCCAGTAGGCAACGTTGGGAAAGCCATCGGCACTAGGTCCAGCGCCGCTGAAAATTCCTGCCTCAGTTCCTAGATAGATGTAGCTTGTGGACGGAAATAGCTGTATCTGTTGCCAAAAATGACGCTCTAGCTGCCGCACATTCTGCAGATCGAGTTCTTCCACTTGCACACCAGCGGTGTTGATTTGGTTAATTAGCTGGGGTGCTTCTAAATAGCTGTCTAACTGTTGCTGAACTCGAGACGTCGTTTCTGATCGCAGCTGTGTAGCTAGACTGAGTACTGCTTGCTGACCGTTACGAATCGCTAACCATCCCGTGACTCCAACCGCCGCCACAATAGGAATGACAAATGAAGCAACCACGACTGCTCGAATACTCACGCCCCGGCGGGGAGGCTGCTCTGTAGGCAACTGAGACTGCCCCATAGTAGGCGGGTCAGGGGGTTCTAGCGGGGAAGCAGGCATTGGTGAAACCGCGTTAGAGTCAGGTCGAAGCGTTGTCATAAATCCGTCTCATGTTGTTGAAGGTGGGGAGGGGGAGGGTTGATGGCTTGAGAGTTGGGAGAGGCGGGAGTAGATGGGTGAGAGGGAAAGGGGAAGGG
>JBHJHM010000077.1:0-16205 GCA_050330865.1 Leptolyngbyaceae cyanobacterium
GTAACGATGTTGGTAAATCCGTAATCGCTGGGATCATTGAGTGTGGGTGGATTGATGAATTCCACGAGTTATTCTCCTTAGGGAACAGGGAATAGGGAATAGGGAATAGGGAATAGGGAATAGGGAATAGGGAATAGGGAATAGGGGCATCACAAGTCATCAGATGTCTTCATTGAGTTGGCGATCGCAATAACAGCTAGCCATTCCTAAAAACATCAGATCAGCGTCCCAATGCAAAGTGTATTCGGGGCGCTTTTTCGTGTTTAGCCACGCCAGTAAACGGTCACCATCGCCTCCTGTCAGGACCGCTGGGGCTGCCGGATACTGACGATGCCAGTCCGCCAAGAAATTCTCCGCGATCGCCACAACCCCGTGCACAACGCCACTCTGAATCGCGCCTGAAGTCGTCTGCGCCCAGCGACTCGGCAGCCCTGCCCCAAGATTGACCTGCGGTAGATTCGCTGTATAGTCCTGTAAAGCTTTGAACTGCAGCGCTAATCCTGGCAAAATCGCCCCGCCTAGAAACTGACCGGCGTTACCTGCGGTAAAGGTCAGCGCGGTACCAGCATCAATCACCAGCACAGGCCAGCCATAGCGATCGCCCGCTCCCAGCAAATTCAGCGCCCGATCAATCCCCATCGTCGGATACAGATTCGTCAACGGCACCTGCGTTAGCGTGATTACCTGCAGGCCCGGATAGGTTTGCCATAGCGCCAATTGTAAAGGGACAACCGAGGCAACATAGAGGGCGATCGTGCCTCCATCCGAATTTTCCCCAAGGTCATCCAACTGTTTGGGGACCGACATTTTTGTCAGGGATTGCCAACCCTCCGTACCAAACTGCCTTGTAATCAAGGTATCCACCTCAGACTGATGTAAATGGCGCGTGTGCCAGGTTCCCTGCAAGGTGTTGCCCATAAAAACAGCCCAGTGCAGACGGGTATTCCCCATCACCAACGCCAGCCAAGGAGATGTGTGGTTTTGCAGCGCAGCCATATTGCGTAGGGACAGATTCTGTAGGGGCGCAAGGTTTGCGCCCTCTAATCCATGTAGCCATCAACCAGAATTTCACAGCCACCTTCACCCATCAATCAAGATGGCGCGAAAATCATTCACATTTGTTAGCGTTGGTCCCGTCTCTACCAACGCACCAACCGCCTGGAAAAAGGAATAGCTGTCATGACGATCCAGAAAATCAACTGCTTTTAAGTCCTGATCGCGCCCCTGCTGCAGAATCGCAGGCGTGATGATGGCGCCTGCATTATCTTCACTGCCGTCAATGCCATCGGTATCGCAGGCGATCGCGTACACCTTTGCCAAACCATTCAAAGCCATCGCTAAGGACAAGAGAAACTCGCTATTACGGCCCCCTTTGCCGCTCTTGCCCGTCACCGTCACTGTCGTCTCCCCTCCCGAAAGCAGGATACAGGGCGGCGCGATCGGCTGCCCATACTGCACGACTTGACGCGCAATCCCCGCATGGACAATGCCGACCTGCCTTGCCTCTCCTTCAATGGCATTGCCCAGAACTAGCGGCGTATAGCCCATTTCCCTCGCCAGTTTTGCGGCTGCTTCCAGCGATTGTTGGGGCGTTGCAATCAGGTGATTGATCGTCGTCGCGAGTCGCAGATCGTCTGGCTGAATCACCGGATTTGGATCCCGTTCGAGATAAGACAGTACCTCCGCTGGTACCTTGAGGTCATACTTTTGAATCGTCTGAAGCGCGTTCTGAACAGTGACGGTGTCGCCAACGGTGGGACCCGAGGCGATCGTTCGTAAATCATCGCCGGGAACATCGGAAATCAGCAGCGAGACAACCTGCGCTGGATACGCCGCTGCTGCCAACCGGCCCCCGCTCGATCGCGACAGATTCTTCCGCACCCCATTCATCTCGCTGATATCCGCACCAGAACGTAAGAGCTGCTGATTCAAATCGGCCAGCACGTCTAGCGAGATGCCCTCAGGCGGCAACGTCAGGAGAGCCGAGCCTCCCCCGGAAATCAGGCAAATGACCAAATCATCTTTACCCAGTGACGTCACCGTTTGTAGAATACGCTCCGCCGCTGCCATTCCTTGCTCATCGGGTACCGGATGCGCCGCTTCCAAAACTTCAATAGTTCGAGTCTCAGCGCCATGACCGTAGCGCGTCACCACTACACCAGAGAGTTCGCCCTCCCAGGCAGTCTCCACCGCCCGAGCCATCGCCGCCGCCGATTTACCCGCACCGACGACGACGGTTCTCCCTGCAGGCGGCTGGGGGAGAAACTCAGGAATACGCTGATCAGGTTGAGCCGCAGCAACGGCAGCGTCAAACAGGGCACGGAGGCGCTCAGTCGGAGACATAAAATACAGGCACCCATCACATCATTTACATTCCAGCGATTGTACTATCGCCTGAGGAGGAGGACAGTCGCCACGATCGCCCCTCCCCCTTAACTTTGCCTTACCTTCATGAACCAGTAGAGGATTACCGAGGAAACGATAGACATGGTGCAAGTACAAATCATCATTTTTGACGGGTTCGATGAGCTTGACGCGATCGCGCCATTTGAAGTGCTGCAGAGTGCAAGGAAAATAGGGGCTGATGTACAAACAGAATTCGTCACTCTAGACAGCCCTATGGAGGTTGTGGCAGCTCACGGATTACAAATTCAATCCGATAGAAAACTTGAAATTGAGCCGAAATTGGATATTTTGATCGTGCCAGGAGGAGGCTGGGGGAGTCGAGCGACCCAAGGAGCATGGGCTGAAGCTCAGCGAGGTGAGATACCAGCAGCAATCTCACGATTGCATCAAAACGGCACAACGATTGCATCAGTTTGCACAGGCACTATGTTGATTGCAAAAGCAGATCTTCTAAAAGGCCGACCAGCAATCACACATCACGCCGCCATAGAAGATTTGAGAGCGGCTGGTGCCGAAGTTATCAACGCTCGTGTTGTGGACGATGGGGAGATTGTTACAGCAGGGGGTGTAACGTCTGGGTTAGATTTAACGCTGTGGTTAATAGAACGCTATTTAGGCCCTCAAATTGCCTATGAGGTAGAGAAAGAAATGGAGTACGAACGTCGCGGTACAGTATGGCGACGGTCAGCGACATAATACCTGCCCTCTGCTCCTAAGCAGCTTCCTGGAAACGCCTCATAGCTTATGCCGATTCTCGCTGTAAATGCTACAGATCCGTTAGCTCCGTGACAGTCACGAAGCTACATGATTTCCTTTGTGTAGCTGTGATTTAGAGAACTGGGATTCATCACCAAATCCAAGGCAGGAGACGGGTACTGTTTTCCCGATATTCAGCGAAGTCAGGATACTTGCTAGCCATGGACTGCTCCTTTGACTGAATCCGCTGCAGATACATCAGCGCAATAATGCCAGGTAGCACAAACGCCCACGCAGAACCGGCCACAACACTGAAGCTGCTGTAACGCATCAGATCGCCTAGATAGTTCACATGGCGAACCGAACGCCAGATACCGTCGTTTACCAAGCCCGTGCCTCGGTCCTTGGCCGTCATTTTGTGGACGTCAGCGGCAGTATTGATGAGACTGCCGAAGATATAGAGGGGAAGTGCTAAAGCGATCGCGCCATATGAAAGGGGAGTTGGATTAGTAAACGCTAAATAACCCGGCAATGCGTAGAAGACCCCAACAAACAGCAGCACCACTACAAACGTAGATAGCCCAACCTTTTCAGTGAATATCTGCCGTCCCCGCTGAGGAAACAGCCACTGCTCTAACATCCACCAAACGCAGTAGCTGATATGCAGGCAAAGATAAATTACCTGTCGCGGATCCTGAACGCCGTAGATTGTCGCTAGCGCCACCAAAACCAAAATCGTAACGGCTTTGGCAACGTTAATCGCAGTCAGCTGTGTTACCTGAAATCCAGCTTCCCCTTTGGCTGTTTGCATAACAAGCTCAACTGTTTCAAACCATGAAGTTTCTATGAGAAGCTTAGCTTAGTTGGATGAGATCTTGCACGGCAAATGGCGCGATCGCAAAGGGCAGCCCCAGAAACGAGCTGTCTCCTTTTGTCTTCACTCCTCAAATTGCCACAGCTCCCGGGTGTAGTTCTCATCGAGAATGCGCTTGGGACGCATGACCACGAGCAGTCGACCCAGCAGCTTCAACACAGGTGCTTCAGCAAACCATTCCAAAGCAACCGTCCCCTCTTGATCGACTAAGAAATAGCTATCGGCATCCCAGTCCCGTTGGGCACGATCAACAACTAGCAGAACCGGCTCCGTACTGTCAGGATTTTGCACATTCGGTAGCTGCTGTACCTGCGCCAAAATAGCGACCGGGTCTTCCGACTGTAGAATCACCTGCCAGCCAGGAATAGGAGCCCACGCTCCAGTACCCTGAAATTTCACAATTCCAAATGGCTCTTCCGGCATGACCATCGGTACAGCGCTAAAGTCTGCAGTTGCCAGCGGCCATTCGCCAGCGACCGGAATCAAGTAAGGTAGCTCTGAGTCTGTTTCTAGACGATAAGCGGGAAGCGATGGAGCCGAACGCGATTTGACAACGGTAAAATCCATCAGCAGCTTTTCAATTTGACCGCGAGCGGTATCGCTCGTAGCAAATCGCAGACCTTGAGCAATCAGACGCGATCGCGCTTGCAGGTCTGACTGCTGCCGTGCCAGTTTCCAGTAGTTGTAAGCCACCGCATCACCGGCAGTATCGGTAAAATTCTGAGGCGGTTCTTTAAAGTAGGAGTACTCCTTCATCGCTTTCGCCGCATCTTTAATAGTGTCGGCGTCGAGGCTCTGGTTTAGCGCTAATTCAGCAGCACGGGCGCGATCGCGCTGCGACAAGATGCGCAACTCGTACAGCACATCACTCCCTCGCTCTTGAAAGTAGGCCTGCACTGGCTCTGGGGTATCGGCAGCCACCAGCGATCCATACACCTGAGCCGCCACAATCACCTGATTTTGATGAATCGGTTCAAACCCTGTATCTTCAAAAATCTGCTGCGGGCTCAGTCCCCTCTTCTGCAAAGCCTGACACGCTTTACCCCACTCCACCCAGTTGCCCTGCTTACGGCGCAGCTGGGTTACTAAAGTATCGACATCAACAGAGGGATTAATTGATTCAGGAGACGCCATATTCACTTCCAGCTGCATCAAATTCTCTGCCCCGACTCTAGCGTGTTTTATCGGGGTGGATGCATTAAGTTCTTTACAGCGCTTGACGTTATCGTCGCTATCACGGCAAGATTGTAGACGCGTAATGTGGGGCTATAGCTCAGTTGGTAGAGCACTTGAATGGCATTCAAGGGGTCAGCGGTTCGAATCCGCTTAGCTCCATTGGTTTTCAGGCGTCAGGTTAAAAACAGCTTTGGGGGGTGTGGTCCACTGCTCTCCCATCAAGCAATGTTATCTAGCCTTAAATCCAGCTCTGGCAGTACCTGTGAGGAGATGGCGTCGCCCAAGCGTATAGAGCGTGCGATCGTACTCCTTTCCCCTGAGCTGACAAATTGTGAATGTCGGTTGCTTGGGCCTACCGATATTAGAAGGCGCGATCGGTCTTACAGATGAGCAGGTAAAATCTGCCAAAAACTGGCATGAGGCAGTCTATAGCCAGGCTTTTCTTACTCATCTGAATCTGTAGGTGTCACTTTGCCCCTACTGTCCATGATCGCAGAGCCCGTCGCCAACAAGAAGGATTAAGGGATTGTGGGTTTTGACTACGTGGCAGCATTTGCATCAGTACACTACTATCAACTTCCATCAAAGGATTGATCTTCATCCATTGCCTAATTCCTAAACTTAGAGAAGCTTGATAGATCTGCTGATAGCAGCCTTGATGTTTGAAGCAACCTCCTCACTGAGGAACCATGAACTCTCCCAACGATCGCCGACCTGGAAACAATTCCAACTATCCCCAAGATCCTGACGCACCAGACCCTAACGCGGGGTATCGGAGCAACTCACCCGGGCCGATTCGCCGCCCCAATCCTGCTGATACAGAAGCTCAGCGTTTGCGAAAAGCTGAAACCCGGGTTGCTAGGGCACAGCGAACGACGTTTGCAGGCAAGCTGCTGCAAATTTTTGCCTATCTGGTGGGTGCTTTAGAACTGCTCTTGGGCTTACGGTTTATCCTGCGACTCACGGCTGCCAATCCTGACAATACATTTGCCAATTTCATCTATGCGCTTTCAGAGCCGTTTGTATCGCCCTTTTCCACGTTATTCATCAGTCCGACCTTTAACGGCAGCCTCTATATCTTTGATGTCAATGTGCTGGTCGCGATGGCAGCGTATTTAGTTCTATTGGCACTGTCGATCTGGCTGGTTCGGATTTTGGCAAACCGCTGATGTTTGGGCAACGGGAAAGGGAACAGAGGGGAAAGGGAACAGAGGGGAAAGGGCTAGCTGTTCTAGCTGTTAAGGGGGCTCCAGACTTTTACTCCTGAGTTCTGACTTCTACCACTACCAGTGATAATGGGGTGGTCTGTATGAGAAATTGCCCATGCCCTTTTCTGAAACTGCTGTTCCTCTTGATGCTATCCGCTACAACGACCAGGGATTGGTACCCGCGATTGTGCAGGACTATCTCGACGGCACGGTTTTGATGATGGCGTGGATGAATCAGGAGTCGCTGCAAAAGACTTTGGCGACGGGCGAGACCTGGTTTTGGAGTCGATCGCGCCAGGAACTATGGCATAAGGGGGAAACCTCCGGGCATCTGCAGAAGGTGCAGACGATTCGCTACGACTGCGATAGTGACGCTTTGTTAGTCACGGTTGAGCAGCTAGGTGATATCGCTTGCCACACGGGGGAACGGAGCTGTTTTCACCAGATTGATGGTGCGATCACGCCTCCGCCTGCAGATACCTTGTCGCAAGTTTACGCTGTGATTCGCGATCGCCAGCAACATCCTCAGCCTGGGTCTTATACCAATAAGCTGTTTGAAGGTGGTGACAATAAAATCCTCAAAAAAATTGGCGAAGAAGCCGCTGAAGTCGTCATGGCTTGCAAAGACGATGAGGCCGACGCGATCGCCGGGGAAGCAGCCGACTTGCTCTATCACACGCTGGTTGCTTTAGCTCACCACAACGTTGACATCAAAGCGGTCTATCAAAAACTGCAGGAACGCCGCCGCTAGGATTGATACTTAAAGTTCTTGTTTAGTTATTGAGAAGATAATTCTCTTCTTGCACTGTGCTGCTTATGATTTCAAAGATCCTTTGCTTCTGAAATAGGCAAAGAATTATTTTTTTTAGACAGGTTCGTGAGCTAATCGCTTCATAGCCTGCCACCCCGGTAAGGAGTACTTATGCTACGTAATGCAGCCCTAATATCGACTGTTCTACTTTTATTGCCCTTGAATACTTCAATTGCAAGAGGGGCAGACCTTTTGGGACCACTGCCATATGCTGCTTTTGATGATCCAGCTGCCGGCACCGATATCAGTCCGTTCAGTGCGCTTGACTTTACCTACTTCCACCTAGAAGATTTTGAAGACGAAAGCCTAAATACACCAGGCGTAACTCTCCGTGAGTTTGTAGAATCAGGTATTCCAGACATCTCGATAGCCTTTAGTGACTCGGTCGATGGAGACGACGGCATTATCGATGGGCAAGCAACTGGTGATACGAGCAGCTTATTTTCAGACTTTGAAATCGATAGCTTCACTTTTGACTTTTCTGCTTCTGAGCTGGGTGGTCAATTGCCGACCCACGCTGGTATTGTCTGGACGGATGTAGGAAGAAATTTTGGTGGTACACCACGATCCGATGATCTTGTAGAGAATACAATTTTTGAGGCATTTGGTCCGTTAGGAGAAAGCCTTGGATCAATTGGTCCTTTGTCTCTCGGGGACGCAAGTATTTCGAGAACGACCTCAGAGGATAGATTTTTGGGTGTCATTAACTTAGGCGGCATTTCCTCTATCCGATTATCAATGCCAGGTCTAATTAACTGGGAAGCCGACCATCTTCAATATGGCAGCCTCAATTTAGAACCAGAGCCAGTACCAGTCAAAGTTCCGGAACCTAGCAGTGTTGCGATGTTTTGTGTGCTAGCAATGGGCTTGGCTAGTAAACAGTTACTAGGCAAAGTGCGGCGCTGAGTTAGCTCTACATGATTCAAATGTTCAGAGCTGGCGAGTACTGCTTCCAGCTCTGAACACCTTTCTATTCCACGTCAATAAAGATTTCATCGTCACAGTAAAGAACTTAAAATAGCGCTCTACTAAGCTCAACACTGCTCTAGTTAATGCAGCAGTCTTTACTTCAGCTAGCTACTGGATAACTAGCTCAAAGGTACTATATCTTACTCTACACTTTTCGCTACAGTTCGAGAATGTCTATCAGCCTGTAACTCATCCGTGATAAGTTGGGAAATATAGGTATAGACTGATGCATACTCACTCTAATTTATTACTGAGATCAGACTGGATGTATGTCCCGTCTAATGCTCAATAGTGCTTAACGGAAGCTCCTAGAAATCAATCCTCAATAGTGGGATGACGCTAAGCCCCTTCACTGAAAAAGCTACAAGCCAAGCAGCTGATACAGCGTTACCGAAGTCTACTGAATGAAAAAGACGGCTGAATCGGGGAAGCACCATAGCTACTTCCGAGCAGCCGCGACATGCTCAGTCTAGTACGAGCTAGAAAAGGGTATGGCCTGCTCCTGGCAAAGAGTTTTGCCCTCATGTTTGTAGGGCATACATTGATGGATCGCATGGTCAGGTATCTAGCAGTACCAGGGTGTTTTGCCTTTATTTCCTGACTCATTCTTTGAAATTAGAGGATGAGGATCTTTGACATATCACCTTGGACAGGAGACATCTATGTGCACCTCAGTCAATTCGATCAACTTTACCGCCGGCAAGGTTGGGCAACTACATCAGCGATCGCTGCTGAGTCTGCTGGAATTTCCTACATTGGAACGTCGGGTACTTATCACAGTTTTGCGCCAAGGTCCCATTGCACTGTCCCCTCTGATTGAGCAAAGTGGACAAACTGCTGAAGCTGTAATCCCCGCTTTAGAAAGACTCGTACAGCAGGGATGGATCATTCAAAATCCAGCTTGTCGACCACACGCAGGAGCTCCAGATCGTCTGGAGTAAGAGCCTTGCTTTATGTAGCCGTTTTAGGCAGCCTCGGTAAATCACCTAGCTCAGGCTCTTTACGACCTAAGTTCCATAGCTACATTTTGGCTGCGTTCAGTCCACGGCCATAGACACATCGTGGACTTATCGAGATAAATTACCAGAAGAAAGTCTTATTCGTGCAATACTGCAACGAATCAAAAAGCTGTGGTAATTTTCAGCTGATTTTATGCTTGAGACAGGCATACGTTCTATCAGTGAATAGTAGGCATCGAACTACTGCGAATCTAGCTTCTGGGACTGACATACCGAGAGTACAGAGAGCCTAGCCTCATACCGGTAACATGCTTAAAAGTTTGTATGGAATACAGGGCTCTATGTCAATCTCTTGCCATTATTATCGCAACTGGAGAAAAATGAATATCCGCTGCGGAAGCTGCTTCATTCCGTTGAGGGAGTTACACAGCGAGACACAGCGTAAGACTGTGTCACGTTGAAGCATAATCTTTATTTATGAAACTATACAGATCTTCCAAGATCAAACTTATCGGATCGCTGATAGTATTCTTAAGGCATAGGGTACTGCAGGATACCCGAAATCCAGTGCTGGAACCCGTTTGAGCTATTAGAGCCTGTGGGTTGCTGGAGTGCTGCATTTTCAACACCGCCTGCCCTAGGGTAGGACCATCCCTGTAGTTGGGGTAGCCGCTTGGTTATGCCTAGCTGCTGCATGGGCAATGGGTTGGGGTGTTTATCGTTACGAACCTCACAGGAAGGGAGATATGTCTTACTCTCAGACAACGACTCAGTCAAAATCTGGATATCAGGCCGGGGTTAAGGACTACAAGCTGACCTACTACACCCCCGACTACACGCCAAAGGACACTGACATCTTGGCGGCATTCCGGATGACTCCACAGCCCGGCGTGCCTCCCGAAGAGTGTGCTGCTGCAGTAGCTGCAGAATCCTCGACCGGTACGTGGACCACAGTATGGACAGATTTGCTCACGGACCTCGATCGCTACAAGGGGCGCTGCTATGACATTGAGCCTGTAGCTGGCGAAGATAACCAGTACATCTGCTATGTGGCTTATCCTCTCGATTTGTTTGAGGAAGGATCTGTCACCAATATGCTGACCTCTATTGTGGGGAATGTATTTGGCTTTAAGGCGCTGCGAGCTCTGCGGTTAGAGGATTTGCGGATCCCCGTTGCCTACCTGAAGACGTTCCAAGGTCCTCCCCACGGCATTACTGTTGAGCGCGATCGCCTGAACAAGTATGGTCGCCCCCTGCTAGGCTGCACGATCAAGCCGAAGCTAGGTCTATCGGCGAAGAACTATGGCCGTGCTGTATATGAGTGTCTGCGCGGCGGTCTAGACTTCACTAAAGACGACGAGAATATCAACTCGCAGCCCTTCCAGCGCTGGCGCGATCGCTTCTTGTTTGTAGCTGATGCTATTTCTAAGGCACAGGCAGAGACTGGGGAGATCAAAGGTCACTACCTGAATGTAACGGCTTCGACTTGCGAAGAGATGCTCAAGCGGGCTGAGTATGCGAAAGAACTCGACCAGCCCATCGTGATGCACGACTTCTTGACGGCTGGTTTCACGGCAAACACGACCCTTTCAAAGTGGTGTCGTGATAATGGTCTACTGCTACACATCCACCGGGCAATGCACGCTGTAATTGACCGTCAGCGTAACCACGGGATGCACTTCCGCGTATTGGCGAAGTGTCTGCGGATGTCTGGCGGCGACCATATTCACACGGGTACGGTTGTGGGTAAGCTGGAAGGCGATCGCGAGAGTACGCTGGGCTTCATTGACCTGCTGCGCGAGAACTACATCGAGCAAGACAAGTCACGGGGCGTTTACTTCACGCAAGACTGGGCTTCTATGGGCGGCGTGATGGCGGTAGCTTCCGGTGGTATCCACGTCTGGCATATGCCTGCACTGGTGGAAATCTTCGGCGATGACTCCGTGCTGCAGTTTGGGGGTGGTACGTTGGGTCACCCTTGGGGCAACGCTCCGGGTGCCACGGCTAATCGGGTAGCACTGGAAGCGTGTGTTCAGGCTCGGAACGAAGGGCGTGACTTGGTCCGCGAAGGGGGTGACATCATTCGTGAAGCTTGCAAGTGGTCCCCTGAACTGGCTGCGGCTTGTGAACTCTGGAAAGAAATCAAGTTCGAGTTCGAGACGATGGACAAGCTCTAAACAGTTGGCTGGAGGAGGGTATTTCGCCTTCCTCCTGTCGATGGGTAGATGGCTTCAGCAAACCGCAATTAAATATACGGATTGTGGCGATCGCATTGGATTCAATTGGCTAACTCCCTGACAGATGTAGTCAGGACTTGCTGAATCGCAGCCAATTTTGTGTATGGACATCAAAAAAACAGCGAAAGATACGGCCAAAGTGCTAACTAGCTACTTGACCTATCAAGCTGTCCGAACTGTGATGCTACAGCTCCGAGAGCTCGATCCGCCTCGTGGTTACTGGTTTAATGCCTTTGCGAACAACCATGACCTACAAGACGGGGAAGCGTTTATCGCAGCGTTGTTAGAGGAAAATGCTGACCTCGCTATCCGGGTGATGACCGTACGGCAACACATTGCGGATGAAATTGCTGAATTTTTGCCAGAAATGCTGCTTACCGGCATTCAGCAAGCCAACATGAACCATCGACGCGTCCATCTTGAGCGCATCACCCAAATTTCGAGCGCTGAGCTAATCGGCGATTCCGATCCTTCCCAAGATTTTGAGTCACATGGCGAGTAAAAAGTACTTCCTGTGATTACTCTCTAACCCAAGACAAGGAAACTTACTGAGGAGACCTATGAAGACTCTGCCTAAAGAGCGTCGTTATGAAACGATGTCCTATCTGCCGCCGCTAACAGACGCGCAGATTGAAAAGCAAATCGCTTACATCCTCAAAATGGGCTTCATCCCTGCGGTTGAGTTCAATGAAGACTCTAACCCCGAAGCCTATTACTGGACAATGTGGAAGCTGCCTTTGTTCAACGCCAGCACTACTTCTGAGGTACTGAGCGAAGTGCAAGCTTGCCGCTCGGAGTATCCCAACTGCTTTATCCGCGTCGTGGGCTTCGACAACGTGAAGCAGTGCCAAATTCTCAGCTTTATTGTTCACAAGCCGGGTGCTAGCAGCTATCGCTACTAGGGCGATCGCAGCTTTTAGCGACGAATAAGTATTGAGAAAGAGGGGGCGATCGTCCCCTCTTTTTTGCTTGCAGACCGTACTCGGAAGGAGTACGTCACATCTGCTAAGCTCCCGCATAAAGGCTTTGTGTCCCAGGAGAATACTGAATTGGATCCGTTTAGCCCATCAAATTCGTGGGTATGATACGCGAAGCCTATAAACATAGCCCATTCGAGCTACATTACGAAAAAGTTACTCAAAGAGCTCACCTAATGACTAAAGATGCAACTGTGAGGGCAAGGATTGATCCTGAACTCAAGGCTGAGGTTGAGCATTTATTTAAGGAACTGGGTTTATCTACCACTGAAGCGATTACAGTGTTTTACCATCCAGTAAAACTAAGGAATGGTCTTCCATTTGATGTAGTGATTCCTAATAAAATTACGCGAAAAACTTTCAAAGAGACTGATGCTGGAAAAAATCTCTTTCAGTGTGAAAACGTAGACGAGATTTTTGATCGGCTTGAAATCTGATGCTTAAGCCATTTTATACCAGGCAATTTGAAAGAGATTTAAAGAAGATGATGAAGCAAGGAAAGGAAGGAGACAAAATCAAGGCAATTATGAGAACACGAGTTAATGAAAATCCACTAGAGGAGAAGCACAGAGACCGTAAGCTTATTGGTAACTATCAAGGCCGACGTGAATGCCATATTGAGCCAGATTAGCTATTAATTTATAAGAAGACCAAAGAAGAAATTATTTTTGAGAGGGCTGGAACTCATTCAGATCTTTTTGAGTGATCTCATTTTTGGAGCTACTAACAGGCTACTGTGTTCACAACCTATATAATCATCAACTGATTTCTAGTAGATTGTCTAACTCAGCGTAGTCAGGCAAGGTGGGGTCGATCGCGCTTCCCTTTCTCAACACAACGCGATCGCTCTGGGGACGTGACAGCAATTCATTAAACGATCGTGCTTTGAACAGTACCAGATCGGCAGGCTGGTCAATGCCGATACGGCCTGCGTCTGGCAGTCCCATTAAATCAGCGGGTGTCCAGGTTACGGCACGGGACCAGTCGGCAAAGGGGCGATCGAGGTGACCGATACGGACAGATTGAGTCAACACTTCCAGGCCATCGTGATCGCCATAGGCATAAAACGGATCGCGGCAGTTATCGCTAGCCACCGCGATTGGAATACCCTGTCGCTTCAGTTCATGGAGCAAGGTAACCCCACGGTAGCGCGGCATCTGACCGGGATGCCGATCCTGAAGATAGAGATTGCACATCGGCAAACTGACAATGCCCATTTCGGCATCCTTGACCCACTGCAGGGTTTCAGCAACAGCCTCAGGGGACTGAACGGACAGTGAACAACAATGTCCACAAAGGACTGGAGCTGCAAATCCATGCCTGAGTTTGGCTTTGGCGACGTGACGCAGACACATGGATGCTGGGTCGAGGCTTTCATCAACATGAAAATCGAGGGCAAGATCGCGCTCTGCTGCTAGCGCAAACACGCGGTCAATCTGGGTTTCCAAGTCAGGATTCGGATAGGCAACGCCCCCTAAAATCGCGCCGTTCTCAGCCACTAAGTCAGCGAGCGGTTCACCTTCTGGGGTGAGGAAGTAGTCCAGAGAGACCAAACAAACGGCTTGTAGCTCAATGCGATCGCGCCATTCGTGTCGCAGCTGTTGGATCACCAACAAAGCTGTCTTGGCCATATCTCCGAAGGCATCGAAATGAGTCCGAATGGCTTTGGTGCCATGGGCGTAACTGCAGCGAAGTCCAAACTCCATCCGCTGATACAGATCGGCAGCACTCCAGCTATCGGCATCGGCCATAACCGTTTTGAGGGCTCCGTCAAAGGTGCCATCGGGGTTGGGGGCGCGGTTCCAAATCTGCCCTTTGTCTAGATGGGTGTGGAGATCGACAAAGCAGGGAAACACCAAGCCTCTGCCAAGATCTAGAGACACCGTATCGGAAGGAGCGGAACCGAGGGGCGCGATCGCCACAATTTTTCCCGCTCGAATTTCTACATCCGCGGCAACGAGCGCTTCTGAAAATGGAGGAGCGGCCAGCTGTCCAATCACGTCGCGATAGGAGACTGTGTCGTCCAACAGTGCCAGGGGCAAGCGGGCATTCACAATCCAAAATGAATCAGATTGAAGCGGGGTGATGAAGGGAGCGATCGCCATGTCATCCAAATTTCGAATATTGGGTCTCAGAGACGCGATTAATCGCGTCTCCACAGAGATTCATAGTTAATTCTCTCGCTTAATGGCGCTTTCGTGCCATTGCCCCAGCAAGCGATCGGACAAAATTGTCAGTCCAACAAAAATGAGCACCCCTGAAATTGTGATGAGGAGCAGCGCAGCAAACATACGGGGAATTTGCAGATTGTAGCTAGACATCAGGATTTGATAGGCCAACCCCGATCGCGAGCCCCCTCTACCCGCCACAAACTCGGCAACCACAGCGCCAATTAAGGCTAAACCGCCGCTGATGCGGAGTCCTCCTAAGAAATAAGGCATGGCGCTGGGTAACCGGAGATACCACAGGGTTTGCCAACGAGATGCGCCATACAAATGAAACAGATTTTTCAAATTATGATCGGCACTGTTCAACCCGAGCGTGGTGTTGGACACAATCGGGAAGAACGCCACGATCCAAGCACAGACAACCAGTGCAGCAAAGGTATTGTTACCGAACCAGACGATGATAAGAGGCGCGATCGCAGCAATAGGCGTTGTTTGCAAAATCACCGCATAGGGGAAAAAGCTCCGTTCGATCCACTTACTCTGGGTAAAGAGGACAGCAATCAATAAACCCGAAATAGTGGCAGCGATGAACGCTACGACCGTGATTTGCATCGTGATCAGCCAAGAGGGCAGCAAATCTGGCCATTCCTGAATCAATGTCTGCAGAACTAAGGATGGCCCCGGCAATAGATAGGGCGGAACTTCGAAGTAGCGGACGAGTCCTTCCCAAAGAGCCAGCATACAGAGACCGACCATCAGAGGTGCGATCACCTCAGGACTGATGAGCTTAGCCAGCCAGTTTAATTTGCGGGGATGTCTCGCTACAGTCGCCGGGTGATTGAGGGACATCGATTGCGGCTGTTGCGGTTCTTTGAGAATCATGGCATTACCAGGAAGGTCGAACGGGCGTAGCTGCCTCGGTGTCAGCGATCGCGGGGGTCCCTGTAGAAAGGGATTCCAAGATGGTGCGGCAATATTCGTTAAATAACGAAGATGTGCGGAAGGACTCGTCGCGCGGATGGGGAGCTGCAATGGGAACGTCAGCCACCACCCGACCAGGATGAGCAGCCATCACCACCACTCGATTGGAAAGGTACACCGCTTCGTAAATATTGTGAGTTACAAAGACAACAGTCCAGTGATAGCGCTCCCAGAGATGCAGCAAGTCACTATTGAGGCGACTGCGGGTCATCTCATCCAGTGCGCCAAAGGGCTCGTCCATCAACAATAGACTGGGATTAGTCACCAGAGCTCGGGCGATGGATACACGCATTTTCATGCCGCCTGAAAGCTGCCGCGGATAACTCCATTCAAAGCCCTGCAAGTCAACCAAATTCAACGCTTCTTGAATGCGACTCCGGCTTGATCGCAGCGATGCTCCTTTAAGCTTCAGCGGTAGATGCACATTATCAACGACCGTAGCCCACGGCATCAGGGCCGCATCTTGAAACACAAAGGCCAGGGAGCGATCGCGCTCTGCCATCCCCCACTCTAAAGTGCCGCCGCTGGGCTGTCCTAATCCCGCTATCAAACGTAGAACGGTACTTTTGCCACACCCCGAGGGGCCTACCAGGCTGACAAATTCTCCCTGATGAATGGTCAGATCGACACCTTGGAGAGCAACGGTACCATTGTTGTAAACCTTATCAATGTGATTCAGAGCGATCGCAACAGGTGTCATAGGTTCGGGGTAAGGAGCGTGGAAGGGGAGATGGGGAGATGGG
>JBHJHM010000078.1:0-5118 GCA_050330865.1 Leptolyngbyaceae cyanobacterium
CAGCAGCAGCTAGGCAATTGGTATGAGCTACAACGTCACCTCTATCAAGATGTCGCTCGTCAGTTCATCCTCCAAGCACCTCTAACGGGTAGAAAAGCTTGAACCCTGATTTTGTTGATTTTGTCAATGCGTAAGTCCTGGATAGTTGTGATTCTGAAGCATAATGACGAAACAAGTTTTGGTCGTTGATGATGACGACGGAGTCCGCGAGATTATCCAGCTTTCGCTCGAAACCGTAGCCAGATGGAAGGTACTACCCGCTGCTTCGGGTAGAGAAGGGTTGGTAATGGCTAAAGCCCAGAAACCCGATCTCATCCTGTTGGATGTCATGATGCCTGGTGAAGATGGCATTGCTATATTTCAGCAGCTCCAGGCCGACGCTGAAACTCAGTTAATTCCAACGATTTTACTGACAGCTAAAGCTCAGCTCAGCGAACGCAAAGCGTTTATGGCAATGGGTGTTAATGGTGTCATTGCTAAACCTTTTCAGGCACGGGAGCTGGTTCAGCAGATTAATCAAATACTGGGTTGGTAATATCGGCAAAAGCTTCTGCGGCAGGCGGTTGAAACGGTGCCTGTGAAAATCATTGCTGAGCCTATGTACGAGCTGCTGAGTCTGGAATGCTTTCAGGGACATACTCCCAAGCGGCCTCAAAGAAGTCGCGCTCACAGAGCATGGCGTAGCGAAACGTATCCTGCACCAGGGCAGTGTCAGGGCTATATTGGTCCACGATCGCCTCTAGCTGTCGCGCCAAAGGTTCAAAATCATCACTGCTATAGGTTTGTACCCAGTCGGCGTAGCGATGCGTAGGCATACCTTGAGCCGCTAACGACTGGCCAATGTAGGCATACAGCCTCATGCAGGGAGCCATCGCCACCGCCGTAATACCAACTTCCTGGCTCCAAGCGGTGGCCAAGAGAAAATCGGTGTAACGCCGCGTCGCCACACCCGGCTGAACCGTCTGGTGATCAACCTCCCAGGTTTGGGCATAGCTTTCATGCAGCTTTAGTTCCTGTAGAACGCCTCCTGCCAGCGCATGGAAGGTGTTAAAGCCTTGCCAGTCTGGGGCTTTGGCAGCAGCAATACTGTAGGCTCTAGCAAAGGCTTCGAGAAAAAAGGCATCTTGGCCGACATAGTAGGCGAACTTCTCAGGCGGTAGGGTACCGGCATAAATACCTTGAACAAAGGGATGCTGTAGCGATGCCTGAGCTAAATCTTGGTTGGCTTGCCAGAGGCGCTGGGATCGGTTCATAAGGAGTCTGCAGAGACGCGATCGATCGCGCCTCTACCATACATCGCCGAGCGGCGATGCGATACCGGCCATATCCCTAGACCAGGGTATCGCCGTTGATTTTGCGGACTGCGACGACGGCAGGACGCGGGGCAGCGCCCGGCGCTTGGCTTGGCCAGTTAGACCCGAGGGGGACGTATCGTTCCTGCATGAAGCGGTCACCGGACGTGGTCTTCATGGCAAACTGGCGGATTTCGTGGGCGTTGTCGCGGCGAATGCCGTGGCGCTCACCTGGGTGCTGAGCGGCCAGGAACAGCGTGGTCTGGTCCTGAGTGATGAACGGCCCGCACATCTCACATTCCATGGGACCATAGCCAAACATATAGGCTTCACCCGCGTTCGGCCCCGATAGCGGCATGTACCAAATCGAGTTATTCCCAAACAAGCCGCGAAGGTTAGATAGGCTGACCGGCTCGCCCTCCGCATCCACACGGCTAGAAACCTCGAGATTGTGCTTGCTGGTAGACATATCGGTCACCATCCACAGATTGCCCTGGCCATCAATTTCCAAGTTGTCCGGGTTGGAAAACCCGAACCCCCCAGCAGCCGGCTCTCCTCCTAAAGCCAGCATGGCCCAGCTAAAGGTCATTGCCGCTGGATTACTGTCCTCTTCCTGAAGCTTCATGATCCAGCCATGCTCATAGGGCGCTTCACCATTGGGTCCTTGGAAGATAGCGTTGTGCGGTCCCCCATCGCCTCCAGGCCCCCCCGAGGTAAAGGCAATAAACAGCGTCCCGTCAGCGGCGACATCGGTATCTTCAGGGCGCGCCGTGTTGGTGGCCCCGGCTGCGTTGGCAGCATAGTGCGCGTCGATTAAGATGGCTCCCTGCTGTTCTTCGGCATTGCCTTCGTAGAGGTCACCGAGCGTATTGTACTGCTGTGCGATCGCCTGCATATCAGCATCGGACTCGATCTTGACAATGCCACCATCCGGGCGATTTGGCATCGTGATCATGCCGCCAGCAACCTGACTGGGCATGTCAGGATTCACTGGTGTCGCTGCATTGAGCGGAATCCAGGTGCCCGTACCGTCAGGATTAAACTTGGCAGCATACAACATGCCGCTGGTCAGCAGATCGGAGTTGGCTTTGTCGGTGGGGTCGATAACATTGCCAGCGCTCACAAACTTATAGAGGTGCCCCCCGCGGCGATCGCAGCCTGAATAGACGGCCAGTTTTTGGTTGGGAACAGCGCGCACAGCGACGGCTTCATGGCGAAATCGCCCTAACCAGGTGTGCTTCACACCGTAATCCTCAGGGTTCGCCGGATCAACTTCTACCATCCAGCCGTATTTGTTCCCTGCATAGCCCAATGCGCTACCGATGCCCTCCAGTTCAATGGTCATCGTTTGGGTACTGGGTTCAAAGGCGGTGCCGTCGGCATAAACGGGTTCTGTCACCGTATTTTGGAAATTTTCCTCAGCACTCATAACGGTGCCCCAGGGTGTCGTCCCGCCAGCACAGTTATTAAAAGATCCAATGATCCGCGATCCCAAGCCATCAATGTAGCCTTGCCCCGTTTGCTTGGCAAAGACAGCGACAGCCGGTCCTGTTGCCGCGAGGTACCGATCATCCTCTAACCCCGAAATACCTGAAATGCGGCGATCCGCCTTGGCATAGCTGCGTTCCCAGCCGCCTTCTGCATTACGCCGTAGAGAAATAACACCGATTCCTACATCCGTAAGCGCTTCTTTGCAGATGGCGATCGCCTCAGCTTTAAGGGGATCGCCATCGGCCAGACTCGTGACAGCAATGCCTGCTTCCCCAGCAGCTTCAGCGGCGGTCTTAAAAGCATCGAAGGGGAGGTCTTTGGGAATGACTTCAGGATAGGTTGCCATCCAAGTCGCAGCGCTAATGTATTCAAAGTTGATCGTTAGGTACCCCTCACCCGGTGCCGTTTCGACCAAGGAGAGGTAGTCATTGTTGTAGCCAAAGCGAGAGGTGCCCACCAAATCGCCCCAGGCTCCGATCACGTCATAGGTATAGTCTGGCGGCAGCACTAAGTCGTCAATGACAGTGAACCGACTGTAGACATCGATCTGTTGCGATAGCGGAATGCCATCGCTGGGTACCGGCATAGGACTGCGGACTGGCGTAAAGGGTACGGGACTGTCAGCAGCAGCGGCGGCTTGTGACGTTCCTAAAAGCTGCTCGCCTGATTGTTCGAATGATCCTAAGGCACTGGCACCCGCAGTGGCCCCTAAAAACATGAGAAAGTGTCTGCGCTTGAGACTCATATCAACGGATTTCCTGAATGTTTGGAGACGGCATCGGTGTTCTCACATCAGCCCCCTGTAAGGATTGCTCACTGGCCCGCTTCCCGGACAGACCCAAGAGACCGTAAGCCATTTAGGCCCGGTCCCTACGGCTGTTCGGAATGCGATTCAAGACTGTGCAAAAAGCGCGAAGTCAGCACCTGTGAAGCAATGAGAGCCAACATTAAAAATCTAAGGTTTTTAGGTTAAGAGCGAGTAATCGCAGCTTTCTGCAACATTAAATTACACAAATTCAATTTTTGGTTCGTTAGGGCACGGTTTCTGGAGGCGGCTATAAATGACGAAGGAAGGACGCGCAGGACACAGATGAAACGGCTATTAGTAACGGGCGGAGCAGGTTTCATTGGAACGAATTTTGTTCACTATTGGCAGCAGCACTTTCCTCAGGATCGGCTGGTAGTGCTGGATGCCCTCACCTATGCGGGTAACCGTCCCAATTTAGCGGGGCTAGAGCAGCAGCCTAATTTTCGATTCATTCAAGGGGATATTGGCGATCGCCCATTGGTCGATAGCGTGCTCAAAACCGAGGCGATCGATACCCTGGTGCATTTTGCCGCTGAGTCCCACGTTGATCGCTCCATCTTGGGGCCGGGCGCGTTTGTGCAAACCAATGTGGTTGGGACCTTTACTCTGCTGGAAAGTTTTCGCAATCATTGGCAAATGGCCGGGAAGCCGGAACACTATCGTTTCCATCATGTGTCTACGGATGAGGTGTATGGCAGTTTGGGGCCTACGGATCCAGCCTTTTCGGAAGCGACTCCCTATGCTCCTAACAGTCCGTATGCGGCGTCTAAGGCGGGAAGTAACCATTTGGTCCGGGCCTATTTCCAGACCTACGGGCTGCCAACTCTGACCACTAACGGGTCCAATAACTATGGGCCGTACCAGTTTCCCGAAAAGCTCATTCCCCTGATGTGCCTCAATATTTTGCAAGGCAAACCTTTGCCAGTCTATGGCGATGGGCAAAATGTCCGCGATTGGGTGTACGTGATTGACCACTGCCACGCCTTAAGCAAAGTATTGCTCGCGGCTCAACCCGGCGCGGTTTACAACATTGGCGGCAATAACGAGATTAAGAATCTTGATCTCGTCCAAAG
This sequence comes from Leptolyngbyaceae cyanobacterium, assembly GCA_050330865.1. GTDB lineage: Bacteria > Cyanobacteriota > Cyanobacteriia > Phormidesmidales > Phormidesmidaceae > SIO1E4. Next base: position 4,665 of record JBHJHM010000078.1, read on the forward strand.
GCTGTGCCAAATCATGGACGCGGTTGCCCCTGATCTGCCCGTGCGTCCCGCCTCGAAGCTGATTACGTTTGTTCGCGATCGCCCCGGCCATGACCGTCGCTACGCGATCGACACCACTAAAATTAAGCGGGAATTGAACTGGCAGCCTACAGTCACTTTTGAAGCCGGACTTACTCAAACGGTGAAGTGGTATTTAACGCATCAAGACTGGTGGCGATCGCTCTCCTCGAATCGAGGCTGTACGGATCAAAAGCAACAATAGAAAATAACTGGAAAAGGTGCATCGCTACGCGGATGACACCCTACGGGTTGAACTGAGATCTTGCACTAGTACATCAGCACCTTGTTGTGTTTGCCCCCTAAATCCCCCAATTCTGGGGGACTTCAACCTCAGAACCCCCCAATTTGGGGGGCAGGGGGGCCAAACCAGGCGATGTAAGCTCAACTGCAAGAT
>JBHJHM010000079.1:0-55527 GCA_050330865.1 Leptolyngbyaceae cyanobacterium
AATGGTAAAGGTGGCCCGGACAAGGGCATGTAAACTAAATCTCTAAGCCCTTCCTCCTCAATCTACTGGTCCCAACCCTTCATCCACCCCCCCCCCCAAATCCCTATGAAACTCGTACTCTACAGCAAACCTGGATGCCATTTGTGTGAAGGATTACAGGAAAAACTAGAAGCGTTGGCGCATTTGGATTTCACGCTAGAAATTCGCGATATTACAACCCAACCCGAGTGGTTTGCGGCCTATCAATACCAAATCCCCGTGCTGTGCCGGGCAATTACGATTGCGGATGGTAGTGTCGAAGAAACTATCCTGCCGAGGCTATCGCCGCGCGCTCCAATCGCTAGGGTGGAGCAAATGTTACAGAAATACTGGGCTCCGGATACGGCAAAATAATGTCAACCTGACGTTTTAGAGAGGTTGCTGACATGAATCTGCAGGAACTTTTGGCGCAGTTACCCGCATCTTGGCTGGCAGCAGCTCCCAATATACCGACCGATCATGCAGCATTATTGCAACCGATAAAAAGGCTCTGTACTAACTCGCAAGCGTGCCAACCTGGGGATCTGTTTATCGGGATGCCAGGGACGCGGGTTGATGGAGGTGATTTTTGGCCAGGCGCGATCGCGGCTGGGGCGATCGCGGCCTTAGTCTCACCTGAGGCGTTCAAAAACCGTACGCCTGCGAAACACAATCTAGATGCGCTGGTGCTGCCGTTACCGGATATGGCGATCGCCTGTGCTGAAATAGCTTCTATTTTTTATGGTGCGCCCGCCCAGGCAATGAATCTAGTGGGTGTAACGGGCACAAATGGCAAAACTACGACAACGCACCTGATTGAGGCGCTGCTCAAGCAATCGGGACAGCCCACAGCTCTGCTAGGTACGCTGTACACACGCTGGCCCGGCCATGAAATTACCGCCATCCATACCACGCCCTTTCCGGTAGATTTGCAGGCTGACTTGGCAGCGGCCAAAGCAGCGAATTGCCAGTCTGTGGTGATGGAGGTCAGTTCCCATGCTTTAGCACAAAAGCGGGTATGGGCCTGTCCCTTTGAGGTGGCGGTATTTACCAACCTGACCCAAGACCATCTGGACTTCCATCAGACGATGGAGGCGTACTTTGAGGCAAAAGCGCTTCTTTTTCAGTCGCCTTACTTGGTGGGACGAGCGATCATCAATCAAGATGATGCCTACGGATATCGTCTTCTCGAAAGACTGGGTCCGGGAAAGGCGTGGAGCTACAGCGTCAGTCAGCCCTCGGCTCAGCTCCATACCAGTGACTTGACTTATGCCACAAGTGGGGTCCAGGGACAGCTCCATACGCCTGCCGGGACCGTTCCATTTTCGCTGCCGTTGGTAGGACAGTTCAATTTAGCTAACATGCTGGCGGCAGTGGGTGCAGCTCTACATTTGGGTGTTTCTTTGACCGACATTGTGACGTGTCTGGCTCAGTTTGAAGGAGTACCGGGTCGTATGGAGCGAGTAGTGGTGTCGCCTGACCAGAAAATCAGCGTGATTGTGGATTATGCCCATACCCCCGACAGCTTGCAGAATGCTTTGGCGGCGGCGCGCCCGTTTGTTTCAGGACGGCTGATTTGCGTCTTTGGCTGTGGGGGCGATCGCGATCGAACGAAACGAACTCAGATGGGCAAAATTGCTTATGATCTGGCCGATGTAGCCATAGCCACTTCCGATAACCCCCGAACGGAAGATCCACAGCAAATTTTGGCCGATATTTTGGCAGGGATTCCCGGTTCTTTGCCTGCAGAACAAGTCATTTGTAGTCGGACTGAGGCGATTCAAGCGGCTATTGGACAAGCTCAACCAGGCGATTGTGTTCTGATTGCGGGTAAAGGCCATGAAGATTATCAAATCTTAGGCACCGAGAAAATTCATTTCGATGATCGTGAACAGGCACGTCTTGCCCTGCAACGAAGCGTCTAAACTGCGCGTACTTCTGCCGTTGAGTACTAGATTTGCTAGTCTGAAATGCCTATCCGTTATCGTCCATAGGCTTATCAATGTCAGTATCAATACTTAATACTTATTATCTTCAAAAACCTCAGAATACCTTGATTGGAAAAAAGGGCTCTGTCATCAAGATCTTATGACACCACAACTGGGAGACTTGTTAATATTACTCATCCGCTCTCTCAAAAGTGTTGGCAAATAAATTCACAAAAATATAATGGTCGGTGATCTCTAAGACAAGATACGCTTAATGAAGTGTTCCCGGTCCAAAAAGCTAACACGGCTGCATCTCTGACAAACTACGATCGTTGCCAAGTTTCTTTTCAGAACACACTCGTTGCTACGGACCAATACTCTTATGGTTCAGTTGACAGAACAAAGCTCCCTGGTCAATTCACAGCCTGTCCAGGTTTCTCCCAGAGGGTTCAAAGCCAATATTGAAGTTGTGCTGAATGCACTAATTCAGCTCCGTCTTACTGGGGTTGTTCTTGCTAAACTGCCCAACGGAGGCAGTTGGCTTGAAGATTTAAAGCAATATAGTCAAGCGGTAGCGCCATCGCCTGAGATTTACCTGTTTAGCCGTCGTCCTGTAGCTGAGACCAAATGGTTTGTTCCTGTACCGGTTCCAGCGGCTTACCCTATGCGCGGGGAGTATAGCTTACTCGTTATTTCAAATGCCTTCAGCGTTATGGTGACAGGACATCGTGAAGAGGTTTCCGTCGCGCCAGAAGGTGCTTCCCCAGAGACCGATGCTCCCCAAGAAGAGTCAGACAGCGCGACGAGAGTTAACTTAAGTGTCACATTGCAGCCCGCTCTGATCCAGACCAAGCTCGACGAACTCCGGCAGGCGATTCAAGCTAGCTTAATAGACTACCCCAATCATCCCTCCTTGAAAGCCTTGCTCTCTGACTGGGACGTCCGTTTGCAGGTCTCGGCGCAGCCCGATCTGGCGATTGTCGATGCCATCATGATGCAGCAAATAAAGCAGCAGGAGCGCTTACGACAACAAGCACGGTTGTATCGCGATCAGGCGACTAACGTTTCTAGCTTATCGACGCAGAATGAAGCGTTATTGAACACCCTACGACTTAAGGACGATTTTCTCAGCACGGTGGGTCAGGAGTTGCGCAGCCCCCTCTCTTCAATCAAAACGGCACTGCCCCTTTTAGCCTCGCCCATCTTAAACCCGCACCAGCGTCAGCGCTATTTGGAAATGATTCGCCAGGGGTGCGATCGCCAAAGCAGCCTCATCAACGGTGTTCTCAATTTACTGCAGCTAGAACAAAGCCTAGCGACCGCGACACCTGAAGCTGTGAACTTGTTTGATGTGGTTCCAGGGGTCGTTAGTACCTATCAGCCCATTGCTCAGGAAAAAGGTATTCGTCTGGCCTACACAGTGCCGGATACGCTTCCTTCCGTTTGTTGCCCCGAGAGTTGGGTGCGTCAGATTGTGATTCATTTGCTTAATAACGGTATTCGCTATACCGAGTCGGGTGGCGAGATTTGGGTCACGATACAACCGGAGACTGACGAGACTGTCATTCTCAACGTGAAGGACACGGGCGTCGGCATTTTGCCCAATGACCTACCCCACATTTACGAACATTTCTACCGAGGACGGCAGCCCAACCAAGATGAGGAAGGCGCGGGACTGGGGCTCACCATCGTACAGCAGCTCCTACTCTATTGCGGAGGGCAAATCAGCGTTGAAAGTCAGCCCAATATGGGGACTCATGTTAAGGTCAGGCTACCGATTGACCAGGCAGCATAACGAATAGAGGCAAGGGCATGAGCCATATTGTGGTGGTAGGCGCTGGACCCGCAGGAACCGCGATCGCCCTGCTGCTGGCTCGGGAGGGGGTGCGAGTAACACTTCTTGATCAAGAGCCAAGCTTTGACCGTGTGTTCCGAGGCGAAGGGCTGATGCCCTCAGCCGTCGATGCTCTTTATCAGATGGGGCTAGGTGATTGCTTTGAGCAGATTCCCTCCCGAATTCTAGAGGGCTGGGATTTTTATGTTGATCGACAGCGGCGGATGCGGGTTGCTGAGCCCCAAGCGGAATTAGCTGAGCGATTGCCCCGTATCGTTTCACAATCAGCCCTGTTGGCATGGATTGTGGAACAGGCCAAACAATACCCTAATTTTGAGTTTTTCCCCGGTTGGCAGGTTCGCGAACTGATTCAGTCAGATATAGGTATCCAGGGCGTTCGAGCTGTCCACGGTGGTGAGCTGCGAGATTTTCAAGCCGATTTAGTCGTTGCTGCTGACGGGCGCTATTCGCGCCTGCGTAAACAGGCTGGCCTATCTTTGCAGAAGGCTAGCACTCAGTTTGATGTGCTCTGGTTCAAGCTACCCGCTCCGCCTGAATTGATGGTGGAAACGTTCTTTACAGCCTGCTTACAGTGGGAGCGCCAGTTTGCCTTCTATCTATCTTGGGATAAGCGGCTGCAGATCGGCTGGATTGTCGAGAAGGGACAGGCCAAAGCCATGCGCGATCGCGACTGGATTGAGGAGTTTGCCCAAGCGGTCCCAGCCTCTTTGGCTGAGCATTTTCGTCAGCATCGCCATGAATTAGAAGGGCCGATTTTTCTGGATGTGATTGTCGGGGTTTGTGAGCAGTGGTCGGTACCGGGGTTGTTGCTATTAGGAGACGCCGCTCATCCCATGGCTCCGAACCGAGCGCAGGGTATTAATATGGCACTGCGGGATGCAATTGTAGCAACGAATCATCTGGTGCCGTTATTCCGTCAAGTGGTGCAGCCTCCGCAGCTTAGTCAGGTTTTGCAGCGCATTCAAACAGAGCGTCTGCCTGAAATCAAAACAGCCCAGCGGCAGCAATTGGCAGAATGGCAAAGAATTGCCTATTTCTGGAGCAATCGGTTTACATATCTACAGTTCAAGCTTCTGTTAACAGCTCTAGGACGCTTTCGGTTGACCCAAAACGTCTGGCTGGAACATCAGCATGAGCTGCGCCATGGCGTCTTGCCCGTTGAACTTAAGATTTGAGAAAATCGCTGCTGTCATTTTGATATTGATCCTACTGAGGAGTGTTGTACTAGAGTTTAAGCAGCTGTGTGGTGTTTTACAGCTATGGTCAAAACTTTAGCCAAGTGGACAATTGCAGATTATCACCGCATGATTGAGGCTGGCTTGCTGGCAGGTCGTCGGGTAGAGCTGTTAAGCGGTGAGATTGTTGATATGGCCCCAGAGCTGCCGATTCATCGATCAACCTATCGTCGCGGCAGCAAGTATATAGAAGCGGTGTTAGGCGATCGTGCGGTCGTGTTTACGTCTGCCCCTGTGACGCTGCCTCAGGACGGTGAACCGCAGCCCGATATCTGCATTGCAGTTCCTCCTGAGCACCGCTATGACGATCACCATCCTTATCCAGCCGATATCTACTGGCTGATAGAAGTATCAAATTCAACCCTAAAGTACGACTTAGGTGAAAAGGCAGCAGCCTATGCCCGCAGTCAAATTCGCGAATATTGGGTAGTAGACATTCCCAACCGTCAGCTTTGGATACACCGCCATCCTGTCGGCGTACAATATCAGTCTATTGTTAAGCAAGCCTCCGGCCAAATCTCACCATTGGCCTTTCCTGAAGTTTCCTTTGTGATTGCCAATTTAAGGCAATAGCGAGACGTGTCACGAATCATGGTGCTACGCCATTCAACACACCCTGTTCCCTATTCCCTACAATCCCGTAACCTTGCTCAAGGAAGACTCAGAGGAGTAAGCTCATAGCCACACCTTTATCGGGGGGTAGGAATCCGTTGTGGCACTTTCAGAGCAGCGTCTTGAGGTTGGCGATTTGGAATGGTTTTATCGTGAGGCAAAACCGCTCCGCGAGAGTGCCGATCGCCTGCCGGTTGTTTTTTTACATGGGCTCGTGAGTCAGAGTTACAGTTGGCGAGAAGTAATGCCAGCCGTGGCAGAGCAGGGATTTCGCGCGATCGCCCCCGACTGGATTGGGCATGGCTTCTCCAGTCGTCCGGAAAAGCGAGACTTTGCTTATACTGCTGATGCCTTTGTGAAAGCTTTTGAAGATTTTCTAACAGCACTCTCGGTAGAGCAGATACACCTCATTGTTCAGGGATTCTTAGGGGTTTATGGGGTTTTGTATGCTGTTCGCAACCCGCAGCGAATTGCTCGACTCGTAATTGTCAATACACCGCTTTCCCCCGAGGTAAAGCTACCCGGAGCCCTGAGCCGCATGAAGTTACCGCTAGCTGGTGAAATGATGACCCAAGATCCGCTACTGGTGGATCGCACACTCGAAGGTGGTGGCCCCTATCAAGTTAATGACGAAGACCTGACGGTCTATCGCAAGCCGTTTCTGACAACTTCAGCAGCAGGACGGGCGCTCTTAGCGACCCTCCGTAGCTTTAAGCTGTCAGCTACAACTGAGGAAATTTTCCAAGAATTGAAACAGTGGCAGTCAATGACTCTATTGGTTTGGGGAACTGCCGATCCGTGGTTACCAACCGCCCTAGCGGAGACCTGGGCAAACACTATCCCCAATGCCGAATTCTCCAAACTGGAACAAGTCGGTCACTACGCTCAAGAAGATTGGGCTGAAAAAGTGACAGAGGTGATTGTGCCTTTTTTGAGACGGGCAGAGGTCGCTTAAGGACCGTCTGCTTCAATAGCGGCTTGTCCTCGCTTGACAATATCTGATTCCTGCCATGATGTGTCTATCCTATATATAGACTCCTTAATCTTGTGGTTGCTTCTGGTTTTCTTGCAGGGCTATAAGATGAGAGCGTTGTGAAGTAAGGCATCTGGACTTTCTAAGATGGCGGACTGGTCAAAAACTCCTCCTTCGGGCGGCTGGCATACCGTAGAACCAGATAAGGCACTCACCTTACTTCAGAGCGATCGCGCCCATGGGCTATCAGCTGCAGAAATCATTGCCCGGCGGGAGCAGATAGGAGCTAACGTTCTTGAAGAGACTCAAGGGCGAAGTACGTGGCGAATTCTCTTCGATCAATTCACCAACATTATGCTGCTGATGCTGATTGCGGTAGCTGTGGTGTCAGGGGTTCTGTCGCTGCGATCAAATGAAGTGCCGAAGGACGCGATCGCAATTTTTGCAATCGTAATTCTCAATGGAATTTTGGGATATTTTCAGGAGAGCCGAGCTGAAAAGGCCCTTGCTGCTTTAAAGCAAATGGCCTCTCCTAGTGTACGGGTGATTCGGGACGGTAAGCCCGTAGAAGTGCCCTCGCAGGATTTGGTCCCGGGCGATGTGTTACTGCTGGAAGCAGGGATGCAAGTCGCAGCCGATGGTCGTCTGTTGGAAGCATCCGGCTTACAAGTGCGAGAATCGGCGTTGACAGGTGAAGCCAACGCAGTTAGCAAGCATGCTGAAGGTGTTTTAGCTGACGATACGAGCTTAGGCGATCGTACCAATCTGGTATTTCAGGGCACTGAAGTAGTGCATGGCCGCGGCACTGTCCTGGTGGCCCAAACTGGTATGCAGACTGAGTTAGGCCGCATCGCCACCATGCTTCAGTCGGTCGAAAGTGAGCCAACGCCTCTACAGCAGCGTATGGATCAGCTGGGCAATACGCTCGTAACAGGTTCGCTGATTCTCGTAGCGCTCGTAGTGATTGGCGGGGTTATTCAGGCGGGCTGGGAGGCTTTTGAGACGCTGCTAGAAGTTTCGCTCAGTATGGCTGTTGCCGTAGTTCCAGAGGGACTGCCGGCGGTGATCACGGTGACGCTCGCGATTGGCACGCAGCGAATGGTCCGTCGCAACGCCCTCATCCGTCGCCTGCCTGCTGTTGAGACGTTGGGTTCAGTCACCACTATTTGCTCAGACAAAACCGGCACTTTGACCCAGAACAAGATGGTCGTACAAGCCGTGCAGACGGTTTCTTGTCAGACCCAAGTTACAGGTGACGGCTATGCTCCGGAGGGTACCTTCCAACAATCTGGCGAGCATTTGGAACCCCTGAAGCATCCTGAACTCGCCAAACTGCTACTATGCGGCCTATTGTGCAATGATGCGGTGCTACAAAAGGATCAGGGAGACTGGGCCATTCTGGGTGACCCGACGGAAGGCTCTTTAGTCGTGCTGGCGGGAAAGGCAGGACTTGACCAGCAGGTACTGATGACTCAGGTCCCACGAGTCGCCGAACTGGCGTTCTCGTCTGAACGGAAGCGTATGAGTGTTGTCGTTAATCCTGCCAGCGCTGACATCCCTGCTTTGGTATTACCGGATCACGCTAAAGAATCTCCCTATCTACTATTCTCAAAGGGATCGCCGGAGTTGCTCTTAGAACGCTGTATCCAAGTTCAACAGGGAGTCCAGGTGATGCCATTCGATGATGCTAGCCGGAGCCAAGTGCTGGCCAGCAATGAGGCCATGGCAGCTCAAGGCCTACGGGTGCTAGGCCTTGCCTACGGCACCTTAATGACAGCCCCTCATCCTGATGAGCCCGAAGACAATGTGGAGCAAGATCTGGTATGGCTAGGGCTAGTCGGTATGATGGATGCGCCGCGTCCAGAAGCGAGAGAGGCCGTGGGTCGGTGTCAGCAGGCTGGTATTCGTCCGATGATGATTACCGGTGATCATCAGCTCACAGCACAGGCGATCGCGGCTGATATGGGCATTGCCTCCCAAGATGCCCAGACCCTGACCGGCAAAGAACTTGAAAAAATGGATACGGATACGCTGCAGCAAGCAGTACAGGCTGTGCAAATCTACGCCCGGGTATCGCCAGAACATAAGCTGCGGATTGTTCAGGCACTGCAATCGCAGCATCAAATTGTGGCTATGACGGGGGATGGCGTCAACGATGCCCCAGCCCTCAAGCAGGCAGACATTGGCATCGCTATGGGCATCACGGGAACCGATGTAAGCAAAGAAGCCAGTGACATGGTGCTGCTAGACGACAACTTCGCCACGATTGTGGCCGCTACCGAAGAAGGGCGTGTAGTCTATACCAACATCCGCCGCTTTGTAAAATACATTCTCGGATCCAACATTGGCGAAGTTTTGACGATTGCCGCTTCGCCTATCCTGTTGCCTATTGTTGATGTTCCGCTGACGCCACTGCAGATTCTTTGGATGAATTTGGTGACTGACGGATTTCCTGCCTTGGCACTCGCTGTGGAACCGGCGGAACCCAATGCCATGAAACGCCCGCCCAACAACCCCAAGGAGAGTATTTTTGCTCGTGGTCTGGGGGTCTATATGGTCCGCATAGGGCTAGTGTTCACGGTGATTTCGGTGACGCTAATGTATTGGGCCTATCACCATGCCACGAATCCAGCCATCCCTGGCGACCCTGACCGTTGGAAAACGATGGTGTTCACAACGCTATGTCTGGCACAAATGGGGCATGCGATCGCGGTTCGCTCCAATACGCAAATGACCTATGAGATTTCCCCCGTCTCCAACCCATTTGTGCTCGTTGCAGTCATACTCACGACTACCCTACAGCTCATGCTGATTTATGTGGAACCCCTGCGCAACTTCTTCGGTACCCACATCCTCAGTCCTAGAGAGCTGGTAATCTGCTTCGGATTCAGCACACTGATGTTTGTCTGGGTTGAGATGGAGAAGTTGGTTAGGCGACTCTGGAAGCGAACAAATCAGTAGTCAGTAGCCCTCAAGGAATAGGGAATAGACCATTTGAAGGTCATCGTTTTTGGCCTCAACAGCCAATCCCCTTTTACGCTTCTATAGTCGTCGCCAAGCCCGTTAGGACAAGACGGTGAAGCCATCGGGCTGAGCGCTGAGTAATCAAGTGCTACTCGGTGTCATAGCCTAGATGGCCAAAGCTATCGTTTATTGCTAAGAATTTACAAGCTTCCGTCTGGATAACAGCAAATCGGTTTTGAAGACCCCCACTAAGCACTGGTGCGCGAAAGAAATTGACCTTCCGTTTGACCTTTCGCTTTCTGCCCGCTAATCCGGAATCCTGTCACGGTCCTGTCACTAAAGGGTGCAAGCCTTGTTCCCCCGCAGGATTTACTCACTGTGGCCAGGGCGTATGCATACAGGTTTGGTGTAAACCCTCTTCCAAACTAAGTTTGACGCATTTTGTAAATTGCCTCTGAAACTGATACGGGTTTGACACACTTGTTTCTTATCCTGCTTTCTAGAGGCGATTGAGAGTACAACCATGAACCAGATCACTCAGTTTGTATCTTCCCTGTCTGACCAAAAGCGCGTTGAGCTGGAGATGCTATACGCCATTCTGCTGGATGAAACTGCTTATCCTTGGAATCCTGCTGATGCGGCCTGTCTTGATCGCTTAGAAGCGGCTCTTGAACCTGTTTCTTCATCGCAGTCTATCGCTTCTCAGTGGGGGTGTTTGCTACAACAAGCCGAGCAGCTTTGGAATGCTGAAAGTCTGTAGAGTCTCTTGCTTATCTTGATACGTACTTTTCATAGTCGAATCAGTGTGATCTTATGACTACCTACCGCAATTGTCAGGGCAAGGAAGCCATGGCGTACATCCCTTTCACATTGCCCAGCATCGAGACAGCCAATCCCGATGAGCCTCTGGGTTCTGCCTGGTTCAATACCATTCCATCAGAACGAATTGGGCTGAATGGCGAGTATGACTACTATGGACTACAAAAGCGGGTGGAGCGGGCTTTTCAGGAGCAGGCTGACGAGCAATGTTGCGGAAAACTTGTGATCAAACAGCGAGGCCGGGTTGTCATTCTGTCAGGCCAGGTTCGTGACAAAGAGACCCTATGGAAGCTGATTGCGATCGCTCAGGGGGTCAGAGGCGTTAGCCGGGTCGAAGTGGCAAGTGTCGTTTTGGGTACCTCTATCGGTCCGTCATAGCGAGAGGAAGCTTTCTGAAGCTTACAAAGTGCTGCTTGGGATGTCATGTGGTCCTAGAAGCACTTGCACTAAGACGAGAATGTGTCGGGAAAAGAGTTTCTAGAGGTCAGCAAAGCGATCGCTTGCTTGGATCAGAGCATCGGTAATACCAACTTCAGTAGCTGAGTGACCTGCATCCGGAATTAATACGAACTCAACTTCGGGCCAAGCTTGGCGTAGCTCCCAAGCTGTTTTGGTTGGACAGACTATGTCATAGCGCCCTTGGACAATAATGCCAGGTATCGATCGCAGCCGATTAGCGTTTTGCAGTAGTTGATTGGGCGTCTCGAAGAAGCCGCCATTGATGAAGTAGTGACACTCAATTCGAGCAAAGGCCACTGCAAAATCATCTTGACTAAACTTCTCAATCAAGGAAGCATCTGGAATTAGTTTGCTGGTACTGGCTTCCCAAATAGACCAGGCTTTGGCGGCTTCTAGCTGAACAGCCGGATCAGGGTGGGTAAGACGTCGATAGTAAGCCGATAGTAGGTCCTGATGTTCTTCTGCGGGAATGGGGGCTAGGTAAGTTTCCCATGCATCGGGAAACAGATAGCTAGCCCCCGATTGATAGAACCACTGGATTTCTTCAGGGCGTAACGTAAAAATTCCTCGGAGAATGAGTCCTTTGCAGCGCTCAGGATGAGTCTGAGCGTAGGCCAGGGCTAAAGTGCTCCCCCAACTTCCTCCAAAAACAACCCACTGCTCAATACCAAGATGCTGGCGAATTTTTTCGATGTCCGCGACCAAGTTCCAGGTTGTATTGTCCGCTAACTCAGCATGGGGTTGGCTCTTGCCGCATCCTCGCTGATCGAACAGAATAATGCGCCAACGCTCGGGGTCAAAGAATTGTCGATAAAGAGGAGCGGTCCCTCCACCAGGGCCTCCGTGCAGAAAAACAAGAGGCTTGCCGTCTGGATTGCCAGATTCCTCGATATAGAGCGTATGCTTATCAGAAACTTTTAGAAAATCAGTGCGATAGGGTTCAATCGGCGAATACAATTCACGCATGTTTGGCAACGTCACCAAAATCTTCCTTCTACGACACTGTGAAGATTATAGTGACAGCCTGAAACAATCTGGAGAAGAATATCGTCTTCTAAAGCGGTAGTAGCAAAGTCGAAATACTGAACTCAGGCACTCTGATCAGTTGGTCGCTGCTTTTCTTGGAGGCGACCAGTCTGGCGATTTAGGCCCGGCACTTTACCACGATCCATCTCCCAGTTGCTGGGTCACGGTATGTAGTAAAGGGATTTGGCTTGAGCGGTTTTGAGCAGATCTTAGCCATCACAGGTGCTACTGGTGTATCACTATAGCTAGTGTAAGTTGGGCTAGCGCTGATACCTGTGACTCTTTCCCTCGCTAGTTTGTGATTTTGTCCTAAACCTAAGGTGATTCAGCTCACAAGCAGCCATGCTGTTGCCAAATGAGCTTCATAGGTAATCGCCAATGAATCATAGCGACGTATTTTAAATAACCTGAACTGAATATCTTCCGACAGATAGTTTAAATCACCTGAATCACGCTTTTGCGTATATTTTAATTCTGACTCTTCAGAAAAATACGGAGGCAGTACAGGTGACGTGCATGCATTCCATACACACCCTAACCTCTTTATAAAGCATATCTTCCCTAGTTTAATCACCCTGCAAAGATGCTAGCAAATACTTTCGATTCCTTAATGAAAAAGGCGTGAAGTGGTCTCCTTTACGCTTGAAGCTTTAGGCAAGTCTACGTGTTTGCACGAATGCTTAACCCTTTCTTTACCTGGAAATAATATCTTGATTGCAATATTAAATACGTAGTACAGCTCAAAAGACTCTTGCAAGTCCGATAGTGCACTTTGACCATTGACGAGGTGCGTCGTTTTTCATGGCGAGGCAAGACAACGTCCATGGGTTCGATCAGCTCGATCGCTGTTTTAGCGAGGGCTTGCCCTGTTTTAGCCGACCCTGTGCCAGTAAGAGTGAAACTTGCAAAGCTGCTACGCGATCGCTGACGACGGAACGAATTTGAGGGTTCGGTGCTAGCCAACAGCTAGTTCCGACGCGTTTTGCTGTCTGCTTCTCAATCACAAGAGGGATTCATGGCTGATTTTACGCTTGAACTACTACATACGGCTGACCAGGAAGCGGGAATTCCGGCTCTGGAAGATGCGCCTCGCTTCTCAGCTGTTCTTAATGCGCTCAAGGCCCAGGATTTGGGGGATGACGGCGTCGAGGACAACACACTAGTACTTTCCTCCGGCGACGCAATTTTGCCGGGTTTGTTCTTCACCGCTTCCGAAGATACGCTGGGTGGTGCTGGGCGAGCCGATATTCTGATTCAGAATGAATTGGGCTTTCAGGCGATCGCTCTAGGCAACCACGAGTTCGACTTCGGACCCGAGTTTCTGGCTGGCCTGATTGCACCTACTGAGGATGACCCCACGACTCCGGAAGACGAGTCTTTCGTAGGTACGGCTTTCCCTTACCTAAGTGCCAACCTGGACTTCTCTACGGATGCCAATCTGGCTGACCTGGTCGTCGAAGATGCTCAAGCGCCTCAGCCCAATAGCCTCGCGGCTAGCACTGTTATCGATGTTAACGGCGAAAAGATCGGTGTTGTAGGGGCGACAACTCCCACTATTACAACGATCGCAACTCCCGGCGATGTTGCAGTACTGCCCGGTGATTTCGATGGCGTTCCTACCGATGCTCAGCTCGATGCCCTGGCAGCTGAAATCCAGACCGATGTAGATGCGCTGCTTGCCAGTGACTCCGACATCAACAAGGTCGTGGTGCTGTCGCACATGCAGCAGATTGACATCGAACAGGCACTGGCTGAGCGTTTGACCAATGTTGATATCATCATGGCGGGGGGTTCCAATACGCGCCTTTTCGACGAAAATGATCGTCCTCGCGCTGGGGATACCGTCCAGGGTGAATATCCCACGTTCATTACAGGAGCTGATGGTAATCCAGTAGCGGTCATCAACACCGACGGCAACTATAAGTATGTGGGTCGGCTAGTCGTTGACTTTGACGAAAACGGCGTCATCATTCCTGAGAGCTACGACCCTGAAGTGAGCGGTGCCTACGCTACTGACGAGCAGGGCGTAGCTGACCTTGATGCTGAAAATCTGGTTGATCCAGAAATTCAGGCAATCGTTGATGATTTGGAAGCAGTCATCAATGAGCGCGAGAGCAATGTCTTTGGCATTAGCGACGTTTACCTGGATGGTCGTCGGGGTAGCGTGCGAATTCAGGAAACCAACTTAGGTAACCTGACGGCTGACGCTAATTTGGCCATTGCACGCGAAATCACAGGCGATGACACTATCGCCGTATCCATCAAGAATGGCGGTGGCATTCGAGACGATATTGGCCGATTGATTGTCCCCGCTGGTGGGACGGGCGAGCCTGAATTTTTCCCCAATGAAGAAATTCCCGGTGTCAAGCCAGAGGGGGGAATTTCTGAAACGGATGTCATCAACACTCTGCGGTTCAACAACGGCTTGACTGTTCTGGATATCACGGCTGAAGGACTGTTGGCTGTCCTGGAGCACGGCGTTGCGGCTAGCAGCCCAGATGATTCCAATACTCAAGGTCGCTTTCCGCAGATCAGCGGCGTTGAATTCAGCTTTGATTTGACGCAGGAACCCGGCAACCGCGTTCAGTCTGCAGCCATCAAAGATGAGGATGGCAATGTGCTGGATGTCATTGCTAGTGGCGGCGAGCTCGTGGGCGAAGCAAATCGGACTATTCGCATCGTAACGCTGAGCTTCTTGGCAAACGATCGCCCTGACGACCAAGGCAACCCAACAGGCGTCGGTGGTGACGGCTATCCTTTCCCCACTTTCGGCACCAACTATCAGGAACTGGCGCTCGAGGAAGATGCCCCCCGCACGGGTGATGCAATGTTTGCCCCAGATGGCTCTGAGCAAGATGCCCTGGCCGAATTCTTATTCGACAACTTCTTGGAAACGCCTTTTGACAATGCTGATACGGGTCGTGAAGAGGACACTCGCGTCCAAAATCTGGCCTTCCGGGAGGATACTGTTCTCGGTGATGACATTTTGGGCGGTACCAGCAGTAATGACGAGCTAGTCGGTAATGATGCAGACAATACGCTGCTGGCCTTCGGTGGCGACGATACTGCTGCGGGTGGTCTCGGTGCCGATGTCATTGAAGGGGGTGACGGCGACGATGTGCTACGCGGTGATTTGAATAGCCGCAACGCTCAGGTTGGCATCGGTGATGACGATATCATTTCGGGGGGTGCCGGCAACGATCGCATCGGTGGCAAGGGCGGCAATGATACGCTCCTCGGTGATGAAGGCGACGATCGCATCTGGGGCGACGACGGCGACGACCTCCTACGGGGTGGACTGGGCAACGACGAACTGACCGGCGATGACAACTCTGGAGGGTCTGGATCCGATACCTTTGTCCTGGCTGCTGGCGAAGGTACCGATACCATCACGGACTTTGAGGTTGGAACTGACGTCATTGGCCTGGCCGATGGTCTCACGGCAGATCAGCTGAGCTTCGATGGCAATGCGATTCTGCTAGGAACTGAAACCCTAGCAGTTCTGAATGGTATTGCTGATGCCTCGGTCGTTGACTTCACAACCGTATAGAACTAGTACTCAACGGCAAAAGTACGCGCACCCTTCAGAATGCTTGAAGGGCTCACCCGCCGTGGTTTTGCATTTTGCATTCCGCGTCGCGGTACTAGCTGTTTGGACATTTAAGATTAGGAGTTCTTCCAAATAGCAACCGTTGCCTGTTGAAGCTGAATGGGTGTGATGAGCGATCGCTCATCACACCCATTTTGCGTAAGTGACCCAAAGCGTTTTAGGTCTGTCGATTGGACTCAAGATGAGCTGTTTTTTGTCTTCAAATTTTTGCTTTTGGCTCCAGCAACTTCGGTCTAGCCCCTTGCCTTTAGTACCTTTGCTCAGCCTTCATCAATCTTTTATGAATAAAGTTTCTTAGTTTTCCCAATCTGGTTTCGAACTAACAGGAATTCTACAAAATCCCACAAATCTCCAGTAAGCATTATAAATCGACTAATTTCGCGCGATTTCTTCTGAGGTTTTGACCGGCTGCGTCGCAATTTCCATGTATATGGAACAAGCGAGCTTGATGGCGAGTCTTCGCACAGGGACGACTTACACAGACTTCATAGTCGAACAAAGATCTCAGAGAGGCATCCTTTATGGCGACTCAAACACTTGCGACAAATGGTCAGAACCCAATTAAAGGTTCTTTCATTGGCCAATTTGACCATGTTGTTTCGCACTTTGACGGTAACGCTGTCGACAAAGATGACGTTTCGGCCCTGCCAGTTGCTGGTTTGCTGCTGAATAGTGCTGGCCTAGCTAACAAGTCCACCATCTTCTACAACAACAATCTATCAGCGAAGAACGGTGCGGCTCAAACTCAACAAATGCGTAACAGTGCCGCTTTTGTAGAAGCGAAGCTGGGGATTGACACTTACGATTACCAGGCCAACACGAATGCCGCGATCAATGAACTGGTAGACATTCTGAACTCTGGCAAGGAGGTGCTGATTCTGGAAGGCGGTCCGATGGAAGCAACCTATCGGGCATTGGCTAAGACCAGTTCTAAGAATCGAGGTAATGTTACGCTGGTTTCCCACGGCAGGTTTAATGAGATAACAGGACCGCTGAAGTGGGCCGACATTGGCAGCGATTTTCCAGAAGTCACTCGGATTGAGATAGCTGACCAGAATGGCAAAACTGACAGCACAGGCTTCAAAAGCTCAAAGTGGAACTGGTTAGACAACACCTCTAATCCGCTGTTTCAGGAAGCCCGTGATCTGATGAATCAGGTCAAAAACAAAAATCAGAAGCAGAATGATCCGTCTGACGCGGGCATGCACTTCTATGCCATAACCGGCGATGAGTTCGGTGATCCTCTCGATGCTAAGGCATTTTTTGACAAGTATCCCCCTTCTGCTGGTGGCGGCAATCCATCGCCGAATCCTCCTCCTAATCCCGGACCTAGCCCGGATCCCAATCCGAATCCTCCTCCCAATCCTGGACCTAGCCCGAATCCTAACTCAGGCGATCGCGTGATTCTGCATGCTATGGATCCGCGTCGCAATCCTAGCGACCCCTACGAGACACCGATCACCGATGGGAATGGGAATCGGCTTCCCGAAGCCAAGCAGTACAAAAACGGCGATTGGAAAATTGCTCAAAACCAAGTATTTTGGGGCGATATTCAAATCAGTGGCAAAGCGGCTAACGGCAATCGCGGTATTGTCAAATCGACCCATGATTTGATTGGCATCAAGAGCTACACCTATGCCGCTGGTAACTTCAACAAATCGAAGCTGGATAACGCCGTCAACTACATGGGGGATGAAGGCGGTACCGAAACCCTAAATCTGAAGTTTGCTGATACCGTTGAAGACGTGACGCTGACCCTGTCTTCGCTCGATAACTCTAGCGAGCAGGTCCGCTGGAAAGCGTATGGCGAAAACGGCAAGAGCATCGGTCAAGGCACCCTTAAAACCACTGACGGAACTAAAGTGGCAGCGCTGGATGCGGACGAGCTTAATTTTGGTAAGAACTCAACCTATGAGTTTGATCTGTCAAAGTCTGGCATTGCTCGCTTAGAACTGAGCGCGGGACCCAACACAGGCTACTCGTTAGCGGGAATTGCTTACACAGTTGACGATGGCAGTCAGGCTGGACCGAATCCACCGCAGCCGCCGACACCGCCGCCCAACCCGAATCCTAACCCGCCACCCAATCCGAATCCTTCCCCCAATCCCAACCCTAGTCCTGGACCTAATCCTGGCAACGACACCATTGTGGGCGGCGTAGGAAATGACACTATCAACGGTGGAGCTGGTAATGATATCTTGCGGGGCGACCCTAACAATGCTCAGACCCAAGGAGGCCGCATTGGTGGCAACGACATCATTGATGGTGGCTCTGGGGATGACATTATCGGCGGCAAAGGCGGTAACGATCGCCTGACAGGCGGTTCGGGTAACGACCGCGTGTGGGGTGATGCGGGCGATGATATCATTCGGGGCGGTCTGGGTAAGGATACGCTCTCGGGTGATGCGGCTACAGGTAATCGCGGTCGTGACACCTTTGTGCTGACCAAAGGCGAGGGAACTGACACGATTCTCGACTTTGAGGCTGGCAAAGATCTATTAGGCCTGGAAGGCAACCTGTCCTTTGGGCAGTTAACCGTAGAGCAGGCAGGCAATAATACCCTTATTTCGGTTGGCAACGAAGTTTTGGCCAATCTGCGAGGGGTAGATGCCACTGACATCAATAAGAGTAGCACCATCTCCGTATAATCACTTATTCATTGCCTACAGAGAACCTAGCCGGTATATATTGTCGGCTGGGTTCTTGGTGATCGTGCCTTTTTCCAACTTTTATTTATCAGATTTTAGGAAGCATCCTGAAATCAGCTTCTAGAGAAGATTCCGTAAAAATACGTACTAATCATTTTGCGGATACAGTTGGATTCCAAATGCCAAACATTAACGTTTCTTTTAACCGCATTGACCTCGACATTTAACCCAATTTATACCGCCCGAAGAGTAGATTATTGCGGGGGACTTGGCAGGCCGAGTCTTCTTTATGGAGCGATACCGCAATAGACTCGATGGTCCAAAATCTCAGAGGGGTAACGGTTAATGGAAACTCAGACTGCCTTCCAAGATGCTTTTATCGGCCAGTTTGACTACATTGTCTCGAACTTTGACGGCAACGCTGTCGACAAAGATGATATTGCCGCTTTGCCAATGGCAGGTTTGTTGCTGAACAGTGCAGGGCTAGCGGGCAAGTCCACCATCTTCTATAACAACAATCTGTCGACGCCGAACGGTGAGCAGCAAACTGAGCAGATGCGAAACAGCGCTGCGTTTGTTGAAGCCGAGCTCGGGATTGATACCTACGATTATCAGGCCGACACTGAAGCTGCGATCGCTGCACTGGCAGACATTTTGAACTCGGGTAAGAAGGTGCTGATTCTGGAAGGTGGGCCGATGGAAGCCACCTACCGAGCGCTACAACAGGTTAGTCCTGCTAATCGGAGCAACGTCACACAGATTTCTCACGGCAGGTTTAACGAAGTAACCGGACCGCTAACTTGGGAAGATATTCAGAGGGATTTTCCTGAAGTCACCCAAATTGAAATTGCTGACCAGAACGGTCAGAGCAATAGTGACGGCTTCAAGAACTCACAGTGGAACTGGTTGGACAATACCTCCGACCCGCTGCTTCAGGAAGCGCGCGAACTGATGAATCAGGTCAGGAACGGCAACCAGAAGCACAACGATCCGTCCGATGCGGGTATGCACTTTTACGCTATTACTGGCAATGAATTTGGTACCCCTCTGGATGCGCAAGCTTTCTTTGAGGAATTTCCACCCACGCGAGATCCAGACCCTAATCCGGCCCCTGTTCCATCACCGACTCCCACCCCAACTCCTGTTCCATCGCCCAATCCAACCGGTCCCTTGGTGACATTAGCGCTAATTGATGCCGATACCGATGCAGTTGTTTCGGGTTTCGAAAATCTTGCTGATGTCAGTGAGATTGACCTCAATGGCCTGGATATCTCTAAGTACAATATTGCGGCATTGATCGACCCTGATCATCCTGATGCTGCTTCTGTTCAGAGCATCCAATTCGAATCTAGTGCAGGCAATCGTACTGAGAACCAGGCTCCCTTCACGCTGTTTGGTGACAGCGACGGTGACTTTTTTGGACAGGCGCTACAGGCGGGTGATTTTACAATTGAAGCCACTGCCTATAGCGGCAATAGCGGTAACGGTACAGCTCTGGGAAGTGCCGACGCGAACTACACTGTGACGGGCGTTGCCACACCAGCCCCTCCCCAGCCCACTCCCGAGCCGACGCCTCCACCGACCCCTGGGCCGGATAGCGATCGCGTGATTCTCCACGCTATGGACCCCCGTCGTACTCCCAGCGACCCCTACGAAACCCCGATTACCGACGCGGATGGCATCGTCTTACCGGAGGCCAAGCAATACAGCGTCGCCGATGATGCCTTCATCATTGACCAAGACCAAGTGTTCTGGGGTGATATCCAAATTAATGCGACTGCGGCTAATGGCGATCGCGGTATCGTCAAATCTACTCACGACCTAATTGGTGTCAAGAGCTATCGCTATAGCGCCGACAACTTCAACGACGCCAAGTTGGATGGCAGCGTGGACTATCTAGAGGATGAGGGCAACACTGAACTCCTGACTTTAAATTTTCAGCAGGTTGTCGAGGACGTCACCCTTACGATTGCACTGTTGGAAGAGCCCAACGAACAAGTCTGGTGGCAGGCTTACAACGAAACTAGCAGTCGTTTTGCCCAGGGTGTTTTGAAAGCAACCGATGGGACTCAAGTAGCTGCACTAGACGCCGATGAGCTGAACTTTGGCGAAGATAATACGTACGAATTTACGCTATCGGAAACAGGCATTACCCGTTTAGAACTGCGAGCACTGCCGGGGACGGGTTACTCACTGGTGGGTATTGCTTATACCGTCAGCGAAGAGTCGGATTTCAATCCGCTCCCAACACCCCCGCCAGCCTCTAATGCTGGGGATGATGTCCTGGTTGGCACAGTCGGAAATGACACGATTGATGGCGGTGAGGGTGATGATTTCCTTCGCGGTGACCCCAACAACCAAGAAACACAGGGGGGGCTTTTAGGCGGCGATGATTTCCTTGAGGGCGGTTCTGGCGACGATACCCTAGCGGGCAAAGGGGGTAATGATATCTTGCTGGGTGGCACTGGCGTCGATGTTCTCTGGGGTGATGCCGGTGACGACATACTCCGAGGGGGTAGCGGCAACGATGTTCTCTCAGGTGATAACTTCTCCAGCCTTCGAGGTGTGGACACCTTTGTCCTAGCTGCAGGTGAGGGCACCGATCTGATTGTGGACTTCGAGGTCGGTAAGGACTTCATTGGTTTGGCAGGTTCGTTATCGATCGGGCAGCTGGCGATCATCCCAGACGGTGACAATACCCTCATCGCGACCGGCAGTGAGACCCTAGCCAGACTGCGCAATATTGAGGCAACGGCGATCGACTTCAGCAGTTTTGTCGCGGTGTAGGTCGTCATCATGTAGGGTGTCATCCGCACAGCGATGCACCCTTCCGGTGTTGGGCGCTGTATAACGAAATCCTGCCTTCTTGGAAGGGGCTCGGTCAGGGTAGGTGAAGTCGCCAACGCCAACCCTGTGTGGTGCGATCACAGTCTTGCCCTTGCCAATCCATTGATTGTCTAAAGTTTTTGTCTGATTGCCTAAAGTTTTTACTCAAGGGGACAGGCATCCTAAATTGCTTAACCAAACCCTAATCAAGCCATTTCAGAGTGACAGGGCCTGTCTCAACCAAGAGGAGATTTTTAAGCATGGATCCTTTAACCAAAATTGGCGGTGTCCTTCTGGAAGGAGGGGCTGAGATTAATGCGTTTGATGCAGCTTCCCAAAAGCTGTTTGTTGTTTCGGGTGAACCCGAAGTTCAGATTGTTGACTTCAGCGACCCCAGTGATCCCACCGCCTTAACCACGATTGATCTGAGTGCCTTTGGCGCTGGCGTCAATAGTGTCACTGTTAAGGATGGTCTGGTGGCCGTAGCGGTAGAAGCGGCAGCCAGTACCGAAGCTGGAAGTGTTGTTTTCCTCGATACCGACGGCACTATTCTCAACGATGTCGGTGTCGGTGTCTTGCCTGACATGCTTACCTTTACCCCCGATGGGTCCAAAATCCTGGTTGCTAACGAAGGGGAATTTGATGAAGACGCCCCTGTCGATCCGCAGGGCTCTGTCAGCATTATTGATGTCGCCAATGGTCCTGCCAGCGCAATTGTGACAACCCTAGACTTCACCGCTTTTGATGGCCAGGAAGCGGACCTGCGATCTGATGGTGTGCGCATTTTTCCGGGGCGTTCTTTCTCGGAAGATGCTGAGCCCGAGTTCATTACAGTTGCTCCGGATGGGACGCAGGCATTTGTCACGCTGCAGGAAAACAATGCCATTGCCGTGGTAAATCTGGAAACCAATGAAATTGAAGGCATCCAGCCCTTGGGTTTGAAAGATTTTAGCCAGGGATTGCCAGAACTAGCGCTATTCCCCGTTAGCCAGGATTTGTTAGATGCTAATAGTCTCGGCACGACTCTCGAAGGCGAAGAGATTCCCTTGGGTGGGCTGTCCGGTCTATTCTTTGAAGGCTTAGATGAAGCTGGTAATTATCAGTTCATCACACACCCCGATCGCGGCCCCGATGCTGGTTCTGAGGATGTGGATGGCGATGGGGACGATGAGCGTATTTTTAAGCTGCCTGAGTTGCAGCCCGAATTGGTGCGCTTCACGCTGAACCCCACTACCGGCGACATTGCGATTACTGAGCGCATTGGTCTGTTTCAGGCGGATGGCACCACACCACTCACGGGTCTGACCAACTTGGCGGGCGATCATGGCGATCGCGACCCCGCCGACTTAGCGGGTAATCTTCTAGAGTTCGATCCCTTAGGGGCTGACCTGGAAGGGGTGGTTGTGAATCCTACCGATGGCACCTTCTGGTTGGTGGATGAATACCGTCCTGCCATCTATCACTTTGATACGGACGGTGTGCTCATTGATCGCTTCGTTCCTGAGGGCACAGCGGCAGCGGCAGGACAACCGGAAGGGACATACGGGGTGGAAAATCTCCCCACAGCCTATGCGACCCGTCGCGCCAATCGCGGCTTTGAAGCCGTTGCTCTGGACACTGACACCAATACCCTTTACGCCTTTATCCAAACTCCATTGGGGAATGACGGTACGGGTGAGTTCAACCGCGAAACATCGGATGACTCGCAGGTGATTCGCATCCTGGGGCTTGACCCGGTTACCGGTACCCCGAAATCTGAGTATGTCTACCTGTTGCAAGACCCTGAAATTGGCAACAACGTCGACAAGATTGGCGATGCTACCTACGCTGGCGATGGTAAGTTCTTCGTCATCGAACGCGATTCTTCACGGGAAACGACGGGGCAAAAGTTTGTCTTCGAGATTGATTTGACGGGGGCTACCAATGTTCTGGACGCTGACTTTGGGGGCGAAACGCTAGAGCAGCAAACCCCCGATGAGCTGCTGGCTGTAGGTGTCCAACCCGTTAGCAAAACCAAGGTGACCAACTTGCCGTCGCTGGGCTATCTCCCCAGCGATAAGCCCGAAGGTCTGGCACTCTTGCCCGATGGCAGTTTGGCAGTGCTGAACGACAATGACTTTGAGCCTGAAGACAAGGAGACCGTTCTGGGCATTGTTAGCTTCACAGGCGATAACGGTTTAGATGCTAGCGATCGCGACGGTATCGATGGTGAAGGCGCCATCAACATCGATAATGAGCCGGTGTTTGGCTTCTTCATGCCGGATTCCATTGCCTCCTATGAAGTGGATGGCGTGACTTACTACGTTACCGCGAACGAAGGCGACGATCGCGGCGATGCCGATGAAGATGCCTTTGGAGATGCGATTCGTATTGGCGATTTGGCGGATGTTACCTCCTTTGGTCGTACCGGGCTGGCTCTGGATGAGCGCTTTGACCCAGCAATTACGGCTGATGAAGAACTGGGTCGTCTGACCATTTCTTCGCTGGATGGGGATTTGGATGGCGACGGCGATCTGGATCAACTCATCTCCTACAGCGCCCGTTCCTTCTCTATTTGGGATGAGAACGGCAACCAGGTGTTCGACAGCGGTGACCAGATTGCGCAAATCACGGCTGAGCTGACCCCCGAGCTGTTCAATGCCAACGATGGTGATCCTGAAGAGTTTGACACGCGATCGGACAACAAAGGGGCGGAACCGGAAGCCGTAACGGTGGGCACCGTTGGTGACAAGACCTATGCGTTTATCGGGTTAGAACGGGCTGGTGGCGGTGCCCTGATTTACGACGTCACGGACCCAACAGTCCCCGAATTTCTACAGTATGCGCGAGCCGATGAAGATATCGCGCCTGAAGGTTTGAGCTTTATCTCCAGCAGCGAGAGTCCCACAGGCGTAAGCCTTTTGGCCATCACTAACGAAGAAAGCAGTACCCTGGCTGTCTACGAATTCATTCCGGAAGTTGCCATTTACGATATTCAAGGTGAAGGACACCTGTCTGCTTTCGTCGGCGAGACCGTAGCTACGATGGGGATTGTGACGGCAGTCGACTTCAACGGCTTCTATGTTCAAGATGCTGCAGGAGATGACAATGACAACACCGCCGATGGTCTCTTTATCTTTACCGGCGATGAACCCACTGTCAGCATTGGCGATGAAGTGGAACTCACGGGCGCAGTTGCGGAGTTTATTCCCGGTGGAGCCGATACCGGCAATCTCTCCATTACTCAGATGGCCTTCCCGGACATCGAGGTGTTGTCTTCTGGCAACAACCTGCCGGAAGCTGTCGTGATTGGCCAAAGTGGTCGCGTGGCCCCCACCGAGATTGTCATTAGTGACGATGAACTACCCGTCAATCTGCAGGAAGACCCTGGCAATTTCGATCCCGAAGAAGACGCGATCGACTTCTATGAAACTCTGGAAGGGATGCGCGTCACGGTTGAAGATGCCGTGGCGGTTTCGCCTACCCGCGTTTTCAACGAATTTTCTGCCGAAGCGTTTACGCTACCGAACCAGGGTGAGTTTGCCACACCGGAGGGCGTTTTGACCGATCGCGGTGGCATTAACTTGGCCTCGGATCCAGATAATACGGGTGACCAAAACCCCGAGCGGGTCCAGATTCAGTTCGACCCAGACCTGTTACCCGATGGCTTCGAGACACCGGCCCTCAACGTTGGTGACCAGCTTGGCGATGTCACGGGCGTGGTTGGCTACAGCTTTGGCAACTTTGAGGTCAATGTTACCGAAGAATTTGACATTACCCCCAGCGGCCTAGAGCAGGAAGTCACTGACTTGGTTGGCACCAACGACCAACTGACAGTAGCCAGCTATAACGTCCTCAATCTATCTGCAGACGGTACCGATGTTGAGCAGTTTGCTCTTTTGGGTGAGCAGATTGCCAATAACCTGGGTAGCCCTGACATCATTGCTCTGCAGGAGATTCAGGACGATAACGGCGTAACGGATGACGGCACCGTAGACGCAACGCAGACACTCCAGACACTGGTGGATGCGATCGCGGCTGCAGGTGGACCTACCTACGAGTTCTTCGACGTTGCGCCAGAAAACAATACTCAGGGAGGGGTGCCGGGTGGCAACATTCGCAACGCCTTCCTCTATAACCCGGATCGGGTGAGTCTAGGTGACTTTCAGGATCTCAACGCAGAGGTTTTGGCGAGTGCTGGGGTGGATGACCCGACTGCTTTTAGCAGCGATGTCCGCATTCCTTTGGCGGCTTCGTTTGAGTTCAACGGCAATACTGTTGAGGTTATTAACAACCACCTAACGTCCCGCTTTGGTTCCACCCCTGTGTTCGGCGGACCCCAGCCGTTCGTCCAAGCCGGTGAGGCAGAGCGGGAGGCCCAAGTTCAGGCGCTCAATGATTTTGTCGATACCTTAACGGCAGCGAATCAGAATGTCATCGTTCTGGGTGACCTCAATACCTTCGAGTTCACCGACGATCTGGCTGAAATTTTACCCGGGACTGACGACGAACAAGTACTTACCAACCTGGTGGATCAGGCGATTGCCGAGGATGACGCCTATACCTTCATCTTCGATGGCAATAGCCAGGTATTGGACCACATGTTTGTAACGGATGCTCTATTGGACAGCGCTGAGTTCGATATTGTTCACCTCAACAACGATTTTGCCCGTGACGATAATCGTATCCGTTTCACCGATACCGTGGTTGCCAGTGATCATGAGCCTCTCGTTGCTCGTTTTTCTTTCCCTGACCCAAGCGATCAGCCCCCTGTGATTGTGGCAGATCAGTTCTTTGCAGTTCTTGAAAACTCCGCACCCGGAACAGTTGTGGGTGCAGTGCTTGCAGAAGCCCCAGATGGCAGTCAATTAAGCTATTCCATCGTAGAAGGAAACGATTCTGGTGTCTTCTCCATCGAAGCCGACACAGGGCTGATTTTTGTCTCGGATGATGCGTTGCTCGACTTTGAAATCCTCTCGGCCTTCGATTTGACTATTCAAGTCACGAATCTTTCTGGGGCGAGCGATACTGAGACTATTGCGATCGGTATTGAGGATATCAACGAACCTCCCTTCTTTACCGACAGTCCAAGTTTCACAATCAGCGAGGATGCTCCCGAAGGAAGCGTTGTAGGGGTTGTTGCCGCGGTTGATCCGGATGCAGGTCAAACGCTGTCCTTCGCTATCGTCGGGGGTAATGCACAGGGTGTCTTTAGCATTGATGCCGTAACTGGCGCGATCGCCGTCGCTGATGCCAGTCAACTAGATGCTGACAACACCCCAACCTTTGACCTGGTAGTTGATGTAATAGACGATGGCGTTCCCCCCATTAGCAGTACCGGAATGGTATCCATCAGCGTTGAGGACGTGGATGAACCAGGTCAAACTATCGTCGGTGATGACGGCAATGAGGAACTAACCGGTGGTGACGGCGACGATACCCTTGCTGGCGGTCTCGGCGAAGATGACATCCTCGGGGGGAATGGCGATGACATCCTCAGGGGTGACCTGAACAGCCGTGATGCTCAAGTGGGTATTGGCGACGACGACCTTATCCGAGGCGGTGCGGGGAACGATCGCATCGGCGGCAAAGGCGGCAACGACACGCTCTTCGGGGATGACGGCGATGACCAACTGTGGGGGGATGACGGCGACGACATCCTGCGCGGCGGTCTCGGCAACGATGTGCTGACGGGGGATGATAACTCCGGTGGCCAAGGGGCTGACACGTTCGTGTTGGCGATCGGGGAGGGAACCGATACGATCACTGATTTTGAGGTGGGGACCGACACCCTACAAATTTTGGGAGCCGCTCCCGATAGCCTCAGCTTTGTTGGTGAGCAGATCCTCAACGGCACTGAAGTACTCGTAATTCTCAACGGGGTTGAAGCGACTGACTTGGGTAGCAGTCTTGTCATCCTCTAGATAAACCAGATCGCATCGCGGGAGAGTCCCTCCCGCGATGCGTGGCGATTGAGGAATAATGAGAGGGCTGTTAGTTCCGTATGATTACCTAAAACAAATTTGTATAAAATCCAGAAAGCTTATCTATCGAAAGGAACAAATTTGTTGATTTTGGACTCTATGGTTACAGAACCAAACAAATTAATTTTAGATATGTCCTGACCGAAGAATTTTTTTCAGAATGCTTGACAAGAAGGGGCGAATATTAGTTTATAAAGAAATTATAAACGAGCTTGCTTCACTTGATATCAGTAAAAGTTGGCATGATAAACTCTCGTCGTCACTTAAGAAAAAGTGCTTCTGAATTGATGGATGCTGTATTGTTTGACGCCTGCTTTACTGACTTCACTTTGAAATAGAGTAAGCCATTCTACGGGTTCATCAAATGTGTTCTGTTGAGTAATGACGTCTACTGTTCACGGTGCTCCTAGAGGCATCTGTGACGTCCATATCAAGCCTTGCCCAAGAAGTTTATTCATGTTTTGGGCTCACAGTTGTGTGCGCCTGCATTGATTGTCTGATGCGTAGCGGCTACCTGACGAGCAAACGCTAGGCAGTTAAGAATATTGCCTCATTTTGTACTGAATTACACCTCCTAACGAAAAACATGACAACTCCGACTAATGACCGGGTGGTACTGTATGCAATGGATCCGCGTCGCACCCCTAGCGATCCTTTCGAGACACCCATCACGGACGCAGACGGCAACGTTTTACCAGAAGCAAAGCAGTATAAAGTCTCAACTGGAAGCTTCTTGATTGACCAAGATCAGGTTTTCTGGGGCGATATTCAAATCAGCGCTATGGCTGCTAATGGCGATCGCGGCATCGTTAAATCAACCCACGATTTGCTGGGTGTCAAGAGCTACACCTATGCTCCTGGCAACTTCAATCAGGCCAAGCTCGATAATGCTCTGAATTACATGCCCGATGAAGGTGGCACTGAGATAATCAGCCTGGACTTTCCGGGGACCGTCAACGAAGTTACGCTGATTCTGGCGCTCTTGGACAATGCCCAAGAACAAGTACAGTGGCAGGCCTTTGATGAAGCTGGTAATTCTATCGATGGCGGGGTTCTTACGACACTAGACGGGACCCAAATCGATGCGCTGGATTCAGAAGAGCTGAATTTTGGGGAGGACACCACCTACGAATTCAACTTGCCGACCACCGGTGTTGCGCGTTTAGAGCTGAGTGCTTTACCAGAAACAGGCTACTCGCTAGCAGGCATTGCCTACACCCCTGACGACGGCACCGTAAATGCGGCTCCTGTCATCACGAGTCCTCCCACTGCGAGCGTATTCGAAAATCAGACCTTCGCAATTGATATCGAAGCCAGTGATGATGTCGATGCTGAAGGCGCAGGCTTAACCTACGCCCTCACGGGTGGGGATGATGCTGGGCTGTTTGACGTTGATGCCGATACGGGGGTAGTGACCTTTAGCGAGGCTCCCGACTTTGAGAATCCCGCTGATGCTGATGCTGACAATACCTACGACGTTCAGGTTACTGTCACCGATTCAGAGGGAGGAACAGATGTGCAGTCGGTGGCGATCGCAGTCACCAATGAGCCCGAAGGATCGGCAACGCCCCAAGCTTTCTTAAGTATCCACAGCGGTAAGAACGCGATTCGCATCAGCACCTTTGCCGCAGACAGTTTCCTGATTACGAATCAATCTACCGATGGGTTGCAGATTGAGCAGGTTATCTTCGATATTGGCAGTTCCATCTTGCCGAATCTCGTGTTTGATCCGGCTGGAACTGCTGGTGACGTGGTTGCAGGTGGGTTGGAAATTGATTCTGGTGCAGTCGACACGGGCTATGTGGTCCCTGCTGACAATACCGTCGATCCCTTCTCAGAGACTTTTGGGGACGGTGGCTTTACTACGATGACGCTGAATTTCACCGATTTTGATCCCGGTGAAACCATGACTTTCAACGTCGATGTCGATCCCACCAACATCGAAGGTGATACTGGCAGCGGGGATGCCGGTTCCATCTCGGGTTCGGAACTCATTGGTTCCACCGCCACCCTGGTCTTCAGCGATGGGAGTACCCTAGCGGGCGAGTTCTTCACCGATGGCAGCACCAGCGGTTCTCAAACCCTGGTAACTCCGACCTCAGTGGCTGGCCTCACGGTTGAGGTCGTAAATGTCGATTTAGCTCCCGATGCGAACGGGTTCTACACGGGGACCGCTACCGTAGGAAATGCAACCCAGACCGTAAAAGTAATGGGGCAACCAGGCCAGACCGTCACGCTACTGCAGATTGAGTCCAGTGGTGAACCTGGTGAAATTGGTGGCGTTCCGGTCACGACGCTGGCGCCCTTTGAGACCAATGCTGTTGTTAGAACGGATGATCAGACAACCGTCCTGGATGCCAACGGTGAAGCCTTTTTTCAGGTCACCCTCACGGATACAGCGGACCCGGACGAAGATGTTAGCGGTGTCAACCTGTTTGCGGTAGCCCCTGTCGATAGTTCTGGCGTGGTTGCGGGAGCGGTCACGGAGCCTATTGCGCTCCGGCTCCAGTCAGTACCGGTGCTACCTGAAGTGAATTTGTCGGTAACTTCCAACACGGGTAGCGAAGCTGATACGACGGCTATCACGGTGACGGCGACGGCATCGAGTCCTGTGAGTGGCGAGCAATCGGTTGCAGTTGCTGTGACGGGTTCGGGCATTACCGCTAGTGATTTCGGAGGCACGATTCCCGCCTCGCTGACGATTCCGGATGGGGCGACTGCAGCCTCTTTTACCGTCAACATCAGCGACGACGTCATAGCCGAAGGCGAGGAAACGGCTACGTTTTCCCTCAGCGATCCCTCTACGGGCCTAGTGCTGGGAAGCATGGTTTCTAGTGATGTGGCGATCGCTGATAACGAAACACCGGCACTAACCCTCGCATTTGACACGACCAGCATCGCCGAGAACGGCGGCACAGCAACGGCGACGGTAACCCGAAATACCTCCACTGGTGAGGCTCTAACAGTTACACTCAGCAGCAGCGACGCGAGCGAAGCCACGGTTCCGGCTACCGTAGTGATTCCCGCAGGCCAAACGTCAGCCACCTTCACAGTGCTAGGAATTGATGATGCGATCGCCGACGGTACTCAGACGCCTACAGTTACGGCGTCCGCTCCTAACTTCGCGACAGGCAGCGTTGACTTGGCGGTTACCGACGATGAGAGCGCTGCACTGACCCTGGACATTGACGCTGCTAGCATTGCGGAGAACGGCGGCACGGCTACTGCCACCGTGACCCGGAATACTGATACCAGCACTGACTTGACCGTTATCCTCGGCAGTAGCGATACCAGCGAAGCCACGGTTCCTGCCACAGTGGTGATTCCGGCGGGCCAGCAGGCAGCCAGCTTTACGGTTATGGGCGTTGATGATGCTGAAGTGGATGGGACACAAACAGCGGTCATTACCGCGTCGGCTTCTGGCCTTACCAACAGTGCAGCTACGTTAGACGTTGCCGATGATGACGAGGTTGATGCCCCAACGACCCTTCGCGTTGAGGCGGAAGATATTGCAGTGACCACGGCCTACCGCACAGAAAACAACGTCGTGGCCTCTGGGAACCAAGTCCTTAGCCTCCGTGGGGTCACAGATAGTGTGGGCAGTGTCACCTTTGATTTTGCCGGTGTGACGGGGACCTATACCCTCGTACTCGGCACCTTCGATGAAACAGACGGTGAGTCTAGCTTCACCGTGACTCAAGACGGCAATCCGGTGGGCAATCCCATTCTGCTGGATCAAGACCTGGGCAGCGCCGCCCCTGACGCAACCACGCAGGTGATGCCAGTGGTTGCGTCAGGGGTGTCGATTACTTCTGGCGATAGCTTCACCATTACGGGGAGCAAGAGCCAGGGTGAATTTGCTCGGCTTGACTTCATTGAGTTTCAATTTGAGGATGAGATTACCAATACTCTCCCGATCGCTCTGGATGATGCGGTAGCGACGGATGAAGACACCCCATTAAACGGTAACGTGCTCACCAATGACAACGATGCGGACGGCGATGCACTCACAGTCACGGCTGTTAACGGCATGGCTATCAGTGTTGGCATGGAAGTTGAACTCGCGTCTGGGGCACTCCTCACGCTCAATGCCGATGGCAGCTTTAATTACGCTCCCAATGGTCAATTTGAGTTCTTGGGCGTGGGCGAAACGGCGATCGATAGCTTCGATTACACCATCAGTGACGGACAGGGCTCAAGCACGGCCACGGCCACAGTCACAGTCGAAGGGGCTGAAGAACCCGCTTTAGAACTCACCATCACGGTCGATAGTCTGGCTGAGAATGGGGGCACAACAATGGCAACGGTGACCCGCACGGGTAGCACCCATGCCGACGTTACGGTCAATCTCAGTAGCAGTGACATCAGTGAAGTCGCCGTACCTGACACGGTTGTAATTGCAGCTGGCCAAACTGCTGCAACTTTCCCAGTGACGGCTGTCGATGATGCCGTGGTTGATGGTCCTCAAAGTGCGACGATTACAGCTTCAGCGACTGGGCTAACGGACAGCGCAGTCGATCTCACCATCACTGATGACGACCCGGTTGTATCAGAACCCGGAGGCATTCTACTGGCTTTGAACGAGGACACGATGTTGCAAGAGGTGGAGGCCACTGTTCAAGATATCGTCCAGTTTGATGGTGACAGCTACAGCCTCTTCTTTGATGGTTCAGACGTGGGAGTCGTCGATACTGAAATCAATGCCTTCGATGCCATCAGTGACACAGAGATTTTGATGTCTTTTGATAATCCCGTTGCGATCGCTGGCCTGGGAATGGTGGACGATTCCGACATCGTCAAATTCACAGCAAGCAGCCTGGGTGAAAATACGGCAGGTTCTTTCTCTCTAGTGTTTGATGGCAGTGACGTTGGTTTGAGCAACGGTGCTGAAGATATTGATGGCCTAGTGGGATTATCAGACGGCAATCTGCTAATTTCCGTCAATGGCAATCTGAACCCTGGTAATGGCAGCATCGCCTCTAGCGAAGACGTGGTGCTGTTTGCCCCGACCTCTACCGGAGCCGAAACGGCAGGCAGCTTCAGCCTATTTGCCGATGGCAGCGATGTGGGGCTTGCCGACGAGAACATTGATGCCTTTGGAACTGATACTGGAGGTAACCTCTACGTCTCCTTTACTAACAGCTTTGCCGTAGGAAGCGCTGCAGGTCAAGACGAAGATGTGGCAATCCTCGCGCCGGCTTCAACGGGTGAAAACACGAGTGGCAGCTTTGACTCCGAGCTTTTCCTGGATGGTAGTGAGAATCAGTTGAAGTTCCGCGATGTCCAGGGGGTAGACCTGACTTTCACGGCAGTGTAGACACCACCACACAGAAAGCACAACGCTTTAGATAATAAGAACCGCGAGAAAAAATCTCTCGCGGTTATTGACCGTTTGGTGTGATTACGTGAGTTCGACGCCGATCTTCGGCTCCGCTGCCAATCCGCCCGCGATTCAATTGCGGGTGGGACGTAAACCCTACAAAGACAACGGTAGATCGCAAAGTCTCATCAATCCAATAATTTTGATCCGTAAAACCTCGTATAGACGCCTCATTGAGAATGCTATTAGAATCGCTCACAACAAACAGTTGTGTTATGTTGCTGTAGATTTAAAAATAGTAAAGTCAAAAATCAGATTGATTTCAATCAAGGTCAATCTAGGAACTATCTGGCCTACAAAAACGTCATTGATTCCCGAATCCTGCCATATTCCCCCTATTTTTGGCGAAGATAACTCATTAATGCTCTTCAAAATGCCAGCCAGTCTCCATCCATATCAACATTTTCAGACTCTAGAACTCTAGAACATTTCTGGGCTTTCCTTTAGTTCTCAACGCTGGGAGTGACAAATCAATTTTGGTACAAATCTTTCTTAGGGTAGACCATGGCTACAGCGCAACGACACTATTATTGCTTTGAAGAGAAAATTTTAAGGTGTGCATCCCCGATGTGATTTGTACTGAATCCATTGCGTAAAAACTTGCCCCAAACGACGCCTTAAAAATGTTTGTGAAATGTCTCTAAGAAAGCACGGTTAACGTAACAACGCTGGGTCAATCTGCAGCAGCGTCATCCTTCCTATACTCTGGCCTGTCTGTAACAATAGTGCCCCTATTCTGCCAGCAGCCTGTGAGCCGATGCTGAGTCTTGAATTCACCACATACCAGGCGAATCGCTCATTTTTTTAATTAGTGGCTAGCGGCCCGTCGAGGCAGTATTGCTAGCCGCATTACCCCAACAGACAATTCCGCCTCTGACGGGATTGTCTGTTGAGGTGCCGTCAACTCAGAAATTTGTCCAGAGGTAATTTTAATGGCAACCCAAACCGCCTTCCAAGATGCTCTTATTGGCCAATTCGACTATATTGTTTCGCATTTTGATGGTGATGCAGTTGACAAAGATGACGTTGCAGCGCTGCCGATTGTCGGTTTATTGCTCAATAGTGCAGGGCTCGCTAGCAAGTCCACCGTCTTCTACAACAACAACCTGTCAGCGCCAGGAGCTTCTTTACAAGTTCAGCAGATGCGCAACAGCGCCGCGTTCGTCGAAACGCTTGGGATTGCCACCTACGATTACGAAGCCAATGCTACGGCTGCAACCGATGCCCTGGTCGCCATTCTTAACTCAGGCAAAAAGGTACTGATTCTGGAAGGTGGTCCGATGGAGGCGACCTATCAGGCCCTGGCACAAGTGAGTCCTGCAAATCGGGCGAACATCACGCAGATTTCCCATGGGCTCTTTAATGAGGTCACAGGGCCACTGACTTGGGAAGACATTCAAAACGACTTCCCCGAAGTTACCCAGATTGAGATCGTCGACCAGAATGGCAGGACCGACAGTGAAGGTTTCAAGAGCTCCCTATGGAATTGGTTAGATAGCACGTCCGACCCTCTGCTACAGGAAGCGCGGACGCTGATGAATCAGGTCATGAACCAGAATCAAAAGCAGAACGATCCGTCCGATGCTGGCATGCACTTCTATGCCCTAACGGGTAACGAGTTCGGCACACCTCTGGATGCGCAGGACTTTTTTGAGATGTATCCCCCCAGCAATACCGATCGCCTGAGCCTCAGCATTGACCCTGCAACCCTTTCTGAAAACAATGGCACAGCAACGGCAACCATCACGCGGACAAATACCATTGGCGACTTG
This sequence comes from Leptolyngbyaceae cyanobacterium, assembly GCA_050330865.1. Lineage (GTDB taxonomy): Bacteria > Cyanobacteriota > Cyanobacteriia > Phormidesmidales > Phormidesmidaceae > SIO1E4. The sequence goes on from JBHJHM010000079.1 coordinate 34,089, forward strand.
ACGATTACTCTGAGTAGCGATGACACCACCGAAGCTATCGTCCCAGCCACAGTCACTATTGCCGACGGTGCCGATGCGGCCACCTTCACGGTCACCGGAGTAAATGATGCCGAATCGGATGGTTCGCAGATAGTCACTATCACCGCTACTGCCACTGCCTTTGCCGATGATACGGCCACTGTTGAGGTTACTGATGATGAGATGCCTGAGTCTGAAGGCCTCTTGCTCACAGTTAATAACAATGTCACCGTTGATGGAATCGAGATTGCAGCTCAGGACATCGCTCAATTTAATGGCACCGACTACCGCATCTTCTTCGATGGCTCCGATGTGGGTATCCCAGACATCACAAAGGTGAATGCCTTTGATGTCATCAGCCCGAATGAGATGCTGCTGTCCTTCAGCGAGCCAGTGACATTGGATGGCGTCGCGATCGACGATTCCGATGTCGTCAAGTTTACCGCTACCAGCTTGGGCGAAGAGACTGCTGGGAGTTTTGAACTGTTCTTCGATGGTTCTGATTTGGGCTTAGCCAGCAACGGTGAAGACATCAATGCTCTGGCACTACAGTCCGATGGCAGCCTCCTGATTTCGGTTACTAGCAACCTCAAACCAGGTACGGATACTATCGCGACAAACGAGGACATTGCCCTGTTCACCCCGACCTCAATGGGTGAGAACACCGCGGGCACCTTCGAGTTGTTCTTCGATGGTAGTGATGTGGGGCTAGGTGACACCGCGGTCAATGGCTTCAGCCAGAGTCCGACTGGTGACCTTATTTTCTCGGCCAACGATGATGGCGTGATTGTGGGTGGCATCACTACTGAAAATGAGGATGTCTTAACTTTCACGGCAACGGCAACGGGTGAAGAGACGACCGGGACCTTTGGCAATGCGCTGCTCTTCGATGGTAGTGAGAATGACCTTGACTTCCGCAATGTAGAGGCCATTGACTTCACCCTGACTTCCTTCGAGGTGCCTCAAACCCTAAGCATCAGCCTGGGGACCCCGAGCATTCATGAAAATGGCGGTGTGACCACTGCTACGGTGACTCGTACGGGCGACACAAGTGCAGATCTGACCGTCAACCTCAGCAGCAGCGATACCAGTGAAGCGAGTGTGCCGGCTACCGTAGTGATTCCGGCGGGCGAGACTCAGGCAACTTTCTCAGTGAGCGCCGTTGATGATATTGCTGTTGATGGGACTCAAACCACCAGCATCACGGCCACAGCGCCTGGACTTGCCGATGGCGTAGCCACCCTCGAAGTAACTGACGATGATGTGCCGACGGGCAGCTTGCTGCTGACTTTGAATCAAGACACCCTCTTGAACGATATCGATATCACCGACCAAGATATTGCCCAGTTCGATGGCACCAATTTCAATCTCTACTTTGAGGGTTCTGATGTCGGCATTGTCGATACTGGAATCGATGCTTTTGATGCCATTAGTGCTACGGAGATTCTCCTCTCTTTTGATCAGCCTACAACCCTGCCAGGTGTAGGAGCTGTGGATGACTCCGATGTTGTCCGCTTCACCGCCAGCAGTTTGGGGGAGGATACGGCGGGCACGTTCGCGCTGGAATTTGACGGTAGCGATGTTGGCCTAAGCAATGGGGGCGAAGACATCGATGGTTTGGTAGGGCTGCCCGATGGCAGCTTGCTGCTCTCCATCAATGGCAACCTCAATCCAGGTAATGGCATCATCGCTAACAGCAACGATGTGGTCTTGTTCACGCCGACATCAACCGGTGATACCACGGCTGGATCATTCTCCGTCTTCTTTGATGGCAGTGATGTCGGTGTAATCGACGGCGGTGTCGATGGTCTTAGCATTGATGCAGCAAGTGACCTATTCCTTTCTACTACTGATGACTTCGCCGTGGGGGGAGTCACTGGTAAGGACGAGGATGTCATTGCCTTTACACCGACCTCGACGGGCGACACTACCACTGGCAGCTTTGATTCAACACTGTTTTTTGATGGTAGTGAGAATGGTTTGCAGTTCCGCAATGTGCAGGGTCTGGACCTGACCTTTACGGCGGTGTAAGAGTGTTGACATCCCGAAATATGTAGTCCTGGCCACTTTGCTTAAGACACCGGGTATCTGTCTGGTGCTTTGCGCACAAGCAAATATGCCTGCTGTTTTGTGCTAACGAACTGGGCAACGGCTATACAAAAAGCGGCGATCGCGATCTTTAGCCAATCAGAGCCGCGAGGGACAATGCCTCGCGGTTTTTACCCGTTTTGTGTGCAGGGGGTGGTGTGTCGCGCTGCATGATGACCACCCTACAAAAATTGTGGCTATCTACAGCCGTCGTCAAGTCCGTTGGGACAAGAGGGAGTTCCTTCCTACGACGGATTAACATTTTTGCGCAATGTGAAACGCAGAGATATAGGAAAGTTGAAGCCTGCCCCCAAAATCGGACTCTATTTTATTTCTTAATGCACCGAACAGAATTTCCCTAGTTTGTGTTTCTAGCTTCAGATAGGGTGAATAGGTGTTCAAAAGTGCTAAATATTCGTTCGTTGAGTAAATCGCTTCAGATTCTACAGAGCCGGAAACAATATTTTGGAAATAGCCAGAATCAACAATTATTTGCCCTAGACCCTGCAGAATTTTTTCCTGGGTCTCTATGTCCTCAAATTTGCTAAGTTTGGGCGCATGAGCCTGATAAATCTTGGCTAAACTCTGATGCACCTTATAGGTGGGTTGAAGCTCTTTATTCCATAGAAGAATGAGACGGCCATTCTGCTGCAAGGCTTGGGCCGCTTTTGGATAGCCCACATCTGCTGGTATCCAGTGAAAAGAACTCGCTGCTAATACCGCATCAAACTTACCAACTTCTAGTGTCCATTCTTCAAAAGCGGTATTGAGGATTTTCACATTTGGATAGGGTTGACAATTCTCCTTTGCTAATTTGCAAAAATGGGAATTGAGTTCCAAGCAGAGCATTGAGCAGCCGATTCGAGCAAAGTCTACGGTTGCTGTTGCGGGACCACAGCCTACTTCAAGAATATTGGATGCTGGCGAAAGCTGAGCGATTTCAATGACTTGATGAATTAAGCTTCGCGGGTAACGAGGTCTGGACTGATTGTACGCTTCTGCAGCCGGAGAATACCAATGTTTTCGCTGCTCTAAATCTTTGCCAGAGAAATCAGTTAATGAGCGTTTTAGGTCTTTATAGTCCATCTGTGTTAGCTGGCGCAACTGCTGCTACAAGCGATTAAATCATGCCTATGGGAACTCGTTGGTACCACCCTGGCTAGCGTTAGCCAGCGTTAGCATAAACCATGCCTCAGGCTACCTGAAAGGAAAATCAGCGACAGTTGCTGATAGCACCAATCCTCGCGATTCCATCTGGGCCAAGTTACCGCTCAATTGGATGGGCACTGTTTGATCTTCCCAAACTGCTCCTAAGAGGAAATGAATAAGGCGTAGCTTTTTCTGATGTGAAAGCTGACTGACCACGGGAAATAGTTCAGTAAGAGGCATGACTTTGAGAAAAATTATTAGTTTACTAATTTGAACTCCAGAAAAATCTGATGTAGCAGATTGTCTCATTGATAACATGTTGAAAATCGAGTTTTGGACTCAATATAGCTACTCAACTTTTGTCAACTCTTCTTCATACGTGTTGTGAGGCTTTTCGTCAGTTAATCAGGGTTGGTTCGTTATACCGTTTTGCTGAGCTTGTGCGTAGCCAAGATGTTTGAAGAAATTACATCTGTTACACCGGACACTTTTCATGAAGATTAGGTGAATCTTCTGAGTGATCAATAGAAATTTAACCTTCGCTTTAACTCCGTTTGAGACCTTGTTGCGTGGTTTTCTTGAGGGTTTCAGGCTCTAAACGCTTCTTTATACCCAGCTTTTTCTTGAAGTTGTCGATGTATGGGCTGTGTCATTTGTTACGGGCAATGATTTGGCTGACTGGGTTTGGAGTGGCTGCGATCGCGATCGTTTTATTGATTATGGAGAAGCTTCTCGCATGGCAGATACGATTTTTCAGGAAAGTTTCGAGACGGATGGCAACGGTACCCGCTACACCACATCAGTAGCCGAGTTTACCGATGGCTCCGGCGACTTTTTCACCCGTACGGACGGTAGCAACATCAGTTCTACTTATGTCGTCTCGGATGCTGATGGCAGCTTTTACTTTGCAGTCCAGGATATCGACGGTGAGGGGGATTTACCTACACAGAATCTCTCATTCTTTGGGATTGATATCACGAACTTCACAAACCTCAGCTTGAGTGCGCTATTTGCCGAAGACGATGCGAGTGATGGTGCTGAAGATTGGGACGCGCCCGATAATGTGCTGGTTCAGTACCAGATTGACGGTGGTGGCTTTATCGACTTGCTTGCGTTTGAAAATGACGGCAGTACCTTCAACAGCGTGCCCCTGCAAGATACTGATTTTGATGGCACAGGTGACGGTACCGAATTAACCAGCACCTTTGCGTCTTTCGCAAGTGCGATCGCGGGAACTGGCTCCTCGCTAGATCTCATCCTCACCTTCAATTTGAACGCTGGCGACGAAGACATTGCCGTTGACAACATTCAAATTACCGGTGATTCAGGCAGCTCTACATCGGTTCAGCCTGGCGACATCGTAATTAACGAAATCCTGCAAAACCCCGCTGCCGTTAGCGACGCCGATGGCGAGTGGTTCGAGGTAACTAACACCACAAACAGCGATATTGACATCAATGGTTGGACGATTCAAGACAACGACAATGATTTCCATGTCATCACTAACGGCGGTCCGCTTGTCGTGCCAGCAGGGGGCTTCCTAGTTCTCAGCAACAACGCTGATACTGCTACGAATGGAGGTTTTACAGCCGACTACGAATACAGCGGCATTACCCTGGCCAACGGGGCGGACGAGATTGTGTTGGTAGACCCTACCGGCACCGAAATTGATCGCGTGGAATATGATGGTGGCCCCAACTTCCCGGATCCTAACGGCGCGTCGATGTCCCTTAGCGACCCAGCAGCCGACAACACTGTAGGCGCCAACTGGAGTGAGGCAACTACGCCCTTTGGCGATGGTGATCTAGGTACGCCAGGTGCAGCTAACGGCGGCGGTGGCGGTGCGCCTGACCTCGCTATTAACGAACTGCGGATTTCGTCTCCCGGTGGCTCCGACGACGACAGCAACTTTGTGGAGATTTTTGGTGCGGATGGCACCGCCCTCGACGGCGTTTCCCTCGTTGTCCTCTCGGGTGAATTTGAACCTGGTCAGGTTGACTTTGCCTTTGACCTAACGGGCCTCGCGATCGATGAGGATGGCCTGCTGCTGGTTGCCAACCCTGGCATTGCCAACGAAATTCCCCAGGCAGTAACAGAAGCGAACGATTTCCTCGCTGAGTTCGACTTCTTTGGCTCACCCTCTACTTTCCTGCTGGTGGATGGTTTCACGGGTGTCCAGGGCGCCGATCTGGACGCCGATAACGACGGGACACTAGATGCCTCCATTGGCACGGTAATTGACAGTGTTTCCCTTGTGGATGGCGATGGCAATGCCGATATTTCCTACAGCACCACGGTGATTGGTCCCAGTGGTTCCTTTACCCCAGCGGGTGTTGCTCGCGAAGTCGATGGTACAGGTGCTTTCCAGCAGCTAGCGTTTGGTGATTTCCTAGCTGATACTCCGGGTACCTCCAATGAAGTCCTGCCCCCGGTTGAACCCACCCCCATCGCTGAAATTCAGAGTGCAGGCGATGCCTCGCCTTTGGTCGGAACTGAGGTTCTGACGACGGGTATCGTCACCAAGGTGCTGTCCAACGGCTTCTTTCTCCAAACACCGGACGCCGAAGTCGATACCAACGATGCCACATCCGAAGGTATTTTCGTTTTCACGGACTCAGCACCTACGGTTGTGGTTGGCAACGCGGCTGAAGTGACTGGAAGCGTCACCGAGTTCTTCGGCCTGACCCAAATTACGGCGTCGGATGTCGCAGTTGCTGATCCCAGCGAAATTAATCCGTTGCCGGCAGCGGTCCAGGTTGCACTGCCGGGTCTGGCTCAATCCGACCTGGAAGCGTTTGAGGGTATGCGCTTTGAATTAGTATCTTCCGGTGCCGATCCACTGGTCGTGATTGAGAACTTCAACCTCGATCGCTTCGGCGAAATTACCGTCGCTGAGGGTATCCAAACTCAGCCCACCCAAATTCTTGATCCTGATACGCAGCAGCCTGAGATTCAAGCTCTGATTGCCCAAAACAGCAACGAGCGTCTTTTGCTGGATGACGGTAACGGTTCTCAGAATCCTACGGAGTTCCCCTACCTGCCCGCCAACGTCGGGGATGACGGGGACGGCATTCTCGATGCGGAGGATACCTTCTCCGAGGCTGGACCCACTGTTCGTCTGGGAGCTGAACTGACGACCTCCGTTGAGGGGGTTTTGAGCTTTGGGTTCAGCGAATATCGACTGGTTGTAGACAACACCATTGGGCTGGACCCAGCGACTAATGAGGGCTCGCGTTCGGCCTCAGCGCCTGAAGTGGGCGGTGATCTGCAAGTTGCCAGCTTCAATGTGCTGAACTACTTCACTACGATTGATGGATCGGGTGCGGGCACGGGGCCTAACGGTACGCTCGATCCTCGCGGGGCTGACTCGGTAAGTGAGCTGGAGCGCCAAACTGACAAACTAGTCGCGGCACTGGCTGAACTGGATGCGGATGTTGTCGGTCTGCAGGAGGTCGAGAACAACGGCACGATCGCCATCAGCACCTTGGTTGACGAACTCAATGCCTTCCTGGGAGCCGAGGTATACGACGTCGTTGACCCCACAGGCAACGGCGACTTCATTGGTACCGACGCAATCACAACGGGCCTAATTTACAAGACAGAAGCGGTTTCGGTTGTGACCTCTGATGTCCTCGTTTTTGAAGAAAGCTCGGCAGCTACCACGTTCGCACTGGCTGATGTGCTCAATCCCTTCGTACCGTCACGCGATCGCGTTGGTGACTTCCAGCGGAATCGTCCTGCTGTGGCGGCTACTTTCCAAGATGCCAACGGTGAGGAATTCACCGTCGCGGTCAACCACTTCAAGTCTAAGGGCGACAGCAACCTCGCTGATGTGGTCGAAGAAGCTCAGGAAGTCCTTGATGGCGGCGGGACCGGATTTACCCAGGCGGACATTGATGCCGTGATTGCTGATTCGAACTATGACCAGGGTGATGGTCAGGGGTTCTGGAACCAGGTGCGGGCCGATGCCGGACAAGAATTGGTGGAATGGCTCACCGATAGCTCTGCCAGTGGTTATGCCGATGGTACCGTCACGGATCCTGATTTCCTCGTTATCGGTGACCTGAATGCCTATGCTCAGGAAGATCCGGTAGATGCGATCGAAGCGGGCGCCAATGGAGAATCCTTCAATGACCTGATTGACGACTTTGCCCCCGGTGGTCAGGACGAGGCTTACAGCTTTGTCTTCGACGGTCAGCGAGGCTCGCTCGACCATGCATTAGGGACCGATGCGCTTACGGGCCAAGTGACAGGAGTGGCGGAATGGCACATCAATGCCGACGAGCCCGATCTCTTGAACTACGATGAGAGCTTTAACGATTCCCGGTTCTACGATGACAATCTCTTTGCAGCTTCGGACCACGATCCGCTGCTCATTGGTTTGAACCTGTCCAGTACCCCTCAAAATGAGAACGCCTTTTTCTTTAGCCTCGACGCGGATACGACCGTCGGTAACACTGAAGATATCGTCTTGTTTGACGGGGAGGGCGGCTTCAGCATCTTTTTTGATGGTTCTAATGTGGGGCTTGATAACGGTGATATCGATGCGTTCGACATCGTCGGCGAGAGCACGATTCTGATGTCTTTCGATAGTCCTGTGACGATTGACGATCTCGGTGTGGTGGATGATTCGGACATTGTTCAGTTCACTGCTGACTCATTGGGGGCAGAGGGAACCGCCGGAACCTTTGAGCTCATCTTCGATGGCAGCGACGTCGGCTTGACCACTAACAATGAAGACGTGGATGCGCTCACGCGACTGCCAGACGGTAGCCTGCTGCTCTCGACTCAGGGAACGCCTAGTATCGATGGCGTTCAAGGACCTCGCGATGAGGATCTGCTGCGCTTTGAAGCAACCTCTTTGGGTGCCGACACCAGCGGAACGTTCTCGCTCTTCTTTGATGGCAGTGATGTCCGGCTAAATCAGAACGGCGAAGATGTGGATGCGGTTTCCATGCAGGGCGATGAATTGTTCCTGTCTACCAATGGGGCCTTCAATGTCCAAGACCTGTTTGGCCGCGATGAAGATGTCTTCAGCTTCACGCCGACGTCTACCGGGATAACAACTGTCGGTGATTTTGGCTCAGAGCTATTTTTCGATGGCAGCCAGTTCAACATCGCTACCGATGTATCTGCTATTGATTTGAGCATCGGCTAAGACACCTGGCGCTCCATCCCTCTCGTGAGGATTGGCCACGAGAGGGGGGAGCTACGGAGCGGTGTAGGACTTCAGGCGATCGCGCTAAGTGTTCGCTCCTTGATGGGTCATAACGTGCCCCACTACCCCATGCCTCCTCGATTCGTTCGACTGTTCCCTAACGCCTACAACCGCTTCTCAGACTCTTTAGCCATGGCCGTTTTGGCACCCGGATTAGGATATTCCACTTCGACATAGGTGTAGACACCATAGCTAGCCAGGAAAAAGAGCATGAGTCCCATGATGGCTCCGCTGCTGAGACAGAGCTTTTTAGCAGCTTGGGAGGCCCGAGCTGCGATGGGATAGTCGCCTCGCTTATAGGCTTGCTTTACCTGAGCTGAGTAAACCAGCGCCACAATCCCGAAGGGAGGGAACAGTAGTAGCGTGGTCAAAAGCGCAGCTCGTAAATGAGTAGGGGGACAGGGAGCCTTATCGTAAATACCGTAGGTATGGTCCCATTCGCAGAGAGATGATTCACCCGCTTTGGCAATGAGACGAAATCTTCGGATGCCAGGAGGCTGAAGTTTCACAAGCCGCTCTCGCAGCACATTGGGCAGCTTGAAATAATTAATGGGAGTCCCCACCGTCCGATGGAGCGATAACGTTAACAAAGCTTCTTTTTGCTCGATTGTGACTGAGCATCCTTCGGGCAACAAATCAGTAAACTGATTGCTCAGCGTCATGTCTTCGGTGTTTTGTCGTAGCTGGGTTATCAGGTGATGGGCTTCCTCAAGTCTGAGATCATTGCAGAGAGCAAGTTCCCAATCCTTGACGGCTCCTTCAGTATCCCCTAGTTGCTGTTTGACTTTGCCGCGATGCAGATAGGCTTCAGCCAGGAGTGGATTTTTGGTTAGCGCAATATCGAAGTCGGCGAGGGCTATCTCGTACTGTTGTTTTTGGGCATAGACAAGGCCGCGGTTGTAGCGAACGATCGCGTAACTAGGCTGATACCGCAGAGCAAGTTCCCAATCTTCGAGCGCCCCTACTTCGTCTTTCATCTGATAACGAATTAGGCCACGATGGCCATATGCTCGGGCGTTGTGCGGGCAGAGCGCTAGCGCTTTATCAAAGTCTGAGCAGGCTAGCTCTAAAGATTCCTGTTTCCAGTGGGCGAGCCCTCGCTGTATATAAGCTTCTTCAGGCTTAATGTGCTTCGAGATAGCTTCTGTGAAGGCAGCGATCGCAGCCGTAACGTTACCTTTTTGCATGAGATTTGTACCGCGTCTGAGCAGGTATCTACCTTGCTGGCTCTGGACCCAAAATCGAAGTTGTTGTGCCATCACCATTTGCCTCACTTGCTATCTCATAATGCCCACTTCATTCCGTGAACAACCTCTTCCGTAGGGAACAGGGCGCTTCACGGAAACTTCCCAGACCCTTAAACTCGGGTTAACCCAGTGGGGAGTCAGCCACCGAGTACACCCTCCAAAGCGATCGGGTTTTTCTTGCTAGAAGTCACCATAGGGCTTTGCCTCCGTAACCCAGCACCGATGCACGTCATCAGCAGCGATCCCTTGGCAATTTGTTGAACTCTCTTCAGTCTAGTGTTGTAACGTACTGGACTGAGAGGACTCTGAGCAATGGGCCGCATTGTGCTAACTTTTGGACTAATTCTGCCAGGCGCAATAGGTGCTGCCATATTCGGCTATTACGCTTTAATTGACTGGGATGCCTTGCAAAAAGCTCAAGTGGCATTTGAGCTAGCTGCTCAACAGTCAGCGGGTCTCAACACTCTATTCGTTCGGGCAACTCAGCAAAACATCCATCGGATTAACCTGTTTGCCGAAGGTGTTTGGTTTCTCCTGAGCACGATCGTTATCGCGATCGGGCTGCATGGCTTTTGTACTGCGTCCAGTCGCAGTCGTGGATAAATGCGTCCAGTCGCAGTCGTGGATAAATGCGTCCAGTCGCAGTCGTGGATAAACGCGCCCAGTCGCAGTCATAGATAAACGCGCCACAGTAAGAATTAAGGCAATAGTCATGCCAGAAATGATTACTCGCCACAAGTGTGGCTAGATCGCGTTTAATAACAGCGAGACCTACCGTGTGAGTCCGTGATTGATTTCCTGCAGTTGATTATCTACGGCCTCGTTCTGGGGTGCATTCTATCCCTAGGGGCCATTGGGGTGTCGCTCACCTTTGGAATTTTGCGCTTTGCCAACTTTGCTCATGGCGATCTGATGACCATAGGCGCATACTTCGCCTTCGTCAGCATTCAAATGGGATTACCCTTTTGGGTCGGTTTGCCCATTGCCTGCCTATTTACAGCACTCGTTGCGATCGCCGTAGATTTCTTGGTATTTCGGCAGCTTCGTCGTCGCCCTCCGGTCATCCTGCTCATTTCTTCCTTTGGCATTGCTCTCATCCTCAGAAGCCTGATTCAGCTTGTTTGGGGGTCGGACCAGCTGGTATATCGCCAGGGTATTCAGCTACCGTGGCAATTTGCAGGTCTGAGTCTAAAGCCGGATCAGCTTGTCATCGTTGTGGGTGCGATTACCCTCGTCACCGCTTTACACTTTTTCTTGCAGAATACCCGTACGGGAAAAGCCATGCGTGCCATGGCCGATAATGTTGACCTTGCTAAAGTTACAGGCATCAATACTGATCGGGTTGTTTTGTGGACGTGGGTAATTGGGGCAGTGATGGCTTGTGCTGCTGGAGCCTTTTTAGGATTAGACACACAACTCTCCCCAACGATGGGCTGGCGAGTTCTGCTATCCATTTTTGCAGCAGCTATTTTGGGGGGTATTGGTAGCCCCTATGGTGCGATTGCCGGTGGGTTGGTCATTGGGCTGGCTTCGGAATTGTCAACGCTGATTATTTCGCCGGCCTATAAAGCTGCTGTGGCCTTCGCTATTTTGATCGTCATGCTGATTGTCAGACCTACCGGACTTTTAGGAGGACGCTAGATGGATCTTTCAGGACTGATTAACTACGGCGTCTTCTTCTTAACGCTGACCGGTATCTATGCCATTCTCTGTCTGGGTTTGAATATCCAATGGGGCTATGCTGGCATGTTGAACATTGGTGTGGGAGCATTTTTCGCGGTGGGGGCTTATACCAGCACCCTGGTTTCGGTGGCCCCTAATGATGCCTATTTAGGCGGCTTCGAGGCTCCCGTTATGGTCGGGGTGCTGTTGGCTATGCTGCTGTCAGGTGTACTGGCATTTGTAATTGGGCTGATTACTTTGCCACTGCGATCGGATTATCTTGCGATCGCTACTATTGGTATTGCCGAAATCGTGCGCCTCTTACTCAAAAACGAAGCCTGGCTAACCAATGGAGTCCGCGGCATTGCTGGTATCCCCAAGCCGCTAACTTGGCTGACCAGCACTATTCCTGCATTAAGGACTCACGGTACCTGGATCATGCTGTTAGTAGTACTCATTGCTCTGGGTATCGTCTTTGGGGCCAGCGATCGCGCCTATCGGTCACCCTGGGGTCGCGTGTTGAGGGCAGTCCGGGAAGATGAACCTGCAACAATAGCGGCTGGGAAAAACGTAATTGGCTTTCGCCTGCAGGCGTTTGTCTTGGGCTCCATGGTCATGGGGTTGGCAGGAGCGCTCTACGCTCACTTTGTTGGTTTTATTAGCCCGGAAGCATTTCAGCCGGAATTTGCCACCTTTATGGTGTGGGTCATGCTGATTGCAGGAGGCAGTGGCAACACCCGTGGCGCGATTGTCGGAGCTTTCGCAATTTGGGGCATCTGGTCAGGCACGGAATTGCTGACGAACCGTTTGCCTATTGCTTGGATTGCGCGTGCCAGTCCTCTGCGACTCTTGCTCATTGGGGTACTGCTCCAAGTCATCTTGCTTATGCGGCCACAAGGCATTCTTCCAGAACGTCCCCCCCAGACAGCCAAAGCCAAGCGAGCTTCCAAGCGGATCCAAGATTAGACCAATCATCCTGTAAGAGGTGATCTAACCTCTGTACCCCCTCCAAAAGGCTGATCTGTTTCATTATCTTGAAGGGAAAGTTCTGAGTAGTGATTTCACATCGACAGCAGAGGCTTAGCATTGCTAGGTCTTGACTACATTTTCTCTAGGTAATGTTTTGTTATAGATAAACTCTTCGAGCCAAAGTCGCTATCCTTGTCCTTGTTCCCGAAAAAGCATTACCCACCTTATACCGGCTAGCAATTTGATTATGGGCGAGTCTGAAACAATCCGCGTAGGCATTGTAGGAGCCTCTGGTTATGGAGGCATTCAGTTAGTGCGTTTGCTGAGTGAACATCCTCGTACAGAGATCACCTATCTGGGAGGCAATAGCAGTGCTGGCAAAGCATATACCGACATTTACCCTCACTTGCAAGGAAACATTCCGTTGGCGGTGGAAGCCGTCGATGCTCAAGCTATTGGAGCGCGCTGTGATACGGTCTTTCTGTCTTTACCGAACGGCATCGCCTATGATTTGACCCCAAAACTGTTGGCTGCAGAATGTAAGGTTATTGACCTGTCGGCAGATTATCGATTTGCTGATCTATCCGTATATCGAGCTTGGTATGGTGGCGATCGCACAGATGAATCGATTAACCAACAAGCCGTTTATGGCTTGCCTGAGTTATTCAACGATCGCATCAAAGAAGCCAGCTTGGTGGGATGTCCAGGCTGTTATCCGACAGCTAGCCTGCTAGCGATCGCGCCGCTTTTAAAGCAGGGTTTGGCTCAGTCTGACAGCATTATTATTGATGCCAAGTCGGGTACTTCGGGCGGAGGACGCAAGCTTAAAGAAAATCTGCTGTTAGCGGAAGCCGATAACTCATTGGGAGCTTATGGCGTCACCAAACACCGCCATACTCCCGAAATTGAGCAAATTTGCAGCCATTTATCAGGACGCGAGGTGCTAGTGCAGTTCACCCCTCACTTGATACCCATGGTGCGAGGGATCTTATCTACAGTGTACGCAAATCTCCGCGACCCAGGTTTAGTCCGAGAAGATTTGCACACCATTTATTCGGCGTTTTACCGCAACTGTCCTTGGGTGACTATTTTATCTACGGGTACCTACCCTCAGACAAAATGGGCTTGGGGAACTAACTGCTGTTATCTCAGTGTGGAAGTTGATTCTCGTACGGGTAGAGTTATCGTCATGTCGGCGATCGATAACCTGATGAAGGGACAAGCTGGACAGGCTGTGCAGTGCTTTAACCTGATGCATGGCCTGGATGAACAATTGGGATTGCCCCGGCTTAGCTTTTATCCGTAAGTCGGCTCTTCCTACTGCATTTCCGCTTTCCAAACGTAGGCATCCTCACGTCCAAGCGTGAGCTTGAGCGATCGCCCAGCTTCATTGGCTTTAACAGCCTCGCGATATACCGGATATTCAGTTTTGAGGGCAATCATTTCCCCATTTTCCTCAAACGCTAGCGTGTATTCTACCGATTTTTGAATTTGGGGCTCTGAAAATACCTCGCGACTTTTTTGGCGAGCTTCTAGGTCATCAACAGTTGGCTTGGGGGGTAAGGCTGGCCACCAGAGCCCCTTCTCGTCAGCACTGGTGCCCGCACTTTGAGTAGCCGGTTGACCATTAACGTTAACGCGGTAGGAAGATTCAAAGGTTTCGATGCGGCCTTCGCGGGGACGATCTTGCGTGACGCCACCGGGACGATATTCGACCTGCCAGGTGTAGACGGTTGTGGCTGTGGCCTCGTAATTGTCAACAATGAATGTCCCCTCCAGCCGATCGAGCGTATTTTCGACCGTCGTGTCAACAGAAGTCTCAAATGTGTCAAGGGAGGCTTCACTACACCCGGTCAGCGCCAAACTAGCTCCCAGTCCTAGGGTCAGGCCAATTACAACGGGATGATGCGTGAACAGTCGATTCATAAGCTGAGGGGAACGCGAAGATATCTCAACAAACCCAAGCAGAAAGCCACCGATTCTACCTGCCTTTTGCACAAAGCGAGTATTTATCAAGCTCTCTTATGACAGATGAGAATGATCTTGGGATGGCAATTAGCTTGACATGTCTTCAGCATAATTCAAGTCACCGAAGTGTTCTGAGCAATCAGGACGGTTTTTCTGCCCGTCCGGCACCCTATGACCAGAGACATTCCGCTGCCGTAGACCGCTTGGCAAGATCTGACTAGTACCGCTACGCGGAATTCAAAATTCAAAATTCAAAACCACAGCGGGTGAGCCTTGCAAGCATTCTGAAGGGTGCGCGTACTTCTGTCATCGAGGACTAGAGTCCTTGAGTATCCAGCGTTTTGACTTCTGACATGAGGCGATCCATAAATTTCTGTGGTTCCTTCAAGGGGATTTCCGAAAGCGCCACCATTTCTTCCACACTGTAATTATCGTCGCTGTCGATTACTTCAGAGACCCAGTTCGCTAGCTTTTCTGGGTGCTGCAAGAGCTCTTCGGCGAAAGCCAGCGGTGTTTTGCCCGAATTCTCGGACTCAACTTTGGTCGCCAAACAAAAGTTCAGGAGCTTGCCCAGCGTCGTTTCAGGGGTTGTACACATGAGAAACGCCATTGTCTGAGCTAAGAGTTGTTCTTTTTGCATGGAGCCTTTTTAACTGTGTACATGATTCTTTCGGAACACAGGTGAGGGAAGTCCAGTGAATACGTTCGGCAATCCTCACCGATGTTGACCGCCAGCCCCAATATGGACCATGAAGGTAGCAGTAGTTGGTCTCTGGGGATACCAATATTGACAAGCCATTTGTCTGTTGACGATAGCAGGGTGGCTTGGGCTTGGTTGAGCCGTCTACGATCAAATTACAAATGCGATCGCTCTACTCAAATCGAAAGTAAGTCAGAAGAAAGATGTCTGTCTTGTAACAAGTTCGTTACAATGACAATACGTTTATCAGAAAACCAAATTTCAAAATGTACTACTCTTCTCATCGCCCCGTTCAACGCCCCGCGCAAGACGAAGTTAAAGTCGCTGTCTATGCTGAGAGCCTGTCCGCAAATCAGAACTCTCAACTGTTCCAAGACCTCTTTTTGGCAACTGCTGCAATCTCATCGGCAGTCGCAACATTTTTGATTCTGAACTAGACGATGGGCCGTGGGCACCTGCCAACGGTTATAAAGCCACAAGCGTTAGACATTCTTTAGAGGATATGTCGAATGTTTGTGGTTTTTTACGTGTCGAAACCAGGGAACTGTAGCGCTTACCGCGAGAATGAGTATAAGCGCTATCGCTCCATCCGCCCCGTGACATGTCACGAGGCGGCATTGATTGATTCCTATCACTGTGATTTAGAGAACTAGTATTACTCGCTTACAAGCGTCAAAACTGTCAGTTCAGGAGGACAGAAGAATCTTCCTGGTAGGTACGTGCCTAGTCCTCGATTAACGTACAGCTGATTGCGGCCAACCTTGTGGAGTCCCATTGCCCACTCCCAATGTTTCAAGACGCGATCGCATCCGTCCTTTAAATAGGGCGTGTTTTTTCTTATCCACTCAGGCAAGAAAGGTTTTATGCGCTGAACCACGATGGGCAATGATCCCAGCCCTGGTAGCACTACTTGACCGCCATGACTGTGTCCCGACAGCTGTAAATCAGCCCGCAGTGATTGCAGTCGCTCGGCTGTATCTGGATTATGGGCCAAGACTAGGCGGGGTGTTTCAGGTGTTAGCTGCGCAAGCAAAAGCTCAGGACGGCACTCCCCTGACCAGAGATCAGCTAGCCCCACTAGCGGTAGGGCTTCGCCTAAAGGGTAAGCAATCTCGTTCCATAGGACTGTAACGTTTGCTTGATACAAGGCATCGATAATATTTAAGCGCCCACTCATGGTGATGTTGTCGTGGTTGCCCAGAACCGCATAGGTGCCATGGCGGCTTTGCAAACGCTTTAAGAACGTGGCAAGTTCATAAGCAGGCTCAAATTCATCGGTGACGAAATCGCCTGTTAGCAATACTAAATCGGGAAAGATGGCATTGCTTTGAGCGATCGCGTCTTGCAACAGTTCAGACGACAGCCGCAGCCCATCAAAATGAAAGTCTGATAGTTGCACCAGCGTGGTGCCATGGAGACTGAGCGGCAAGTCTTGCATCGTAATCGTAACGCGCTCCACGGTTAGCGGGCCGGACAAGAGGGTATGCATAGCGTTAAAAAAATCGCTGAGAGAGTATTGCCACCCCTCAATTATGCTTAAAGGCAAGGGCTTCTCCCTGGATCGATTCATTTGATTTGACAAAACCATCGCGCTCCCAGTAGTGAGCCTCCGGGCACAATTTACTCAGCCCTATTGTCTTTATGGTTGACGGCAATGATTTTGATTAGGATATGATTTACGGATTGCTTTCCTAAGATTCTCAACGGACACCGCGCCTGTTATGTCTGATTCTTCTCAGCCTTCGAACATGACGGATAAAGAACGCCCTCAGTCTACAGAGCGTTCTATTAATCCCGTAGTCGAAGGTTTGCAAACGCTGGGTCTGAGTATTGTTCTCGCGTTGGGTATCAGAGCGTTTGTAGCTGAGGCTCGTTACATTCCTTCTGGCTCGATGGAGCCGACGCTGGAAATTAATGATCGCCTGGTAGTAGAGAAAGTGAGCTACCACTTCAACCCACCTGAGCGAGGCGATATTGTTGTCTTTAGGCCTCCCGAGTCTTTGTTTAAGCCAGGGCAACGCCGCGACGCCTTTATCAAGCGCATTATTGGGCTTCCAGGCGATACGGTTGAAATCGCTGACGGTACTGTGTTTGTTAATGATGAAGCACTGACAGAGGACTACATCAAAGAGCAACCTTTGAGCGATTGGGGCCCCGAAACGGTTCCTGACGGGTTTTATCTCGTCTTGGGGGACAATCGTAATAGCAGCTTTGATAGTCGCTCTTGGGGGTTTGTCGCTCAAGAAGACATCATTGGTAAAGCTGTCGTCCGCTTCTGGCCACCCAGCCGTGTTGGGGGGCTGTAGCAGTAGCGCCTAACAGGGAAGCTCCTCGATATAGGAGGATACAATGCCCGAACTTCCACCCATTGAAAACACGCCTCGCACGGAACCAGTGCCCATCGGGGATGCTGTTTCTTTTCAGGCAAAGTCAGCGGAGCCGCCTAAAAGCAATCGCTGGAGCGGTATTCGAACCTTTTTTGTCTGGCTCTTGCGCTGGGCCTTATTGGGGGCCGGTGTTGGCGGCGTCTGGTTTTTAGGTGTGCTGATTGCACAGTTCTTGCCAGCCTCTTCACCCAGGCCTCCTCTACAAGAAGTGGTTATGAGGCGCACGAGTCGTACCGTCCAAAAAGTGCGTCGGTTGCCGGCTTGGTGGCGGGGCGATTCGCTGCGTCCGAGCGCGGCCCGTGAGGTTCCGCGTCTGCCAGCTGAGTCTATTGCTCCCACCCCCACAACCCGCCCCGTTGCATTGTCAGAGATTCAGCGTGAACAAATCACCGTTGAGCTAGAGGCCATTCAGGATGATTTGCAGCGGCTGCGCGATCGCACTTCAGCCGTGGAAACCCAACTGGGTCTTCCCGATTTAGACAGACCTTTAGAAGAGCGTGTTGGGAGCGTAGAAAACCGACTGGCACCACCCACTGAAGGTAGGCAAGCTCCGGCTGCGATCGCCCCGGCTCCTAATTCTACGGCCCCAACCACTGCTGGGATAGAAGCCGATCCGCTTTTTCAGATTGACGCCTATCGAGTGACGCTTCCCAGTGATATTCTCTTCGAACCAGGAGACTCCATCTTGCAGCCCGACTCGCAAGTGCTGCTTGACAGCATTCTGCAAGACATTGGGCAATACCCAGGGGCGACTATTCTAATTGGCTGCTACAGCGATATTCAAAGCGGTGATGGAACTCCTACAGATCTGTCCTATCAACAGGCCATTGCGATCCAGCGCCACCTGACCCAACGCCTTGGTAGCGATGCCTATCACTGGATTGCCGTCGGTTACGGTGACACAGCTTTAGGCCCGGTTGGGGGGATGCAGCTAGGGCGGCGCGTGACGATCGCGATCGTCCCTTAAAGGAGTAGATGGGTAGTAGGGTGGATGGGTAGTAGGGTAGGTGAAGCGATCGTAGGGTGATGAGGCTTTGCCTACTCCCTGACTCTGTCACTCCCCTAACCCTTCACGCTGTTACCTTGCTACCCTTCTACTCCCCAATGCGTATCCTTTACTTTGGCACTCCCCAATTCGCAGTTCCTAGTCTGGAGCGACTTTTGCAGCATCCGGATTTTGATGTTGTCGCTGTGGTCACGCAACCTGATAAGCGACGGGGACGGGGAAAGCAAGTAACGCCGTCGCCGGTGAAAGCGATCGCGCTTGCAGCGGGTATTCCGGTCTGGCAGCCCCCACGCATCAAGCAAGATCCCGAAACGCTAGAAAAGCTGGAGGCCACTCAGGCAGATGCCTTTGTCGTAGTAGCCTATGGTCAAATCCTGTCAGCCTCGATTCTAGAAATGCCGCGCTTGGGCTGTATCAACTCCCATGGCTCGATCCTGCCGCAGTATCGGGGGGCGGCTCCTATTCAGTGGTGCCTGTATCATGGGGAACTGCAAACGGGGATTACCACCATGCAGATGGATGTCGGGATGGACACAGGCCCTATGTTGCTGAAGCAAACCTATGCCGTTGGTTTACTCGACAATGCCTGGGATGTGGCGGCAGCCTTAGCTGCGATGAGCGCCGAATTACTGCCCCAAACCCTGAAGCAGCTCGACGCGGGAAGTCTGGTGCCTGTGCCTCAAGATGACGCTAAGGCTACCTACGCGCCTCTAATTCAGAAAGAAGACTACAAACTTGACTGGGGCAAATCCGCGATCGCACTGCATAACCAAGTACGGGGGTTCTACCCTAATTGCTTTACAAGCTTGCGCCAAAAGGATCTCAAAGTAGAAGCGACTGTGCCCTTGGGCGATGCCTATTGGAATCAGCTGCCTGAGACATTCCAAAATCTGCAGGATACCGTAAAGGAACTGGCTCCTGACGGCGAACCCGGAACCGTGGTCGGCATTGTTAAAGGAGTTGGCCCAGTTGTACAGACTGGCGACGGCTTATTGCTGCTCTATCAGGTCAAGCCCAGTGGTAAAAAGGCCCAAACTGGCTGGGACTTTGCTAACGGCAATCGTCTAGAAATTGGGGAAAGGGTAGGGGCATAACATACCCCGATCAAGCGGACTGGGGTGGCTGGATCGGGGTGACTGGCTGCTGCTCTTAATTGGCGTTATTGTTTTTGGGGGAGCCTTGGCGGATCGGTTAGGTTTCTTGCCGGACGCTTGGCCGCCTGGACTGTCAGGGTCTGTTGAATAATGCTGATACTGTGGGTTGGAATGCTTTTGGCGGCTGTGTGGGCCGCTCACTGGGGAGCCGACAAGTTAGCCGAACCGCTCCAGAAGTTACGTCAACAGTGGGGGCTTTCGGAAGCGGCGGGGGCTGCCTTTGTTGCTCTAGCAACTGCTAGTCCAGAGATTGGTACGAATACGGTCAGCGCTCTGCAAGGCGTTTCTGATATTGGCTTGGGAAATCTTTTAGGCAGCAACATTATTTCGGTTCCGGCGATTGTGACGGTGGCCTATTTGGCTTCGCAAACCCGGTCAGCTAATGAGAATCAGCGATCGCTCGCAGGCCGCTCTGCAGAAGAAGACACCTCTGAGCCCATAGAGGATCCCCAACTCAACGTTTTCAGCTCCTGGACGGCTTTGCGCGTCAAACCTGAGGCATTGACCCTGCAGGCGATTCCGTATATGGCGGTGGTCGCCTTGGCTGCTCTATTAACGCTGCCTTCGCCTTGGCGGGGTCTACAGCCTATCGATGGCTGGATTATGCTGGTGGCCTACGCTGTCTATGTGGGGCAAACCTTTGTGCGCCAGCGCCAGCAGCAGCAGTCTGTACGCTGGCGGCGATCGGAAATTGTCGTGGCTTGCTGTGGCGTTCTAGCCTTGATCATTGGGGCTTATTTCGTCGTCGCTGCAACTGAGCGCATTGTCTCACTGCTCAATATCTCAGAGCTGATTGGCGGCCTATTCATTACCTCTACGCTCAGCATTGCCCCCGAAGTGTTTGCGACCTGGAGCGTTGCTCGCAGCGGCCAAATGACCGCCGCGACTACCAGCGTGATTGCCGACAATACCGCAACCATGACCCTAGCCTTTTTCCCTTTGGCAATGGTGGGATTAGCGATCGAGGACGGCCTCCTATTCACCGTCAATCTGATATTCGTTGCGGCATTAGCCGCTGCCTATGCTGCGTTAATCCAGTGGGGCAATCCGAGACACAGCTTTGAGCTTTGGGAAGTAGGGGTGTTACTAGGTCTCTATTTGATCTACATCGTCATCATGCTATTTGGCGTGCTCAAGGTCTTTGGTTAAGGTAGTTGCCTTGCTGCCCATCAATTCCTGCACAAACGCCATAAACACCTGGCCGGATTTATTGGAAAAACATTACTTGCCATTGACCCCTGCTGCATAATTGGTTTTTAACGGACAGTAGATTCAGCACCATTTGCTTAGCATGTTGGGCGATCGCATCTACCTTGATTTCAGACTGAGTTGCGAAGCGTCCAATAAAACCATCCACCATGACTAGCAGCAATTGTGCTGTCACTTCTGGCACCAGGGCTGCATCAATATGACCTTTTGCCTGTCCCTGCTGCACTGCCGCCGCAAATTGAGCGAGTACCTCTGTCTCGGTGTCGGTTAACAGCTTTGCTACCACAGGATTACGGGCTGCTTGAAAACGAAAGCCTGGACACCATCGGTGAACTGGTTGATGGACTGCTCAACACCTCCGCCTATGACCCGACCGTACAGCACCTTCGCCGCGACCCCGCCTGTGCTGCACTGATTCAAGAACGGTATATTCCGCCTGCCCACGACCTGGATACCTTACTCACCTATCCGCCGGATTCGCTCGGCCATATCTACGCGGCCCACATGAAAAAGACTGGGTTTGACCATTGGCCACAAGTTAAGTCTCTATGCCAGTTGTCAAGGGGATTGGAGAGGATGGTTGGAAGAAAAACTGTTCAGAAGAGCGCTGGTGGTCAGGAAAAGGAGCGACAATTAGCTTAACGTTAGGTTTTCGTTTCCGTTT